>NZ_JAUCZG010000015.1 GCF_030373225.1 Hydrogenophaga sp. | reverse complement strand
TAGTCGTCCACGGGAGATAGTCCAGCCTATGGACTTCAGTACATAGGCTGGAATCAACCGTGAGATACCTCGGCATCGAGGTCGATGACGCACTCGAGATCTCCGAGCAGACGGAGACCTGACCACGTAAGGCGCACGCCGCAGTGATCCATTGTTGCAAGCAGTGCTCGGACGCCCCAGTCCACCCAACGCGGGGGAGCGACACGTACGGAAGGACCTTCGGCCGTTCGAGCGCTGCTTGCCGCAATGAAGGGAAAGCGCCGTCATGACGATTCGGTGCTTCGACGACGAACGTCCGAGACCAGTCTTGAACTGCCCTCGGCGCCTGGTCTTCGACTTCGCTGCGACTGCTGCCAGTGCCCATACGGCGTCAGCCACCCCGTCAAGGACCCATGCCATGGCAAGATCGACTGCACAAGCTGCGCTTGCTCGCGACTTTCCAGGAACAGCGGAACGCAAGCGCTGCTGCCCAGATCAGGCCATGAAAAACGACGACACCAAGGCTGAAACCGACACTGTGCTGCAAGGCCGCACTGACAGCGAGCACATCGTTCAGGCCATTGACGAGGGGCGGAACAAGCGTGTGCGCAAGCTGCTGCAGCGCATGCACCCCGCGATGGTCGCGGCCCTGCTCGAGCGCCTTGCGCCGGAGCAGCGGCTGTCTCTGTGGCAGCAGATCGATCTGCCCATGGAGGAACGGGTGCTGCCGCACCTGAGGCCCGCGCTGCGCGCCCAACTGGCAAGCGACAGCAGTGACGACTCCGCCGTCGATACCACCGCGCCCAACCAGCTGGATGCCGTGCGACGAGCCTACGCTCGTGGCAAGCTCAAGCGCGTGGGCAAGATCCTGCGCGGCACCCACCCGGCCAAGGTGGCGGGCTTGCTGGAGGCGCTGCCTCCGCGCGAGCGAAGCACCGTCTGGAGCATGGTGGACGTTGAGCGCAGCGGCAAGGTGCTCGTCTACCTGCACGACGAGATCCGCAGCGCGCTGGCCACCGAGCTGGAACCCGATGACCTTCTGGCGGCCGTGCAGCCGCTTGCGCTGGACGACCTGGTCGACCTCATCCAGGTGCTGCCAGCCGAGGTGGCGGCGCTGTTGATGAACGCCAACACCGGCCGTCGCCGCCAGCAACTGGACTCGATGCTGCGTTACCCGGAGGACGCGGCCGGCGGCCTGATGAATACCGATGTGATCGAAGTTCGAGCCGATGTCAAGGTGAGCACCGTGCTGCGCTACCTTCGACAAATGGAGACCCTGCCGCCGCAAACCGACGTGCTGATGGTCGTCGACCGCGAGGGCACCTACCGCGGCGCCCTGCCGCTGAGCGCGCTCGTCACCTCGGGGCTGGACACGCATGTGGCCGACGTGATGCGCACCGATCTCGCCAGCATTCCCGTCGACACCCCGGGCACGGAAGTGGCGCGCTTGTTCCAGA
Organism: Hydrogenophaga sp.; assembly: GCF_030373225.1. Taxonomy (GTDB): domain Bacteria; phylum Pseudomonadota; class Gammaproteobacteria; order Burkholderiales; family Burkholderiaceae_C; genus Hydrogenophaga. The sequence continues at coordinate 88,195 of NZ_JAUCZG010000015.1, read as the reverse complement.
ACTTTGATCTGATCTCGGCGCCGGTGGTCGACGCGGCCTCGCGACTGGTGGGCCGCATCACGGTCGACGATGTCGTTGACCTGATCCGCGAGGACTCGGAGCGCACGATGATGCAGATGGCAGGTCTTGACGACGAGGCCGACATCTTCGCGCCGGTGCTCGTCAGTTCGCGGCGGCGTGCGCTGTGGCTGGGCATCAACCTGTTGACGGCTTTCCTGGCGGCTTGGGTCATCGGTCGATTTCAGGCCACGCTGTCTCAACTGGTCGCACTGGCGGTGCTTATGCCCATCGTGGCCAGCATGGGAGGCATCGCCGGCAGTCAGACGCTGACGTTGGTGATCCGGGGCTTGGCGCTGGGGCAGGTGCAGAAAGGCAACTGGCGTGATCTGTTGAACCGCGAACTTGGCATCTCAATTCTCAACGGTCTGTTGTGGTCCAGCGTGATCGCCCTGTTGGCAGTGGCCTGGTTTGGCAACTGGGGCCTGGGCGGCGTACTCGGCGTCGCAATCCTGATCAATTTGCTGTGCGCGGCCGTGGCGGGACTGGCGATTCCGCTGATGCTCACTCGCCTGGGCATCGACCCTGCATTGGCAGGCAGCGTTGTCCTGACGACGGTGACCGACGTGATCGGCTTTTTTGCGTTCCTCGGACTGGCGACTTGGTGGTTGTTGTAACAACCCTGCCCCAACACATCGTGTTTGCCTTCCCTCGCATTCTGGTCGCGGTGAGCGACGACGATCTTTCCAAACCAGCGATCCAGATGGCCATCCGCTTGGCACTTGATCAGGATGCCGAGTTGCGCGTTGCTTGCGTGAGCGAAGTCGTTCCGCCACAGGCCTCGTCGGAACAGGACCTTGCGGAGATCGAGACCGCCCTGCGCGAAGAAGGCAATGCCATCTTGCAACGCGTGACGGAGCAGGCCACCGCTCGAGGGGCTACCCAGGCAGCGTCTGTGCGTTTGTCCATCGGTACTGTCAAGGACAGCATCGCCCAGGCGCTGGCGCGCGTCTCAAAAGTGCCTGTGTTGATCGTGCGCGATGAGGAAGCTCATGGCGAAGAGTCGACGGCGCCTGAGGCCTGACTCTGCAGCGCTGCCCGAACCGCTCAGAGCGGCCAGACGATGAGCAGCAGAGGCAGGCTGATTGCCACCACCAGCACCTCCAGCGGCAGACCCAGTTTCCAGTAGTCGCCGAACCTGAATCCACCCGGTCCCAGGATCATGGTGTTGTTCTGGTGTCCGATGGGCGTGAGGAAGGCGCACGATGCGCCGATGGCCACAGCCATCAGAAACGCGTCGGGACGGACACCGAGCGCCGTCGCACTGCCGATGGCCACCGGACACATGACCGCTGCTGTGGCCGCGTTGTTCATGAGGTCCGACAGGAACATCGTCACCAGCAATACCAAGGCCAGCGCCACGGTGGCGTTGCCCTGGGCCACCGAGCTCATCAGGGCGCGCGCCAGCAGATCTGCTGCGCCTGTGGACTGCATGGCGTTGGCAAGCGGAAACAGGGCACCCAGCAAGACGATGACAGGCCAGTCGATGGCCTCGTACACACTGCGCAGGGGCAAAGCGCGCAGCAACAGTGTGAACAGGGCGCCGGCCATGAAGGCGATGGACGCCGGCATCAGACCCATGGCCGCGGCGACCACGGCCAGAAGCATCACCAGCGACGCCTTGAGCGCCTTTCGCATGTTCGGTATCTGCAGATCGCGCCCGGCCAGCGGCACGCAACCGGTGTCGCTGGCAAATTCGGCGATCGCGCCGGGCGGACCCTGCAGCAGCAAAATGTCGCCCGCCTGGAGGGCCATTGACCGCAGTCGTTCGATCGAGCGATTTCCCTGTCTGGAAACCGCCAGCAGGTTCAGTCCGTAGCGGGCCCGAAGTGCGATGTCGCTGGCCGACCGCCCAGTGAGGATGGGACCCGGCAACACAACCATCTCGATCAGCTCGATCTCTGCGGCACCGGAACGGGGTTTGTCCTGGTCATCGGCCTTCTTCTCCGGCTCCACCCCGTCGCCTGTGCGTTGCGTGTCCCCCTCGCGTGCCGGCTTGTCTGCCTCCGTCTGGTCCGTCTGGTCCGTCGGACGCACAGACTCTTCCAGCTTCAGCCCGAGCGACGTCAGCAATGTGGACAGCGTGTCAGCGGCGGCTTCGATGACAAGGATGTCCCTGGCGAGCAGCACGCGATGGGGGCTGGGCGCGGTGATCCGCATTTCGTTGCGAACCAGGCCCACCACTTGTGCGCCCGCGTCTTCGAGTACTTTCTCCACCTCCGCCAGCGTTTTTCCTGCCGATGGGCCGTCTTCGAGAATGCGTGCCTCGGTCAGGTACGCACCGGTGTCAAAGTCCTCCAGTCCCTGGGCTTGGCGGTTGGGGACAAGCCGCCACCCGACCACGGCGATGAACAGCACGCCCAACACAGCCACAGGCACGCCGATGGCCGCGAAATCGAACATTGCAAAAGGGCCTTCGCCGCCGACCATGCTGGCCCTGAATCCGGAGACGATCAGGTTGGGTGGTGTTCCGATCAGCGTTGTCATGCCACCCAGGATGGTGCCGAAGGCCAGCGGCATGAGCATGCGTCCTGGCGGGATGGACAGACGGGTGGCCACTTTGAGCGCGATCGGCATCAGCAGCGCCATGGCCCCCACGTTGTTCATGAATCCAGACAGCAGGGCGCCCACACCCATCAAAGCGGCCAGGCTCAGCACCTGGCCTGCCTTGGCCGGTATGGCGTAGCGCGCCAGGACTTCAACAGCGCCCGAAACCTGCAGCGCCTTGCTCATGATCAGCATGCAGGCCACCGTGATCACGGCGGGATGGCCGAAGCCGCTGAACGCGTCTTCGGGCTTGACCAGGCCCGACCATACACAGGCCACCAGAGCGCTGACTGCCACGAGGTCGTGTCGCCACTTGCCCCATAGAAACAGGCCGATCACGAACCCGAGGATGAGCAAGACGCTGATTTGGTCCAGGTTCACGGTTGAGAGGGTCCTGAGGAAACTGAAAGAAGCGAGCCTTGATCCAGCTCAGCCCGGGTATGTTGAAACTGTACCCGCCATGGCCGGTGGCCCGTGGTCCGTGGACCGTGTTGCAGGGGTCTCACTCATTGGCTCGGCCGCCACCGACACGCCGGCTCCGAGGCGCACCGGCCAGTGCACCGCCCTCGCCGGCCGGCAACGGTTCACATCAGCCAACCGGGCCTGAGCAGCAGCACCAGCCCCAGTGCCAGCATCACCAGGCCGCTGAGCAGCTTCAGTGCGCGCCCGGCGCGCTCCGTGAGCTTGCCCCTGTTGAGCGCCAGCACGGCCAGCGTGACCATCAGCGCGTCGTCGGCCATGTAGCCCACGATGTACAGGCCCAGGTAGGCCAGGTGTGCGCTTGTGCCCAGCTGCTGCTGTGCCAGCACCGCGGTGTAGATGGCGGGCAGGCCTGCGGTGCACAGCAGCTCGACCAGGTTCACCACCACCGCCAGCGCCGCCACACCCAGCAGCGACGCGGCCAGTGCCTGGGTCTGCATCACCTTGCGCATGCGGGCCACCAGGCCGGGCCTGGCGCCTTCGGGAATGCTGAAGCTGAAGCCGTGGCCGGGCGCGAAGACATCCTTCAGGTTGAACGCGCCGATGAGCAGCGCCACGCCCGCCAGCAACAGCCGAACCGGCTGCGACAGGCCCACCGCCAGGAACACGTTCAGCCACGCCGCCATGAACGCGTAGTAGACGGCGCCGCTCACAAAGACAAAGGTGCCTGCGATGAGCGCGACCCGCCGCCGGTCGTTCTGGCGCACCAGCATGGCCAGCAGGAAGAGCAGGACCCACATCGCGCAGGGGTTGAAGCCGTCCAGCAGACCCAGCGCCAGCGTGAACAGCGGCAGCCCCAGGCGCTGCTCGCTGAGCGTGCCGAAGAGCGCGCTGTCCACTGTCTGTTTCTGCACCGCGCTGCCGGCGTCGATGAGTCGAAGCAGCTCCTGCCCGGTGGTCGATGCGCTCTCGAAGCCCACGATCAGCTGCCCGGCGGCCAGGAAGGCAGGCACCCCCGGGGGCCAGACGCCATGGGCTTCGGACAGCGCGCTCAATGCGTCGCGCGCAGCCGGGTCGGTGTCGACCTGGCGGTAGACGATCTGCAGCCCGGGCCGCTGGCGCTGCACGCCGTCGAGGAAGGTCTTCGCGTCGGTGCAGTAGGGGCAACCGTCGCGCACAAAGACCTGCAGCACGGGCGCCTCCGTGACCGCTGGCGCGGTGGGCTGCGCAGCCAGCGCGCCCAGCCACAGCCCGAACAGCAGCAGCGGTGCCATCCAGCGCCTCACGATGCGCGCAGCCAGGAGGTTCATGGCGCGATTGGACACCGGCGGCACCCGCCGTGTTTTGTCTTGCGTCAAGCGCTTTGCGGCATCAGACGCTTTGCTGGCAAGGCGCGCCCAGGAGGGTCGTGCAGGGTTTTCCCTCGCTGGGGAAAGACATTTATGCATGTATGGTTATATAAGTGCTCATCCACTTTTACCACCCTGGAGACCGCCATGCGCCCCATTGCCCAGCCTCGCCGCCGTCAACTGCTGCAAGCCGCCGCCCTGGGCGTGGCGGTGCTTTCAACGGGATGCGCCTCTGTGTCCACCGCCGCCAGACCCCGCGTGGTGGTGGTGGGCGGTGGCTGGGGTGGCCTGGGGGCGGTGCGCGGTCTGCTGGCCACGGCGGCGGCCGATGTGACCCTGGTCGAACCGAACGAATCCTTCATGTCCTGTCCGCTGAGCGCGCATTTCATTGCAGGTCACCAGCCCGCCTCGGACTTTCAGCGCAGCTACGCGCGGGTGGACCAGCTCGGCGCACGCCGCGTGCGCGAGCGGGTGCTGGAAATCGATCGCGCCAGCAAGGTGGTGGTCACCGCCACCCAGCGCCTGCCCTACGACTTCCTGGTGCTCTCACCGGGTGTGGACTACATGGAGGACGGCATTCAAGGCTATGCCGAAGCCCGCGCCCAGCTGCCGGTCGGCTTTCGTGCCTTCGAGCAGATGGCGGTGCGCCGGCAGGTGGACGAGTTTCTCGCCAAGGGCGGCGACTTTGTCATCAGTGCGCCCAAGCCACCCTACCGTTGCCCGCCCGCACCGTATGAGAGAGCCTTCCTGATCGCAGAGCAGATGAAGCAGCGCGGAACCCGGGGCAAGATCATCCTGATCGACGCCAACCCCAACCCCATGCCGCTGGCGATCGCCCAACCCATTCTGAAAGGCATGAAGAGCCTCTATGCCAACCAGATCGAGTACCTGCCCGACACCGCCATCAGCGCGGTGAACATGGGCAAGCGCCAGCTGGTCACCTCCTCCGGGGACGTGCCATTTGCCCATGCCAACCTGATCCTGCCGATGCGCGCACCCGCGCTGATCCGCCAGGCTGGTCTGGGCGAACGCTGGGCCAATGTCAGGCTGCCGAGCTTTCAGAGCCAGGTGGACGATCGGATTTATGTGATCGGCGACTCGCAGGGCTCGCCCCTGCCCAAGAGCGGGCATGTGGCGTTTGGCAGTGGCCAGCAGGTGGCCGAGGCGATTGCGGAACGCATTGCCGGCAAGAGCCCGGTGGCGTCAACGGGCGCGGTGGATCTTCCACTGGGGATCTGCTGGGCCAATGTGACGCACAAGGAGGCCATCAACATCAACGTCTCGGGAACCGTGGTGGCGGGCGAGCCACCCAGGTTCAAGTTCACCGTGGACCCGGAGGCCAACGCACGCTCGGGCGCCGCTGCGGTGATCTGGGGCAATGGCATGTGGAAGGCCATGCTGGGTTGACCGGCCAGGCGGGTGAGTGGCGCTCACCCACTTGCCGGCCAACACGCAGGAGCACCAGACCATCGGCCTGCGGCCCTGGACCTTCGGGTGGCTCCGGGGCCGCCAGGTGCCATCGCCTGCACCTGTGTTCGTCGTCGTACAGACGATGCTGGCCGCGCTGTGCAGACTGCAGACTGCCCAGCGCCGACCGGGGGCCGACCCGTCTGCCTGCAGACGGCGGCCTGCTCCCCGGTACCGGCGACAGAACCAGGACCCCCTCCCATGAACCGAGCACCCGCTGCCACGCAGGCCGCTGTCGATGCGGGCCTGACCGTCCAGGCCGTCCCTGTCCGGTGGCCGTTCAGGTGCCCGTCATGAGGAACCACCTGAACACCCCACGCACGGCACCACCACTGGCCGCGCCAACGCTGGCGGACCCGGTGGGCGCGCTGGCCGCGTGCGAGGCCATGGCACTGCGCAACCAGGTGGCAGGGGTCCACCTGGGTATGGGCCTGATGGGTCTGGTCGGCTGGTCGGTGGCAGTGCCCACCTTGCTGGGCGCGGCACTCGGCCTGTGGCTCGACCAGCTGTTTCCGGGTGCCCGTCTCTGGACGCTGACCCTGCTGGTGGTGGGCCTGGGCCTGGGTTGCATGAACGCCTGGAACTGGATCTCCAGGGAAGACATGGCGATGCGCGACGGACAGGATGGCGGCGGCGACGACGAATGAACCCGGCGGCCGCAGGTCGCCCGGCATCACTGCGGCGGCGGCACCTTGAGCCAGATCTCGTTGCGCCGCAAGAACCAGGGCTTGAACGGTGGGTCGTACCGCGAGTACACGGGCTCACCGGTCCATGACAGCCCGGCTTCGCGCAGCGCCGTCTGCAGCTTCACCAGGTGTTCGTTGTCGTTCGACGCCGACCAGAAGCCCGAGTAGCGAATCACCGCCACCTGGGTGGGCAGGACCGCGCGCAGTTGAACGCGCTCGTCCAGCGGTTGCGGCGCATTGTCCAGCGTCACCCCCGCGGGCAGCACGAACTGCACGAGGAAGCCGCCTGGCGCAGCGCTCTGGGTGACGGGCGCGGTCATCTCCAGCTTCACGGGCACGGCGGTCTGCGTCACGGGTGCCGTCATCTCCAGCTTCCGCTCGCCCTTGTTCTTGCCGAAGATGTAGCCCGCCAGGATCGGAAAGGCCTGCCCGCCCGCCTCGCCCGCCGGACCGGCCACCACCACCTCGGCCACGGTGTAGGGAGCGTACTGCCGCAGCTCGACGCCGGGCAGTTCTCGAACCACCCGGTACTCGGGTTCTTCTGTGGCGTGAGCGGGCATGGTGAGGGTGGTCAGTGCGAGGGTCAGGAAGAAGACCGTCGCCATCGCGAGGGTCTGGCGGCGTGGCTTGGGAGATGCTTGAAACGGCATGGGCGAATGACCTCGGGGGTGTCTGGCAGGCGCTGGGCAGGCGCTTTCGCCCGCCGCTGCGCCCATTAGGCGCCCGTGGCGATCCCGTTGCGGGATCGGCCTGCAATGCCCTTGGCCGGTCCCGCCCGGCTCAAGCCACTTCGGGCGAGAGTTCGTGAATGGCCTGGTAGTGGGTGAGAAACACCCGGCCGCTCAGACCGTGCAGGAATTCGGTGTTCTTGAGGCGGTCCATCACCGGCCCCTTGACCTCGGAGAGGTGCAGCCGCACGCCGGCGCCGCGCAGGCGCAGGTCGATGGCTTCCAGGCTTTCAAGGGCGCTGGCATCAATGTCGTTGATGGCCGAGCACTGAAGCACCACATGCTCCAGCCCCGGGCGGTTGGCCACGGCGTTGTTGATGCGGTCCTCGAGCGCGCGCGAGTTGGCGAAATACAGGCTCTCGTCGACGCGCAGGCTCAGCACCCGCGGACTCACGAGCACCGCATGGCGCTGCACGTTGCGGAAATGCTCGGTGCCTGCCACCAGCCCCACCTCGGCCATGTGCGGGCGACTCGTGCGGTACAGGTAGAGCGCCAGCGACACGCCCACGCCCACCACCAGACCGGTCTCCACACCCACCGTGAGCGTGGCCACCAGGGTGGCCAGCACCGCCGTGAAGTCGGACTTCGCGTAGCTCCATGTTTTGCGCAGGATGCTGAAGTCCACCAGCGACAGCACCGCCACCACGATGGTGGCGGCCAGCGTGGCCTGCGGCAGGTAGTACAGCGCCGGCGTGAGGAACAGCGAGGCCAGCGTGATGCCGACCGCGGTGTACACACCGGCCGCCGGGGTCTGGGCGCCGGCGTCGAAATTGACCACCGACCGGGCAAAGCCGCCGGTGACCGGGAAGCCGCCGGTGAAGGCAGCCGAGAGATTGCTCGAGCCCAGCGCCACCAGTTCCTGGTCGGGCTCGATGCGCTGGCGGCGCTTGGCCGCCAGGGTCTGGCCGACCGACACCGACTCGACAAACCCGACCACGCTGATCAGCAGCGCCGGCACCAGCAACTGCTGCCACAGGCCGAGGTCCCACAGCGGCAAGGTGAACGGTGGCAGGCCCTGCGGCACCGTCCCCACGATCTTCACGCCCTGCGCCTGCCAGTCCAGGCCCCAGGTGAGCAGCGTGGTCACCGCGATCGCGGCCACCGGACCGGTCTTGGCCACCACGTCGGCCGCGCGCGGCTTCATGCCCAGGCGCTGCAGCAAGGGTTTGAGACCGCTGCGCACCCAGAACAGGAACGCCACCGTCGCCGCACCGATGCTCAGGGTCAGCACATGCACCTGACCGAGCTGCGACAGCAGCGACACGCTCAGGTCGACGAAGTTGTGCCCTTCGGCCTTCACCCCCATCAGCGTCTTGAGCTGGCTGGCGGCGATCAGGATGCCCGAGGCCGAGATGAACCCGGAGATGACCGGGTGGCTGAGAAAGTTGGCCAGAAAACCCAGGCGCAGCAAGCCCATGGCCAGCAGCAGCAGGCCCGAGAGAAAGGCCAGCGTGATGGCCACCGCCCAGTACTGCGGCGTGCCGGCCACCGCGTATTGACCAATGGCCGCCGCCGTCATGAGGGAGACAACCGCCACCGGCCCCACGGCCAGCACGCGGCTGGTGCCGAACACCGCATACAGCAGCAGCGGCGCCACGCTGGCGTACAGGCCGACCTCGGGCGGCAAGCCCGCGAGCATGGCGTAGGCCAGGCTCTGGGGAATCAACATGATGGTGACGATCATCGCCGCCACCCCGTCGCTGAGCAGCGTTTCGCGGTTGTAGGCGCGGCCCCACTCCAGCACGGGCAGTGAGGGCAGCAACTGGCGCCAACGGGACGATGGGTTCATGCGATGGGGTCTCTTGGGTCCGCAGGCGTCACTGGCGCGCGGGCTGGGTGGGCGGCGCCATGCCGCTCAGGTTGAAGCCGGCCGCAGCGGCCCGCTGCACCAGTGCGGGCCAGGGCTGCGAATCGGCTTGCGAGAGTGCCCACAGCGTGGCCGAGCGCATGCCGCTGCGGCAATATGCCAGCGTCGGGCCCGGCAACTGGTTCAGCAGGTCGGCGAAGACCTGTCCGTCCGACTGGCTCACCCGACCCGACTCCACCGGCTGGTAGGCCAGGGTGAGCCCGGCCTGGCTGGCCGCGGCCGCCAGATCGCGGTGGCTGAACTGGCCCGGGCTCTCGCCGTCCGGCCGGTTGCAGATGAGCGACTTGAAGCCGGCGCGTGCAATGGCGGGCAGGTCGGCGGGCGAGATCTGGCCCGCCACCGACAGCGTGTCCGACAGGGGGATCAGGTTCACGGGCGACATGTCAGGCTCCCACGCGCTGGCGCAGGCCGGTGCGTTCGGCGATCTCGAAGATCACCATGCCCACCAGCATGGCCGCCACGAACACCGCGCCCTTCACCTCGCCGGAGGCCATGGAGACGACGCCCGGACCGGGGCAGAAACCCGCCAGGCCCCAACCGGCGCCGAAGGTCAGGCCGCCGATGAGGAGACGCTTGTCGATCTGGCTCGACTTGGGCAGGTGCAGTGCCCCGCCCAGGAAGTTGGTGGTGCGTTTGCGGGCCAGTGCGAAGGCGAAGAAGCCCACGGCAATGGCGCCGCCCATGACGAAGGCCAGCGACGGATCCCAGGTGCCGAACAGGTCCAGGAAGCCGAGCACCTTGCCCGGGTCGGTCATGCCGGAGAGCAGCAGGCCCATGCCGAACAGCAGGCCCACGAGGAATTCGGTGATGCGGTGCATGTGTGTGCTCCTTACAGAACGTGGCGGACCACGAAGACCATAACGAAACCCGCGCCCATGAAGGCCAGCGTGGCCACCAGGGACCGGGGCGAGAGGCGCGAGAGGCCGCAGACGCCGTGCCCGCTGGTGCAACCCGAGCCGTAGCGCGTGCCCAGACCCACCAGCAAGCCGGCGACAACGATGGTGGCGAAGCCCGCATCGATGCGCGGTGCCTGCACAAAGCCGGCCGGCGCGAGCAGGCCGTACACCAGCGGTGCGGCCAGCATGCCCAGCAGGAAGGCGATGCGCCAGCCGGCGTCGCCCGATTTCGGTGGCAGCAGGCCACCCAGGATGCCGCTGATGCCCAGCACCCGGCCATTGACCAGAATGAAGAATGCCGAGGCAACGCCCAGCAGGATGCCGCCGGACAGCGAGGCCCAGGGCGTGAAGTTGGCCCAATCAATCGTCATGACTCACTCCTTTTCACAGACACAGAATTGTTCGTAGAGCACCTGCATCACGGCCAGCGCCTTGGGGCTGGTCAACGCGTAATGGATGTTCTTGCCTTCGCGGCGGGTGCTCACCAGTTCCTCGTCGCGCAGCACGGTCAGCTGCTGCGACAAGGTCGGCTGCACGATGCCGAGCAGTTCCTCGAGTTCGCCCACGCGGCGCTCGCCCTGCGAAAGCTGGCACAGGATCAGCAGCCGGTCCGGATTGGCCAGCACCTTCATCAGGCGGCAGGCCCGGCCGGCGGCCGAGTGCATTTCTTCCAGGTCCATCAAGACACTTTTCATCGATCTTTCCTTCCTTTCGTTGAGGCTGCGCAGCGCTGCCTTGATCGCTGGTGAGAATATATTGACAAACATTCTATTTGTCAATATATTATCTTCAGCTTATTTAAAGGAGCCTTTCATGACCTCTCTTTCGACCTCCACCCCCTCGCCCCAAGTGCATGGCATGTTCGATCCCGCCACTTGGACGGTGACCTACGTCGTTCACAACGGCCCGGGCAGCGACTGCGCGATCATCGACTCGGTGCTCGACTACGACCCGAAATCGGGCCGCACGCAGCACGCCTCGGCCGACCAGGTGATCGAGTACGTGCGCAGCCACGACCTGAAGGTGCAATGGATTCTCGAGACCCATGCCCACGCCGACCACCTCTCGGCAGCGCCCTACCTGCGCTCCCAGCTGGGCGGAAAGATCGGCATCGGCGGCAACATCACCACGGTGCAAAAGGTCTTCAAGGGCGTCTTCAACCTGGAACCCGGCTTCAAGCAGGACGGCTCGCAGTTCGACCACCTGTTCCAGGAAGGCGAGGCGATCCCGTTGGGTGACCTCACCGGCGAGGTGTTTTTCGTGCCCGGTCACACCCCGGCCTGCGCGGCCTACCGCTTCGGCGACGCGGTGTTCGTCGGCGACACGCTCTTCATGCCCGACGTGGGCACCGCCCGCTGCGACTTCCCCGGTGGTGACGCCCGCGTGCTCTACGCCTCCACCCGCAAGCTGCTGAGCCTGCCGCCACAGACGCGGCTGTTCATGTGCCACGACTACCCGCCGGCCGACCGCGAAGTGGCTTTCGAGACCACGGTGGCCGAGCAGCGCGCCAAGAACATCCACGTGCACGACGGCGTGAGCGAAGAGGCGTTCGTGGCCATGCGCACGAAACGCGACGCCACGCTGGAGATGCCCACGCTGATCCTGCCTTCGGTGCAGGTCAACATCCGCGCGGGTGAACTGCCGCCGAAGGAAGACAACGGCGTGGCCTATCTCAAGATCCCGCTCAACGCACTGTGATCCCCTCACCGCACTCACCCGGACCCACGCCATGACGACCGCCACTGTTTCGCTCCGGCAGCAAGCCGACTACCGCTTCGAGATCCACTTCGGCGACGCCATTCCGACGCTGATCGCGGACGAGCCCGCCCCGCTGGGCAAGGGCGAAGGCCCTTCTCCAGCGCAACTGCTGTGTGCCTCGGTGGGCAACTGCCTGAGCGATTCGCTGCTGTTTGCACTGCGCAAGTTCAAACAGGCGCCGGAGCCGCTGCGCTGCGAAGTGACGGCCGACGTGGCGCGCAACCCGGAAGGCCGCCTGCGGATCCTGGGCATGCACACCACGATCACCCTGGGTGTGGCCGCGGGCCAGCTCGAACACCTCGACCGCGCCCTGACGCAGTTCGAAGAGTTCTGCACCGTCACGCAGAGCGTGCGCCAGTCCGTGCCGGTGCGGGTCACCGTCATCGACGCCGATGGCCTGACGCTGCGCGACCAGACCTGAATGGGCCTGCGCCCTGCCCCGCCGCACGCCGCTGAGCTGTCCCCGGTGAACCACCCATGATGCTGGGCAGCCTGGCCGCGGTGGGTGGTGTGTGGGCCCTGCGCCAGGCGGCCCACCAGGGCATCCTGCGCGGGCTGCGGGCACCGCGCGTGCCCCATGCCGACGGACTGGGCGCGTTCGGCCTGCCACCCGAGCGGGTTCGCGAGGTCTGCATTCCCGCTGCGGGCGGCAAGCGCCTGGCCGGCTGGTGGGTGCCGCCGCAGGACGGCGACACCCCTGCTGCGGCGGTGCTGGTGATGCACGGCTGGGGCTCGAACGCCACCCTCATGGGCCCGGTGGTGCCCCCGCTGCATGCGGGGGGCTTCGGCGTCCTGCTGATCGACGCCCGGTGCCATGGCCACAGCGACGACGAGACCTTCACCTCGATGCCGCGCTTTGCAGAAGACATCGCATCGGGCCTGGCCTGGCTCAGGCGCCAGCCGGAGGTCGCCGCCGACCGGATCGCGCTGCTCGGCCATTCGGTCGGGGCCGCCGCTGCGGTGCTGCATGCCTCGCGCCACGACGATGTGCGGGCCGTGGTCAGCCTGTCGGCTTTCGCCCACCCCGCCGAGGTGATGCGCCGCTTCATGGCGGAGAAGCGCATTCCCCACGCGGTGCTGGGCTGGTATGTGCTTCGCCATGTGCAACAGGTCATCGGCGTCAGCTTCGACGAGATTGCGCCCGAGAAAACGCTGACCACGGTGCGGTGCCCGACCCTGCTGGTGCACGGCCTGGGCGACCGCACCGTGCCGGTCGAAGATGCGTACCGTTTGCTGGCGGCGTCCAGCCGCGCCCGCCTGCTGCTGGTCGACGGGGACCACGACCTGCGCGACGCGCTGGCGCCCCATGCCCACACGCTGGTGGCATTTCTGCAGCAGGCCTTCGAAGCGTCCCCCGACCTCGCCAGCCCCGGGGTACGCTGAGCCCATGTTGTCCCTTTCTCTGGGCCCGATCGCGCTGCCCCTGGCCCCGGTGCTGCTGCTGCTCGCGGTGGCGGGCGCGTCCTGGCTGGCCACGCGCCTGGCGCGCAAGGCCACAGGCGAGAACCCTTCGATGGCGAGCGGCGAGCTGGCCGGGAACACCGTGACGCACGCCGCGCTGCTGGGTTTGCTGGCGGCGCGACTGGCCTACCTCGCCCTGCATGCCGACGCGTATCTCGCCTCACCGTGGGCGGTGTTCGACCTGCGCGATGGCGGCTGGAACGGGCCCGCCGGGCTGCTCACCGGTCTGGGCTGGCTGGTGTGGCGCGGCTTTCGCCGGCCCGAGCTGCGCCGGCCACTGGGCGTGAGCGGCGCTGCGGGTGTGGGCTTCTGGGCCCTGGCAACGTTCCTCGCCGGGCTCGGTGGCTCGCCGGCCATGCCCGCGGTGCAGCTGGTCGCACTCGATCGCGCGCCATCGGTGAGCTTGAGTGAGGCCGCACGCGGACGGCCTGTGGCGGTCAATCTCTGGGCCAGCTGGTGCGGTCCCTGCCGGGTCGAAATGCCGGTGCTGGCCGCAGCGCAACAACGTGAAACCCGCGTGGGCTTCCTGTTCGTGAACCAGGGCGAGACACCCGAGGCCGTGCAGGCCTATCTTCGACGCGAGGGCCTGCCGCTGCGCGAGGTGCTGCTCGACCGCGGTTCGACACTCGGCCAGGCGATCGGCTCGCGCGGCCTGCCCGTCACGCTGTTCTACGATGCACAAGGTCGGCAGGTCGATGCCCACTTCGGTATCCTCAACGCCGCTGCCCTGGAAAGCCGCCTGCGCCAGCTGCGACCCCCGCCCTGACTGCCCTCCATGAACACGCCCGACAAAACACCTTCGCCATTCACCGACCCGGCGAGCACCTGGAACCAGCGTTTCGACACGCCGGGCTTCCTGTTCGGCTCCGAGCCCAATGGCTGGCTGCGCGAGCATGCCCACGTCTGGTCGCCGGGCGATCGCGTGCTGTGCGTGGCCGACGGCGAAGGCCGCAACAGTGTCTGGCTGGCCGAACAAGGACTTGCGGTGGAGGCCTTCGACATCGCATCGACCGGCGTGGCCAAGGCCCGGGCCCTGGCGCAGCAAAGGGGGGTGAGCGTGAGCCACATGGTGGCCGACTGCGACGACCACGACTGGCCCGATGCGGCCCTGGACGGGGTGGCGGCCATCTTCGTGCAGTTCGCCGATCCGGCGCTTCGGCAGCGCTTGTTTGCCCACATGGTGCGCGCCCTCAAACCCGGCGGGCGGCTCGTGCTGCAAGGCTACACACCCCGCCAGCTCGAGTACCGCACCGGCGGCCCGCCCCAGCTCTCGCACCTCTACACCGAAGCGCTGTTGCGCGAAGCCTTTGCCGACCTCGACATCGAGGTGCTGCGCGAATACGAAGCCGATCTGGCCGAAGGCAGTGGTCACCATGGCCACTCTGCGCTGATCGGCCTGGTCGCGCGCCGGCGCTGAGACAGCCATGATCCCGATCCAGACCCAGTCCGCCTGGCGCGGCACCTCCGACTGCCGCTCGTGTGCCGTTCGCGAACTGGCCCTGTTTTCCCAGTTCACCGAGAAAGACTTTGCGCTCATCCATGCGCCGATCGACGACCTGGCCTACCGGGCGCACCAGGTGCTGTTCAACGAAGGCGACGAAGCCGGCGGCATCTTCACCCTGCGCTCCGGTATGGTGAAGCTGACCCGCATCACGGGAGACGGGCGCCGGCGCATCCTGCGGCTGCTGCGCCCGGGCGATGTGATCGGTCTGGAAGCGCTGGCCACGGGGCGCTACGACAGTGAAGCGGCGGCACTCACCGACATCACCCTGTGCCGCATCCCCACCGAGGTGGTGCACAGGCTGAACCAGAACTCCCCGCGCATGCACGCCGGGCTGCTCGACAAATGGCAGAAGGCGCTGCGCGAGGCCGACGACTGGCTGGCCTCGATCAACTTCGGCACCGCGCGCCAGCGCGTCTCTCACTTCATCCTGAAGATGCGCCACACGACCGACCCGGCCTTCGTCACGCTGTTCTCGCGGGAGGACATGGGTGCCATGATGGATCTGAAGCAGGAGACCGTGAGTCGCGAGATTTCGGCGCTGGTGAAAACCGGCGCCGTCAAGCCGGTGGACAAGCTCGGCCGCCTCTACCGCATCGTTGACGAAGCCCTGCTGCAACCCAGGGCAGACCCCTGACGGTGCCGTTGGCTGTTGCTATCAGCGGCATAGCGCAAGTCAACCGCCCATGTGATCCATGTCATGCCGGGCACGCGGGGGTCGCCGGACACTGAAGGCATCGGACAGGGCATCACCCGTCCGGTTGATTCTTCAACCTTCCAACGGAGTCCCCATGGAAAACGCATCGAACTCAGGCTTCCCCCACCTCAACGAAGCCGCACCGGCGTTCAAGGCCAACACCACGCACGGCGAACGCAGCCTGGACGACTACAAGGGCAAGTGGCTGATCCTGTTCTCGCACCCGGCCGACTTCACGCCGGTGTGCACCACCGAATTCATCGCCTTCGCCAAGGCGGCCGACACCTTCAAGGCCATGAACTGCGAGCTGCTGGGTCTGTCCATCGACAGCATCTACTCGCACCTGGCCTGGATGCAGAGCATCAAGAACAGCTTCGGCGTGGAGATTCCCTTCCCCATCATCGACGACATCAAGATGGACGTGGCACGCGCCTACGGGATGATCCACCCGGGTGCGGCCGACACGCAGGCCGTGCGCGCCACCTTCTTCATCGACCCCGAGGGCAAGCTGCGCGCGATGGTGTACTACCCCATGAGCAACGGCCGCTCGATCGACGAGTTCGTGCGCCTGCTGACCGCCATGCAGACCAGCGATGCCCACAAGATCGCCACGCCTGAAGGCTGGACGCCCGGCTGCGACGTGATCGTGCCGCCACCCAAGACCCCGGCCGCGATCGAAGCGCGCAAGGGCGAGGGCTACGCCATGAAGGACTGGTACTTCTCGACCCGCAAGCTCTGAGCGACCAGCTGGCCCGGGCCCTGAAGCGTCCGAAACGACGCTTCAGGCAGCTTTGGAGTCGTCACCGATCGCGGGCATCCTGCTGCCCAGCCGATGCACTGCGCCAAAACACCGTGAACCTGCGTCCGCTCTACCCCGTGTTTCAACCCTGCGGAGTTTTCATCCATGAACAAGTCTTTCCTGATGGCCGCCGCCCTGTTGTCCACCGCCCTCGTGGCCCAGGCCGACGGGTTGTTTGTGTCCATCCATTCGGGTGCTGCCATGGCGCAGGGCGCTGGCCTGGTGCTCGCGAGCCAGGCGCTGGAGCAGAAGGTCGAGGTGCGCGTGCTGCTGTGCGACGCAGCCGGCGACATCGCGGTCAGCGGCCAGAACATGCCCAGCCTCAAGCCACGCAACGTCACGCCGCAGCAAATGCTGCAAGGCCTGATCAAGGCGGGTGCGAAAGTCGAGGTCTGTGCGCTGTACCTGCCCAACACCGGCCGCGCGGCCAGCGACCTGCTCGCCGGCGTGACCGCGGCCAAACCCGCCGAGGTGGTCGCGCATCTGCTCAAGCCAGGCGTGCGCACGCTGGCGTTCTGAACCCACGGCGGCGCCAGCCCTGGTGCTCGCGGCTGCCGCGCGCTCGCCGGTGAATCGCTCTGCGCTGTGCGCTGGGCGATACTGGCGTTCCTCTCCTGCATCGTTTTCTTCGGAATGGCACATCATGAAAACCGCCCACGACCTTGTCCTTGCCGCCAAAACCCAATGCCGTGAGGTGTCCATCGAGGACGCCCAGGCCGCCCTCCTCTCGGCCGATGTGATCATCGATGTGCGCGAGGCCGACGAATACGCCAGCGGCCACATCGCCGGCGCCATCAACCTGCCGCGTGGCCTGCTCGAATTCAAGCTGTCGGGCAACCCTGCGCTGGAGCCGCGCGACCTGAACGTGGTGCTGTATTGCAAGACCAGCGGCCGCGCCGCGCTGGCCGCCGCCAGCATGCAGAGCATGGGCTACCTCAATGTGGTTTCGATCGCCGGCGGCATGGACGCCTGGCTGGCGGCCAGCAAGCCGGTGGTCAAGCCCGCGCCCACCCAGTTCGAATAGCCTGAAGGCGGTCCGCCGACCGGTTTTGCAGACAGCGGGCGCAGGCATCAGCCCTGCCACGCGCGGGGGTTTTCCCGGATGGTTGGCGCGAAAACATGAAGTATATTGCCTGTACTTCTTATGAGCACCCCTTCCAAACTCCTCATCCTGGTCGGCACCATGACCAACACCGCCGAGTACGTGGCACAAGCCATCGAGATGGATTGCGGTGATCTGGTGCCGGCGATCGAGGTCCGCCTGATGAACGGGCTCGACGGCACGGTGTTTGACGAGGATGCACTTTACGTCATCTGCACATCCACCTACGGCGCCGGTGACGTTCCCGACAATGCCCGCCACCTGTACGAGTCGCTCGCCAGTGCGCCCCGCTACCTGGGCTCGGTGCGCTACGGCGTGATCGCCCTGGGCGACAGCGCGTACCCGCAGACTTTTTGCAACGGTGGCCTGCGTTTCGACGAGCGACTGACCGACCTGGGCGCGGTGCGCATCGGCGAGGTGTTCCGCCACGACGCCTCGGCCGGCACCGAACCCGAGGTGGTCTGCACGGCCTGGGCCCGCGATTGGCTGACCCATGCACTCGACGCAACCGCCTGACGCCGCCACGCACGCCGGCGCTCGATTCATATGTAAATAGTTCATGCTTCAAGTACGGGTAATTCTGTATCGCCAATCGATACCCCCCCGTCTACAGTGAAGCGCGAACCCACCCGCTTTCTGCCCAACCCACTGGAGATCCCCATGACCACTCGCCGACTTGTCCTCACCCGCAGCGCTGCCGTGATTGGCGCCGCCTCCACCGGCCTGCTCCTGCCGCAGTTCGCCCGGGCCCAGTCCGACAAGGTGCGCGTGGGCTTCATGCTCCCCTACACCGGCACCTTTGCCCAGCTCGGTGTGGCGATCGAAAACGGCTTTCGCATGGCCTTGAACGAACAGGGCGGCAAGCTCGGCGGTCGCGAGGTCGAGTTCTTCAAGGTGGACGACGAATCGAACCCGGCCAAGGGCATTGAAAACGCCACCCGCCTGGTGCAGCGCGACAAGGTCGATGTGCTCGTGGGCACGGTGCACTCCGGCGTGCAGATGGGCATCCACAAGGTGGCCCGCGACACCGGTGTGCTCAGCCTGATTCCCAACGCCGGCGTGCACATCGCCACCCGGGCGCAGTGCGCGCCCAATGTCTTCCGCACCTCGTTCACCAACTCCCAGCCCACGCTGGCGCTGGGCAAGGCCATGATGGAGCGCGGCCACAAGAAGGCCGTGTGGATCACATGGAACTACGCCGCCGGCGAAGAAGCCTACGAAGGTTTCGAAAAGAGCTACACCGAAGCGGGCGGCACCATCATCAAGAAGCTCGGCCTGCCCTTCCCCAACGTGGAGTTCCAGGCCCTGCTGACCGAGATCGCCTCGCTCAACCCCGACGCCGTGGCCTGCTTCTTTGCCGGTGGCGGCGCGGCCAAGTTCCTGCGCGACTTCGCCGCAGCCGGCCTGAACAAGAACATCCAGCTCTACGGCTCGGGCTTCCTGACCGAAGGCGTGCTCGACGCCGCCGGCCCGGCCGCCGATGGCGTGCTCACCACCATGCACTACAGCGACTCGCTGGACACGCCGCGCAACAAGAAATTCCGCCTCGACTACGCCAAGACCTTCCGCATGCAGCCCGATGTGTACGCCGTGCAGGGCTATGACACGGGCCTGCTGCTCATCAAGGGTGCCAACGCCGTCAAGGGCGACCTGAACAACAAGCCCGCGCTGTACGCCGCCATGAACGGCGCCGAGATCGACAGCCCGCGCGGCAAGTGGAAGATGAGCGCTGCGCACAACCCGATCCAGGACATGTACCTGCGCAAGGTGGAAAACAAGGAAAACAAGGTCATCGGCATCGCGCAAAAGGCCGTGGCCGATCCGGCAACCGGTTGCCGCATGGCATAAGGACCGCGGCCAGCGCGCCCGTCCCGGGCTTGTGAAACCGCAGGCCGGCGCCTCACGGGCGCTGGCCTGTTGCCTGTTCGCCCGCCCGATCCGAACCCCCACCCCAGTGCCCATGGATTTCGCCAACTTCCTGATCCAGTTGCTCAACAGCCTGCAATACGGCCTGTTGCTGTTCATGCTGGCTGCGGGCCTCACGCTGATCTTCGGCATCATGGGCGTGGTCAACCTCGCCCACGGCAGCTTCTACATGCTGGGCGCCTACATGGCCTGGTACTTCACCTCGATGCTGGGCAGCCTCACGCTGGCCATCCTGCTCGGCGTCGTGCTGGCGGTGGTGTTTGGCTGGCTGCTGGAGTGGCTGCTGTTCCGGCACTTCTACCAACGAGACCACCTCGACCAGGTGCTGCTGACCTTCGGCCTGATCTACATCTTCGAAGAGGTGCGCTCCATTCTCTGGGGCGACGACGTGCATGCAGTGCAGGTGCCCGAGATGCTGAACTGGTCGATCCCGCTCACCGAGAACCTGTCTTACCCGGTGTACCGGCTGGTGATGTCGGGCGTGTGCATCGCGCTGGCCCTCGGCCTGTACCTGCTGATCTCCAGAACGCGCCTGGGCATGAAGATCCGCGCCGGTGCCTTCAACCGCGAGATGACCGAATCACTGGGCATCAACATCCGGTTGATCCACGGCGTGGTGTTCGCGCTGGGTGTGGCGCTGGCCGCCATCGCCGGCATGATCGCCTCGCCGATTGCCAGCGTGTACCCCGGCATGGGCAGCTCGGTGCTGATCATGTGTTTTGTGGTGGTGGTGATCGGCGGCATCGGCTCGGTTCGGGGCGCGCTGGTGGCGGCGCTGCTCGTGGGCCTGGTCGACACCTTCGGCAAGGTGCTGTTGCCCCAGGTCGCGGGCATGGCGGTGTACATGCTGATGGCGCTGGTGCTGCTTTACAAGCCTGAAGGGCTGTTCAAACAATGAGCCAGGCCACCCCATGAGTTCGCCCAAAGCCCAACTCGAGAGGCTGCCGCGCAGCATCCAGGCCATGCTGCTGCTGGGTGCCATCGCGCTCGCTGCGTTTCCGCTCATCCCGCTCACGGGTGGCGAGTTCTACCTGCAGATGCTCTCGCAGATGATGATCCTGGCGATCTTCGCGATGAGCCTGGACCTGCTGCAGGGCGTCAGCGGCCTGGTCTCGCTCGGGCACGCGGCCTACTTCGGTCTGGCCGGCTACGCGCTGGCCTTCCTCACGCCGGCCGATGCGCCGATCAGCCTGTGGTGGGCATTGCCCACGTCCGTGCTGGGCGCGGGCCTGGCGGCGCTGATCATCGGTTTCTTCGTGGTTCGCACCCACGGCATCTACTTCATCATGGTCACCATGGCGTTCGCGCAGATGGTGTTCTTCCTGTTCTTCGACAACAAGGCCCTGGGTGGATCGGACGGCGTGTACGTGAACTTCCGGCCCGATGCCTCGCTGTTCGGCTGGGCCGGCATCGATCTGGACAACAAGATCACCTTCTATTACTTCACGCTGCTGCTGCTGGTGCTGGTCTACGCGTTCCTGCGCCGCCTGCTGTTCTCGCCGTTTGGCCGCGTGCTCGCCGGCATCCGCGTCAACGAGCACCGCATGCGCGCCGTGGGTTACGGCACCTTCGGCTACAAGCTTGCCGCCTTCACGCTCGCAGGCGCGCTGGCCGGTGTGGCGGGCTTCCTGTGGGCCGCACAAACCGGTTACGTGAACCCCGAGCTGATGGGTTTTCACATGAGTGCGCACGCCATCATGATGGTCATCCTCGGCGGCATGGGCAACTTCGCCGGCGCCATCGTGGGCGCCTTCGCGTTCGAATACGTGATGCACTTCTTCAAGGACCTCACCAAACACTGGCAACTGCTCATGGGCACCTTCATCGTGCTGGTGGTGGTGCTCGCGCCGCGCGGCCTGCTGGGCTTGCTGGAGCGGTTCACCGAACAGAAGAAGAAGACATGAACGAGCTTCTGCTCTCTGCCCGCAACCTCACCAAGCGCTTCGGCGGTCTGGCCGCTGTCAACGACGTGTCGGTGGACCTGCACCGCGACCGCATCCATGCCGTGATCGGGCCCAACGGCGCGGGCAAGTCGACACTGACCAACCTGCTCTCGGGCGACCTGCCGCCCAGCTCGGGACGCATCACGCTCAACGGTGTCGAGACGGCCGGCAAGAGCCCGGAGAAGATCTCTCGCCTGGGCCTGGGCCGCAGCTACCAGAAGACCAACATCTTCCTGCCCTTCACCGTGTGGGACAACGTGCGCCTGGCCGCCCAGTCGCGCGAACGGCACGCGCCGTGGAACCCGCTGCGCTGGGTGAGCTCGGCCAGTGCCATGGGCGCGGTGAACCAGCGCTGCGAACGTGCGCTGGAACTCGCCGGCCTCACCGGCCGCGCCAGCGTCGTGGCGGGCACCACCAGCCACGGCGAGCAGCGCCAGCTCGAAATTGCCATGACCCTGGCCACCGAACCGACCGTGCTGCTGCTCGACGAACCGCTGGCCGGCATGGGCCAGGCCGAGGCCGAGAGCATGGTGGCGCTGCTGCTGCGCCTGAAGATGGACCACGCCATCCTGCTGGTGGAACACGACATGGACGCCGTGTTCACGCTGGCCGACCAGCTCACCGTGATGGTCAATGGCCAGGTGATCGCCAGCGGCACGCCGGCCGAGGTGCGCGCAGACGCGGCGGTGCAGGCGGCTTACCTCGGGGAAGAGCATTCATGAGCGCCTTGATCGAAGCCAGGGAACTCAACACCCACTACGGTGCGAGCCACATCCTGCGCGGCATTCACTTCAGCGTCGGCGAGGGACAGACCATCGGCCTGATGGGCCGCAACGGCATGGGCAAGTCCACGCTGCTCAAGTCCATCATGGGCATCGTCAAGCCCAGCGGCGGCACGGTGCATGTGAAGGGCCGCGACATGACCGGTGCGCCCACCTTCGAAATCGCCCGCCTGGGCCTGGCCTATGTGCCCGAAGGCCGCGGCATCTTCGGCAACCTCAGCGTGCGCGAGAACCTGGTCATGTCGGCGCGCGCGGGCACCAAAGGACAGCGCGACTGGACCTTCGAGCGTGTGCTGGAGACCTTCCCGCGCCTGGCCGAGCGCCTGAACCACGGCGGGCAGCAGCTCAGTGGCGGCGAGCAGCAGATGCTCACCATCGGGCGCGCGCTCATGACCAACCCCGACCTGCTCATCCTCGACGAAGCCACCGAAGGACTGGCACCCCTGATCGCTCGCGAGATCTGGCGAATCTGCGGCCTGATCCGCGAGAGCGGCATCAGCAGCATCATCGTGGACAAGAACTGGAAACACGTCACCCAGATCACCGACCGCAACGTGATCCTGGTCAAGGGCGAAGTGGTGTTCGAAGGCAGCTCCGAGCAGCTCATCGCCCAGCCCGAGCTGCTGGAACAGTACCTGGGCGTCTAGAGCAGGGGCCGCAGTTCGCGCGCAGCGTCCTGCAGCAGCGGCAGCATGTCGCGCTGGAACTGCGGCGAGTCCATGCGCTCGGCGGACGACACCACATTGAGCGCCGCCACCGCCCTGCCCTGCATGTTGCGCAGCGGCACCGCCAGCGCAAACACCCCCAGCTCGTGCTCTTCGCGCGCAACCGCCAGGTCCTGGCTGCGCACCTCGGTGATCAAGGCCTTGAAGGCCTTGTGGTCCACCGCGGTGTGCGGCGTCAGGCGAGGCAGTTCGCGGCCCTTGAGCCAGGCAGAGAATTCCGCTCGCGGCATGGCGGCCAGCAGCACGCGGCCGGTCGAGGTGGCGTGGGCGGGCAGGCGCGCACCCAGGTGCAGCCCGTAGGCCATGAGCCGCTGTCCACCGATGGACACGTTGCGCGCAATGATCACCACCTCGTCGCCGTCGAGCACGGCCGCCGAAAAGGAGTCGCGCGTCAGTGCGGCCAGCCGGTTCAGGGTGGGCTGCAGCAGGCGCGGCAGACGCGCCGACGCGAGGTAACTCCCCGAGAAGCGCAACACCTTGGCCGAGAGCCAGTAGTGACTGCCATCGGTTTCCAGATAGCCCAGGTGCGCCAGCGTGAGCAGGTGGCGCCGCGCGGCCGCGCGCGTGAGACCGGCCCGCTCGGCCGCCTGCGTGGCGTTGAGCCGCTGGCGCTGGGTGTCGAAGCTCTCCAGCACCGCCATGCCCTTGGCCATGCCTTCGATGAAATCCGCCTTGGCCATGGCGTGTTCGGGTGCGTTCATGCCGAGAGTATGCAACGGACACGCCTTATTGCGCGGTGATCGCACAAACTGTCCGATCATCGCGCAAGCTCGGCGGCGCCTGGTTGTGTTGCGGGCGCGGGCTTTCTACGCTTGCCGATTCCCATCAGGAGACAACATCATGAGAACCCAGGTCGCCATCATCGGCGCCGGCCCGTCGGGCCTGCTGCTTGGCCAGCTGTTGCACAAGGCCGGCATCGACAACATCGTGATCGAGCGCCAGAGCAGCGACTACGTGCTGGGTCGCATCCGCGCCGGCATCCTGGAGCAGATCACGGTGGACCTGCTGGCCGAGGCCGGCGTGGGCGAACGGGTCAAGAGCGAGGGCACGGTGCACCACAGCATCGAGCTGGTGTTCAAGAACACGCGCCATCCGATCGACGTGCACGGCCTCACCGGAGGCAAGGTGGTCACGGCCTACGGCCAGACGGAGGTGACGCGCGACCTGATGGACGCGCGCAGCGCCGCCGGCCTGCCCACCATGTACAGCGCCGCCAACGTGGCGGTCAGCGACTTCGACACCGACCACCCGGTGGTGCGCTTCGAGAAGGACGGCCAGACGCACGAAGTCAGGTGCGACTTCATCGCCGGCTGCGATGGTTTTCATGGTGTATGCCGTGCCAGCGTGCCCAGGGATGCCATCACCGAGTACGAGAAGGTCTATCCGTTCGGCTGGGTCGGCGTGCTGGCCGATGTGCCGCCGGTGTCCACGCATGCCATCGTCTATGCCAACAGCGAGCACGGCTTCGGCCTGTGCTCCATGCGCAGCCTCACGCGCAGCCGCTACTACGTGCAGTGCCCCATCGACGACAAGGTCGAGGCCTGGAGCGACGACCGTTTCTGGGACGAACTGCGCCGGCGCCTCGACCCCGAGATGGCCGAGCGCATGATCACCGGCCCGAGCATCGAAAAAAGCATCGCGCCGCTGCGCAGCTTCGTGGCCGAGCCCATGCGCTTCGGGCGGCTGTTCCTCGCCGGTGACGCGGCCCACATCGTGCCGCCCACCGGCGCCAAGGGCCTGAACCTGGCGGCCAGCGATGTGAAGTACCTCTCCAGCGCCTTCATCGACCACTACCTCGAGAAGTCCAGCGCCGGCATCGACCACTACTCGCAGCAGGCGCTCGCCCGCGTGTGGCGCGCCGAGCGCTTCTCGTGGTGGCTGACCACGCTCATGCACCAGTTCCCCGACACCGCGGGCTTCGGCCAGAAGGTGCAGGAGGCCGAGCTCGACTACCTGGTGCACTCCGAAGCCCTGTCGCGTTCGCTGGCCGAGAACTACGTGGGTCTGCCGCTCGATTTCGGGCGCCGCTGAGCCCTGGTGGCGCGGTCTGGACGGGCGAGCCTGTCGCCCGTTTGCGTTGGCTGCGAGCGACACGGCAGTACAGTGCAGCGACCCCACCCACCGGATGCGCGCATGACCCCCACCACCCGCCCTGCCCCCGCCCTCAGACCCCTGCGCGGCGTGCGCGTGCTCAGCCTGGCGCTCAACCTGCCCGGGCCGGCCGCCCTGATGCGCCTCAAGGCCATGGGCGCGACCTGCCTCAAGGCCGAGCCCCCCGCGCCGAAGGGCGCCACCAGCGGCGACCCCATGGGGCAGTACAACCCCAAGGCCTACGCCACGCTGCACGACGGCATCAAGTCCGTCGCGATCGACCTCAAGACCGACAAGGGACAGGCCGCACTCCACAAGGCGCTGGCACGCACCGACCTGCTGCTGACCTCGTTCCGGCCCTCGGCGCTGACCAAGCTGAACCTGGGCTGGAAAGCGCTGCACAAGCAGTACCCCGCGCTCGGCGTGGTGGCCATCGTCGGTGCGCCCGGTGCGCGCGCCGAAGAACCCGGTCACGACCTCACCTACCTCGCCGACGCCGGGCTGGTGCCCGGCCTGGAGCTGCCCGCCACCCTGTTCGCCGACATGGGCGGTGCGCTCATGGCCAGCGAGGCGGCGCTCAAGGCGGTGATGGTGCAGCGCGCCACCGGCAAGGGCGTTTTTCAGGAAGTGGCCCTGTCGGACGCCGCCACCTGGCTGGCCCTGCCCCGCTGTTGGGGCCTGACCCTGCCCAGCGGCGCCGTGGGTGGCGCCCACGCCGGCTACCGGGTGTACCCCTGCAAGGACGGCCGTGTGGCCGTGGCCGCACTCGAGCCCCATTTCGCCGCATCGCTTTGCGAAGCGGCTGGCCTGGCGGTGAGCGACATGCGCACGCTGTTCAAGCCCGAGACGCACGCGGCCATTGCCGCGTTCCTCAAGGGCATGACGCGCAAGCAGCTCGATCAGCTGTCGGTGGCGAAAGACATTCCGCTGCACACGCTGGCGGCCTGATCAGACCGGCAGCAACACGATGCGAAAGCCCGCTGCCTGGGCATCCTTCATGAGTTGCAACTTGGAGGGGTGGGAGAAGACGGTTTCGCTCACGAACGAGCGGCCCGCGGCCAGCAGCGTGACGCGGCGCTGGTCAGCCCACTGCGCGCCTGCTCGGAACGCAACCCGGCATCGGCCACCTGTCTCAGCTCGGCTGCTTCGAACAGGTCGGCGTTGACAAACTCGATGTCGGCCTAGATCAGACCCTCGGCCACCGCCGCTCGGTAAAGCGTGGACTTGCCGGCGCCGTTGGGCCCGGCGAGCAGATAAAAGACAGGGGGCGTCACGCCGCGCGGCGGGCGGCAGGAGCCTTGCTGCGGTTGCCCTGCACGGTCTGGCGAACCGCCTGGGCCAGGCGGCCGCTGGATTCGGCGGCCAAAAAGCGCGCCTCGATCGCGTCGAGCGAATCGGCCGGCACCGCGTGCCGCGCGGCGGCATCGTAGCGGGCGATGGCCTCGCGCGCCTCCTGCACCGTGAGGCCGGTTTCTTCGGCAATGCGTCCAAGCGTGGCCCAATACTCGATTTGCCCGGCGACCGAACGCCGCTGTGGCTGCGCCGCCTCACGCGCCTGCTGAACCAGCCCGGCGGGCAACTTGACAGAGGAAAATGCGGAACTGGTGGTGGACATGAAACATCTCCTGTTTGGCGCATTTTGCGCCATTCGGGATGGACTGACAAGCCACCGCCCTTTCACCGACCCATCACTCAACACCATGCGAAAACAGGGAACCGTGGTCCGCTGGGATCCCGCCAAGGCGTTCGGCTTCATCCGCAGCGAACAGACCGCGGCCGACATCTTTTTCCACATGAGGGACTTCAGCGGACACCAGCCGCCCAGCGAAGGCCTGCCGGTCACATTCCAGGAAATCCACGTGGGTGGCAAGGGGCCGCGCGCCTTGTCGGTGGAGCCGCTGCGCAACGAGGTGAAGGCCCCGTTCGAAACGCCCAAACCCGTGGTGCCTCCCGAAGCCGAATTGCTGCCCGCTGCCAAGCCCGCCAGACGCTCCCCCTTGCCGCGCGAGAAGCGCCGCGAAGAGCTGCCGTTGTGGATCGGCCTGGGGCTGATCGCGGTCTGGCTGCTGCTGTGGCTGGTGGGCATCGGCCTGGGCCGTTTTCCCTGGGTGATCCTGACCGCGGTGGTGCTGATCAACCTGGGCACGTTCTACATGTACTGGCGCGACAAGGACGCCGCCCTCAACGAAACCCAGCGCACGCCCGAAGACCAGCTGCACGCGCTGGCACTCGCGGGTGGCTGGCCGGGGGCCTGGTTTGCGCAACAGATCCTGCGCCACAAAACGGGCAAGCGGCGGTTCCGCCTGGTCTACTGGACGACGGTCGCGGTCAACACCCTGGCGTTGTTGGGCTGGATCGCCTGGCCAGCTTTCGCCAACTGAGTCGGTCGTTCAGCGCAGCTTGCGCTTGCCCGCTCCGACCGGCGAACCCGGGCGCGCGGCACCGGTCACCCGCGGCGGCAGGCCGGTGTGCTGCGTGAGCAGGCGGCCTGCTGCGGGTTGCACCGACTTGCCCGTGGGCGTGCTGTTCTTGCGGCGCGCGCTCTGGTAGCTGCCATCGGTCATCGGCTGGAAGGTGGGAATCAGGTGGTGCTTGCCGTTGCCGATCAGGTCGGCTCGGCCCATGGTCTTGAGCGCCTCGCGCAGCAGCGGCCAGTTGTTCGGATCGTGGTAACGCAGAAACGCCTTGTGCAGGCGGCGGCGCTTGTCGCCACGCACGATGTCCACCCGCTCGGCACGCTGCGCATCGCGGCTGATGCCCTTGAGCGGGTTCAGGTTGGTGTGGTACATCGCCGTGGCCGTGGCCATGGGGCTGGGGTAGAAGGTCTGCACCTGGTCGGCGCGAAAGCCGCTCTTCTTGAGCCAGACCGCCAGGTTCATCATGTCTTCGTCGCTGGTGCCCGGGTGGGCGGCGATGAAGTACGGAATGAGGTACTGCTTCTTGCCAGCCTCTTCGCTGTACTTCTCGAACAGCTGCTTGAACTTGTCGTAGCTGCCGATGCCGGGCTTCATCATCTTGGACAGCGGGCCGCCTTCGGTGTGCTCGGGTGCGATCTTCAAATAGCCGCCCACGTGGTGCTGCACCAGTTCCTTGACGTATTCGGGGCTCTTGATGGCCAGGTCGTAGCGCAGGCCGGAGCCGATCAGCACCTTCTTGATGCCGCGCAGTTCGCGCGCCCGCCGGTAGATCTTGATCAGCGGGCCGTGGTCGGTGGTGAGGTTGGAGCAGATGCCGGGGTAGACGCAGCTGGGCTTGCGGCAGGCGGCCTCGATCTCGGGCGACTTGCAGCCCAGGCGGTACATGTTCGCCGTGGGTCCGCCCAGGTCGGACACCACGCCGGTGAAGCCCTCGACCTTGTCGCGGATGTCCTCCACCTCCTTGATGATCGATTCTTCCGAACGGCTCTGGATGATGCGTCCCTCGTGCTCGGTGATCGAACAGAAGGTGCAACCGCCAAAGCAGCCCCGCATGATGTTCACGCTGAAGCGGATCATTTCCCAGGCCGGGATCTTGGTCGCGCCGTCGTGCCGGCCGTGTTCGTCGGCGTAGGCCGGGTGCGGGCTGCGCGCGTACGGCAGGTCAAACACATGGTCCATCTCGGCCGTGGTCAGCGGGATCGGCGGCGGGTTGATCCACACATCGCGCGAGGTTGCGCCTTCGCCGTGGGCCTGCACCAGCGCGCGGGCGTTGCCGGGGTTGGTCTCCAGGTGCAGCACGCGGTTGGCGTGCGCGTACAGCACGGCGTCGCTTTTCACCTGCTCGTAGCTGGGCAGGCGGATCACGCTGCGATCGCGTGCGGGTGGCTTGCGCTTGCTTTGCAGGGCGGGGTTGGGGACGAACTTCAGCGGCTGGATGGCGGGATTGGCCGCTGCCGGCGCGGCATTGCCATCGTCCTTCGAGCACGTCTGCCCCTGCGCCTGCGCCTGCTCGCTGGTCGTCAGGTAGGGGTTGAGGTGGTCTTCCACCCGGCCCGGCATGTCGACATCGGTGGAATCGATCTCGATCCAGCCTTCGGCCGTGGGATCGCCGGGGCGGCGCACGAAGGCAGTGCCGCGCACGTCGGTGATGTGTTCGACCGGCTCGCGCGCCGCGATGCGGTGCGCCACCTCGACCAGCGCGCGTTCGGCGTTGCCGTAGAGCAGCAGGTCGCACTTGCTGTCGACCACGATGCTGCGGCGCACCTTGTCGCTCCAGTAGTCGTAGTGGGCGATGCGGCGCAGGCTGCCTTCGATGCCGCCGAGCACGATGGGCACGTCCTTGAAGGCCTCGCGGCAGCGCTGGCTGTAGACGATGGCCGCGCGGTCGGGGCGCTTGCCGCCCACGTCGCCCGGCGTGTAGGCGTCGTCACTGCGGATCTTGCGGTCGGCCGTGTAGCGGTTGATCATGGAATCCATGTTCCCCGCCGTCACGCCCCAGAACAGGTTGGGCTTGCCCAGCGCCTTGAAGGCCTCGGCGCTCGTCCAGTCGGGCTGGGCAATGATGCCCACGCGAAAACCCTGGGCCTCCAGCACACGACCCACCACCGCCATGCCGAAGCTGGGGTGGTCGACGTAGGCGTCACCGGTCACCAGGATGATGTCGCAGCTGTCCCAGCCCAGTTTCTCCATCTCGGCGCGGCTCATCGGCAGCATGGGCGCCACCCCGAACCGCTTGGCCCAATACGGGCGGTAGCTGGTGATCGGCTTGGCAGCGCGAGCGAAAAAGGAGACGTCGACGGGAGCGTTCATGGGCTGACACGGACCCGGAGCGCGGGTGGGTGGAAAACCCGCGATTTTACGGGTTGACCCCGATCTCGGGGGGCGAAGGGCTACTGGGCGCCCTGGCGCTGCCCGGGCTGGTCCGCATGGGCGATCAGGCGGTCCAGCACGGCCTCGAGCTGGCGCTGCTCGGCGCTGGAGAGGCAACCGAAGATGTCGGCGTTGCGCTGCCCGATCAGCTGCATGACCTTTTTCCACAGGGTCCGCCCGGTGCGTGTGAGGGTGAGCACGACGCCGCGCGCGTCGGTTTCGCTGGCCGACTTCAACACCAGCGCCCGGTCCACCAGCATCTGCGCCGCGCGACTGGCCTGCCCCTTGTCCAGGTTGGCCCGGGCCGCCAGGTCCTTGATCGACAGCGGCGCGAACTGACCGATGGCGGCCAGGCAGCGCGCCTCGCCCACGCCGAGGGCGAAACGCTCGGCGTAGGCGTCGCTGCTGTGCCGGTCGGTGAGTTTGGCCAGCCGGTGCAGCCGCCAGGTGAGAAAGTCCTGCAGCGCGGGCGAGGCCGTGTCCGTGTTGTCAGCGCTCATGGCCAGCCTCATCCGCACACCGCCGTTCGGCGTGCTCCATCAGGGGCATCAGGTCATCGGCCTGCGGCCATCGGCTGATCAGCGAGAGGCAGAGCATCGAGAGGAACAAGGGCGCCTTGTCTTCGCCCACGCGGTTGAGGGCTTCGCACAGGGCGCTGTAGCTGCGGTCGAGGTCGGCTTCGGTCATGCGAGCACTCCGGTGGTGGTCAGGGTCTGGAGCAGGGTCGCCGGGTCGTGGCCGTGCCAGCGGCCCATCACGTAGCCGTCGGGTCGCACCAGCACCAGGGCGGTGTCCTGTGCCGAGGTGAGTCCGTAGCGCTGCCAGGCCTGGCCGCACACGTCCATCGCCGGCTCGATCGCGAGCACCTCGAGATCGCCCACCCGGGGAGCCGCCGGCGCAGAGGGTCCGAACGCCAGCACGAGGAAGTCACGCCCGAAGCGGCGGCTGAGGTGAAAGCGGCCCTGCTCGTCCTGCAACAGCGCTTCGGGTGCCGGCGCACCCGGCGCCGCCTGCTCGCTGGCCCACACGCCGCTCTGCACCGCATTGAGGGGCGAGCCCGGGTAGTTGATGGGGGTGGACTGGCGCGGGTTGATCAGGGATCGCACCTGCGCATCGCCCTCGGCCAGGCGCAGCGTGGCCTCGCGCATGAGCTTGAAGGCAAAGTTCGGCGGCGCCATGAACTCGGTGCTTTTGGCGCCAAAGGCGATGTTTTCGCGCGTGGCGTGCACACGTTCGGTGGAGTAGGAGTCGAGCAGGCCGTGCGGCGATTGCCCGCGCACCACGCGCGCCAGTTTCCAGGCCAGGTTGCCGGCGTCGTCCAGACCGGAATTCAGGCCGCGCACGCCGAAGATGGGCACCAGGTGCGCCGCGTCACCGGCGAACACCACACGACCGTGGCGGTAGCTCGGCAGCGTCAGGCACTTGGCGTTGTAGATCGAGATCCACAGCGGCTCCCACGGCTCGTTCTCGCCGATCATGGCCAGGTGGCTCTGCACACGTGGCAGCACGTTCTCGGGCTTGACCGCCTCCTGCGGGTCCTCGTCGTCGCGGATCTGGTAATCGATGCGCCAGACGTCGTCGGGCTGGCGGTGCATCAGGATGGTCGATCCCGGGTTGGACGGGGGATCGAACCAGGCCAGGCGCTCGACCGCACGCTGCGTTTTCTGCACCACGTCCACGATCACGTATTTGCCGTCGTACTGCGTGCCTTCGAGTTGCAGGCCGAGCTGGTCGCGCACCGTGCTGCGCCCGCCGTCGCAGGCCACGAGCCAGTCGGCGCGCAGGGTCTGCACGCCCCCGGGCGCACTCACCTGCACCTCGACCCCGTCGGCCCGGGGCTTCACCGAGGTCACCCGGCTGCCCCACTGCACCTGGGCGGTTCCACTGGCTTGCGCGGCGCGATGGGCAAACTCCTCCACGTAGAACTGCTGGATGTTGACCATGGGCGCGAAGCGCTGCGTGGGCTCGCTCGGCATCTCGAAGTGCAGCACCTCGTCGTGGCGCCAGTGGCTGCGCCCGCCGACCCAGCTCAGACCCTTGGCCACCAGTGCGGTGTCTGCCCCCACCCAGCCCAGGATTTCCTGTGAACGGCGCGACATGCAGATGGCGCGGCTGCCGCTGCAATACTCCTCATCGGCCTCGATCACCCGGTTGGTGATGCCCTGCGCCGACAGCAGGGCCGACAAGGTCATGCCGACGGGACCGCCTCCGGCGATCAACACGGGAACATGGGCAGGCAGGGTCATGGCGGGTCATTTCAATGTTGTTGCGTGCGCAACTGTATCGTCAACTGGTTGCGCGCGCAACCTTTCGGGTGGCAGCCTGTCAGGGCGCTGGCTATCATGCGAAAAACCTCCGGAGACACCACATGCCCGCCTTCAGCACCCTGCGCATCGACAAGGACGCCACCCAGCCCCGGGTGGCCCGACTGCTGCTCAACCGGCCCGAGCGCCTCAACGCCATCAACGACGAGATGCCGCGCGAGATCCGGGCCGCGATCGACTGGGCCAATGCCGAGGACGAGGTGCATGTGATCGTGGTCGAAGGCGCGGGCAAGGGCTTCTGTGGTGGTTACGACCTGTCCCAGTTCGGCCAGGGAGAGATCGATCACCCCTGCCAGCAAGAGCGCTCCCCCTGGGACCCGATGGTCGACTACGCGTACATGAAGCGCAACACCGAGGACTTCATGAGCCTGTGGCGCAGTCCCAAACCCACCATTGCCAAGGTGCACGGCGCGGCGGTCGCCGGCGGCAGCGACATCGCGCTGTGCTGCGACCTGCTGGTCATGGCCGAGGACGCGCGCATCGGCTACATGCCCACGCGGGTCTGGGGCTGCCCCACCACCGCCATGTGGACCTACCGCCTGGGTGCCATGCGCGCCAAGGAAATGATGTTCACCGGCAACGTGATCGATGGCCGCACCGCGGCCGCCTGGGGCCTGGCCAACGAAGCCGTGCCGGCGGACCGCCTGGATGCGGCAACGATGGCCCTGGCCGAGCGCATCGCCGGCGTGCCGCGCTCGCACCTGGCCATGCACAAGATGGTGATCAACCAGGTCATGCTCAGCATGGGTCTGGAGCAAACGCAGATGATGGCCACGGTGTTCGACGGCATCACGCGCCACAACCCGGAGGGCGTCTGGTTTCGCCGGCATGCGCAGGAGGCCGGTTTCAAGGATGCGGTGCAGTGGCGCGACAGCGGCAGGCCGATTCCCGAAGGGGACGAAGCTCGCGAACTGATCCGCGACATGGAACAGCGCAAGGCCAGCAGATGAAACACCTTGTACGGTTCATCTCGTTACCCCTCTTACCGAAGTGACCCGAATGTAAGCGGCGTCGCACTTAGCATGGCTGCTTCACTTTTTGAAGGAGCTGGCATGGCATTACACTTTGGCAAACGAGACATCGATCAACCCAAACCCCTCAACCAGGGCATGGCCACACCACGCTACGGTCAGAGCACCGGCAGCGCAGCCACACCGACGCAATCGACCCAGGCCTCGCAGGCCTCGCCCGACCTGGACCTGACCTCCAACACCCCGAGCACCCAGACCAGCCCGGGTGCCAGCGCGCCCGAAGGCGGCAGCAAACTCACCGTCGGCCCGAACATCAAGCTCAAGGGCGTGGAGATCACCGATTGCGACACGCTGGTGGTGGAAGGCCTGGTCGAAGCCACGATGGATTCGCGCGTGATCCAGATCTCCGAACAGGGCGAGTTCAAGGGCTCGGCCGAGATCGACATCGCCGAGATCCGCGGCGTGTTCGACGGCAACCTCACCGTGCGCAACAAGCTGGTGATCTATTCGACCGGCAAGGTGACCGGCCGCATCCGCTACGGAAAGGTGGTGATCGAAGAAGGTGGCCAACTCTCCGGCGACATCGAATGTTCGATCGGCGCCGGCAACAAGACCTCAGCCGGCAGCAAGCACGCCATGGCCCTGGCGGCCTGATTCCGCCGCTGCTTGCGGCGCGGGACCGGCCAGGCCCCGCGCCTTTGCCGGTCCACGGTGGCGGCGGTATGCTCACAGGCATGTACGCCGAGTTCTTCGGGCTCAAGCAGAGCCCGTTTTCCATTGCACCGGACCCCCGCTACCTCTTCATGAGCGAGCGTCACCGGGAGGCACTGGCGCATTTGCTCTACGGGATTCGCGGCGGTGGCGGCTTCGTGTTGCTCAGCGGCGAGATCGGTGCCGGCAAGACAACGGTGTGCCGCTGCTTTCTCGAGCAACTGCCCGACAACTGCCGGGTCGCCTACATCTTCAATCCCAAGCTCACCGTCAGCGACCTGCTCAAGACGATCTGCAGCGAGTTCCACATCGAGGTCAGGCACGAGGGCATCGGGCCGGCGACCATCAAGGACCACCTCGATCCGCTCAACGCCTACCTGCTCGCCAGCCACGCACGCGGCGAACGCAACGTGCTCATCATCGACGAAGCACAGAACCTGACCCCCTATGTGCTGGAGCAGCTGCGCCTGCTGACCAATCTCGAGACCAGCGAGCGCAAGCTGCTGCAGATCATCCTGATCGGACAGCCCGAACTGCGCACCATCCTGGCCAAGCCCGAGCTCGAGCAACTGGCCCAGCGGGTGATCGCGCGCTTTCACCTCGGCACCCTCGACAAGGCAGAGACCCAGCAGTACATCCAGCACCGCATGCAGGTGGCGGGTTTGCGCGGTCCGCTGCCGTTTTCCCGACAGGCCGTGGCGCGCATCCACGATCTGGCCCGCGGTGTGCCGCGGCGCATCAACCTGCTGTGCGACCGCGCGCTGCTGGGCGCCTACTCCAGCGGAGCGCCGCAGGTGGTGGCTGCGGTGGTGGACAAGGCCGCGCGCGAAGTGTTTGAGGGCGAAGCGGTCGCGGCCCCATCGAACCGGGCGCCTGCGCGGTGGCAGTCGGTGCCCGCCTGGCTGGGCACGCTCGGTGCCGGCGCCCTGGGCGGCGCCCTGGTGGCCGGCGCCTTGTTCTGGTGGTGGAGCACGTCCCAACCGGCGCGGCAATCGATGGAAACCGCAGCGCCGGTCGCCGCCCTGCCGCCGCCCGCCGCCCTGGCAGCGCCGACGGACCCGGTGGCAGACACCGCAGGACCTGCGTCCGGCGTGCCCGACGCCCCGCCCGAGCCGGTCCGCCCGGTGATCGACGGCCTGCCCGATTTCTCCGCCTTGCTGGCCAGCGAGTCCGCTGCCTGGCGCGAACTCGGCCCGCTCTGGGGACAGGCCCTGACCGAAGACGATCCCTGCGACAGCGCACAGCAACTGCAGCTCCAGTGCTACCGCACCGACCGCATGACCATCAACGGTCTGCGCCAGCTCAACCGCCCCGGCATCCTGCTGCTGCGGGCCGAGGGGAGAGGAACCGGCCGCGCGCTGGTGACGGAGATGACACCCGACAGCCTGGTCCTGCAGTCCGGCGAGCGGCGCTGGCGACTGCCCCTGACCGCGCTGGCCGATCTCTGGCGCGGCGAATTCGCCACGCTGTGGCGCACCCCGCCCGGACAAAGCGGCCGACTGGTGGATGGCCGCGACGGTCCGGCCGGCCTGTGGCTGGGCGAGCGCATCGCCGACCTGCAGTCCGCGGGGCGCGTCCCTGCATCGGCCGCCAGCCTGGACGCGCGTGTCAAGGCGTTTCAGCGATCACAAGGTGTGGACGCGGCCGGCGTGGCCGGACCGATCACCTTCATGCAGGTCAACCTCGCCAGTGGTGTCGACGAACCCCGGCTGTTCGCCTCCAGGCCCTGATTCACATCCCGGCGAACACCCCCCGAACCGCATGTCCTACATCCTCGACGCACTTCAAAAGGCCGAAGCCGAGCGCGAGCAAGGTCGCGTGCCCGGGCTCAAAAGCCAGATCCAGTCGCCGAACCGGCGCGAGCCGGCGCCCGGCCTCACCGTTCGGCCCTGGCACGCAGGGGTGGCTCTGGCGGCGCTGCTGGTGGCCTTGCTCGCAGGGTGGTGGTGGTGGTCGGGGGACACCGCATCCACGCCGGCAGAGAACCCGGACGCTGGACAGACCGCGCCACCGCTGGCCAGCGCGCAACCCGCCGCACCGACGCCGGCGCCGCAAGCCACGCCATCCCCCGACACACCTGCAGCCACGGCCAGCCGCCCCGCTGCGCCGGCCGAACCGGTGCTGCCCATCCTGGCACCTGCGCGCCCCCCACCGGCGCCGCCGGCGGCACCCAAGGTGGCCAACGCAGCGCCCACGGCAGCCGTGCCGGCGCCTTCGGCAGCGCCCGCTGCGGCCGCTCCCGTGCCTGCGCCTGCGACTGCGCCGGTTGCAAAGCCCTCTGCCGTGCCTTCGTTCGGCCAGCTCACCGCCGAAGCCCGAGCACAACTGCCGGCGGTCAACGTGAGCGGCTCCACCTACTCGCAAAATCCGGCGCTGCGCATGTTGATCGCCAACGGCAAGGTGGTGCAGGAAGGCCAGGACATCGCGCCCGGTCTGCGGCTGGAGACCATCGGCCCACGCAGTGCGGTGCTCAATCACCAGGGCATGCGCTACAGCATCGGTTACTGACGCCATGGCGCCAGCGTCCGACGTTCCCTTGCTGGAAGTCCGGGGCCTGTGTTTCAGCTGGCCCGACCTGCCGCTGTTCCAGGACCTGAATTTGCGCATCCCCGCCGGCGTTTCGATGGTCTGCGGCGAAGAAAGCAGCGGCAAGACCACCCTGCTGCGCCTGTTGTCCGGCGACCTGCAGGCCGATCAGGGCGCCATCGTCTGGCACCACGCCGGCAGCGGCGCCACGCCGCCAGACACCCACCAGCCGGTCTTTCGCACAGAGCCTCGCAGCAACCGCCTCGACGCGGTCAGTGCGCGGGCGTGGCTGTCGTCCCTGAGTGCCCGGTTCCCGGGCTTCAATGCCCCGCTCGCGCTGGAACTGGCCAACGGCTTTGCGCTGGAGCCGCACATCGACAAGCCGATGTACATGCTCTCGGCCGGCAGCAAGCGCAAGGTCTGGCTGTGCGCCGCCTTCGCCGCAGGCACCGCGCTCACCCTGATCGACGAGCCGTTTGCGGCTCTCGACCTGGCCGCGGTCCGATTTCTGAAGGAGCTGCTGCTCGAAGCCTCGCAGCAGCCCAACCGGGTCTGGTTGTTGGCCGACCATGCACCGCCCGAAGGGCTCGCGCTGAGGTCTGTGCAGGTGCTTGGCGACTAGCGGCATTTCGCGACCGTCAGACGGTTTGGCGATTCAGTTTTCTGCAAGCTTCATCGCCAAACGCGACATGGACAGGGGCCTCGGGCGCTCCTAAATTCCTCTCATCGTCCAACCGATCCAAGGAGGAAGTCCATGAAAACCCAAGGTTTCACTCGTGCCCAAGGGCGCAAGAACGATCTGCCTTCCTCGGCGCCCTTCGAACACTTCCTGCTGGCGTCCACGCATGCCCACAGCGCCTTCAACACCGGCTTTCGCGAGTGGTTGCGCAAGATCACCTCCCCGCACAACGACGTCAACCAGCTGGCCCGCGAGCAGGTTCGCCTGGAGGCCATGAAAAAGCTGGTGGGTGAGCTGCTCGGTGTTCACCTGCCCGGCATGTCGCCGCGGGACAAGCGGCTCTACCTGCGCATCCTCTCGACCTCGCAGCTGGCCGGTTTCCGCGAGGTGCGCTTCGAGTGCTTCGATCTCTTGTGCCGCAAGATCAGCGAGCCGGTGGCGGTGCGCAAGCTGCAGGAACTCGACGGCCTGATCGCCTGAACAGGCACAACGCATTCACGGCAAGCACCTGGCCTGGCCCGACACCCGCTGCACAGCGCCTGGTGTCGTGGCCTCGTCCGATTCGGCCGAGAGGAACTCGCGCAGCTGCATGCGCAGCCAGCGGTGGGGCTTGCTGTTGTGCGTGCGCTGGTGCCAGATCATGTTGACTGGCACGCTGGGCCATTCGAAATCGCCGGGCAGCGCGATGGACCGGATGTTGGCATTGGCCTTCTCCAGCTGGCGGGCCTGCTGCCGACTGGTCGTGACCAGCCGGTCGGTGCGGGCCAGCAGCTCCGAACAGAGGTGCCAGGAATTGACGATGGTTGTCTTGCGTGCGACGAAACCCCGTGCCTCGAGCTCGACGTCGATCGGCGAGCGACGACCACCGCCCTGGCGCTTGAGAAAGGTGATCAACAGGTGTTCTTCGGCCTGGTACTGCTCCAGCGTGAGCGAGTCGCCGATGCGCGGGTGATCCACACTCAGGCAGCAATGGGTGAGGTGGAATCGCCTGACGGTCTCCATGTGGAGGTCGCGTGCATCGTCAGGCGGCTCGAAGTGGCTGCAAACCACGTCCACACTCCCCGCCCGCAAGGCCTCCACGTCCTGCGGCCCGTTGGCCGGGGCGTGGATGTCCAGGCCAAGACGGGGTGCCATGCGGGTGATGCTGCGGTAGAGCTCGGCCAGCCCGGTTTCGCCGAAGGCGTCGTAGCACGACATGATGATGTGGGCGTCACAGGCGAGCGGGTCGAACACCCAGTCGCTGTGGCTCACGTCCTTCCACAGCTCGACCATTTGCTGAAAGACACCCAGCGCCCCGTCGGCATAGGGCGTGAGCTGATATCGGTTCTTCTCGCGCACACACAGGTCGTCGTTGAGCACCTGCCGCAAGCGGGTGAGGGCCTGGCTCGCGGCAGACGGCGTGATGTGCATGCGCTCGGCGGCTTCGGTCAGGCTCTGGCTGCTGATGAGTTCACAAAACAAGGCCAGCTGTTTGATGTCGACGTTCTTCATCCTTCCACCCTCATGAGTACAAAAGCATGCAAATGATACTTTTGAACTATCGGGTGACAGGGGTGAATCGACGACCTGCTGCGGTCGTGCGACGGAGGCGCCCTCAGCGTCCGCCCAGGCCCATCGCGCGCGAGATCACTTCCTTCATGATTTCGTTGGTGCCGCCGTAGATGCGCTGCACACGGGCGTCGGCATAGGCGCGCGTGATGGGGTATTCCCACATGTAGCCGTAGCCCCCGAAGAGCTGCACGCACTCGTCCATCACCTTGCACTGCAGGTCGGAGCACCAGTACTTGGCCATGCTGGCCG
Organism: Hydrogenophaga sp.; assembly: GCF_030373225.1. Taxonomy (GTDB): domain Bacteria; phylum Pseudomonadota; class Gammaproteobacteria; order Burkholderiales; family Burkholderiaceae_C; genus Hydrogenophaga. The sequence goes on along the minus strand of NZ_JAUCZG010000015.1, from coordinate 49,595 downwards.
TGGCGGTGTCGAGCTGGTCCACGGCCACCAGTTCGCAGCACTTGTCGACAAACACCCGCGCCACCTGAACCTCGGTCTGCAACTCGGCGAGCTTGTAGCGGGTGTTCTGAAACGCCGCCACGGGCTGGCCGAACACCGTGCGTTCTTTCGTGTAATCCACCGTCCAGTCGATCGCGGCCTGTGCAGCGGCCACCGCACCGATGGCGATCTGCAATCGCTCCCAGGGCAGTTGCTCCATCAGGCAGATGAAGCCGCGGTTTTCGTGCGCAGCGCCGCCCAGCAGGTTGTCGGCCGGCACCCTCACGTTGTCAAAGAAAAGCTCGGAGGTGTCCTGCGCCTTCATGCCCAGTTTCTTCAGGCGCTTGCCCTTCTCGAAGCCGGGCATGCCGCGTTCGACCAGCAGCAGGCTCGTGCCCTTGGCACCAGCCGATGGGTCGGTCTTGGCCACCACGATCACCAGGTCGGCGTGCCAGCCGTTGGTGATGAAGGTCTTGCTGCCGTTGAGCAGGTAACTGCCGTCTGCCTGCTTGATCGCGGTGGACTTCACACCCTGCAGATCGCTGCCGGCGGCGGGCTCGCTCATGGCGATGGCGCCGACCATCTCGCCGCTGGCGAGCCTGGGCAGGTACTTCTGCTTCTGCGCCTCGGTGCCGTAATGCAGGATGTAGGGCGCCACGATTTCGCTGTGCAGACCGAAGCCGATGCCGGTGAAACCGGTGCGGCCGATTTCCTCCATCTGCACCACCGAATACAGCTTGTCGGCGTCGCAACCGCCCCAGGCTTCGGGCAAGGTCATGCACAGAAAACCGTTTTCGCCGGCCTTGCTCCAGACCGCACGGTCCACAAAGCCCTGCTCTTCCCAGGCCTCGTGGTGCGGGGCGATTTCCTTCTCGATGAACTTGCGAAAACTGTCGCGAAAGGCTTCGTGATCGGCGTTGAACAGGGTGCGTTTGATCATGGGGTGTCACCTGGCAGACTGGGGATTGGAATTTTGCAAAGCAGATGCTTGGCAAAAGTCTATACTGATTCGCGGCATCCGCCTTCCCCCAGGAGACACCATGAGCGAAGCATTCCTATTTGATGCCGTGCGCACGCCGCGCGGCAAGGGCAAGAAAGACGGCAGCCTGCACGAAGTCAAGCCGATCGACCTGCTGGCCGGCGTGCTGACCCACCTGCAACAGCGCAACGGCTTCGACACCGCCGCGGTCGACGACGTCGTCATGGGCGTGGTCTCACCCATTGGTGAGCAGGGCTCGGTGATCGCCAAGGTGGCCGCACTCAAGGCCGGCTGGGACTGGCGCTGCTCGGGCGTGCAGCTCAACCGCTTCTGCGCCTCGGGGCTGGAGGCCGTGAACATGGCGGCCATGAAGGTCCGCAGTGGCTGGGAAGACCTGGTGGTGGCCGGCGGTGTGGAGAGCATGAGCCGGGTGCCGATCGGCTCCGACGGCGGCGCCTGGGCACAGGACCCGCAAACCAACAGCGAGACGCTGTTCGTGCCGCAGGGCATCGGCGCCGACCTGATCGCCACGCTGGAGGGCTTCAGCCGCGACCACGTGGATGCTTTCGCGCTCGAGTCGCAGAAACGTGCCGCCGCTGCGCGTGCAGCCGGTTACTTCAAGGGCTCGATCGTGCCGGTCACCGACTTCCTGGGGCAGACCCTGCTGGACGAGGACGAATTCATCAAGCCGCACACGACGATGGAGGGTCTGGCTTCGCTCAAACCCGCGTTCGAACAGCTCGGCGGCATGGGCTTTGATGCCGTGGCGCTGCAGCGTTATCCGCAGGTCGAGCGCATTCACCATGTGCACCACGCCGGCAATTCGTCCGGCATCGTCGACGGCGCCACCGCCGTGCTGATCGGCAGCGAAGCCGCGGGCAGGACGCACGGCCTCACCCCGCGCGCCCGGATCGTCTCGGTGGCGCTCTCGGGCGCCGATCCCACCATCATGCTCACCGGCCCCATGCCGGCTGCGCGCAAGGCGCTGGCCAAGGCTGGACTCGACATCGACCAGATCGACCTGTTCGAGGTGAACGAGGCCTTCGCCGCCGTGCCCATGAAGTTCATGAAGGAACTCGGCGTGCCGCACGAGAAGGTGAACGTGAACGGCGGCGCGATCGCCATGGGACACCCGCTGGGCGCCACCGGCGCCATGATTCTGGGCACGCTGGTGGACGAGTTGCACCGGCGCCAGTTGCGCTATGGCCTGGCCACCCTCTGCGTGGGCGGTGGCATGGGCATTGCCACCATCGTTGAGCGCATCTAGCAACGAACCCCGACCCCACACCGTTCGGGCTGAGCCTGTCGAAGCCCTCATGCGATGCACCGCGCAAGCCCTTCGACAGGCTCAGGGCGAACGGTGATTTCAGACACTCCCACAGCATGAAAACCATCCGCTACGAACTGCACGACGGCATCGCCACCCTCACCTTCGACGAGCCGGGCTCGCCGGTGAACACCATGTGTGCCGACTGGCAGCGCGACCTCACCACCGCCACCGGCCTGGTGGTTCGCGACAAAGGCCTGATCAAGGGCATCGTCCTCGCGTCTGCGAAGAGCACCTTTTTCGCCGGCGCCGACCTCAAGGCCACGATGCGCCTGACACCGGCCGACGCGTCCCGCGTCTTCACCGAGATCGAGCAGACCAAGAAGAACTTCCGCACCCTCGAGACGCTGGGTGTTCCGGTGGTGAGCTGCATCAATGGCGCCGCCCTCGGGGGCGGATGGGAGGTGGCGCTGGTCGGGCACCACCGTGTGGCGGTCGACAACCCCAAGATCCAGCTCGGACTGCCCGAAATCACGCTGGGCCTGATTCCCGGCGCCACCGGCATCACGAAGATGACGCGGCTGCTCGGCCTGGTGGGCGCACAGCCCTTCATCCTGGAGAGCAAGCTGTTCAACCCGCGCGAAGCGCTTGGGCTGGGACTGGTGCACGAACTGGTGCCGGCCAACGGCGACGACGTGGCCGCCTCGCTTCGCACCGCCGCGCTGCTCTGGATTGCCGCCAACCCCCAGGCGCAGCACCCCTGGGACGCCAAGGACTACAAGATCCCTGGCGGCACGCCGTCCAACCCCAAGATCGCCGGCATGCTGACCGTGGCGCCGGCCATGCTCAAGCAGAAGACGCGCGGCCTCTACCCGGCCCCGGAAGCAGCGCTGGCGGCGATGGCCGAAGGTGCCATGGTGGACTTCGACACCGCCACGCGCATCGAAAGCCGCTACCTGGCCAGGCTCATCGTGAGCCCGGTGGCCAGAAACATGATCAACACCTTCTTCTTCAACATGAACGCGATCCGGGGCGGGCAATCGCGCCCGAAGGATGTGCCGCGTTTCAAGCCTGGCAAGGTCGGCATCCTGGGCGCCGGCATGATGGGCGCCGGCATCGCCTACGCCCAGGCCAGCCGCGGCATCGACACCGTGCTGGAAGACGTGAGCCTGGAAAACGCGCAGCGCGGCAAGGGCTACAGCCTCAAGCTCACGCAGCCGCGCGTCGACCAGGGTCGCATGAACCCGCACGACCAGCAGGCCCTGCTAGAGCGCATCACGCCCACCGCCCACACGGCCGACCTGCGAGGCTGCGACCTGATCATCGAAGCCGTGTTTGAAAACCGCGAGCTCAAGGCCGCCGTCACGCGCGAGGCCGAGCCCATGCTGGCCGCCGGTGGCTTCTTCGCCAGCAACACCTCCACCCTGCCGATCTCCGGCCTGGCGCGCGCCAGCCTCAACCCCGCAAGATTCGTCGGCATCCACTTCTTCAGCCCGGTGGACAAGATGAAGCTGGTGGAAATCATCCGTGGCAAGGACACCGACGACGAAACCGTCGCGCGCGCCTACGACTACGTTCAGGCGCTGGGCAAGCTGCCCATCGTGGTGAACGATTCGCGTGGCTTCTACACCAGCCGCACCTTCGGAACCTTCGTCATGGAAGGAGCGGCCATGCTTGGCGAAGGCATTCCCGCGCCGGTGATTGAAAACGCATCGGTGCAGGCGGGCATGCCGGTGGGGCCGCTGGCGGTGCTGGACGAAACCGCCCTGTCGCTGTCGGTCCATGTGCTCGACCAGACCCGCGCCGACTTTCAGTCCGAGGGCAGGGTCTACGCCGCCACCCCCGGGGAGTTGCTGGTGGAGCGCATGGTGAAGGAACTCCACCGCGCGGGCCGGGCCGCCGGCGCCGGCTTCTACGACTATCCCCAAGGGCAGCGAAAGACGCTGTGGCCCGGGCTCAAACCCATGTTCGAAAGGCCGGAGCAGACCTGGGACCTGCAGGACGTGAAAGACCGGTTGCTCTATCGCCAGGCGGTGGAGACCGCGCGTTGTCTGGCCGAAGGCGTGCTCACCAGCGTGCACGACGGCAACATCGGCTCCATCTTCGGCATCGGCTTCCCCGCCTGGACCGGTGGCGCGCTGCAGTTCATCTACGGCACGGGCATCGAGGCATTCGAGAAACGGTGCGACGAACTGAGCCAGACCTTCGGCCCCGGGTTCGTGCTGGGTGCAGACGTCAAGGCCGCCATCCGCCAACACCAGCCTGTTTACTGAATCCCATGAAACGACTCGACGGAAAAATCTGCCTCATCACCGGCGCAGCCCAGGGCATCGGCCTGGCCACCGCCATCAAGTTCGCGCACGAAGGCGCCGTGGTTGTCGCCTGCGATGTCAGGCAGGTGGACGTGGACGCCGCTGTGCAACAGTGCGAAGCGCTCGGCGCCGTCGCAGCGGGCTTCGTGATGGACGTGACGCAGCGCGACAGGGTCGACGCGGTGGTGGCTCAGGTGATGGCACGCTTCGGCCGCATCGACGTGCTGGTGAACAACGCCGGTATCACGCAGGACGCGCGCCTGCAGAAAATGACACTGGAGCAATTCGACCGCGTGATCGATGTGAACCTGCGCGGGGTTTTCCACTGTGCCCAGGCGGTGGCCGACGGCATGGTCCTGCAAGGCAGCGGAGTGATCCTCAACGCCTCGTCGGTGGTGGGCATCTACGGCAACTTCGGCCAGACCAACTACGCGGCCAGCAAGTTCGGCGTGATCGGCTTCACCAAGACCTGGAGCCGGGAACTCGGACCCAAGGGCATCCGTGTCAACGCGGTGGCACCGGGTTTCATCTCCACCCCCATCCTCTCCACCATTCCGGAAAAGGTCATCAGCGAGATGGAGCAACGCGTTCCTTTGCGCCGGCTGGGGCAGCCAGAGGAGATCGCCAACGTCTATGCCTTCCTCGCCAGTGACGAGGCCAGCTACATCAACGGAGCGGTGATCGAGGTGTCGGGCGGCATGTCGGTCTGAGGTCGCGCCTGCCTGACGGCGACACCGTCGTGGGGCCGTGGAGGTCCGCACAACAGATGTCCCGCAGGATGTGTCGAAGTGGACGAGGCAGCCTGTATCGCGCTGCGCCACGCATGCGACACCGGGGCCTGTGTTACAACTTGGCGACCCTCGAAATGAGCACCATGTTGACCCACCCGCTTCCCGCCAACGAGCCCCAACGGCTGGCCAGACTCCACGGCCTGGGCATCCTCGACACCCTGCCCCAGAAGGCATTCGACGACATTTCGGCGCTGGCCCGGCTGATCTGCGGCACACCAGTGGCGCTCGTCAGCCTGGTCGACCAGGACCGACAGTGGTTCAAATCGAGCGTGGGCATGCAAGAGAGGGAAACGCCCCGGGCCGTGGCCTTTTGTTCCCATGCCATCCTGGAGCCGGAACAGGTGATGGTGGTCGAGGATCTCCGGCTCGACCAACGATTCAGCGGCAATCCGTTTGTCACCGGCCACCTCAGCGCACGCTTCTATGCCGGAGCGCCCATCGTGACCGCCGACGGGTTTGCGCTGGGCACGGTGTGTGTGATCGACCAGCAAGCCCGCACGCTTCATCCCGGGCAGCTCGACGCCCTGCAGCGCCTGGCCAGCCTGGTCACCAGCTTGCTGGAGCATGAATCGGTGCGCATTGAAGAAGCCCGGCGGCAACACGAGCAACTCACCGCCATGGCCATTTCCGGGCTCGACCTGCAGGTCTATATCGACACGCAGTACGTCTATCAGCACGTCAACGACACCTTTCTTGCGTACTGGGGCTGCACCCGCGAGCAGATCATCGGACGCAAGCTCGCCGAGCACGTGGGTGAAGAGGCGTTTCGCACCATCATTCAGCCTCAGCTCGACAAGGCTTTGGCCGGGGAGCACAGCTCCTACACCCGCAAGACGGTTTTCCCGGCGCGTGGTGCCCGCTTCGTCGAGGCCGCGATGCTGCCGGTGCGCAATGCCCGCGGAGAGATCACCGGCGCCGTCATGCGGGCGCAGGACGTGCAGGAAACCCGGACGCGCGAAGCGCAACTGCAGCAGACCGTCGCCCTGCTGGAGCAACGGACCATGGAGCAGGAGCGCTTCATCCACATCATTTCGCACGACCTGCGCGAACCCATCAACACCGTCAACAACTTCACCTCGCTGCTGGTGAGCGATCACCAGCAGGAGCTCACGCCCACAGCCCAGCGGTATCTCTCATTCGTTCAGTCAGGCGGGCAGCGCATGCGCCTCCTGCTCGACGACCTGCTGCATTTCGTGCGGCTGGGCAACCACATCGTGGAGCTGCGCCCGGTGGAAATCGTCCGCCTGGTGGATCAACTGCTGGAGGATCTTGCACCGCTGCTGAAACGGCTCGACGGTCGCATCGAATGCCTCGGGCAGCCGACGGTGATGGCCGACGAAACACTGCTGCACATCGTCCTCAAGAACCTGGCTTCCAATGGCCTGAAGTTCGCCCGGCGAGGCGTTCCCCCGGTGGTGCGCATCACGGTGGAACATGTCGATGGCGAGCATCGGATTCACGTGAGTGACAACGGCATCGGCATTGCAGCCGAACACCAGCGCGACATTTTCGACATGTTCAAGCGCCTGCACACGCGCACCCACCACGAAGGCAACGGCCTGGGACTGTCGGTGTGCCGCCGCATCGCACAATTGCACGGAGGCCGGATATCCGTGCACTCCGTGCCGGGCGAAGGCAGCCGCTTCACGCTTCATCTGACAGCGGCCCCGGCCGCCGCTGCCCTGGAATGACCATGACCGCTCCCGATCGTTTCATCCTGATCGACGACAACGAGGCTGACAACGTTTTCCACGAAATCATGATCCGGCGCGCCGGCTTCACCGGCGACATCATCGTGTTCGAAAGCGGCTTCGAGGCCCTGAGCTTCCTCCAGGCCGATGCGCTGACCATCCCGACCTGCATCTACCTCGACATCAACATGCCGCTGATGGACGGTTTCGAGTTCGCGCTTGAAGCCACTCCCTTGCTGGCGGACAAGTCCGCCGTGGTTCTGTTGATGCTCACCTCGTCCGATTCGCCCCGGGACCGCGCGCGGGTGGCCGACATCCCCTTGATCCAGGGATTCGTCACCAAGCCCTTGCTCGCGGACACCGTTCGAAACATGCTGCAGCGTGGCTGAAGACCCCCCTGCCCGCCCCGGCTCCAGAACCGATCTCTTCCTCTCCTTCACCTGGCTGGCCCTGCAGGGCTTTGGCGGCGTGCTGGCGGTGGTGCAGCGCGAGCTGGTGGAGAAAAAACGCTGGATGACGCGAGAGCAGTTCGTGGAAGACTGGGCTGTGGCGCAGATCATGCCGGGCCCCAATGTGGTCAACCTCTCGATGATGATCGGAGGGCGCTATTTCGGCCTGCCGGGCGCGCTGGCCGCGCTGGCGGGCATGCTGGCCGCTCCGCTGTTGATCGTGCTGCTGCTGGCCGCTCTCTACGGCAGCGTCGCAGACAGTCCGATGGCGCAAAACGCGCTGCGCGGCATGGGCGCCGTGGCGGCGGGCCTGATCACTGCCACCGGCATCAAGCTCATCGCTGCGCTGGACAGGAACGCGATGGGCATGGCGGTGTGCATCACACTGGCCGTGCTCACCTTCATCGCCATTGCACTGTTGCGCTGGCCACTGCTGTGGGTGCTGCTGGGCATTGGCGGCGCCGCTTGCCTGTGGTCCTACCGTGTGCTTGGGCACATCGAGAAAGGGCGCCGATGACGAGCATGGCACCCGATGCCGCGAACTGGCTCAACCTGTTCACCCACTTTGCCTCGCTGTCACTGCTCGGCGTGGGTGGCGCCATCACCACCGCGCCGGACATGCACCGCTACCTGGTTCACGAGAACGGCTGGCTGACCGACGCGCAATTCACCTCGTCGATCGCGCTCTCCCAGGCAGCACCCGGCCCCAATGTTCTGTTCGTTGCACTGCTGGGATGGAACGTCGGCCTCAACGCTGGCGGTGGACCGTCTGGCGGCGCAACAGCCTGGGCACTGGCGCTGCTGGGCGTGCTGGTGACCATGGTGGCGATCATGCTGCCGTCGTCCGTGCTCACCTACACCGCCACGCGCTGGGCCCACAACAACCGCGAGTTGCGTGCGGTGCGCGCCTTCAAAACCGGCATGGCGCCGATCGTGATCGCGCTGTTGATTGCCACCGGCTGGCTGCTCACCGGCTCGCACGACCATCCCGGTCGCGACTGGCCTCTGTGGCTGCTTACCGCAACCGCCACGGTGCTGGTGTGGCGGACCAGACTGCACCTTCTGTGGATGATCGGCGCAGGTGCCGTTCTCGGGGCGCTGGGCTGGGTCTGAAGGAGCGCTTCGCAGTCTTCGCGGGTTCCCATGAAAAAGGCCACCCGAAGGTGGCCTTTCAGTGGACCGGGAGCGCTGATCAGCGGATCACGGCCAGGGTGGTGCGGGCGCCGCCCTTGTAGGTCATCAGCGTCAGGGCGCCGTTCTTGATGTCGCCCTTTTCGTCGAACGCGATGTTGCCGGTCACGCCTTTGTAGTTGGTGGCCTTGAGTGCGGGCAGGTAGACCTTGGGGTCGGCCGAGCCGGCGGTCACCATGGCGTTGGCCATGACTTTCACAGCGTCGTACACGTAGGGTGCGTACACCTGAACGTCAGCGCCGAACTTGGCCTTGAAGTCGGCGCGGAACTTGTCCATGCCTTCTTTCTGTTCGCCTTCGACACCGCCGGCTTCGGCGCAATACACCTGCTCGTCAGCCATGCCTTCAGCGGCCAGCTTGGGCAATTCGCTGGAGCAGATGCCGTCTCCACCCATGAACTTGGCATTGATGCCGAGTTGCTTCATCTGCTTGAGCATCGGGCCGGCCACGGCGTCCATGCCGCCGAAGAACACGACGTCTGGCTTCTTGGCCTTCAGGGTGGTCAGGATGGCGTTGAAGTCGGTCGCTTTGTCGTTGGTGAACTCACGGCCCACCACGGTGCCGCCTGCTGCCGCCACGCCTTTTTCGAACTCGTCGGCCACGCCCTGGCCATAGGCCGTGCGGTCGTCGATCACGGCCACGGTTTTGGCGCCGAGCGTTTCCACGGCGTACTTGCCCAGGGTGCCGCCGAGGTGCACGTCGTCAGCCACCATGCGGAACACGCCTGCGTAACCCTGGCGGGTGTACTTGGGGTTGGTTGCCGATGGGGAAATCTGGGGGATGCCGGCGTCGTTGTAGATCTGCGAAGCAGGAATGGTGGTGCCCGAGTTCAGGTGACCGATCACGCCGGCGACCTTGGCATCCACCAGCTTGGTGGCGGCGGCCGTGCCCTGCTTGGGATCGGCAGCATCGTCTTCAGCCAGCAACTCGAAGGTCACGGGAGCGCCACCGATGGTCAGGCCGGCAGCGTTCAGCTCTTCGATCGCCATCTTGGCGCCGTTCTCGTTGTCCTTGCCCAGGTGGGCAATGCCGCCGCTGGTGGGACCGACATGACCAATCTTGATGACCTGGGCTGCAGGTGCAGGAGCCGCCGCAGGTGCTGCGACCGGCGCGGCTTCTTCTTTTTTGCCGCAAGCGGCAAGAGCGACGGCCGCCGCAAGAACGGCCAATTTCAGGTTCAGTTGCATGGTTTTCCTCAAAAAGGATTAAAGAGTTGAGCAATGGGAACTTTTGCCATCACGCCCATAAAGATACTCTAAAAATGCGGCTAATTTCACTTATGCGGCAAGGCGGAATCCGGTTCGAGGGTTTTCATGGACCTCATCACCGCATTGAATGCCACATTAGCCGAAGACATGCTGGGCACGATCCTCCGGCATTGGAAGAGCCCCGGCGGGGCTCAGTCGGCGGGTGCCGATTGCAGATCGTGCCTCTGCGGCTCCATGCCCAATGCCTTGTACTGACGCCAGCGTTCCCGAGCGGGTGCCCGGTCGGCCTCGTCACGCGTCACCACCTCGATGACACGGTTGAACGCGCCGGGGTCGTCGGGCATGTCGTGGCGCAGGTTCACCAGGAGGAATGCCCCACGCTCATCGGGCAGCCGATCGCCCAACTGGATGGGTGAGTGATCTTTCAACAGATCGGGATCGTCGATTCGGCAATGCGGGACGAATTCCCCCGCTCCCATGGTCCACAACGATGCATCGAGTCGAGCCAGGTCATCCTCGGCGACCCAGGCGAACACCCGCGCCTTGCGCAGATACGCCTTGCGCAACAACCGGCAGGCATAGCCCAGCCGATCCGGTGCATTGAAGTGGAAGGCGACGTCGGGCAATGGTGCCTCAGGCCTTGGCCGGTTTGCGCCCCGCCGGTTTGACCGGCGCCACCTCCACCTGGTCCAGCAGGTACTGCAGCAACAGCGGCACGGGGCGGCCGGTTGAGCCTTTGGCCGCGCCGCCTTTCCAGGCCGTGCCCGCAATGTCGAGGTGGGCCCAGGGCAGTTCGGTGGCGAACTTCTGCAGGAACTTGGCGGCGGTGATGGCACCCCCGGCGCGGCCGGCAACGTTGCCCATGTCGGCAAAATTCGACTTGAGGCCTTCGGCGTACTCGTCGTCCAGCGGCATGCGCCAGCACAGGTCGAGCGACTTCTCGCCAGCGCTGGCCAGGGCCTGCGCCAGATCGTCGCGGGGGGAAAACAGGCCGGAGCGCACGCCACCCAAGGCGATCACGCAGGCGCCGGTAAGAGTGGCGATGTCGACCACGCTGCGCGGTTTGAAACGGGCCGCATAGGTGAGCGCATCGCACAGGATCAGCCGACCTTCGGCATCGGTGTTCAGGATCTCGATGGTCTGTCCGCTCATGCTGGTGACCACGTCGCCGGGTTTCACGGCCTGTCCGTCGGGCATGTTTTCGCAGCTGGGAATGAGTCCGACCACGTTGATGGCCGGCCTGAGCTCGGCCAACGCAGCGAAGGTACCCAGCACACTGGCTGCACCACCCATGTCGAACTTCATCTCGTCCATCTCGGCAGCGGGCTTGATGGAGATGCCGCCGGTGTCGAACGTGATGCCTTTGCCGACCAGCACCACCGGAGCACTGCCCTTGGCACCACCGTTGTAGTGCATGACGATGAAGCGCAAGGGTTCGACGGAGCCGCGGGCGACCGACAGGAAAGAGCCCATGCCCAGGGCCTCCACCTGCTTGGGGCCCAGCACATCGGTCTTGAAGCCGCTGTGGCGACCGAGCTTGCGTGCGGCCTCACCCAGCAGCGTTGGCGTGGCATGGTTGGCCGGGCGGTTGGCCCATTCCTTGGCAAATTCCACGCCGACCACCTGGGCCTTGCCCACCGCGAAGCCGCGCTCCACGTCGGCGGCCCTGGTCACACCGATCACCACACGTTTCACGCTGCGTGCCTTGGCACTGGGTTTGGTCGTGGTGTAGCAATAGCTGGCATCGGCGCAGGCCTGCATCGCGGCGCGCACGGTGTCGTCGCCGGCATCCGTCAGGCTGAACACCAGACCGAGCGTTTGCACGCCAGGTTGCTTGAGAGCGCCCATGCCGGCTGTCACCGCCTTGCGCACCGAAGCGGGCGAGCCGTCACCGAGCCGCACCAGCGTCACACGCGAGGCCTTGAACCCCTCGGGCCGGTAGCACGACAGCAGCTTGGCGACACCACTGTCGAGATCCTGGTGGGCAACGGCCTGCGCCACCAGCCGGGTGAGGGTCTGGTCGGCGGACCTGGTGGTCGCTGTCGTGTCGGGCACCAGCACCAGCAACGCGTCCACCGGCAGTTGGGCCGCTTGTGCAGCACTGAGGGATTTGAGTTCGAAGTCCATAATCGTGTTTTCCTGTTCTCAATCGATGTTATTCCATTCTTCCATCCGCAAAGAGCTGGCACGCAGCTTCGGAGCCACCCTGGTGGTGCTGTTCACCATCGTGCTCACGATGCTGTTGATCCGCACCCTCGGACTGGCCTCCCGCGGCAGCGTCAACCCACAGGAAATCGCCCTGGTGCTGGGCTACACCGTCATCGGGCGCATGCCCACCATCCTGACGCTGGCCTTGTTTGTCGCCATCGTCTTCACGCTCTCGCGCATGTACCGCGACAGCGAAATGATCATCTGGTTCTCCAGCGGACGCTCGCTCGGGGGCTTTCTCGGACCGGTTCTGCGCTTCTCATGGCCCATCCTGGCGGTCATCACCCTGATGGTCTTCTTCGTGTGGCCCTGGGCCAATCAGCAGACCGACAACCTGCGCAGCCGTTTCGAGCGTCGAGGCGACCTCGAGCGCGTGGCGCCCGGGCAGTTCCAGGAATCGTCAAGCGGCCGCCGCGTCTTCTTCATCGACAAGGACACGGCCGGTGGCACCGAGGGACGCAACATTTTCATCTCGAGCACCGAAGACGACGGGCGCGAGACCGTGACGTCGGCGCGATCGGGCCGCATTGAATGGGTGAAGGACGAGCAGCTCCTGATGCTCAACAACGGCCAGCGCCTGGAAACCGCGCCCGACGGCAGCGGCCTGAGGGTCAGCGAATTCGAGAGCTACGGCACACGGATCGGTTCTTCCTCCACTGCCGAAGGCAGATCGCAGGCCTTGAAGTCGCGCAGCACGCTGCAGTTGATCAACGAACCCGACCGCGCCAATCTGGGCGAGCTGGGCTGGCGCATCGGCATGGCGCTCACGTCGTTCAACTTCGTGCTGATTGCCCTGGCCACCACCGCGGGCAACCCGCGCGCCGGTCGCGGTGGCAATCTCTTCTTCACCCTGTTTGCCTTCGTGTTCTATTACAACCTGCTCAACCTCGGTCAGAGCTGGGTGGCCGGCGGACTGGTGGGGCTGGGCGGGTTCATGCTGACGCTGCACGGAGGGGTGTTTGTACTGACCGTGCTCTGGCTGTTCAAGCGCCACTACAACCTGAGCGTGACCAGCTGGATCAACCGGCGGCGCAGCGCCGGCACACCGGTACAGGGAACCGCCGCATGAAAACGATCCGTCGACTGATCTACGGCGAAATCTTCCTCGCGGTGGGCTTCGTGCTGCTGGCCTTTCTCTCGCTCTTCTTCTTCTTCGACTTTGTGGACGAGTTGCCTGCGCTGGGCAAGCCCTCGGCGCTCGACGCCGCCCTGGTGTACGAAGTGCCACATGCCCTGCTTTATGTGGGCCTGCTCATGCCCAGCCGCATCTACGAGCTGCTGCCGATCTCGGTGCTGATCGGCGCGGTGTTCGTGCTGGCGCGCCTGGCCCAGGGTTCGGAATACACCATCCTGCGCACCAGTGGCCTGGGGCCGTGGCGTGCGCTGCGGACCTTGCTCGGTCTGGGCGCCGTGTTCGTGGTGCTCACGTTCGCGCTGGGTGACTACGTGGCCCCGCTCGCGGACCGGACAGCCCAGCTGCTCAAGGCCCGCTACCAGGGCAACATCAGCGTGGGGCAGACCGGCGCCTGGCTCAAGGAACGGCAGCCCTACAGCAATTTCTCGGTCAATGTGGGCTCCCTGTCGCCTCGCGGTGAACTGGGCAATGTGCGCATTTTTGAGTTCAACAACCAGGGCTCGCTGGTCTCCACCCTCTCTGCCGCCACCGGGCAGATCGAGACCGACGATTCATGGACCTTGCGCCAGGTGCAGCGCCGCGAATTCGACACCGCGGGGAAAACGTCGGCACGCATCGTGCGCAGCGAACTGGACACCTTCCGCTGGCCGAGCGGCATCAACAGCGAGATGGTGTCGGTGGCCTTGCTCAAGCCCGAGACCATGCGCACCGCCGACCTCTTCGGCTACATCCGCCACCTGCAGGCCAACGGACAGACCGCGCAGCGCTACGAGATCGAGTTCTGGCGCAAGGTGTTCTATCCCCTGAGCTGCCTCGTCATGGTGGTGCTCGCCCTGCCCTTTGCCTACCTGCATTTCCGCTCGGGCAGCATCACGGCCTACGTGTTCGGGGGCGTGATGATCGGCATCAGCTTCTTCCTGCTCAACAACGTGTTCGGCTACATCGGCAACCTCAATGCCTGGCGCCCCTGGCTGGCGGCGGCTTCACCCGCGCTGATCTATTCGGTGTTTTCGCTGGCCGCTTTTGGCTGGCTCGTCTTGCGAAGGTAGCGTGTCCATGCTTGGAGTGATCGTGTTTGCCCATGGGTCGCGCGACCCCCTGTGGCGTCTGCCGGTGGAGTCAGTGGCGCAGCAGATCTCGAGCCGGGATCCGTCCGCCGCCGTGTCCTGCGCCTACCTCGAACTGTGTGAGCCCGACATCGCCACCGCCGCCCGAAAAATGGTGCAGGCCGGCGTCACGCAGGTGCGGGTGCTGCCGCTTTTTTTCGGCATGGGAAAACACGCGCGCGAAGACCTGCCCGTGCTGATGCGCGATCTCCGGCTGGCCCATCCCGCCGTGCAATTCGAGCAACTCCCCGCTGCCGGAGAAGACCCCCGGCTGACCGCCCTGCTCGCGCAGATCGCGCTGGAGCCGGCGTCATGAACCTGCACCAGTTCCGTTTTGTTCAGGAGGCCGTGCGTCGCAACCTCAACCTGACCGAAGCGGCCAAGGCCCTGCACACCTCGCAACCCGGCGTGTCCAAGGCCATCATCGAACTCGAGGACGAGCTCGGCATCGAGATCTTTGCGCGCCACGGCAAGCGCATCAAGCGCGTGACCGAGCCTGGCGTGCAGGTGCTCAAGAGCATCGAAATCATCCTGCGCGAGGTCAACAACCTCAGGCGCATCGGTGAGCAGTATTCGGCGCAGGACAGCGGCACGCTGTCGATCGCCACCACCCACACCCAGGCCCGCTATGTGCTGCCCGGTCCCGTCGCGGCGCTGCGCCAGGCCTACCCCAAGGTCGGCATCAGCCTGCACCAGGGTTCGCCCGATCAGGTGGCCAGGATGTTGATGGAGGAGGTGGCCGAGATCGGCATGGCCACCGAGTCGCTGGTGAACTACCCCGAGCTCGTCACACTGCCGTGCTACGAATGGCAGCACGTGCTGGTGTTCCCGTTCGACCACCCGCTGCTCGAGCGCGAGCGCATCACGCACGAAGACCTCGCCCAGGTGCCGCTGATCACCTACCACCCCAGCTACACCGGCCGCACCCGCATCGACCAGGCGTTCGCATTGCGGCATCTCAAGCCCAACATCGTGCTGGAAGCCATCGACTCCGACGTGATCAAGACCTACGTGAAGCTGGGCATGGGCGTGGGCATCGTGGCCGAAATGGCGATGGCCGGCGACAACCAGACACCCGACCTGGTGTCCCGACCCGCCGCCGACCTGTTCGGCCACAACCTGGCTCGCGTGGCCTTCAAGCGCGGGACCTACCTGCGCCACTTCGTGCTGCGCTTTGCCGAGCTGTTGAGCGAGCGCCTGACGCGCGACCAGGTCATGCGCGCCATGAGCGGCACCCCGGACGACTACGAGCTGTGAGCCACCCCCGTTGCCTGCTCACTGCGTGTGGCCGCATCCCCCCTCAAGGGGGCAAACCCTGCGGCCTGGCGGAGCCAGTTCCGCGGGTTTTCTTGCCAAAAATGCTCTCTCCCAAGCACCTGCGAAAAACGCCATGACGTCACCCGGACTCAAAACACCTGCCCTCACCTCTCGTCTGCCCAACGTGGGCACGACGATCTTCACCGTGATGTCGGCCCTGGCCACCGAGCACCAGGCGGTCAACCTGGGCCAGGGATTTCCCGACTTCGATTGCGACCCCGCCTTGCTCGACGCGGTCACGCAGGCCATGCAGGCCGGGCACAACCAGTACCCGCCCATGCCGGGGGTGCCGGCCTTGCGCCAGGCCATGGCTGCCAAGATGCAGGCCCTGTACGGCCTGCGCTGCGATCCGGTCAGCGAGATCACCGTCACCGCCGGCGCCACACAGGCGATCTTCACGGCACTGCTCGCCGTGGTGCACCCGGGCGACGAAGTGATCGTGCTGGAGCCCTGCTACGACAGCTACGTTCCCAACATCGAGCTGGCCGGTGGTGTGCCGGTGCGCGTGCCACTGACACCAGGAACCTTTCGTCCCGACTTCGGCCGCATTGCAGCGGCCATGACGTCGCGCACGCGCGCCATCATCATCAACAGCCCGCACAACCCCAGCGGCACGGTGTGGAGTGCGGCCGACATGCTCCGCCTGCAGGAACTGCTGGCCCCCACCGACGTGCTGCTGATCAGCGACGAGGTGTACGAACACATGGTGTTCGACGGCCAGCTCCACCAGAGTGCCGCGCGCTTTGCGGGCCTGGCCGCGCGTGCCTTCATCGTCAGCAGCTTCGGCAAGACTTACCACGTGACCGGCTGGAAGGTGGGCACCGTGGTGGCGCCTGCGGCGTTCACCGCCGAGTTCCGCAAGGTTCACCAGTTCAATGTGTTCACCGTCAACACCCCGATGCAGCATGCGCTGGCGGCGTACATGGCCAGCCCGGCGCCCTACCTCGAGCTCGGTGCGTTCTACCAGCGCAAGCGCGACCTGTTTCGCGAAGGCCTGGCGCAGACGCGTTTTCGCATGCTCCCGGGCGAGGGCACCTACTTCCAGTGCGTCGACATCTCGGCGCTGGCCGTGCCCGAGCGCGACCTGAGCGAAGCGGATTTCTGCCAGTGGCTCACGCAAGAGATCGGGGTGGCCGCCATTCCCCTGTCGGCTTTCTATGGGGACGGGTTCGACCAGCGTGTGGTGCGCTTCTGCTTCGCCAAGAAAGACGACACCTTGCGAGAAGCCTTGAAGCGCCTGTCGCGGCTCTGAGGGCTCTGTCGGCAAACCGCTGCCGCCCCGCAGGATTCAGCAGCGCACCGGGTTTCGACAGAACCGGTCGAGTTCGCGCACCGTGCTCTGGCGCGCCACGGCCTGGCGGGCATTCGGCCCCACCTCCAGGCTCAACTTCATTTCGTACTTCTTGAAGAAGTCGTCGAACAATTCGCCACCGAGGGTGGCGGTGGCGGTCAACTGGTCGGTCTTGGGATCGTGTTCGAGCAGCACCGCGCACAGCGGCTGCTCGGCCGGCCCGCCGAGCACCCGGGCACCCCGTGCCGGGTCGTACTGGCTGTGGTCGGCGCAGCAATGGATGAGGTCGCTGCCCTTGCTCGGCGTCTGCGGGTTCACCGCAGCGCCCTTGCGGAAACTGATGAAGCTCAGGTCCTTGGTCGGGTACACCAGCTTGTGCGCACAGATGGCTGAAAACGCCACCAGGCTGCGCCCGGGCCCCACGCCACCGGGCCACTGGTAGGGCTGCTTCTCGCGCGTCACCAGCGGGGTGGCCACAGCGGGCTTGCCCAGGTCCAGCAGAAACACCGGCGTGGCCTCGAAGGGATAGTGAAACACGTAGTTGGTCTGGACCCGCAGGCTCGTGGCCTTGAGCGGCTTGCCGAGCTCATCGACGAGCAGCACCCGGTCGTAGGCCCTTGGTCTGGCGTCGGCGGCCCAGGCGTGCCCGGCCAGCGTGGCAGCCAGCGATCCTGCGCCCAGGGCGCAACCCTCCACAAATTCACGACGGTCCATTGGCAGATCCCGGTGCGGTGAAACAGCGGCCACGGCGGTGGCCCGTCGCACAGTGAAACGCATCAACAGGCGTGGTGTCAACCGGCCTGGACATGCCCCACCCCCGCCGGGGGACAAGACGCGTGCCACTGGCTGCGCCGGAACAACTACAGCTGGAGCTGCGCCCAGGCCTTGTCCAGGCGCTTGACACTCACCGGCTGCGGCGTGCGCAGCTCCTGGGCGAAAAAGCTCACGCGCAGCTCTTCAAGCAGCCAGCGCAGCTCCTGCAGCCGGGCGTCCTGCACGCCCTTGCGCTCGGCCACCAGCCGCCAGAAGCGCTGGTCCTGCGGGCGCAACTCGGCCAGCCTGGCGGCGTCGCGCGCGGGATCGGCCCGCAGCTTGTCCAGCCGCAACTGCACCGCCTTCAGATAGCGCGGCAGGTACTGCAGCTGGGCATGCGGTGTGAGCAGCAGAAAGCGCTTGGGCACAAGGCGGGCCAGTTGCTGGCCCACGTCGGCGGCCACATCGGCGGGTGGTTTGCTGTCCTTGAGCTTGCGCAAGGCAGCCGCATGCTCTGCGAGGATGGCGCCGGCGCTGCGGGCGATCTCGCTGGCAATCAGGGTGAGCCGGCCGCGCCCTTCCTCCACCCGCTGCTTGAAGGCGGATGGGTGGGTGGGCAGGGGTTCGGCCAGAAACGCGCGGTCCAGGGCGAGCTCGAGGATCTGCGTGCGCAGCTCTTCCAGCGTGCCGCCGGCGCCCGACTCCTTGCCCACCTGCATGTAGGCCGCGGCCATGGTCTGCAGGCCCGGCAGGTTCTTCTCGAGATACTTCAGCGCATCGCGGATCTGCAGTGCGCACAGGCGGCGCAGGCCTTCGCGGTGGCGTACCCTGGCCACATCGGGCTCGTCGAACACCTCCAGGCGCACCGCATCGCCATCGTCGATGAGCGCTGGAAAACCGATCAAGGACTGCTGTCCCTTGCGGATCTCCATGAGTTCGGGGAGCTCGCCGAAATCCCATGTGGTGTGACGTTGCGCGGCACTGGCCGCCGGCGCCGCCGCCGCCGCCTTGCCGACGGCCTGGGTCAACGGCGCAGCGCTGCGCAGTTCCTGCCCGGGCACAGCCGGACGCAGGGTCTCGAGCTTGAGCGACGCCAGCGCCTGGAAAGCGCCGCGCGCCTGGCTGCCCAGTTCGGCCTTGAGCGCCGCCAGACTGCGGCCCTGACCCAGTTGACGGCCGTGCTCGTCCACCACGCGCAGGTGCATGAAGTGGTGCGGACTCAGCATGTCGACCTTGATGTCGTTGCGCTGGATGTCGAGCTGCGTGGCGTCACGAACCAGTTTCAGCAGCACCTCCATCAGGTTGCCGGCGCCGAACGCTGCCGGCTCGCACAGGGTCTGCGTAAACCGTTCGGCGGTGGCGGGCAGCGGCACCAGGCGCGAACGAGGCCGCTGGTGCAGGGTCTTGAGCAGGGCCAGCAACTTGTCCTTGAGCATGCCGGGCACGAGCCAGTCACAACGGTCCTCGCTGGCCTGGTTCAGCGCAAAGATCGGCAGCGTGACCGAAAGCCCGTCGCGCGGATCGCCGGGCACATGCAGGTACTCGCAGGCACAGTCCACCCCGCCCAGGCGAAGCGTCTTGGGAAAGGCCTGCGTGGTGATGCCGGCGGCCTCGTGGCGCATGAGCTCTTCGCGCGTGAGCAGCAGCAGCTTCGGATGGCGCCGCACCTCGTCCTGGTACCAGCGTTCAAACGTCGCGCCGTTGCAGACATGCGCCGGCAGTTGCTGGTCGTAGAAGGCGTAGATGAGCTCGTCGTCGACCAGCACATCCTGCCGGCGCGACTTGTGCTCCAGTTCGGCCACCTGTTTCACCAGCTTCTGGTTGGCGCCGAGAAACGGCAGGCGCGTTTCCCAGTCACCGGCGACCAGGGCCTCGCGGATGAAAATGGCGCGCGCGCCCACCGGGTCGACGCGGCCGTAGTCGGTGCGCCGGTTGTTGTAGACCACCAGGCCATAGAGCGTGGCGCGCTCCAGTGCCGTGACCTGAGCGGATTTTTTCTCCCAGTGCGGATCGAGCAACTGCTTCTTGAGCAGGTGCCCGCCCACCTGCTCCAGCCACAGCGGCTCGATGGCGGCGATGCCGCGGCCGAACAGGCGCGTGGTCTCCACCAGCTCGGCGCAGACGATCCAGCGCCCGGGTTTCTTGCTCAGGTTGGCGCCCGGGTGACGGTAGAACTTGATGCCGCGCGCACCCAGGTACCACTCCTCCGCTTCGCTCTTCTGACCCACGTTGCCCAGCAGGCCGGCCAGCATCGCCAGGTGCAGCTGCTCGTAGCTGGCGGGTTGCGTGTTGATCTGCCACTTGTGCTCGGCCACCACGGTGTGCAACTGGGTGTGGATGTCGCGCCATTCGCGCACGCGGCGCACGTTGACGAAGTTCTCGCGCAGCAGGTTTTCGTACTGGCGGTGGCTGAGCTTGTGGTCGGTGCCGTGACCCCCTCTGGAGTCCTCCAGCCACTTCCAGAGCTTGAGCGTGCCGCTGAACTCGCTCTTCTCGTCGTCGAACTTGGCGTGCGCCTGGTCGGCCTGGGCCTGTTTGTCGAGCGGCCGGTCACGCACGTCCTGCACGCTCAGGGCCGATGCGATCACCATCACCTCATCGAGCGCGCCGCGCTGTTGCGCCTCCAGGATCATGCGGCCCACGCGCGGGTCCAGTGGCAGGCGCGAGAGGGTCTGGCCGATGGCGGTGAGCTCGTTGTTGTCGTCCACCGCACCGAGCTCGGCCAGCAGCTGATAGCCGTCGACGATGGCCCGCTTTTGCGGCGCCTCGATGAACGCGAACTCCTCCACCGCGCCCAGGCGCAGCGCCTTCATGCGCAGGATCACCCCCGCGAGCGAGCTGCGCAGGATCTCGGGGTCGGTGAACCTCGGGCGGCTGTTGAAGCCGGCCTCGTCGTACAGGCGGATGCAGATGCCGTCGGCAACACGGCCGCAGCGCCCGGCGCGCTGGTTGGCCGCCGCCTGGCTGATGGGCTCCACCATCAGTTGCTCCACCTTCTGGCGGAAGCTGTAGCGCTTGACGCGCGCGGTGCCGACGTCGATCACATTGCGGATGCCGGGCACCGTGAGCGAGGTCTCGGCCACGTTGGTCGAGAGCACGATGCGCCGCCCGCCGTGCTCCTGGAAGATGCGGTCCTGCTCGGCCTGGGAGAGGCGCGCGAACAGCGGCAACACCTCGGCATTGCGCAAGGTGGGGATGTGGCTGAGGTGCTTGCGCAGGTGGTCGGCGGCTTCGCGAATCTCGCGCTCACCCGGCAGGAACACCAGGATGTCGCCGCCGGCCGGACCCCGCCACAACTCGTCCACCGCGTCGGTGATCGCACTGTTGAGATCGTAATCACGGCTCTCCTCGAACGGGCGCCAGCGCACCTCCACCGGGAAGGTGCGGCCCGAAACCATGAGCACGGGCGCGGGGCCGCGCTTGGAGGCGAAGTACTGCGCAAAGCGGTCGGCATCGATCGTGGCCGAGGTCACCACCACCTTCAGGTCGGGCCGGCGCGGCAGCAGCTGGCGCAGGTAGCCGAGCAGGAAGTCGATGTTGAGGCTTCGTTCGTGCGCCTCGTCGATGATGATGGTGTCGTAAGCGCGCAGGTCCGGATCGGTCTGCGTCTCGGCCAGCAGGATGCCGTCGGTCATGAGCTTGACCGACGCGTCTTTCGAGAGCCGGTCCTGGAAGCGCACCTTGAAACCCACCACGTCACCCAGCGGTGTCTTCAGTTCTTCCGCGATGCGCTTGGCCACGCTCGAGGCTGCGATGCGCCGCGGCTGCGTGTGGCCGATCATCTGGCCGCGCTGACCCGGTTTGGCGTTGCACTTGCCTCTGCCCATTGCCAGGGCGATCTTCGGAATCTGCGTGGTCTTGCCCGAACCGGTTTCGCCACACACGATCACCACCTGGTGCTCGCGCATGGCGGCCTCGATCTCGTGGCGGCGGGCCGAAACGGGCAGCGACTCGGGAAATTCGATGTGCAGGGGCTTGTTGGGCCTGGCGGCGGGGGCGCTGGAGGAATTGACAGGGTCGTTCACGGCGGTATTATCGCAGGGCACAGGTTCACGTGCAGCACGTGTTTTCGTGTTTCCAGGCCGGGAGTCCCAACATGACCAATCTGACCATTTCCATCGACGAAGCCGTGGTGCGCCAGGCGCGCGTGCGTGCGATCCAGGAAGGCACGTCGGTGAGTGCCAAGGTGCGCGATTTCCTCGCGGTCTATGCCCAGGGTGGAATGCCTCAACAAACCGCCGCACAGGAGTTCATCGCCGCGGCGCGCAGCAGCCAGGCCAACCGCTCGGGCCAGCGCTGGAGCCGGGCCGATGCGCATGATCGCCCCTACCCTGGCGCGGCCGAAAAACCACCGGGCCGTTGATGATCTGCTTTTTCGACACCAACGTCCTCGTCTACTGCATGGACGCCGGTGACCCGGATCGCCAGGCCTTGGCGATCGAACGTTTTGCACGCGCCTGCGAACAAGACACCGTGGTGCTCAGCGCCCAGGTGCTTCAGGAGTTCTACGCGGTGACCACCCGCAAGCTCCAGCCCGCGTTATCCCCCGCCGCCGCGCAGGCGCAGATCGAGCGCCTGGCCAGCTTTGAGGTGGTGGGCAGCTCGGCCACCAGCGTGCTGGAGGCCACGAGGCTCGCCGCTCGCCACCAGCTGCAATGGTGGGACGCACTCATACTCGAAGCCGCCTTGCGCGCCCAGGCCGATGTGTTGGTGAGCGAGGACGGCCAGCACGGCCAGCGCTTCGGCAAACTCACGGTCGAAAATCCGTTTCTTTAGAACTTCAGCGCCATGTCCACTGTCTTCAACTTCACCTTCGTCCCCTGGTTCCGCTCGGTTGCGCCCTACATCCACAAGCACCGCGGCAACACGCTGGTGGTGGGCATCGCAGGCGAAGCGATCGCCGCCGGCAAGCTGCAGAACGTGGCGCAGGACCTGGCCCTGATCCAGAGCATGGGGGTGGAGATCGTGCTGGTGCACGGCTTTCGCCCACAGGTGAACGAACAGTTGCTCGCCAAGGGCCACGAGCCCCGGTATTCGCACGGCATGCGCATCACCGACTCGGTGGCCCTCGATTGCGCGCAGGAAGCGGCCGGCCAGCTGCGCTATGAAATCGAGGCCGCCTTCAGCCAGGGCCTGCCCAACACGCCCATGGCCGGCGCCACCGTGCGTGTGATCTCGGGCAACTTCATCACCGCGCGCCCGGTGGGCCTGATGGATGGGGTGGACTTCCAGCACTCCGGTCTGGTGCGCAAGGTCGATACCGAAGGCATACAGCGCACGCTGGACATGGGCGCGCTGGTGTTGCTGTCGCCGTTCGGCTTCTCCCCCACCGGCGAGGCCTTCAACCTGACGATGGAAGACGTGGCGACCTCGGTGGCCATTGCGCTGCAGGCCGACAAGCTGATGTTTCTGACCGAGGTGCCCGGCCTGCGCACCGACCCGGGCGACCCCGGGAGCGACATCGACACCGAGATCCCGCTGGCCGACGCCAAGAAGCTGCTGGCCAGCCTGCCCGCGCCGACGCAGCCGACCGACCCCTCGTTCTACCTGCAGTACTGCATCCGCGCCTGCGAAGGCGGCGTGGAGCGCAGCCACATCCTGCCGTTTGCGGTGGACGGCGCGCTGCTGCTGGAGATCTACACCCACGACGGCTTCGGCACCATGGTGGTGGACGAAAAGCTGGAGAGCGTGCGAGAGGCCACCATGGACGACGTCAGCGGCATCGTGGCGCTGATCGAGCCGTTCGAGAAAGACGGCACGCTGGTCAAGCGCGACCGCACCGAGATCGAACGCGACGCCGGCAACTACACCATCATCGAACACGACGGCGTGATCTTCGGCTGCGCCGCGCTGTATCCCTATCCGGAAGCGCGAACCGGCGAGATGGCCGCCCTCACCGTCTCACCCGACACACAAAGCCAGGGCGACGGCGAACGCCTGCTCAAACGCATCGAGGTCAGGGCCAAGGCCCAGGGCCTGCAAAGCATCTTCGTGCTCACCACCCGCACCATGCACTGGTTCCTCAAGCGGGGATTCGTGCAGGTCAATGCCGAATGGCTGCCAGAGGCCCGCAAGCGCAAGTACAACTGGGACCGCAAAAGCCAGGTGCTGGTCAAGAAGCTGTCGTAGACAGTCAGACGCCCGTTCGCCCCTTTCGGGGCGGACTTGACGCAAGTCAACCGCCGGCGGCTCTCATTTTCGATACTGGTGCATTGCGTGACAACAAGATGACACTCCATGACAGAAAAATCGATCCGCGCCGCGTCGGCGACCCAGGCCGCCTCTTCCACGCCCAGGACCCCGGTCAAACCGGGCAGCCCGCGCACGGCAAGACCGCAGGCGGCCGCCCCGCGCCGCTCAGCGGTGGCCAACAAGACCAAAACCCCGCCAGCGTTGGCAAAGGCCCCTGCAGAACGGCCTCGCCGTGTGTCGCTGGGTGACACCAGCGGCACGAACCAGCCCGAAAAGATCCGCAAAAACGCCGTTTCCCAGGCCGTTGCATCCCGGCAGGCGGCGCAGGTGGCTGCGGTGAAAGACATTCTCTCGCGCAGCGAAAGCAGCCAGCGCAACAAGGCCGAATCGCTGCGGGCCATCCTGGAAGGCGCGGCACCCGACGACGCCAAGGCCATTCGACGACTGCTCAGACAGCAAACACAGGCCGTGCGCAGCGAGGCCAAAGCCATGGTCAACCCCGATGAGGCCCTGGCTGCGGATTGGCGCAGCGGCGCCTACCCCTACAAAAACCTGCTGTCGAGGCAGGTCTACGAGTCGCAGAAATACCTGCTGCAAGTCGAACTGCTCAAGCTTCAGGCCTGGGTGAAGGAGACCGGCCAGCGCGTGGTGATCCTGTTCGAAGGTCGTGACGCAGCGGGCAAGGGCGGCACCATCAAACGCATGATGGAACACCTCAATCCGCGAGGTGCCCGCGTGGTGGCGCTGGAGAAACCCAGCGAAGTGGAACGCGGCCAGTGGTATTTCCAGCGCTACGTGCAGCATTTGCCCACCGCCGGCGAGATCGTGCTGTTTGACCGCAGCTGGTACAACCGCGCCGGTGTTGAACGGGTCATGGGTTTCTGCAGCGAGGCTGAATACCAGGAGTTCATGCGCCAGGCGCCGCAGTTTGAACGCCAGCTGGTGCGCAGCGGCGTGCATCTGATCAAGTTCTGGTTTTCGGTCAGTCGACAAGAACAGCGCCGGCGCTTCAAGGAGCGCAAGGCGCACCCGCTCAAGCAGTGGAAACTGAGCCCGATCGACCTCGCGTCGCTCGACAAATGGGACGACTACACCAAGGCCAAGGAAGCCATGTTCTTCGAGACCGACACGGCAGATTCACCGTGGACCGTGATCAAGAGCGATTGCAAGAAGCGCGCCCGGCTCAACGCCATGCGCTACCTGCTGCAGAAACTGCCCTACACCAACAAGGAGCCGGACAACCTGGGCTCTCTGGACTCACTCATCGTGGGGCGCGCCCATGTGGTGTACGAACGCGGCGAGCGTCCCGGGAGCGCCATCCTCTGACCTTGCAAAGGGCGGGGGTCAGCGCCCCGCGCGCCGGACCCACAGCGCTGCGGCCAGCACGGCAATGGCCGTGAAGCACAGGAAGGACCAGTTCGCAATCGACAGACCCAGGAACGTCCAGTCGATCTTGGAACAGTCACCGCTGCCCTTGAAGATCATCGGAATGGCGCGCCTGAGCGGGAACGACTCGATCATTCCAAAAAAGTCGCGTCCGCAGCTCAGGATTTCAGGCGGGTTCCATTGCAGCCAGCTCTGCCGCGCAGCCACACCGGCGCCGAAGAGGGCGAACAAGGCCATGACCCCGACGCCCCCCCACAAAGCTCCCCGGCTGCGCAAGAACACCGTGACGCCCGCGGCCAGCGCCACCGCCATCAACGCGTAACGCTGCACGATGCACATCGGGCACGGCTCGAGCCCCACCCCATGCTGCAGGTACAGGCCGAATGCCAGCATGCCCACACAGACCAGGGCGATGAGCCCCAGGATCAGGCGGGGCTGGCGTTCGAGGAACGAGGGTCGAACGGTCGGGATGGTGGTGATCAAGACAAGGCCTGTGGTGGAAACGAGCTTGGGGACAGAGCAGACAAGCGCGGATCAAGTTCCTGCAAACGCGCGTTCGATCACGAATGCGCCGGGGCGGCTGGTGCTGCCTTCCTCGAAGCCCAGCTTTTCCGCCAGCGCCTTGAGGTCACGCAGCATCTCGGGACTGCCGCAGATCATGATGCGGTCCTCGGCGGGGTTCAGCATCGGGATGCCCAGGTCCTTGGCGACCTGACCGTCGGCCAGGAGTTGCGGGATCCGGCCCTGGTGCACGAACGGCTCGCGCGTCACCGTGGGGTAGTAAAGCAGCTTCTGCTGCACCATCTCGCCCAGATACTCGTCGTGGGTCAGGGTTTCGCTGAGGTACTCGCGATAAGCCAGTTCCTGCACCTGCCGAACGCCGTGGATCAGCACCACCTGCTCGAAGCGTTCGTAGGTTTCGGGGTCGCGGATCACGCTGAGAAAAGGCGCCAGACCGGTTCCGGTGGCCAGCAGATACAGGCGCTTGCCGGGCAGCAGGTAGTCGATCAGCAGGGTGCCGGTGGGCTTGCGGCCCACGATGATGGTGTCGCCCACCTGGATGTGCTGCAGGCGCGAGGTCAGCGGACCGTCGGGCACCTTGATGCTCAGGAACTCGAGGTGATCGGCGTAGTTGGGGCTGACGATGCTGTAGGCGCGCAGCAACGGCTTGCCGTCGACGCGCAGGCCGATCATGGTGAAGTGGCCGTTGGAGAAGCGCAGCGAGGCGTCGCGCGTGGTGGTGAAGCTGAACAGCCGGTCGGTCCAGTGGTGAACGCTGAGCACGCGCTCTTCCTGAAATGCACTCATGAGAGGTCCTGTGGGGGCGAAGGGGTCTATTGTAAAAAGGCACCGGGGCAACGAGGCCGCCGGGGACTTGCGCGCTCTGGATCATGCGAGGCGGCAGCCCTGAGGACATTGCGGTCGATCAAAGGTTGCTACAGTCGCCACTTTGACGCGCCGACCCGCATCATGCCGGCCTTCGCATTCCACTGGAACGAATAAATTCTTTCGTTCGTTATAACCAAATCATCTGATTCTTCGCAAGGACACCCCATGGCACGCACCGTCAACTGCATCAAGCTCGGCAAGGAAGCCGAAGGCCTGGACTTTCCGCCCTACCCGGGTGAGCTGGGCAAGCGCATTTTCGAGAGCGTGAGCAAGGAAGCCTGGGCCGCCTGGCTCAAGCACCAGACCATGCTGCTGAACGAAAACCGCCTGAACCTGGCCGATGCGCGTGCGCGCCAGTACCTGGCGCGCCAGATGGAGAAGCACTTCTTCGGCGAAGGCGCCGATGCCGCGGCCGGCTACGTGCCGCCTCCGTCGGCCTGATCCGCTGCCCGGAAACCGCCCCCATGCCTGACGCCCGTCGCCATGCGCTGGTGATCGGCGCCGGCCTGGCCGGGGCGGCGGTGACCTCGGCATTGGCGCGCCGCGGCTGGCGCGTGACGCTGCTGGACGCGGCCGGCGGTCCGGCGCAGGGTGCATCGGGGCTGCCGGTGGGCATGCTGAGTCCCCACATCACCCGCGCGCCCACGCCCCTGTCCCGACTGTCGCAACTCGGCGTGACCCACACCCTGGCCGAACTGCAGCGGCTGGTGCCTCAAGGCTCGGGCTGGCAGGTCTGCGAGGTCGACAACCTGGGCCACGATCCCGGCCGCTGGCCTGCAGCGCTGGTGCGTCCCGCAGCGCTGGTCGAGGCCTGGCTGCAGGAAGCCCAGGGGCTGGGCGCGCTGACCCCGCGCTGGAACACCACGGTCCACCACCTGCGCCGAACGGCGAGCGACGACAGCCCCGGTGAGCTGCACTGGCAAGCCCTGGATGCGGGCGGGCAATGCGTGGCCGAAGCGCCGGTCGTGGTGGTGGCCGCCGCCCTGGGCAGCCTGGCCCTGCTCACCGGGCACGACGGCCCGCTGTCGCCCGAAGCATTGCCGCTGAACCCGGTCAAGGGGCAACTGAGCCTGGGCGCCCGCGAGGGCCCGGCCCTGGCCGACCGGCCGCAGCGCAACGAAGGCGTCTTCGTGCCGCACTACCAGGACGAGGGGCTCCCACCGAACTGGCCACGGGCCATCTGGGCCATGGGCTCGACCTTCGAGCGCGGCGTGAACAACACGCTGGTCACCGGCGATGCTCACGAACGCAACGCCCGCAGCCTGCAATCCATCGCGCCTGCGGCGGCAGCCAGGCTGCGAAACACGCTGGAGCAGGCCCGGCTGCTGGGCTGGGCACAGGTGCGCTGTGCCTCGCTCGACCGCCTGCCCCTGGTGGGCGCCGCGCCCCGGCTCGAGGCCTTGCACGCTGGCGCCCCCGCCGGCGGGGCCAGGCGCCAGCGCGTGGCGATGGCCGACGTGCCCCGCTGGCCTGGCCTGCACCTGCTGTGCGCCATGGGCTCGCGCGGCATCACCCTGGCAGCCTGGTGTGCCGATCAGCTGGCCTTGCAGATCGATGGAGAGGTCACCCTGGCAGAGCCGGTCTTGCTGGCCCATCTGGACCCGGCACGCTTCGTGGTGAAGGCGGTCCGGCGCCAGGCGGCAGCGAGAACACGCTCACAGCCCGGGGGCTAGAGCAGGTTGAGCCAGACGGAGATTTCAGGAGGCTGGATGGGCCGGGCCAGCAGGGCCGACACGCCGGCCCGCTGGGCATTGCGGCGCACGCGACGCCGGCTCCACCAGCCCGCCAGCGGCCCGGCCAGTTCGCTGGTGGCCAGCGTCAGGGCCCTGGGGTTGTGCTCGGCAAACAGGCGCATCAGCAGCCAGACGTCGAGTTGCGGATCGTCCAGGTTGAACACCCCGCAGAGGTAGTCGTTGCGGGAGATGGTCGATATCGCCGCTTCGGTGGTGGTGACCTCGTCCACCTGGGCCACGCCCGCCAGCGCCAGGCGGGCCCGCAGGTAGGTGCGCTCCTGTTCGTCGGCGCCCACCACCAGCGCGCGGCGCAGCCCGATCACATCGTCTCCAAACGCCGGGTCGAGGGGTGAGGGGGCCGTCACATCCAGGTCGAGCAGGCCCGAGTCGGCCTGCCTGGCCGCATAAACAGCGTCCAGGTCGTGCAGCACGGCGGCCCAGTCGATCGGTCGGTCCATCACGCGCCAGGCGTGTTCGGGAGCGTCCTTGCCGACCCAGATGAGGCGCTGGCCGGTCGGCATTTCCTTCGCATGCGACAGGATGGCCTCGGCGCTGTCGCCATCGACCAGTGCCACCTCCGACACGCCCTGGGGCGCGGCAACCCCGGGCGACGCCAGGGGCACGTAGGGCGCATAACAAAGATCGCGGGCCTTGGACAGCCGAAACACGGTGTTCAGGGCATGTCGCTCGACGTCGGAGAAGCCCACCACACTGACCAGAACACGCTGTTGTTGCATGGCCGCGATGTTACGTCAGCGTCAGGGTCCCGGGCAGCACCGGCGTCGGGCCGCCGGGGAGCACGTGCGATGCCGCACACCCGGACTTCCTTATTCACCTGAGGCATATGTCCATAAAGAAAAAATCGTTTGGGATATAAGCCCGGCTCCTTACAGTCGCGCCCATGCCAGACATCGCCATCATCCTCGCCGGATTCGCCGTGGGACTCATCGTGGGTCTCACCGGGGTGGGCGGCGGTTCGCTCATGACGCCGATCCTGATCTTCTTCTTCGGCGTCAAGCCCTACCTCGCGGTGGGCACCGACCTGCTGTTCGCCGCCTTCACCAAGATGGGCGGCACGGTCAGCCTGGCGCGCCAGAAACTGGTGCCCTGGCGGGTGGTGGGCCAGTTGTGCGCCGGCAGCATTCCGGCTGCGCTGCTCACCCTGGCCGTGCTGCACCAGCTCGGCCCGGCCAGCCCGCTGGTGCAGTCGCTCATGACCAGCACCCTGGGCGTGGCCTTGCTGCTCACGGCGGCTGCCATGCTCTACAAGGCAGCGCGTGGCAAACAACTGCCCCGCACCCTGGCAGATGGGCAGCTCGAAGACGCCACGCAGGCGAGGCACTGGTGCCTGCCGGTGTTGTTCGGCGCGGTCATCGGCGTGCTCGTCACGCTGACCTCGGTGGGTGCTGGCGCCATCGGGGTGTCGGCGCTGCTGCTCCTGTTTCCCCTGCTGCCACTGCCACGCATCGTGGCCGCCGACATCGCTTACGCCGTGCCCCTCACGCTGGTGGCGGGCCTGGGCCACGCGAGCATGGGGTCGGTGGACTGGCCCCTGCTCGGCACGCTGCTGGTGGGCTCCCTGCCCGGCATCTGGCTCGGCACCCGCCTGATGCGCCACACGCCCGAGCGCCTGGTGCGCTCCGCGCTCTCGCTGCTGCTCGCCTACGCCGGCCTGAAATTGATGGCCCTCTGACTCCCACTGCCCACGACGATGTACCAATACTCCGACTTTGACCGCCAGTTCGTGCACCTGCGCGCCGCCCAGTACCGCGATCAGCTCGCCCGCTGGCAGGCCGGAACGCTCGGTGAAAACGAATTCAAGCCCTTGCGCCTGCAAAACGGCTGGTACGTGCAGCGCTTCGCGCCGATGCTGCGCGTCGCCGTGCCCTACGGCGAGATCAACAGCGCCCAGCTCAGGGTGCTGGCGACCATTGCGCGCGACTTCGACCACAAGGAAGACCACGACGTCTCGCAAGCCAATGCCGGTCTGTCGGAGGTGCCCACCCTGCCCGACCGCTGCGGTCACTTCACCACGCGCCAGAACCTGCAGTTCAACTGGATCCCGCTCGCGCGCTCGGCCGACGTGATGGACTTGCTGGCCAGCGTGAACCTGCACGGCATCCAGACCAGTGGCAACTGCATCCGCAACATCACCACCGACGCCCTGGCCGGCATTGCGGTCGACGAAGTCGCCGATCCGCGTCCCTTCGCCGAAATCATGCGCCAGTGGAGCACGCTGCACCCCGAGTTCGCCTTTCTGCCACGCAAGTTCAAGATCGCCATCACCGGCGCCCGCGAAGACCGCGCGGCCACCGCCTGGCACGACGTCGGGTTGCGGCTGCTGCGCAATGTCGACGGCGAGCTGGGTTTCCAGGTGCGCGTGGGCGGTGGCATGGGCCGCACACCCATCATCGGCAGCGTGATCCGCGAGTTCCTGCCCTGGGACCAGATCCTCAACTACCTCGAAGCCGTGGTGCGCGCCTACAACCGGTTTGGTCGCCGCGACAACATCTACAAGGCCCGCATCAAGATCCTGGTGAAGGCCGAGGGCCAGGCCTTCACCGATCAGGTGGAAGCCGAGTACCAGGACATCCTGCAGCAGGACGGCGCGCCGCACACCATCAGCCAGGCCGAACTCGAGCGCGTGAGCGCCTTCTTCGTGCCGCCCGCACTCAACTGCGACCGCAAGAGCGCCGACGCCAAGATCGCGCACATCCTCAAGGCCGCGGCCGAGGACGACACCGAGTTCAGCCGCTGGCTCACGCAAAACGTGAAGCCCCACCAGAACCCCGACCTGCGCGCGGTCACCCTGTCGTTCAAGCGCCTGGGCCAGGCGCCGGGCGACGCCACGGCGGATCAACTCGACCGTGCAGCCGACCTGGCCGAGCGTTTCTCTGCGGGCGAGGCCCGCGTGACGCACGAACAGAACCTGCTGCTGCCCTGGGTGCGCTGCGACCAGTTGCCCGAGCTGTGGCGCGAAGCGCGCCGCCTGGGCCTGGCCAGGCCCAACATCGGCCTGCTGACCGACATGATCGCCTGCCCCGGCGGTGACTTCTGCGACCTGGCCAACGCGCGCTCGCTGCCACTGGCTCAGGCCATCCTCGGCCGTTACAAGGACCTCGACGAACTGCACGACCTGGGCGAGATCGACCTGCACATCAGCGGCTGCATCAACTCGTGCGGTCACCACCACAGCGGCCACATCGGCATCCTGGGCGTCGACAAGGACGGGCAGGAGTGGTACCAGGTCACGCTCGGCGGCTCCGACGGCACGCGGCTGTCGGGCGAGCCCGCTGCGGGCAAGGTGATCGGCCCGTCGTTCGCCGCCAGCGAGGTGCCCGACGTGATCGAGGCCCTGCTCGACACCTACCGCGCCCACCGCAGCGCCAGCGAGACCTTTGTGGCCACGCTGCGGCGCACCGGAGCCGACCCGTTCAAGTCGGCCGCCAACGCCGTTCGCACGAGCACCGCACGCACCGCCGCCTGAGGACACACCCGATGAGCCAGACCTTCGACATCTTCATCGCCGACGCGTTCGAACCCGGCGAAGCACCGGCCCAACGCCTCGCCATCGCCAACGACGCCGATCCGCGCCAGGCCGACCTCGGCGGCATCGCCGTGATCGAACTGCACTTTCCGAAGTTCAGCGACGGCCGCGCCTTCAGCCAGGCATTTCTGCTGCGCCGCCGGCTGGGCTTCAGCGGCGCGATCCGCGCCACCGGAGACGTGCTGATCGACCAGCTCGTGCAGATGCAGCGCAGTGGCTTCACGCAGGCCGTGTTGCGCGCCGACCAGAACATCGACCATGGCCGGGCGCTGCTGCGGCACTACCCGGCGTTTTATCAGGGCGACGCCGTGCAGACGGCATCACCGTTCGCCACCGCTTGAGTGCCGCCCATGAAAGCCCTTGACCTCTACAACACACCCTCCAGCGACTTTGCCGCCAAGGTGGAGCGCAGCATCGCGCTGCTGCAGGAATGCGCCGCCACGCGGGCGCGGCTGACCCAGGCGTCCAGCCTGGGCGCCGAAGACATGGTGGTCACCCACCTGCTGAAGCTCGCCGGCATCGATGCTGGTGTTTTTGTGCTGGAAACCGGCAAGCTGCACGCCGAGACGCTCGCCCTGATCCCGAAGATCGAGCAGCGTTACGGCATCAGCGTGCAGGTCTTCAGGCCCCGGCAGGAAGCGGCGATGCACTTCGTCCGCAAGAACGGCGAAGAGGCCATGTACCAGAGCATCGAATTGCGAAAGGCCTGCTGCGACATCCGCAAGATGGAGCCGCTCGCGCGCGCCCTGGCCGGACACGATGGCTGGATCACCGGACTGAGAAGGGAACAGTCGAACGCGCGTGCCGAGGTGGGTGAAGTCATCCAGGAAGCCGCCCGCGTGAAGATCAGCCCGCTGGTCGAATGGACCTGGGGCGACGTCTGGCACTTCATCGCCGAGCACCAGCTCGATTTCAACGCCCTGCACGACCAGTTCTTTCCCAGCATTGGCTGCGCACCCTGCACCCGCGCGATCAGCGTCGGCGAAGACTTCCGCGCCGGGCGCTGGTGGTGGGAGCAGGAAGGCGCCAAGGAATGTGGTCTGCATGTGCAATCCGACGCCTCCTCGCCACTCTCCCCTCCCGTGTCCTCAATCGAACGAGCTCCCTCATGAACGCCCGCACCGAACCCGCCGTGATCCAGACCGCCCTGCAACACGCCGGCGACCACCACCTGAGCAACGCGCACCTGGATGCGCTGGAGGAGGAAACCATCTTCATCCTGCGCGAGGTGGCCGCCGCCTTCGAGCGCCCCGCCCTGCTCTTTTCGGGTGGCAAGGACTCGCTGGTGATGCTCAAGTGCGCCGAGAAGGCCTTTGGCCAGGGACGCATTCCCTATCCGCTGTTGATGATCGACACCGGCCACAACTTCCCCGAAGTCACCGCCTTCCGCGACCTCCGGGCGGCGGAGCTGGGTGCCGAACTGATCGTGCGCAAGGTTGAAGATTCGATGGCGCGCGGTACGGTGCGCCTGGCGCACGCCGGCGAGAGCCGCAACGTGCACCAGTCGGTCACCCTGCTCGAGGCCATCGACGAGTTCGGCTTCGACGCCCTGATCGGCGGCGCACGCCGCGACGAAGAAAAGGCCCGCGCCAAGGAACGCATCTTTTCGCACCGCGACAGCTTCGGCCAGTGGCAACCCAAGGCCCAGCGCCCCGAACTCTGGACCCTGTTCAACACCCGGCTGCAGCCCGGCGAGCACTTTCGCGTGTTCCCGATCAGCAACTGGACCGAGCTCGACGTGTGGCAGTACATCGCCCGCGAAAACATCGCGCTGCCGTCGATCTACTACACGCACCAGCGCGAGGTGGTGGACCGCCGGGGCCTGCTGGTGCCGGTGACCGGACTCACACCGCCACGCGACGGCGAAACCGTGCAGTTGCGCGACGTGCGCTTTCGCACCGTCGGCGACATCACCTGCACCTGCCCGGTGGAGAGCCTGGCCGCCACCGCCGACGACATCGTGATCGAGACGCTGGCCGCTGAAGTGAGCGAGCGCGGTGCCACGCGCATGGACGACAAGACGTCCGACGCCTCGATGGAAAAACGCAAGAAGGATGGGTACTTTTGACGCCCCCCGCGCCGCGCCTGCGGCGCGTCACCCCCCACTGGGGGGCGGCGTCTGTGGGCCGGCAAAGCCGGACCCACGACACCCCCGACAAAGACACTTCACTCACACAGGAATGACATGACTGCTGCAACAAACCCCGCTCGGGCTGAGCCTGTCGAAGCCCTCTTGCAAGACACACGTTCCGCCCTGCGCCTGATCACCTGCGGCAGCGTCGACGACGGCAAGAGCACGCTCATCGGCCGGCTGCTGGTTGACAGCAAGGCTGTGCTGCAGGACCACCTGGCCGGCGTGCAGCGCCACGGCCAGACCGACCTCGCCCTGCTGACCGACGGACTGTCTGCCGAGCGGGAACAAGGCATCACGATCGACGTGGCCTACCGCTACTTCAGCACCGAGCGGCGCAAGTTCATCATCGGCGACGCCCCGGGTCACGAGCAGTACACCCGCAACATGGTGACCGCAGCCTCGAGCGCCGACGCGGCCGTGGTGCTGGTCGATGCGACCAAGCTGGCCTGGGCCGACGCCGCGCTCAAGCTGCTGCCGCAGACCCGCCGCCACAGCCTGCTCCTCAAACTGCTGCGGGTGCCTTCGGTCGTTTTCGCGATCAACAAACTCGATGCGGTGGACAACAGCACCGTGGCCTTCGGGCATATCGAGGCTGCCCTGCGCGCCTTTGCGGCACAGGCCGGCATCCCGGTCACGGCCGTGGTCCCCGTCTCGGCGCTCAAGGGATGGAACGTTGTCGATGCCAGCGAACAGGCCGGCTGGTGCGGCTACAGCGGCCCCACGCTGCTCGCCATCCTGGAGAGACTGCCGGTCACGCCAGCCGACAGCACGCTGCCGTTCGCCTTTGCCGTGCAGTGGGTGGAGAAGCCCGGAGCCCTCGCGGCTTCGCCCGGCAGCACGTCCGGCACCCCGCAAGGCCGCCGTGTTTTCTGGGGCCGTGTGGC
Source organism: Hydrogenophaga sp. (assembly GCF_030373225.1). Lineage (GTDB taxonomy): Bacteria > Pseudomonadota > Gammaproteobacteria > Burkholderiales > Burkholderiaceae_C > Hydrogenophaga. The sequence goes on along the minus strand of NZ_JAUCZG010000015.1, from coordinate 14,615 downwards.
CACCGGTGGTGTGCAGACGGGCCAGGCGGTGCGCATCATGCCCAACGGCCAGACCGCGCTGGTCGCACAGGTGCTCAACCACGTGCGCCAAGCACAGGCCGTGCTGGCCGGCCACAGCGCCGGCATCGTGCTCGACCGCGAGGTCGATGTCTCGCGTGGCGACTGGCTGCTGGCAGAAGACACCGACGGCACCTTGCCAGGCAGCCGTGAGCTGCGCGCCACCGTGGCCTGGCTCGACGACGAGACGCTCGTGCCGGGTCGCACCTATTGGGCGCTGCACGGCCACCGCTGGGTCAAGGCCAAGGTCAAGCGCATCGTGCACCGGCTCGACATCCACACGCTGGCCGAAGAAGAGGCCAGCCAGCTGGAGCCCAATGCCATCGGGCACATCGAACTGACCCTGCAGGAGCCGCTGGTCACCTTGCCGTTTGTGCGATCCAGAGCCCTGGGTTCGCTCGTGTTGGTCGACACGGCAAGCCACCGCACGGCCGGCGCACTGCTGGTGCAGTGACGCGGCCGCGGGCCTTCGCGGGCCCGCATGTCCTTAACCTGTGTCCCCGCAAGGGCCATGGAAGAGACCCACCCTGCGGGAAACCCTAAAATCACGGCTTCCCCCGACTCCCAAGACCACCATGACCCACGTTGTCACCGAAGCCTGCATCCGCTGCAAATACACCGACTGTGTGGACGTCTGCCCCGTGGACTGCTTCCGCGAAGGCCCCAACTTCCTCACCATCGATCCGGACGAGTGCATCGATTGCGCGGTGTGCATCCCCGAATGCCCCGTGAGTGCCATCTACGCGGAAGAAGACCTGCCCAAGGACCAGCTGCACATGACCAAGCTCAATGCCGACCTGGCCGTGTTGCCGGGCTGGAAGAGCATCACCAAGCGCAAGTCCCCATTGCCCGACGCCGACGACTGGAAAGACCGCACCGGCAAACTGCCCGAGTTGCTGCGCTGAGCGGCATGGAGCCTGCCCTGCACGAAGGAGATTCCCGCATCGCCGAGGCGCAGGTGCCACCGGTCGAAGCCGACGCGATCGTCATCGGTGCCGGCCCCATCGGGCTCTTTCAGGTCTTTGAACTCGGCCTGCTGGAGATCCGGGCCCATGTGATCGACGCGCTGCCGTTCGCCGGCGGGCAACCGGCCGAGCTGTATCCCGACAAGCCGATCTACGACATACCCGGCATCCCGGTCTGCACGGGCCGGGAGCTGGTCAACAACCTGCTCAGGCAGATCGAGCCCTTCGGCGCGACCTTTCACCTCGGGCAGGAAGTCACGACGGTGGAACAGCAGGACGACGGCCGGTTCTTCGTCGCCACGTCCAGCGGAAGCCTCTTCCTCACCAAGACCTTGTTCATAGCGGCCGGCGTTGGGGCCTTCCAACCCCGCATGCTCAAGTTCGAGGGGCTGGAAGCCTTCGAGAACAAACAGCTCTTCCATCGCGCGAGGCAGCCCGAGGATTTTGCGGGCCGCCACGTCGTGATCGTGGGCGGCGCAGACACCGCGCTGGAATGGGCCGCGACGCTCGCCACGGACGGGCCCCACCGCGCAAAGAGCGTCACCCTGATCCACCGGCGAGACGCGTTCCAGGCCGAGCCCGCGAACATCGCACGCATGCGCGCGCTTTGCGAGAGCCAGGACCTCACGTTCATCGTCGCGCAGCCCACAGGCTACGAGTGCGAGGGCGATCGCCTCACTGCATTGAAAGTCACCGATCCGCAGGCGCAGACCCGCAGCGTGCCGCTCGATGCCTTGCTGGTGTTCCTGGGCCTGTCGCCCAAGCTCGGACCGATCGCGGCCTGGGGGCTGGACATCGAGCGCAAGCAACTGGTGGTGGACACCGAAAAATTCTCCACCAATGTGCCGGGCATCTTTGCGGTGGGTGACATCAACACCTACCCGGGAAAGAAGAAACTCATCGTCTCGGGCTTTCATGAAGCCACCCTGGCGGCCTATGCTGCGGCCTCCCTGGTCTTCCCCGACAGGAAAGTGATGCTCCAGTACACGACCACCAGCACCCAGTTGCACAAGGTGCTCGGCGTCGCGTCTTCCGCGCACGACTGATCGCGAGATATTTCGGTCAAATCCACCGCCTCGGCTGAAATCGAAAATTTCAACGCTATAATTTGAGGCTGTTCCCTGATAGCTCAGTTGGTAGAGCGACGGACTGTTAATCCGCAGGTCCCTGGTTCGAGTCCAGGTCGGGGAGCCACCCAACACCCACTCAAAGGCCTTCTTGCGAAGGCCTTTGTTGTTTCTGCCTGCCTCATGCATTCAACGTTCCATCGACTGATTCGCATCGCCTTCTGGTGCAGCGCTGCAGCACTGGTCATCGCCTCGCTGATGCCGGTGGACCTGTTGCCCCCGCAAGCGGCATCGATCTGGGACAAGGGGCAGCATGCTTTCGGCTTTGCCTGGCTGGCGCTGCTGGGTTTGCTGGCATTTGAGAAACGCCCGTGGACCGTTGTGGTCGGGCTGGTGATTCTGGGTGGTGTGGTCGAACTGCTTCAAGCCGCCACGGGCTGGCGCTACGGTGAGTGGCTCGACTTCCTGGCCGACGGCGTGGGCATCGTGTTCGGTGCGACGCTCTGGCTGGCCTGGCGGCGCCTGCCTACACCGCCGCGGTGATGTCCGCCGCACAATAGCGGCATGTCACACGCACCACCGAACCGCGCACTGCCGTGGCTGGAGCCAGGTCAGCCGTTTCCGCCGGTGGAAACAGCCTGGGGCCCGGGCGATCCGGCACCAGGACTGCTCGCGGCGGGCGGCGTGCTCGACGTCCCGTCCTTGATCGCGGCCTACTCGCGCGGCATCTTCCCCTGGTTCAGTGCAGGCCAGCCCATTTTGTGGTGGAGCACCGATCCCCGCATGGTGCTGGAGACCGAAGCATTTCGGCTGCATCGCTCGCTGCGCAAGACGATTCAGCGGCTGCGCCTCGAAGGCAGGCTGGAGATCCGTTTCGACCACGGTTTCGAGCGAGTGATCCGGGCCTGCGCCAGCACACCCCGCGACGGTCAGGATGGCACCTGGATCCTCCCGGCCATGGTCCAGGCCTACACCCGGCTGCACCATGCCGGCGTTGCGCACAGCGTGGAGGCCTGGATCGATGGTGAGCTCGCGGGCGGCCTCTACTGCATCAACCTGGGCGGCATGGTCTATGGCGAATCGATGTTCAGCCGCCAGAGCGACGCCTCCAAGGTCGCACTGGCTGCCCTGGTGGCCTTCTGCAGGGCCAAGGGACTGCCCTTGATCGATTGCCAGCAGAACACCCCCCATCTGGCCAGCCTCGGTGGTCGGTTGATGTCACGGCCGGACTTCTGCCGACACGTGGCCGGGGCCATGTCGCGCCCTGCGCCGAACTGGGAATTCATGCCCATATACTGGCAAAACGTCATCCCTGAACAACGTCGGCCAGCGTGACACACCTCAAAGACCTCCCGCTGCAAGCACTGCAGTTTTACGCGACGGCTCCCTACCCGTGCAGTTACCTGCCGGGGCATCAGGCCCGGTCGCAAGTGGCCACACCGAGCCACCTCATTCACAACGACGCCTATTCCGACCTGGTGACGCACGGCTTTCGACGCAGCGGCATGTTCACCTACCGCCCCTACTGCGATGGCTGTCAGGCGTGCGTGCCCTTGCGCGTGCCTGTCGCCGGCTTCAAGCCCAGCCGCAGCCAGCGGCGCTCGCGCGCCCAACACGAGCACCTGCAGACCCGAGTGCTCAAGCTGTGTTTTGTGCCCGAGCATTACCAGCTCTATCTGCGCTACCAGAACAGCCGCCACGCGGGCGGCGGCATGGACCACGACAGCATCGACCAATACACGCAGTTCCTGCTGCAAAGCCGTGTCAATTCCCGCCTGATCGAGTTTCACGAGCCGGGCGCCGATGGTCAGCCGGCCCGCCTCAAAATGGTCTCCATCGTCGACGTCCTCAACGACGGCCTGTCGGCGGTCTACACCTTCTACGAGCCGGACGACAAGGCCAGTTATGGCACTTACAGCGTGATGTGGCAGATCGAGCAGGCCAAAGCACTGGAGCTGCCGCACATCTACCTGGGTTACTGGATCGCCCAGAGCAGCAAGATGAGCTACAAGGCCGGCTTTCAGCCCCACGAGTTGCTGCTGGACGGGCGTTGGGTTCCCGGCACTTGAGCAACGGCTAATGAGGCCGTGAATCGGGTCCACAGCCAGGCTCCTGATTTCATCTCGCAAAATTTCGGTCACACTTCAGGCATGACCAAACGTTCCGACTCCCTCCCCGCCACACCCACCGTCCAGGTCATCGAACGCATGTTCAACTTGCTGGAGGTGCTGGCCGCCAAGGAAGAGCCGGTGTCGCTGAAGGAAATCAGTGAAAAGACGGGATTGCATCCCTCCACCGCCCACCGCATCCTCAACGATCTGACCATCGGCCGCTTCGTGGACCGCCCCGAAGCGGGCAGTTACCGGCTGGGCATGCGACTGCTGGAGCTGGGCAACCTCGTCAAGGCTCGCCTGAGCGTTCGTGATGCGGCCTTGCTTCCCATGCGCGAGCTGCACAAACAGATCCAGCAGCCGGTCAACCTGAGCGTGCGCCAGGGTGACGAGATCGTCTATGTTGAGCGGGCTTACAGCGAGCGCTCCGGCATGCAGGTGGTGCGCGCCATCGGGGGCCGGGCGCCGCTGCACCTCACATCGGTGGGCAAGCTGTTCCTGGCGGACGACGAGCCTCAGCGCGTGCGCGCCTACGCCACACGCACCGGGCTGGCAGGCAACACCCGCAACAGTCTCACCCAGTTGCCCAGCCTGGAACGTGAGCTTGCACTGTGCAGGCAGGCAGGACTGGCACGAGACAACGAAGAGCTCGAACTCGGCGTTCGCTGCATGGCTGCGGGCATCTATGACGATCAGAACAAGCTGGTGGCCGGTTTGTCCATTTCCGCGCCGGCAGACCGCATCGACGAAAGCTGGGTACCCAAACTACGCAGCACGGCGGCCGAGATTTCTTCCGCGCTGGGCTGTTCGCGACCGGCAGGCGTGCCGGTCCGCTGAAGCCGGCGATACCGCCCATGAAAAACGGTCCTTGACGGACCGTTTTTCATGGGCGCTTGAACCAGCTGTCAGCCCTGGGGCCGCACCAGCGGGCGGCTTGTCTCGGTTTGCACCTCCACCCAGCGGCGAACCCGCTCGGCGTCCTGCATGCGGCTCACCTTGCCGGCCGAGTCCAGGAACACCATGATCAACTGGCGGCCAGCCACCTTGGCCTGCATCACCAGGCAGCGGCCGGCTTCAGAGATGTAGCCGGTCTTCTGCAGACCGATGTCCCAGTCCGGGTTCTTGATGAGGCGGTTCGAATTGTTGTAGTGCAGCGTGCGCCGACCCAGGTCCACTTCATGGCCGGGTGAGGTCGAGAGGCTGCGCAGGATGGGGCGCTCGTAAGCGACCGACACCAGGGTGGCCAGGTCGCGGGCGCTGGACTGGTTCAGGCTGGACAGACCCGTGGGTTCCACATACCGGGTGTCGCCCATGCCCAGCTGCAGCGCCTTGATGTTCATGAGGCGAACAAACTCGCTCAAGCCACCCGGGTAGGTGCGGCCCAGCGCGTTGGCAGCGCGGTTTTCGCTGGACATCAAGGCCAGGTGCATCATCTCGCCGCGCGACAACGTGCTGCCGACCGCCAGGCGCGACCGGCTGCCCTTGTGGGTGTCGACGTCGTCCTGGGTGATGGTGATGGGTTCGCTCATGTCCAGATTGGCGTCGGCGATCACCAGTCCTGTCATGAGTTTGGTCAGGGAAGCGATGGGCAACACGGCTGCGTCGTTCTTGCTGAAGAGGACCTCGTTGGTCTCCTGATCGATCACCAGTGCAACGCTGGAATTGAGGTCGAGCTGGTCGTCGCTGGCACGCAGGCCCAGTTGCTCACCCATCGACAGACGGGCCGGCACCGCCACACGGACCACAGCGGCTTTTGCCGGCCGGTCGGCCTTGCGTTGAGCGGCCAGCTGTCGGGCGGTGGGCTTCTTGCCCGCCACCATTTTCACCTTCACGCGCGATGCCGCCTGCTTGCTTGCGACCGCCTTTTTGGGCTTGGCGGTGGCCACCTTGCGAGAAACCGACTTCGTGGACGCAGCCGCTCGCTTGGCCGGCGCTTTGGCCGATGCCGCCTTTTGCGCTTTCTGCGTCTTGGCGACCTTGGCCGGGCTGCTGGCAGCGACGGCGGCAGAAGGCAACAGACCCATGCTCACCCAGGCGGCCGCCGCGGCCGCCAGGACCAGTTTTCGAATGCGGACAACGCCTTGGATCATCATTTCACTCCAGCAACAGGAATTGCGCTGGAGTGAAGTATAGGCAACATGAAAAAAACTAGCAATATCAATTGCTTGTGAAATTCTCTTAAATGATCGGTCGAACAGGTGCTACTTTTGGTGTCAATTGTCGCGATCGAGCAGCTGAATGATCCAAGTCGTTGAATTCAAACAAGTTTATCCCTGCGCAGCAACCCGCTCATATTTGCTGTGCAGCTTGTTCAGGGCACTCAGATAGGCCTTGGCCGACGCGACCACGATGTCGGGGTCGGCACCGACGCCGTTGACCACGCGCCCGCCATGCTGCAGGCGCACGGTCACCTCGCCCTGGCTCTCGGTCGAGCCACTCGTGATGGCATTGACCGAATACAGCACCAGTTCAGCGCCGCTCTTGACGTGGTTTTCGATCGCCTTGAGCGAAGCATCCACCGGCCCGTTGCCGTCGCTCTCGCCCTGGATCTCCTGACCGTTGACGGTGAAAACCACGTTGGCATGCGGGCGTTCACCGGTTTCGCTGCGCTGCTTCAGCGAAACCAGGCCGTACTGTTCCTTCTCGGCCGTCACGCTTTCGTCGCTGCACAAGGCGAGGATGTCCTCGTCGAAGATCTCGCTCTTGCGGTCCGCCAGCTCCTTGAAAGCGGCAAATGCGGTGTTGATTTCACTCTCGGAATCCATTTCGATGCCGAGATCCTGCAAGCGTTGCTTGAAGGCATTGCGACCGCTGAGTTTGCCCAGCACGATCTTGTTGGCAGCCCAGCCCACGTCCTCGGCCCGCATGATCTCGTAGGTGTCGCGTGCCTTGAGAACGCCGTCCTGGTGAATGCCGCTGGCGTGTGCAAACGCATTGGCGCCGACCACCGCCTTGTTGGGCTGCACCACAAAACCCGTGGTCTGGCTCACCATGCGGCTCGCCGGCACGATCTGGGTGGCGTCCACACCCACGTCCAGCCCGAAATAGTCGCGACGCGTGCGCACGGCCATCACGATCTCTTCGAGCGAGCAATTGCCGGCGCGCTCACCCAGGCCATTGATGGTGCACTCCACCTGGCGCGCGCCACCGATCTTCACACCCGCCAGCGAATTGGCCACCGCCATTCCCAGGTCGTTGTGGCAATGGACCGACCAGATGGCCTTGTCGGAGTTGGGCACGCGTTCGCGCAGGGTGCGGATGAACTCACCGTACAACTCGGGCACGGCATAGCCCACGGTGTCGGGAATGTTGAGCGTGGTGGCTCCTTCCTTGATCACGGCCTCCAACACCCGGCACAGGTAGTCCATGTCGCTGCGGTAGCCATCCTCGGGACTGAACTCGATGTCGTCCACCAGGTTGCGGGCGAAGCGGACCGACTGCCTGGCCTGCTCCAGCACCTGCTCGGGCGTCATGCGCAGTTTCTTCTCCATGTGCAGCGCACTGGTGGCAATGAAGGTGTGGATGCGGGCGCGATGCGCGCCCTTGAGTGCCTCGGCAGCACGAGAAATGTCGCGGTCGTTGGCACGGGCCAGCGAGCACACCGTGGAATCCTTGATGACATCGGCGATGGCCTTGACCGACTCGAAGTCGCCATTGGAGCTTGCAGCAAAACCCGCCTCGATCACGTCGACCTTCAGGCGCTCCAGCTGGCGTGCAATGCGCAGCTTCTCGTCCTTTGTCATGGAGGCGCCGGGCGACTGTTCGCCATCGCGCAAGGTGGTGTCAAAAATGATCAGTTTGTCGCTCATCTCAATGCTCCAGTGGGATGCCTCGTGGGCAGCGCTTCAAAAAAACCCGCAGTCCAAAACAGAAACGGCCCGCTGCGGGTGCAAACGGGCCGTTGTGTGGAAATCGCTCTCGCGTTACCGAACCTGCCCGAAACGGACACCCAGTAGTAGCGACAGCGAAAATGTGGACATGGCAGGCAATGTAGCACAAAGCCCTCGCGAGGCCCTGCCACCCAGGCCTGCGAGCCGGAAGTGCTCATTCGTCATGAAGGCCCCGTTCGTCAGGCTCGTCGGTGGACGTGCTGATCACGCTGGTCGGGCGGCCTTTGGCCTTGCGCCAGAAATACACCGCGTAGCCCGACAGGCCATACACGACGAACAGGCCGAACAGCACCGTCGGCGGATGGATGTTGATCACAGCGATCGCCAGCGCCACCAGCACGATGGCCGCAAAGGGCACGCTCTTGCGCAGGCTCAGGTCCTTGAAGCTGTAGAACGGCACGTTGGTCACCATGGTCAGGCCCGTGTAGAGCGTGATGGCAAACATGACCCAGGTGACGTCCTGCGGCGCAATCTCGAGCTCGGTCATCAGCCAGATGAAGCCGGCCACCAGCGCAGCCGCTGCGGGCGACGGCAACCCCTGAAAGTAGCGCTTGTCGACGACAGCGGTGTTGACGTTGAAGCGGGCGAGTCTGAGCGCGGCACAGGCGCAGTACACGAAGGCTGCGATCCAGCCCCAGCGACCGAGGTCGCGCAGGGTCCACTCGTAGGCGATGAGGCCCGGCGCAGCGCCGAAGGACACCATGTCGGAGAGGGAATCCATCTGCTCGCCAAAGGCGCTCTGCGTGTTGGTCATGCGCGCCACCCGCCCGTCCAGGCTGTCGAGCACCATGGCGACGAAGATGCCCAGCGTGGCCAGGTCGAAGCGCCCGTTCATGGCCATCACCACCGCGTAGAAGCCGCCAAACAGGGCAGCGAGCGTGATCATGTTGGGCACCATGTAGATGCCTTTGGAGCGCTTGCGGCGGTCTTCGTGCGGCGCGTGCTGGGGGTCGGTTCCGTCGTGCATGTGTTTTGTGTGTGGGGATGCCGGGGACATCCCTGCAGGATGCAATGTTGCAGTGTAAGCCAGTGCTCCTGCACGCAGAAACGGCAAAGGCCACCGAGGTGGCCTTTGGACGGAAGCCGCTCGAGTGAGCGCGCCGCCGGGGCTGTCAGTTGCGCGTCTGGTCAACCAGCTTGTTCTTGGCGATCCAGGGCATCATGGCGCGCAGCTGTGCGCCCACCACTTCGATCTGGTGATCGGCCGTGAGGCGACGGCGCGCCGTCATGCTCGGGTAGTTGGTGCGGCCTTCGGAGATGAACATCTTCGCGTACTCACCCGACTGGATGCGCTTCAGGGCGTTGCGCATGGCTTCGCGGCTCTGGGCGTTGATCACTTCCGGGCCGGTCACGTACTCGCCGTATTCGGCGTTGTTCGAGATCGAATAGTTCATGTTCGCGATGCCGCCTTCGTAGATCAGGTCCACGATGAGCTTGAGTTCGTGCAGGCACTCGAAGTAGGCCATTTCGGGCGCATAGCCGGCTTCCACCAGCGTCTCGTAACCCATCTTGATCAGTTCAACGGCGCCGCCGCACAGCACGGCCTGCTCGCCGAACAGGTCGGTCTCGGTCTCTTCCTTGAAGTTGGTCTCGATGATGCCGGCCTTGCCGCCACCGTTGGCCATGGCATAGCTCAGCGCCAGGTCGCGCGCCTTGCCGCTCTTGTCCTGGTGAATGGCAACCAGGTGAGGCACACCGCCACCCTGGGTGTAGGTGTTGCGCACGGTGTGGCCAGGGGCCTTGGGCGCGACCATCCACACGTCCAGATCGGCACGTGGCACGACCTGGTTGTAGTGGACGTTGAAACCATGGGCGAAGGCCAGCGATGCGCCCTGCTTGATGTTGGGCGCGACGTTCTGGTGATACACCTCGGCGATCTGTTCGTCGGGCAGAAGGATCATGACCACGTCGGCCGACTTCACGGCATCGTTGACTTCCATCACGGTCAGACCGGCCTTGCCGACCTTGTCCCACGAGGCGCCACCCTTGCGCAGGCCGACCACGACTTTCACGCCGCTGTCGTTGAGGTTCTGTGCGTGTGCGTGGCCCTGGCTGCCATAGCCGATGATGGCCACGGTCTTGCCCTTGATCAGGGACAGGTCACAGTCTTTGTCGTAGAAAACTTTCATGGGTTGCTCCGGTTGAAATGTGTTGTTCGGGGAAATGAAAACTGGGGGATTGTCTTACACGCGCAGGATGCGCTCGCCGCGCCCGATGCCGCTGGCACCGGTGCGCACCGTCTCGAGGATCGCGGAGCGGTCGATGGCTTCCAGGAACGCATCGTTCTTGGTCTGGTCGCCGGTGAGCTCGATGGTGTAGCTCTTCTCGGTCACGTCGATGATGCGGCCACGGAAAATGTCGGCCATGCGCTTCATTTCCTCGCGCTCCTTGCCCACCGCACGCACCTTCACCATCATGAGCTCGCGCTCGGTGTAGGAGCCTTCGGTGAGGTCGACCACCTTGACCACTTCGATCAGGCGGTTGAGGTGTTTGGTGATCTGCTCGATGACGTCGTCCGACCCGGTGGTCTGGATCGTCATGCGGGAGAGGCTGGGGTCTTCGGTCGGCGCCACGGTGAGCGACTCGATGTTGTACCCACGGGCAGAAAACAGGCCGACGACGCGGGACAAGGCCCCGGGTTCGTTTTCCAGCAAGACAGCGATGATGTGTTTCATGTGCGATTCCTCTTTTTGCGACGGCAGGGACCATGAAAAGTGGTCGCAGAAACTGCCGTTTTCGCCGCCCTCCCCTGCGCACGGTAATGCGCAGGCTTGGCGGGCAATAGATTCGTCTGAGGGATGAAGCAACGGGCAAGCGTTGCTTCGCGGAGGTCAAAGGTCTTCGGAACCCAGCAGCATCTCGGTGATGCCCTTGCCGGCCTTGACCATGGGGAAGACGTTTTCCGTCGGGTCGGTGCGGAAGTCCATGAACACGGTGCGGTCCTTGAGCTTGCGCGCCTCGCGAAGGGCGCCCTCCACGTCTTGTGGACGTTCGATCAGCATGCCGACGTGGCCATAGGCCTCGGCGAGCTTGACGAAGTTGGGCAGCGCGTCCATGTAGCTGTGGCTGTAGCGACCTTCATAGTCGATCTCCTGCCATTGCCGGACCATGCCCAGATAACGGTTGTTCAGCGCCACGATCTTGATCGGGGTGTTGTACTGCAGGCAGGTCGAGAGCTCCTGGATGCACATCTGCACCGAGCCTTCACCCGTCACGCAGTACACCTCGCTGTCGGGCTTGGCCAGCTTGATGCCCATCGCGTAGGGAATGCCCACGCCCATGGTGCCCAGGCCACCCGAGTTGATCCAGCGACGCGGCTCGTCAAAGCGGTAGTACTGTGCGGCCCACATCTGGTGCTGGCCCACATCGGACGTGACGTAGGCGTCGGCGTCCTTCGTCATGTTCCAGAGCGTCTCCACCACATACTGCGGCTTGATCACATCGGTGTTGGTGCGGTCGTACTTCAGGCAATCCTTCGAGCGCCAGGTCTCGATGGTCTCCCACCAGGCCGACAAGGCTGCGCCATCGGGCTTGGTCGCGCTTTCGCGAACCATGTTGATGAGCTCGGTCAGCACGTCCTTGACGTCGCCCACGATCGGCACATCCACCTTCACCCGCTTCGAGATGCTCGATGGGTCGATGTCGATGTGGATGATCTTGCGTTCGTTTTGTGCGAAGTGTTTGGGGTTGCCGATCACGCGATCGTCGAAGCGCGCGCCCACGGCCAGCAGCACGTCGCAGTTCTGCATCGCGTTGTTGGCTTCGATCGTGCCGTGCATGCCCAGCATGCCAAGGAACTTGCGGTCCGACGCCGGGTAGGCACCCAGGCCCATCAAGGTGTTGGTGACCGGGTAACCCAGCATGTTGACCAGCGTGCGCAACTCCTCGGTGGCGTTGGCCAGCAACACGCCACCGCCGGTGTAGATGTAGGGGCGCTTGGCCGCCAGCAGCAACTGCAATGCCTTGCGGATCTGGCCGCCGTGGCCCTTGCGCACCGGGTTGTACGAGCGCATTTCAATCGTTTCGGGATACCCGCTGTAAGGCACCTTGTTGAAGGACACGTCCTTCGGGATGTCCACCACCACCGGACCGGGACGGCCACTGCGCGCGATGTGGAAGGCCTTTTTCATCACCATGGCCATGTCGCGCGCGTCCTTCACCAGGAAGTTGTGCTTGACGATGGGGCGGGTGATGCCCACGGTGTCGCATTCCTGGAAGGCATCCAGGCCGATGGCGGCCGTGGGCACCTGGCCGGTGACGATCACCATTGGAATGCTGTCCATGTACGCGGTGGCAATGCCGGTGATGGCATTGGTCACGCCGGGGCCGGACGTGACGAGCGCCACGCCGACGTCGCCGGTGGCACGGGCGTAGCCATCGGCAGCGTGTACGGCCGCCTGCTCGTGTCGCACGAGCACGTGCTGGATGGTGTCCTGCTTGTAGAAAGCGTCGTAGATGTGCAGCACGGCGCCGCCGGGATAACCCCAGATGTACTTGACACCTTCGGCCTGGAGGGCCTTGACGAGGATTTCTGCGCCGCGGAGTTCTTGCTGGGCTGTGCCGGATGCGGCAGCGGCCGAGGCCAGTTCGGCCTTGTTGATTTCCATGATGAACCTTTCGAGAATTTCTCTGACGAAATACCTTGGGTGCCTCTTGACCAACTCTTGTGGAGCGGTGTCGAGACTTGAGACCAGTGGCCATGAGCGGGCACATACCCCGCCGAACCCTGATCCGTTTGCCGTGTTTTGAAGTGCAGCGCGCATTATCGCACTGCAGCACGACCGGATCGCGGCGGGCCGGTCCGAACGCCCTGAAAAAGTGCAAGCCTGGGCCGCAATGAGACAATTCGTCCCTGTGCCAACCGGCCGCATTTCCTCCATTGCATGTCTGCCACCCTGTCCGACCCATCCCGCTCCCCCGACCTGGCCGCCCCGCCCGACCTGACGGCACCGCCCCTGCGCCGGCGCATGGCCTGCTGGCTTTACGAGGGCACGCTGATGTTCGGCGTGGTGTTTCTGGTCGGGGTGTTGTTCACCTCCAGTTTTGTGTTGTCCTCGCTCACGGGTTCGGGCAATGCCCTGAACGACCGCCACCTTCAACAGGCGCTGTTGTTCGTGGCGTTCGGCATCTACTTCGGCTGGTTCTGGGCCAAGGGCCAGACCCTGGCCATGAAGACCTGGCGCATCCGGGTCGTGGACCGCCACGGCAAGGCACTGACGCAAGGCCGTGCCGTGTGGCGCTACGCGCTGTCCTGGCTGTGGGTGCTGCCGCCGCTGGCGGTGGCAGGGCTCACACAGATGTCGGGCCAGCAGCTCTCGGTGCTGCTGGCCGGCTGGGTGGTCGTCTGGGCACTGTTGTCCCGGTTTCATGCCGAACGCCAGTTCCTCCACGATGCGCTGGCCGGAACCCGGCTGGTTCACGACGAGCCGGTGGAAGACGCCAGCAAACCGCGGCGCTGGTGGAGTTGAGGGCATGAGTTCCCACCCCGAGCGCGAACCGGTCAACGCGCAAAAGCTGCGCACCGGCGCCTCCCGCATGTGGCACGCCCTGGGCTACTCCATGGCGGGTTTGCGGTCGGGTTGGGGCGAAACCGCGTTTCGTCAGGAAGCACTGGCAGCCCTGGTGATGGTTCCGCTGGCTTTCTGGATCGGACAGTCCTGGGTCGAAACCGCCCTGCTCGCGGGATCGGTGCTGCTGGTGATGATGGTTGAACTGCTCAACACCGGCATCGAAACCGCCATCGATCGCATCGGCCCGGAATGGCACGACCTGTCCAAGCGCGCCAAGGACATGGGCAGCGCCGCGGTGCTGCTCAGCCTGCTGCTGTGCGCCGGCATCTGGCTGGCCGCTGCCTGGGCCCGCTGGGCCTGACCACGAGCACATCGACCATGACGCAACCCACTTTCTCCTTGTGCGTGTACTGCGGCTCGCGACCGGGCGCGAGCGACGCCTTCGCCGGGACCGCGAGCGCCGTCGGCCGCTGGATCGGCGAGCACGGCGGGCAACTGATCTACGGCGGCGGGCGCAACGGCCTCATGGGCGTCGTGGCCGATGCGACGATGGCCGCCGGTGGGCGCGTGGTGGGCATCATTCCCAAGGCCCTGGTCGAGAAGGAATGGGCGCACCAGGGCTGCACCGAACTGCATGTGGTCGACACCATGCACGAACGCAAACGCCTGATGGCCGACAAGGCGGATGCCTTCCTCGCCCTGCCGGGCGGCATCGGCACCTTCGAGGAATTCTTCGAGGTCTGGACCTGGCGGCAGCTGGGCTACCACGACAAACCCGTGGGGCTGCTCAACGTGCAGGGCTACTACGACGGTCTGATGGCTTTCATGCGCACCGGAGTCGAACAGCAGTTCATGAACCCCTGGCAGATGGACCTGATCCGGGTCAGCAACGACCTGGCCCGGCTGCTGCCCGAGCTGGTGCAGGCCGCCGGCATGGCACCGGACACCCGCGTCGAGGCGATCTAGTGTCCTGTCCCGTAAATAACTGGCATTAGTCTTGCATGCCAGTGCGGTA
>NZ_JAUCZG010000014.1 GCF_030373225.1 Hydrogenophaga sp. | reverse complement strand
GCTTCGCTGGCCTTCACGCCATCGGGAACTACGCGGGGTTTTGAACACCATCCCTGAGCGGAGTGTCTCAAGTGTATCGGTCAGGCGCAATGCTTCCGGGTCGATCCTGTAATGAGTGGTAATGCATCACACGGTACGCGGAAGTGCCGACGTTGACAGCCACAGGCCAGATACCCGGATTTGTATTCTTCCGCAGCAGCAAGCCGCCGAAAAAGAATGCACCGCTCGCCAAACGGCAACATGGAGGCGGCGGAAGGCGCTGTGGGCGGGTCTTGCCTCAGGCCCGATGTGCCATCGCCAGGCACAGGTCCGCCCAGGCCTTGCCCTTGTCGGTGGGCGTTCGCAGCAGGTAGGCGGGGTGGTAGGTGACGATCACCGGCACACCTTCGTAGTGGTGCACCTGACCGCGCAGCCGGCCGATCGGCTCGCTGGTCTTGAGCAGGGCCTGCACCGCGAAGCGGCCCATGGCCACGATCACCCTGGGCTGGACCAGGGCCACCTGGCGCGCCAGGTAGGGCTCGCAGCGGGCCACTTCGTCGGGCAACGGGTTGCGGTTGGCCGGTGGGCGGCACTTGAGCACGTTGGTGATGAACACCCCTTCGGCTCCCCGACCGGATCGGTGGCGGCCCACGGCCTTGAGCATGTTGTCAAGCAACTGGCCGGCGGCGCCCACGAAGGCTTCTCCCTGCAGGTCTTCGTTTTCCCCGGGCGCCTCGCCCACCACCATCCAGTCGGCCTGTGTGTCGCCGGTGCCGAACACGGTCTGGGTGCGTCCCTGGCACAGCCCGCAGGCCTGGCAGCCCGCCACGGCTTCGCGCAGGGCGGGCCAGTCGAGGGTGGCGACAGGGCTGGGGGGCTGCGGCTGGGCGCCTGGCGCCGGCGCGGCCGTGGGTGCCGGCAGCGCTGGCGGCCGGGGGGCGGTGGCGACCGGGCTTGCGCCGGTCGGGCGCACGGTCGCCACCGGTTCGGCCGGGACCGCATTCGCCGGCGCCGGCCTGGGGGCCCAGACCCGCACGCCCATTTCGGCCAGCATGGCGCGCTGGCGCGCGTCGAGGTCGGGCACGAACGAGGTGTCGGTCTCGAGGTTCATGGGGTGGGTCCCCCGGCAGCCGGCGCCAGGCGCAGGCTCATCACCACCGCGTCTTCGCGCTGGAAATGGCCCGCCGGGTAGTAGCCCTTGCGCAGGCCCACCTGGGCAAAGCCGCAGCGTTCATACAAGGCGCGCGCCGGCGCATTGCCCTGGCGCACTTCCAGCCACAGCCACTGCGCGCCCTGGCCGCGCGACCACAGCCCCAGCGCATCGAGCATGAAGCGAGCCCAGCCCTGGCGCTGGTGGGCGGTGGCCACGGTGATGTTGAGCAGGTGCACTTCGTCCACCCCCGGCATGGCCACGAGGTAGCCCAGCAGCACGCGCCCGTCGGCACGCGGTGGATGAACCACCTCACCCGGCAACGGTTGCGACAGCAGCAGGATGGCGGGGTAGCCGGCCTTGAGCGAGTCGTGGAAGTGGCGCCTCGACCAGGGATGGGCGTAGGCCTGCGATTCCACGGCATGCACCGAGTCGAGGTCGGACTCGAGCATGGGTTCGAACACGATCCGGCGCTCGGGATGCGACACCGAGCGCGGCGGTGTCAGCGGTTCGGTGGGCGCGGGCCACAGACCGCTGGCCCAGGCGGGCAGGGCGTTGCGCGGTGCTGCGTCGGCTGGCGTGGAGGTGCTCATGTGCCAGCCTCCGCAGCCAGACGGATGCCCTCGCGCTCCGCCGTGGTCTGAGCCACCTTGTCGCGCACATACAGCGGCAAGGCGTCTTGCGCCGCCACCGCGTGGCCCGCGGCCAACAGGCCCGGCGCCAGGCGCAGCAAGGCAGCAGCGGTGGGCAGTGCTGGCAGGTGCTGGCCGCCGAGCGCATTCAGCGCTTCGATCTCGAACACGTTGCCGGTGAGCAGCCGCTCTCCAGGGGGCAGGTCTTGCAGCCAGGCCGGCAGGTCGGCCGGCGTGCACAGGCGCGGTGGCGCCAGCGGCGTCAGCCCGGCAGCGCCCTGGGCGTGGCAGGCGTAGGGCGCCACATAGAGTTCTCCCATGCGGGCATCGAGCAGCGCCACGATCACCTGCGGCATGGGCCGGCCGGCGTCTGTCTGTGCCTGTCGGGCCTCTTCGGCCAGGGCCAGCAGGGTGTCCACCGGCAGCACCGGCAATCCACCGGGGCGGCCCGGGCCTTGCGCGCCATAGGCCAGCCCCTGGGCCACCGAACACGCGGTGCGCAAGCCGGTGAACGAGCCCGGTCCGCGCCCGAACACCACCGCATTCAGCGTGTCCAGTGACCAGCCGGCCTCATCGAGCAGGCCGCGAACCATGGGCAGCAGCGTGCCCGAGGCCTGCGCACCGCCCGGGCCACTGCGTTGCCAGAGCGCTGCGCCGGGTTCGCCCGAACCCAGCGCCACGGAAAGTGCATCGGTGCTGGTTTCAAGGGCCAGCAGACGAAGGCTGTGCGGGGGTGAAAAGGACATCGCCAGATTATCGGCCAGCGTGCCGGTGGTCAGTCCTGCGGTCCATCGAAGCAGGGTATGTCGCAGCGGGCGCAGTGCCGTTTCATAATGAAACGCATGTCCCTGCCCCGCCCCCTGTTCACGCTGCTGGCCACGCTGGTGGTTGCCTTGCCCGCCTGTGCCCAGCTGCCCGGCGAGTACGGCGCCCTGCCACCCACGGTGGTGGCCGCCCTCAAACGGGCGCAGGTGCCGCCGAGTGCCTTGTCGGCGCTGGTGGTCTCGGCCGACAACCGGGCTGAAGAGCGGCTGCGTTTTCGCGCCAGCGTGCCGGTCAACCCGGCTTCGGTGATGAAGCTGGTGACGACCTACGCCGCCATCGACCTGCTGGGGGCCGACTACACCTGGAACACCCGCTTCTACACCGACGGCACGATCGACCAGGGTGTGCTGCGCGGCAACCTGTATGTGCGCGGCGACGGCGACCCGAAGTTCGTGCTCGAGCGCATCCAGGGGGCTTTCTGGGCCTTGCAGGACAAAGGCGTTCGTGTGGTGCTGGGCGACATCGTGCTCGACCACAGTGCCTTCGAGATCGCCGCCACCGACCCGGGTGCGTTCGATGGCGAGGCCTTGCGGCCCTACAACGCCACGCCCGATGCGCTGCTGGTCAACTTCAAGTCGGTGGTGCTCACGTTCCAGCCCGACCGCGCCAGCGGCGTGGCCCACGTGGTCAGCGAGCCGCCCATGGCCGGGCTCACCATCGATGCCTCGGTGCCGCTGGCGGGTGCGGGCACGCGCTGCGGCGACTGGCGCAGCGGCCTGCGGACCCGCTTCGATGACGCCAACACCATCCGCTTCGAGGGCCGGTATCCGCCAAGCTGTGGTGAACTCAAGTGGCCGGTTGCCTACCAGGACCCGGCCAGTTACGCTGCCCGCGCCATGGAAGGTCTGTGGCGCGCCAGCGGCGGCGCCATCACCGGCCACGCCCGCCCGGGCCTCACGCCGCCGGGCGCCACCCTGCTGCACGAAGCGGCGTCGCTGCCGCTCTCGGAGATCATCACCGACGTCAACCAGTGGAGCAACAACGTGATGGCGCAACAGGTGTACCTCACGCTGGGCCGGCTGGTGCCCACGCCGGCGCCGCAGCCGGTGATGACGCAAGGATCCGCCGACCGCCTCATTCCCATGCGTCCGGCGCGCTTCGAGCGTTCGCGGGAGGTGGTTGAAAACTGGTGGAAGCGCACCTTCGGCATCCGCAGCGCGCTGCCGGTGATGGACAACGGCTCGGGGCTTTCGCGTGAAGAGCGCATCTCGCCCGAAGCACTGGCCAACCTGTTGCGCCATGCCAGCCGCCACCCGCAGGGCGAACAGTTCGCCAGCTCGCTGTCGGTGGCCGGTGTCAACGGCACGGCCGCCCGCATGGCGCGTGCGCCCGGCAGCGCCGCGCGTGGAAACGCCCTGCTCAAGACCGGCACGCTCAAGGACGTGACAGGCATCGCCGGTTATGTGAACGCCGCCAATGGCGCGCGTTACGTGGTGGTCGGCTTCGTGAACCACCCCAATGCGCCGGCGGCCCGCCCGGCGCTCGAAGCGCTGGTGGAGTGGACCGCCTCGCAGCCGGACTGAGGGAGCCGACAGATGCAGCTCGGTGACGCCATCGGTTTCAGTGCCGCCTTCCTCACCACGGCCAGCTTCGTGCCGCAGGTCTGGCACACCTTCCGCACCCGCGATGTGAGCGGCATCTCGCTGGCCATGTACTGCGCGTTCACGCTCGGGGTGGCGCTGTGGCTGGTCTACGGCCTGAGCCTCGGAGCCTGGCCGTTGGTGGTGGCCAACACCATCACGCTGATGCTGGCGCTGGCCATCCTGGTGATGAAGCTGCGCTACGGACGCCTGCCGTGATCCTGACCGGGGTCCTCAGGCGGCGGCGCGCACCAGCCGGTCGCGCACGCCGTCCCAGCCGGGTTCTTCGGGCGGCGTTTCCACCCAGATCAGGCGAACGCCGGTGGCGTCGAGTTCGCGCAGCACGGCGAACAGTTCCTGTGCGCTGCGGGTGGCCTCGGAGGGCATGCGGCGCACCTGCACGCCGCGCGCGGCCTTGATGGGTGAACGGGCGTACACCGCAATGTGGCGAGCGTCTGTGCCCAGCACATCCAGGGCGGCCTGCAGGGGCTTGGCGTCCATCAGCCGCACCTTGGCGCGTGGTGCGTAGTGCGACTCCAGCGTGCCCGAGGCGCGTGGTGCGGCCTGGTCGCGCTCGCGCAGAGGCTGCCTGCACACCGCCTCGATCTGCGCGGCGCTGATCATGCCGGGGCGCAGCAGCACCGGGTGCGAGCGCGTGGCGTCGACGATGGTGGACTCGATGCCCACCGGGCAGGCGCCACCATCGAGGATCAGCAGCTCGGCATCCGGCAGCGCGGCAAATTCCTCGACCACGTGTGCAGCGGTGGTCGGGCTCACGCGGCCGAAGCGGTTGGCGCTGGGGGCGGCCACGCCGCTCACCCCGTGAGCCGCGGCCGCCGCGAGCAGCGCCTGCGCCACCGGATGGGCCGGGCAGCGCAGGCCCACCGAGTCCTGTCCACCCGCGGCCACGGCGGCCACACCCTCCCGGCGCGGCAGGATCAGCGTGAGCGGGCCGGGCCAGAAGGCCTGCATGAGCGACAACGCGAAGGCCGGCACGTCGCGCGCGTAATGGTCAACGCCGTCGCGCCAGCCTTGCGCGCCGGTGCCGGGTGCCAGGTGAACGATCAGCGGGTGATCGGCCGGGCGGCCCTTGGCGTCGAAGATGCGGTGCACCGCAGTGGCGTTGTCGGCGTCGGCCGCGAGGCCATACACGGTTTCGGTGGGCATGCCCACCAGCGAGCCCGCCTTCAGCCGCAGTGCCGCCTGCTCCACGGCGGACGCATCGGCGGCATTCAGCAACAGCGGCATGGAAGGGTCAGGCGTCCAGCGGGGGCAGCCCCAGCAGCCGCAAGGCCTCGGCTGCGGTGGCACGCACCTCGCCCACCGTGGGTGCGGTGATGTTGAGGTGACCCATCTTGCGCCCGGGGCGTGCGCTCAGCTTGCCGTAGAGATGCAGGTGGGTGCCGGGCAGGGCCAGCACCTGTGCCCAGGGCGGCGACACGCCGCGTTCGTTCACCTTTTCGCGCACGGCATTGGGCGCAAACCACAGGTCGCCCAGCAGGTTGACCATGATGGCGGGGCTGTGCTGGCGCGGCGTGGGCAGCGGCAGGCCGGCGAGGGTGCGCACCTGCGCTTCGAATTGCGAGATGTCGCAGGCGTCCTGTGTGTAGTGGCCGCTGTTGTGCGGGCGCGGCGCCATCTCGTTGACGATCAGGTCCACGCCGCCCTCGGCGGTGTCGACGAGGAAGTACTCCACGCACAGCACACCCACGTAGTTGAGGTGGTTGGCCAGGGCCACCGTGCTGGCCTGCGCGCGCGCGGCCAGGGCCGGGTCCAGCGCCCCTTCATGGACCTCGGTGATCGCCAGGATGCCGTCGTGGTGCGTGTTCTTCTGCACCGGAAAGCTCACGGTCTGGCCGTCTGCGCCGCGCGCCACGATCACCGAGCATTCACCGCGCAGCGGCATGCGTTTTTCGAGCACGCAAGGCACCTTGTTCAGGCCAGCCCAGGCGGCGGCCAGCTCTTCGCGCGTGGACACGCGCACCTGGCCCTTGCCGTCGTAGCCCAGGCGCGCGGTTTTCAGGATGCCGGGCAGCAGATCGGCCGGCGCGGCGGCCAGCAGCGCGTCGGTGGTGATGGCGGCGTACGGCGCCGGGAAGACGCCGCTCAGGGGCGCGCACTGCACGAAATGCGCCTTCTCCTTGATGCGGTCCTGCGCCACCGCCACGCAGCTGGCCGAGGGCGCCACCGGGCGATGGGCGCCGAGCGTGACCAGCGCGGGCGAGGGCACGTTCTCGAATTCGGTGGTGATGGCTTCGCAGCGTTGCATCAGCTGCGCCAGACCCTGTTCGTCATCAAAGGGCGTCTGGATGTGGAAATGGCTGATCAGGCCGGCCGGGCTGGCCGGATCGGGGTCGAGCACGGCGGTGAAGTAACCCATGGCCTGCGCCGCCTGCACGAACATGCGCCCGAGCTGCCCGCCGCCCATGACGCCGAGCGTGGTCTGCTGGCCGGTGGGCGAGGTGCTGCCGGGGAGGATGGTCTTGAGGCTCATGGGGTGGTGTCACAGGGGAAGGGTCATGCCGCGGGCGGCGGCGGTCTGCTGGGTGCGGAAGGCTTCGAGCTTCGCGCGCAGGGCGGGGTCTTCGTTGGCCAGCATGGCCACGGCGAACAGGGCCGCGTTGGCCGCGCCCGCCGCGCCGATGGCGAAGGTGGCCACCGGCACGCCCTTGGGCATCTGCACGATGCTGTGCAGCGAGTCCACACCGCTCAGGTGCTTGCTGGCCACCGGCACGCCGAGCACCGGCACCACCGTCTTGGCCGCCAGCATGCCCGGCAGGTGGGCAGCGCCGCCGGCCCCGGCGATGATGCATTTCATGCCCCGCCCGGCCGCGCTTTCGGCGTAGCTGAACATGTCGTCGGGCATGCGGTGCGCCGACACCACGCGGGCGTCGAAGGCGATGCCGAATTCCTGCAGGATCTGCACGGCGTGCTGCATGGTGTCCCAGTCGCTGCTGGAGCCCATGACCACGCCCACCTGGATGGGGTTCATGTTGTGCCTTTGGCCGATGCGCCCGCAAGGGGCGTTGCCCGGTGGCGCGCATGAACGTGCATGCGCTCTCCGGTAAAGTGTCGATTTTACGGTTCGCGTCCACGGCGCCGGCCGCTTCGCACCGCATCCCCTTCAGGCCTCCCCCTCATGATCAACGTCACCATTGCAAATTTCGAAGCCGAGGTCATCGAGGCTTCGCACCACACCCCTGTGCTGGTCGATTTCTGGGCCCCCTGGTGCGGCCCCTGCAAAGTCATCGGGCCGCTGCTGGAGAAGGTTGAGGCGGCCTACGCCGGTCGCTTCAAGCTGGTCAAGATCGACTCCGACCAGGAGCAGCAACTGGCCGCGGCGTTCGGCATCCGCAGCATCCCCACCTGCGTGCTGCTCATGAACGGTCAGCCGGTCGACGGCTTCATGGGCGCGCTGCCCGAAGGCCAGATCAAGGAGTTTCTCGACAAGCACCTGCCTGCCGCCAACGAGCTGGAAGCGGTGGCGGTGGAAGAGGAAGCCATGGAGGCCATCGCCGAAGGCGACCTGGAAGGCGCGCTGGAGAAGCTGCAGGAGGCGGTGAAGACCGATCCGAACAACGACGACGCACGCTTCGATCTGGTCAAGCTGCAGCTCGAGCTCGGCCTGGATGACGACGCCAAGGTGGCGTTCGCCCCCGTGATCGCCAAGGCGGCCGCGGTGCGCCGTCTCGACTCGCTGCAGCGCTGGATGGCCGCGCGCGATGCCAACGCCGACGTGGCCGATCCTCAGGCCCGCGCGGCCGAACTGCAGGCGGCCATTGCCACCAGCAAACGCGACTTTGCATCGCGCTTTGCGCTGGCCCAGCTGCTCATGGCGCACGGCCAGTGGGTGCCGGCCATGGACGAGCTGCTGGAGATCCTGATGCGCGACAAGGCCTGGAGCGAAGACCTCGCGCGCAAGACCTTCATCGCCATCCTGGACATCATCGAGCCGCCCAAGCCCAAGGTGGCCGAAGGCCAGGTGCCGCCGGAAGACCCGACGGTGGCGACCTACCGGCGGCGCTTGTCGAGTGTTGTGCTGAGCTGAGAAAACACCGTGCGCTGCGCGCGCACGTCCTTTCGCAGGACCCGAACCAGCCCCGTTCGCCTTGAGGCGACACAACCCCGTTCGCCCTGAGCCTGTCGAAGGGCTCACCCATACCTTGGTGTGCAAGGGCTTCGACAAGCTCAGCCCGAACGGAGGGGGATCGGCCCCAACGGAGATGGCTCGGCCCGAGCGGAGATGGCTCAGCCCATGAGGCGGCTGAGGGCTTCCTGGTACTTTGCTGCCGTCTTCTCGATCACGTCCTTGGGCAGGCGCGGCGCTGGGGGTGTCTTGTCCCAGGGCTTGCCGCCCACTTGCGCGGTCTCCAGCCAGTCGCGCAGGAACTGCTTGTCGTAGCTCGGCGGGTTCTGCCCGACCACATAGCTCTCGGCTGGCCAGTAGCGTGAGCTGTCGGGCGTGAGCACCTCGTCCATGAGCACCAGCTGGCCGGCCTTGTCCAGGCCGAACTCGAACTTGGTGTCGGCAATGATGATGCCCTTGAGCCGTGCCATTTCGGCCGCGGCCTTGTAGAGCGCAATCGACACGTCGCGGATCTGCGCGGCCAGCTCGGGGCCGATCATGGCCACGGTTTGTTCGAAGGTGATGTTCTCGTCGTGCTCGCCCATCTCGGCCTTGGCCGCGGGCGTGTAGATCGGCTCGGGCAGTTTGGAGGCGTTCTGCAGGCCGGCGGGCAGCTTCACGCCGCACACGGCCTGGTTGTCCTGGTATTCCTTCCAGCCACTGCCGGCGAGATACCCGCGCACCACGGCTTCGACCGGGATCGGTTTGAGGCGCTGCACCAGCATCGAACGGCCGGTGACCTGGGGCCTTTCTGCCGCCGACACCACGCTCTCGGGCGCCTCGCCGGTCAGGTGGATCGGGCAGATGTTCAGGCCGTTCGGGCCGAGCTTGTCGAACCAGAACAGCGAAAGCCGGGTGAGCAGCTCGCCCTTGCCGGGGATGGGCTCGCCCATGATCACGTCGAAGGCGCTGATGCGGTCGCTCGCCACCATCAGGATGCGGTCGTCGCCCACGGCGTAGTTGTCGCGCACCTTGCCGCGCGCCAGCAAGGGCAGGGAGGTGAGGGCCGAGGTGTGCAGGGCAGGGGTCATGGTCGGATCAGGAAAAGGCAGGACAAGAAAAAAGCCCGTTGAACAGCCAACGGGCTTTGAACCATTCCGGGGGATTATCGCAAGTTGGCGGTCCCCCGGGTCACCGCTTATTTCGCTGCCAGCCCCAGGCGCTCGATCAGGGCCTTGTCCTTGGTGAAGGTCTCGGCTGCCCACTGGCGATACTCGTCGCCGTTGCGGTACCACATGGCCTGGTTGAGCTGGCCCAGGACTTCCAGGTGCCGGGGTTCGTCCATGGCTTTCTTGAAGGCGTCGTGCAGCGTCTTCATGATGGCCGGGTCCATGCCCTTGGGGCCCACCAGGCCGTAAGGCGAACTCGACACCACGTTGTAGCCCAGGTCCATCGCGGTGGGCACGTCGGGCCAGCGCTTGGTGCGCTGGTCACCGAAGGTCACCAGCAGGCGCATTTCGCCGCTGTCGACAAACTTGTCCCAGCCGGTCGCGTCGCTCTGTGCCATCACATGGCCACCGAGCAGGGCCGACTGCAGGTCGGCATTGCCCTTGAACGGCACATGGGTGAACTGCACCTTGGCGTTGCCCGCCAGCTCTTCCATCAGCAGGTGCGGGCTGCTGCCGGTGCCGGTGGAGCCGTAGTTGATCATGCCGGGCTGCTTGCGGGCGGCCTCCACATAGTCCTTGAAGGTCTTGTAGGGCGAGTCGGCCTTCACCGTGAGGCCGAAGGTGTAGCCCGAGACGCCGATGATGTAGCTGAAGTCGGTCAGCGGGTTCCAGTTGGCTTTCTGCATGTGCGGCAGGCGCAACATGCCCAGCGGGAACTGCGCGATGGTGTAGCCGTCGGGCTTGGCGGTCTGGGCCATGGTGCTCGGACCCAGGGTGCCGCCGGCACCCGGCTTGTTTTCGATCACGATGGGCTGGCCCAGGTGTTTGGACGCGAGTTCGGCCAGGGTGCGCAGGTGGCGATCGGTCGAGCCGCCGGCGGGCCACGGAATGATCAGCGTGACCGGGCGGGTCGGGTAGGCCTGGGCTTGTGCGTTCGCAACGCTCCAGGGTGCCACGCCGGCAGCCGCCGTGGCGGTGACCGCGGCCAGCAGCATCGCGCGGCGGCGCTGCGATGGGGGTGTCGATGTCGTGTTCTTCATGCTTGTCTCCTTCGGGGGAAATGCCGGTCTGGCGGTGGTGGTGGCGCGGTGTGCGCCATGGAGTTGCTCAAGGGGGAGGGGTGGCGGCGTCCAGCGCGGCCTGCTGTTCCTGCAGTTCGCGCCACATCACCTTGCCGCTGCCCGAGCGGGGCAGCGCCTCCACGAATTCCACGCTGCGCGGGCTCTTGTAGGCGGCCATGTGGCCGTGCGCCCAGTCGATCACGTCCTGCGCGCTCACCTGCCCGCGGTGTTCGGGTCGCAGCACGACCAGTGCCTTCACGCTCTCGCCGCGCCGGGCATCGCGCACGCCGATCACGCAGGCTTCCTGGATGGCCGGGTGGTGGTACATGAGCGCTTCCACCTCGGCCGGCCAGACCTTGAAGCCGCTGGCATTGATCATGCGTTTGAGGCGGTCGGTCATGAAGAAGTAGCCTTCTTCGTCCACGTGGCCGAGGTCGCCGGTGCGCAGGAAGCGCTGGCCGTTGATGGTCACGAAGGCCTCTTGCGTGGCCGCCGGGTTGCGCCAGTAGCCCTGCATCACCTGCGGGCCGTGCACCACGATCTCGCCGGTCTCGCCGGCGGGCAGTTCGGCCAGGGTGTCGGGGTCGACCACGAGCGCGCGCACGTCGAACACCGGCAGGCCCAGGCACTGGCGCTTGGGGCGGTGCGTCGGGTTGATGTGGGTGGCGGCCATGGTTTCGGACATGCCGTAGCCCTCGATGTAGTCCTGCCCGGTGAGGGTCTTGAGGCGCGCGGCCAGTGCCTCGGGCATCGCCGCGCCGCCGCCGCGCACGCAGCTCAGGCTGGAGAGGTCGAAGCGCTCCAGCCTCGGGTGGGCGAGGAAGTCGATCACCATGGTGGAGATGGCCTGCCACATGGTCACGCGGTAGCGCTGCATGCAGACCGCAGCGACCTCACGGTCCCAGCGGGCGAGCACCACGATGGTGGCGCCCACATGGAGCGGCCCGTTCAGGCTGCCGGTGAGGCCGGTGACATGGAAGAACGGCAGCACCGAGAGGCAGACCGCGTCCTGCGAGGTGCCGAACCAGCGCACACCGCCCACCAGCGTGCTCATCACGCTGCGGTGGGTGTGCATGCAGCCCTTGGGCAGGCCGGTGGTGCCCGAGGTGTAGGGCATGGCGCACAGGTCGTCCGGGCCGGTGGCCAAGGGCCCGGGGATGCGTCCCGGGCCGATCGCATCGGCCCAGGCCACCAGGCCGGGACCTTCGAGAGGCTGGCGCGGCGCCGCCACGAAGTCGGGCACCGCCAGGTCGGTGGGCACGCGCAGGTGGTCGCTGTAGGTGGCCACGACCGCATGGCGCAGACCGTCGCCCTCGGGCTCGAGCAGCGGGCGCAGTTGCGCCAGCAGGTCCTGCGCCACCAGGGCCACCTGCGCGCCGCTGTCGGTCAGGCAGTGGCGCAGTTCCTCGGTGCGGTTCATCGGGTTCACCGGCACCACCACCGCGCCGGCGCGCAGGATGGCATAGAAGGCCAGCGCCCACTGCGGGCTGTTCTGCATGCACAGCAGCACCCGGTCGCCCGACTGCACGCCGCAGACCTGCTGCAGGTGGCCGGCCAGGCACTCGGTCTCGCGCAGGAACTGCGCGTAGCTCAGCGCCGTGTCGTAGAACACGATGAAGGCTTTGTCGGGGTAGCGCCGGGCCGACACCTCCAGGTTGTAGAAGACATGGGTCTGCGGCAGCGTGAGGTGCTGCGGCAGGCCGGGCGGCCAGTGGGCCGGTGGGGGAGTCGTCATGCCGATGGAGGGAGCGCAGGGGTTTGATCAATTCCGCTTGGCGGAAAACGACAGTCGGACATTCAATATACGGCGCAGCGGCTGCCCCTGTAAATGCGGATCGGCACACATCAGGGAAAGCGAGCATGGGTTTCATGCCGGAACACCTGCAGAATTCCGTTCTGCGGAATACAAGCCGAAGGCCCGGACCGGATATTCCGGTCTGCAGAAAAAGGAGCCCGCCATGGGACGCCATCGCCATTCACCCCCTGCGCCCCTGGCCGAGTCAGACCCGGCCGACGACCGGCGCTTTGTCACCGCACTGGCGCGCGGGCTCACCGTGCTGCGCTGCTTCAGCCCGGCCGACCGCTGGCTGGCTCACCAGGAACTCGCCCGGCGCACCGGCCTGCCGCAGGCCACCGTCTCGCGCCTCACCTTCACGCTCACCAGCCTGGGTTATCTGCGGCACCGCCCGGCCAGCGGCGAGTACGCGCTGAGCCCGGCGGTGCTGTCGCTGGGCTTCAGCGTGCTGTCCAACTTCGAGGTCGGGCGCATTGCACGGCCGTTCATGGAAACGCTGGCCGAGCACACGCAGGCGGCGGTCTCGCTGGGCGTGCGGCACGACACCTCGGTGGTCTATGTGGCCCACTGCCGCAGCACGGCGCGCCTGATCCTGGGGCTGGATGTGGGCACCCGCCTGCCGTTCGCCGAAACGGCCATGGGCCGCGCGATCTGGTGCGCGGCCTCGCCGGGCCTGCGGGCCACGGTGGGGCGGCGCCTGCAGGCGCAAGACCCGGGGCTGTGGCCTGCGCGCGAAGCCGGGCTGCACCGCGCCGAGGTCGAGTGCGCCCGGCGCGGCTATGCGGTGTCGGCCTCGGAGTGGGAAAGCGAGATCGCCGCCATCGGCGTGGGCCTGGATCTCGGCGATGGCCGCGAGCCGCTGGCGCTCACCGTGGGCGGCCCGGCTGCGCGACTGCAGGGCGCCTTGCTGCACGAGGACTTCGGCCCGGCGCTGGTGACGACCGGGCGCGAGATCGTGGCCGCGATCCAGGCAGCGGGTTGGGAGGATTGAATGAAAAACGCCACCCGAAGGTGGCGTTTGCAAGGGCGCTTGAGGCGGGAACCGGTCAGTGCACCACCTGGGCCAGTTCGCCCTTGGCGTATTTGGCGGCCACCACCTGAAGGCTTTCGCCCTTGATCTTGCCGGCCTGGCCTTCGCAGCCGAATTCGATGTAGCGCTGCTTGCAGATCGCCTTGGCGGCTTCTCGGGCGGGCTTGAGCCATTCGCGGGCATCGAACTTCTCGGGGTTCTCGGCCAGGAACTTGCGCACCGCGGCCGTCATGGCCAGTCGGATGTCGGTGTCGATGTTGATCTTGCGCACGCCGAACTGGATCGCCTTCTGGATCTCTTCCACCGGCACGCCGTAGGTTTCCTTGATCTTGCCGCCGTACTGGTTGATCACCGCCAGCAGGTCCTGCGGCACCGAGCTGGAGCCGTGCATCACCAGGTGGGTGTTGGGCAGGCGGCGGTTGATTTCCTGGATGCGGTCGATCGCCAGGATGTCGCCGGTGGGCTTGCGGGTGAACTTGTAGGCGCCGTGGCTGGTGCCGATGGCAATGGCCAGCGCATCGAGCTGGGTGCGCTTGACGAAGTCGGCTGCCTGCTCGGGGTCGGTCAGCAGCTGTTCGCGCGTCATCACCGCGTCGGTGCCATGGCCGTCTTCCTTGTCGCCCTGCATGGTCTCCAGGCTGCCCAGGCAGCCGAGTTCGCCTTCCACCGTCACGCCCAGCTTGTGGGCCATGTCCACCACCCGGCGGGTGACGTCCACGTTGTACTCGTAGCTGGCGATCGTCTTGCCGTCACCTTCCAGGCTGCCGTCCATCATCACCGAGCTGAAGCCCAGGTCGATCGCGCCCCGGCACACGTCGGGGTTCTGCCCGTGGTCCTGGTGCATGACCAGGGGGATGTGCGGATACGACTCCACCGCGGCCTGGATCAGGTGCTTGATGAAGGGCTCGCCGGCGTACTTGCGGGCTCCGGCGCTGGCCTGCAGGATCACCGGCGCGCCGGTTTCGTGGGCGGCGGCCATGACGGCCTGGACCTGTTCGAGGTTGTTGACGTTGAACGCTGGAATGCCATAGCCGTGGACGGCGGCATGGTCGAGCAGTTCGCGCATGGAAACGAGCGCCATGAGAATCCCTTCAGTCAGTTGGTAACCGGTTGGTAACCCGGGATTTTACGGCGCGGGCGGCGCCGGGCCCAGCGGCATCAGCCGCTTCGCTGCTGCAGAAATGCGCTGAAGCGGTCCAGCACCGGTGCCAGGCCGCGCAATGGCGGGGCCAGGGCACCGATCAGCGTGGTGTGGCCGAGGCGGTCGAACAGCTCGAGTTCCACCGCCGTGCCGCGGCGTTGCAGGGCTTGCGCCATCGCCAGGGTGTTGCGCCGCGGGTTGACCAGGGTGTCGTTTCTGGCCGCCAGCAGCAGCACGCGGTGGTCCAGGCCTTCGGCGCCGCCGGCATGGAACAGCGGCTGCGAGTTCGCCGGCGTGTCGGGCCAGTTGAAGGCGCGTTGCACATCGGGGATGCCGATGGGCAGGAAATCGTAGGGTCCGGCCAGGCCGACCCAGCCGGCGAGTTCGGCGGGCTTCATGCCCACGTCGGCCAGCCAGCGCGCATCGAGGGCGAGCATGGCCGCGTTGTAGGCACCGGCACTGTGGCCGGTGACGAACAGCCGCGAGGGAGAAGCGCCGAGCCGGCCTGCGTTGTCGCGCGTCCAGCGCACCGCCTGCGCGCAGTCCTGCAGGAACACCGGGTAGCGCACCTCGGGGCTCAGGCGGTAGTCGGCGACCACGGTGACGATGCCGCGCGAGGCCAGCGCCTCGCCCACGAAGCGGTAGTCGGCGCGGTCACCGCTGCTCCAGCTGCCGCCATAGAAAAACACCGCGATCGGCGCATCGGGCGCGGCACCCACCGGCCGGTACACGTCCATGCGCTGGCGACCGGCGCTGCCGTAGGCCTCGTCGCGCTGCAGGGTGTGCGTGTTCGACGGCACGGTGGCGTTGATCAGCCGCAGCGGTGAACAGGCCTGCAGCAGGGGCGCCAGGCCCAGCAGGGTAAGCCAGCGGCGGCGGCCGGGGGCCGACACGGTGGCGGATTGCGGTGAAGTCATCCCCTGGGTACGCCGAGCGTCGTTCACCGGATTCGCAAAGGGCCGGAGCGAGCGAGGTGCCTCAACCCAAAGGCACCGAGGGCCCGGCTCCGCCGGCCCAAGGTGCCGTCCCCCCTCCCAGCGCCGCAGGCGCGCCAGAGAGGGGGGAAGCCGCGCAGCGGCGCAGGGGGGTGCTTCACCTGGCCCGGCAGATCTTGAGGGTGTTCGTGCCGCCGGGCTGACCCATGGGTTCGCCCACCGTGATGGCGTAGACGTCACCGCTGTGCACGATGCCGCGTCGCTTGAGCTGGTCTTCGGCTTCGGCCAGCGCGGTGTCGCGGTCGGCGCTGGCTTCCATGAGCAGCGGGCGCACATTGCGGTAGAGCGTCATGCGGCGCTGGGTCGACAGGTTGGAGGTCACGGCGTAGATCGGCATGCGCACGTTGTGCCGGCTCATCCACAGCGCGGTCGAGCCCGAGTCGGTGAGTGCCACGATGGCCTTGGCGCCGAGGTGGTGGGCGGTGAACAGCGCACCCATGGCGATCGACTGGTCGATGCGCTTGAAGGTCTTGCCGGTGAAGTCGGCGCCGAGCTCGCTGTACTCGGCCTTCTCGGCTTCCTGGCAGATGTTGGCCATTTCCTTGACCGTCTCCAGCGGGTATTTGCCGGCCGCGGTTTCGGCACTGAGCATCACCGCGTCGGTGCCGTCGAGCACGGCATTGGCCACGTCGCTCACCTCGGCGCGCGTGGGCACCGGGTTGACGATCATCGACTCCATCATCTGCGTGGCGGTGATCACCACCTTGTCCATCTCGCGCGCCAGCCGGATCATGTGCTTCTGCAGGCCGGGCACCGCCGCGTTGCCCACTTCCACCGCGAGATCGCCGCGCGCCACCATGATGCCGTCGGACACCTTGAGGATGTTGGCCAGCTCGGGGATCGCCTCGGCGCGCTCGATCTTCGCGATCAGCGCTGGCCGGTGGCCGGTGGCTGAACCGGCCACGTTGCACAGCTGGCGCGCCAGCTCCATGTCGGTGGCGTTCTTCGGAAAACTCACCGCCACGTAGTCGGCCATCAGTCCCATGGCGGTCTTGATGTCGTCCATGTCCTTGGCGGTGAGTGCCGGCGCGGTCAGGCCGCCACCCTGCTTGTTGATGCCCTTGTTGTTCGAGAGCTCACCGCCAAGATGCACCGTGGTGTGCACCGCCGGGCCCACCACCTGGTCAATGGTCAGCACGATCAGGCCGTCGTTGAGCAGCAGGGTGTCGCCGGCCTTCACGTCGCGCGGCAACTCCTTGTAGTCCAGTCCCACGCCTTGCAGGTTGCCGGGCTCGGTGCGCGAGGCGTCGAGCACGAATTTTTCGCCCGGCACCAGCAGCACCTTGCCGTCGGCGAACTTGCCGACCCGGATCTTGGGGCCCTGCAGGTCGGCCATGATGCCGACCTCGCGCCCGGCGCGCTGGGCCGCCGCACGCACCAGCGTGGCGCGATCGATGTGGTCCTGCGCCGTGCCGTGGGAGAAGTTGAGCCGCACCACATTCACCCCGGCGCGGATCATGGCCTCGAGCAAAGCCGGGTCGCTGGAAGCAGGGCCGAGGGTGGCAACGATCTTGGTGGCGCGCACGGGCATGAAGGGAGTCTCCTGTCGGTGGATGGTCGGGCTTCACAGTGCCCGGGTGTAATTTGGTTTCAATTATCTGTGATGGCGGTTACATGGCCGCCACAGCCACCGCGCCTCACAGCCGGTTGTTGCGCACCGGCACCTGGGCGCTGTACTCCAGGCTCACGAACCGCACGTCGACCACCTGAAGATGCACGATGGTGCGCCGGAACGACCACTGGCGGTCGATCGTCACCGAGGAGGTGGAGCCCCGGCTTCGGGTGCTCCGCTCCAGCCCGTAGCGCGCACGCAGCGAGGTGGTCAGCCGCTGGCCCAGGGCCCGCGCCTTGTCTGCCGAGCCGGCATCGGCCAGCAGCGTGATGCGTTGCAGGCGGTCGGCCTTGAACACGAAAGACACCTTGAACGATTCCCCGGCCAGCTCGTAGGCCGGGATCTCCAGTTGCACCGTCCCGCCGTCGGCGGCCGGCCCGGCGGGCAGGGTCTGTGCTTCGGGCACCAAAGCCTGCACCTCGGCCACGGTCGCGTCGACCGGGATGTCTTGCCACAGCGCCTGGGCCGAGGCGCTCGCAGCGAACAACAGGCAGCCGACACAAAGCAGAATTTTTTTCATAGGCGCAGTGTGACCCGTGATGTCCCACAAAGTTGTCCGTGCGGTCGCCCGGCCTTGAGGACGCCTGGGCTGCCTGCCCGAGCGCGCCGGTGGGAGCGGTGATTCATCATATGAAAAAGAAGTCACTTGGGTTGATTTTCATATCGAAAAAAATATAATAACGCCTCACCCCATCTTTAACCCCGCGTGCACCTTGTGCCCACGGAGCGTTGGAAGTCCCGGGCCGGGCCGCCTTTGGCCCCGCTGCCCGGTGGTCAGGAAATGGCTTCCGCCCGGCGTCGTTGCCAGCGACGCGCGTTCCCACGGTCGTGCACCTGCCGATCCCCCCATCCCCTGTCCGCTTGCCCGGCCTCGTCCGGGCCGTCGCATTTTCTGCAGCGGTGGAGGTGACCGGCTTTCCTGTCTGGAGGGCAGAACACCCATGTGTGGAATTGCAGGAGAAATCCGGTTTGACGGCAGCAGTGTCGACGTGGCGGCGCTGGCGCGCATGAACGAGCGGCAGTGCTCGCGAGGCCCCGACGGGCAGGGCCTGCAGGTGAGCGATCGCCTGGGCTTTGGTCACCGCCGTCTGAAGATCATGGATCTGTCCGACGCTGCGCAGCAGCCCATGTTCGATCCGCTGCTGGGTGCGGGCATCGTCTTCAACGGGGCGGTCTACAACCACGCCGAGCTGCGCCGGGAGCTGCAGGCGAAGGGCTACCACTTCCATTCCAGCGGCGACACCGAGGTCCTTCTCAAGGCCTGGCACGCCTGGGGCCCGGACTTCGTCAAGCGGCTCAACGGCATGTTTGCCTTCGCCATCTGGGAGCGCGACAGCGGCCGCGTGCTGCTCGGGCGCGACCGGCTGGGCATCAAGCCGCTGTACCTCGCGTCCATCCCGGGCGGGCTGCGTTTTGCCTCCAGCCTGCCGGCGCTGCTGGCCGCCGGCGGCGTCGACACCACCATCGACCCGGTGGGCCTGAACCACTACCTCTCGCTGCACGCCATCGTGCCACCGCCGCACACCATCCTGCGCGGCGTGCGCAAGCTCGCGCCCGGCACGCTGTTGCAGATCGAAGCCGACGGCACGTCCGCCGAGCACAGCTTCTGGTCGCTGAATTACGAGCGCGACGCAGCGGACGAGGCACGCCCGTTCGACGACTGGCGCGAGATCCTGCTCGATGCACTGCGCGCCGCCGTGAAGCGCCGGCTGGTGGCCGATGTGCCGGTGGGTGCGCTGCGCTCGGGCGGCGTGGATTCGAGCCTCATCGTTGGCCTGATGGCCGAAGCCGGCGTGCGCGACCTGCGCACCTACAACGTGGGTTTCGAGGACGTGGGTGGCGAGAAGGGCAACGAGTTCGAATACGCCGACCTGGTGGCGCAGCGCTTCGGCACCGTGCACGAACGCATCTTCGTGCCCGAGGCCGAGTTGCTGAACCGGCTGCCCGAGGCCATTCACGCCATGAGCGAGCCCATGGTCAGCCACGATTGCATCGGTTTCTACCTGTTGAGCGAGGCGGTCTCGCGCCACAGCAAGGTGGTGCAGAGCGGGCAGGGCGCCGACGAAGTGTTCGGCGGTTACCACTGGTACCCCAGGCTGCAGGGCAGCACCCAGCCGGTGGCCGACTACCTCGCAGCGTTCTGCGACCGCGACCACGCCGAGATGCGCGCGCTGGTGCAGGACCGCTACCTCACCGGCGACGTCACGGCCAGTTTCATTGCCAGCCGGCTGACCGCACCCGGCGCCAGCGATCCGGTGGACCAGGCGCTGCGCATGGACACCACCGTGATGCTGGTGGACGACCCGGTCAAGCGGGTGGACAACATGACCATGGCCTTCGGCCTGGAAGCGCGCGTGCCCTTCCTGGACCACGAGCTGGTGGAGCTGGCCGCGCGCATTCCCGCCCGCCACAAGCTCGCCGGCGGTGGCAAGGGCATCCTGAAGGAGGCGGCGCGCCGGGTGATTCCGTCCGAGGTGATCGACCGGCCCAAGGGCTACTTTCCGGTGCCTGCGCTCAAGCACCTGCGCGGCCCGGTGCTGGAGAGCGTGCGCGATGCGCTGGGAAGCCAGGCCGCGCGCGAACGCGGGTTGTTCCGCCCGGCGTATGTGCAACAACTGCTCGATGACCCCTCGGCCCACATGACGCCCCTGCGCGGCTCCAAGCTGTGGCAGCTCGGCCTGCTCGAACTCTGGCTGCAGCAACACCTGCGCTGAAAGGAAGCACCACCATGATCCACAAACAAGCCCAACGCGCCCTGCGCCTCGGTCGCGCGCCCATGCCCCAGGCAGACGCCCGGGGCCAGTCGCCCGAACGGACCCGGGTGGTCCTGCCCTGCGGCTGGGGCCGGCTGATCGCCGGCCACACCTTTGCCGATGCAGCCGACATCGCTGCCGCGTTGCTGCAGGAGCAGCCCGGTCAGCGCGACATCGCCTTCTACGTCGACAAGCCCCATGTGGTGGTGGCGCATGCGCCCAGCCAGCTGTTCGTCGATCCGTCGGAGACCTTCCGGCTCTGGCTCAATGCCTACACGCCCCAGCGCGCGGTGCGCCGCGGCTTCACCATCCGCCGACTGCGTTCGCGCGCCGACGTGGCGGCCATCAATGCGATCTACCGCGCGCGCCGCATGGTGCCGGTGGATCCGGCGCGGGTCTGGGGCGAGCGTGCGCAGCGCCAGGTCGTGTATGCGCTGGCCGAAGACCGGCTCACGGGTGAAGTGATCGGTGTGGCCATGGGACTGGACCATGCCGAGGCCTTTGGTGATGCCGAACCGGGTTCGAGCCTGTGGGCGCTGGCGGTCTCGCCGCAGGCCAGCCACCCCGGCATCGGTGAGGCGCTCACGCGGTACCTGGCCGAACACTTTCAGGCGCGCAGCCGTGCGTTCATGGATCTCTCGGTGCTGCACGACAACGCCTCGGCGATCGCGCTGTACAGGAAGCTCGGCTTCCAGAACATTCCGGTGTTTGCGGTGAAGCGGCGCAACGCGATCAACGAGCCGCTGTTCACCGGCCAGGGCGCTGGCGCCGACGGCCTGAACCCGTACGCCCGCATCATCGTGGACGAGGCACAGCGCCGCGGCATCCGGGTGGAGGTGGTCGACGCTGAAAACGGCTACTTCAAGCTCAGCCACGGCGGGCGCAGCGTGGTCTGCCGCGAGTCGCTCTGCGAACTCACCAGCGCCGTGGCCATGAGCCGCTGCGCCGACAAACGCGTGACCGCGCGCCTGCTCGCCCAGGCCGGCCTGAAGGTGCCGCAGCAGACGCTGGCCGCTGACGCCGAGGCCAACGCGGCCTTCCTGCGCGAGCAGGGCGCCATCGTGGTCAAGCCGGTCGATGGTGAACAGGGCAAGGGCATCGCCGTGAACCTCACCGCCGCCGACGACGTGGAAGCCGCGATCCAGAATGCCAGCCAGTTCGGCGAGCGGGTGCTGCTCGAGCAGTTCTGCGAGGGGCAGGACCTGCGCATCGTGGTGATCAACCACCAGGTGGTGGCCGCGGCCATCCGCAAACCCGCCACCGTGGTGGGCGACGGGCAGTCGAGCATCGCGCAGCTGATCGAAAAGCAGAGCCGTCGCCGCGCCGCGGCCACAGGCGGTGAATCGCGCATTCCGGTGGATGGCGAGACGCGCCGCTGCATCGGTTTGCAGGGCCACACGCTCGAGGACGTGCTGCCGTTCGGTCGGCCGCTGCCTGTGCGCAAGACGGCCAACCTGCACACCGGCGGCACCATCCACGACGTGACCGCGCAGCTGCATCCCGCACTCAAGATCGCCGCTGAACACGCCAGCCGTGTGCTCGACATTCCGGTGACGGGGCTCGACTTCCTGGTGCCCGCCGTCGACGGTCCGGAGCACGTGATCATCGAAGCCAACGAACGGCCCGGGCTGGCCAATCACGAACCCCAACCCACCGCGCAGCGCTTTGTCGACTTGCTGTTTCCCCAGACTTCCCATGACGAGGTGCCCGCTTGACCCAGACATCCACATCCATTCCTGTCCCGGAAAAACTGCCCGCTATCGACTACGCGTTCCTCGAAGAAACGCTGCTGCAGCTGCTCGCCATTCCAAGCCCGGTGGGCCTGACCGATGCGGTGGTGCGCTACACCGCGAGCCGGCTGGATGCCATCGGCATTCCGTACGAGATCACGCGCCGTGGTGCCATCCGGGCCACGCTCAAGGGGCGCGAGCAGCGCCCGGCCCGCGCCATCGTGGCCCACCTGGACACGCTGGGCGCGATGGTGCGCGAGATCAAGCCCAACGGGCGCATCGGCGTGGTGCCGATCGGCAGCTGGTCGTCGCGTTTTGCCGAGGGTGCCCGTCTGACCGTGTTCACCGACAGCCAGCAGCTGCGCGGCACCTGCCTGCCGCTCAAGACCTCGGGCCACGCCTACGGCGACGAGATCGACACCCAGCCTTCCAGCTGGGACCACGTGGAGGTGCGCGTCGATGTGCCCTCGCACAGCGCGCAGGACCTGCTGGATGCCGGCGTGAACGTGGGCGACTGGATCGCCTTCGACCCGCAGCCCGAGCTGCAGCCCGGGGGCTACATCAACTCGCGCTACCTCGACGACAAGGCCGCCGTGGCGGTGCTGCTCGCCGCCTGCAAGGCGATCGTCGACAGCGGCGCGAAGCTGGCGGTCGACGCGCACCCGCTGTTCACCATCACCGAGGAGGTGGGCTCGGGTTCGTCGGCCGCGCTGCATGGCGATATCGCGGAGATGGTGAGCCTGGACATTGCGATTGCCGCGCCCGGCCAGAACACCGACGAGCGCGCCGCCACCATCTGCGTGCAGGACCAGGCCGGTCCGTTCGACTACCACCTCACGCACAAGCTGATCGACCTGGCGAAGGCGCACGGCATCAACCACCGTCGCGACGTGTTCCGTTTCTACCGCTCCGACTCGGCCGCGGCCGTGGAAGCCGGCAACGACATCCGCACCGCACTCATCGGCTTTGGCGCCGATGCGTCGCACGCGCAGGAGCGCACGCACCGCGATTCGCTGCAGGCCCTTGCCGAACTCACCGTGGCCTACATGCTGTCGGAGCCGGTGGCGCGGCGCGACCGCAAGTCGATGGGATCGCTGGAGGGTTTCACCGAACAGCTCAAGCCCGGCGACATGGGTGTGGCAACCACCCCGCTGCCCGACCCGGTGCGCTTCCTCGAGGCGGACGGCACCGTGTCACCGGAAAACTAGCGCGACTCTTCGCGCAGCAGTGGGCGCAGCGCCCACAGGCCCAGCGCCGGGCCCAGCGCCAGCCAGGGCAGCAGCGCGCCCAGTGCCACCGTCTCGGCCAGCGAGACGAACAGCAGGATGCTCACGATGGAAATCGCAAAGCCGATGCTGTTGGTCAGGGTGAGCACGCTGCCCACGGCCTGGGGCGGTGCGTTGCGCGCGGTGAGGGTGGAGAACTGCGGCGAGTCGCCGGCGACGGTGATGCCCCAGAGCACCAGCCAGGCATAGAACCACGCATCGCTGGCGTCGATCATCACGAACGCCGCCAGGCAGCACAGGCCACTGACGGCCAGCTGCGTGCCTGCCACCCGCGCGCTGCCCCAGCGCTGGGCGATCCAGCCGCCGCCGGCGCAGCCGATGGCACCGGCACCCAGCACGGCAAACGCGGTCCAGGACAGCGCGGCGCCCTGCAGCCGGGTGGCCAGCACCAGCGGCACCATCACCCACATGGTGTAGAGCTCCCACATGTGACCGAAGTAGCCGAGCACCGAACTGCGCACGCGCGCGTCGGTCCACAGCGTGGTCAGTGCGCGCCATTGCAGCACCGTCACGCGCGCCTGGGCATGGGGTGGGTCGGTGGTGCCGAAGAACAGCAGCAGACCCCCGGCCGCCGCGAGGGCCGCCACTCCGAGCATGAGCGTGGGCCAGGGCAGGGCGCCACCGAGTGCGCGCAGCGCGTGTGCGCTGGCCGAGCCCAGCACCAGCGCGCCGATCAGCAGGCCGAGCGCACCACCCAGGCCGCGCGTGTACCACTGCGCGGCGATCTTCATGCCCACGGGGTAGATCCCCGCCAGAAAGAAGCCGGTGGCAAAGCGCCAGACCAGCAAGGCCGAGTGGTCGCGCACCATCCACCACGCGCCCACGGTGCAGGCCGAGCCGGCCAGCGCACACACCAGGAACACGCGCCGCGGCGCGAAGCGGTCGGCGATGGCCAGCAGCGCAAACACCAGCGTGCCCAGGATGAAGCCGAACTGCAGCGCCGAGGTGAGCGTGCCCACCGCACGGGTGGGCCAGCCCAGCTCGCGCTGCAGGTCGGGCATGACCGCGTTCACCGCGAACCACAGCGAGGTGCCGAGAAACTGGGCCAGCACCAGGAGGGGCAGGATGTGGCGGGGGACCGGGGCCTGGGTCATGGAAGCCGACGTGTCGCGCAAGCCGTTCTGTTCGGGCCGGTGCGCGCTCAGACCCCGCGCGAGCGGTCGGCCTTGAACTGCGCCCGGAACGCGCCGAAGGTGCCCGCGTCCAGCGCCTCGCGCACCTCGCGCATGAGGTTCAGGTAGTAGTGCAGGTTGTGGATGGTGGCCAGCATGGGGCCGAGCATTTCGCCGCAGCGGTCGAGGTGGTGAAGGTAGGCGCGGCTGAAGCCGTCGCGCCCGCCGTTGTCCCAGCTCACGCCGCCCTTGCCCGCGCAGGCCATGCAGGTGCAGGTGGTGTCCAGGGGCTGGTGGTCGGTCTTGTGGCGCGCGTTGCGGATCTTCAGATCGCCGAAGCGGGTGAACAGCGTGCCGTTGCGCGCGTTGCGCGTCGGCATGACGCAGTCGAACATGTCCACGCCATCGGCGACACCCTGCACCAGATCCTCGGGCGTGCCCACGCCCATGAGGTAACGCGGCTTGTGCGCCGGCAAGCGGTGCGGGGTGTGCGCCATGATCTGCAGCATCTGCTCCTTGGGCTCGCCCACGCTCACGCCGCCGATCGCATAGCCGGGAAAGTTCATGTCCACCAGCGCGTCGAGCGACTCCTGTCGCAGGTGCTCGAACATGCCGCCCTGCACGATGCCGAACAGCGCGTTGGGGTTCTCCAGCCGGGCGAACTCGTCCTGCGAGCGTTTCGCCCAACGCAGGCTCATTTCCATGCTCTTGCGCGCCTCGGCCTCGGTGGTGAGGTGGCCGTTGGTCTCATACGGGGTGCACTCGTCGAGCTGCATCACGATGTCGCTGTTCAACCCGGTCTGGATGTCCATGCTGACCTCGGGCGACATGAAGAGCTTGTCGCCGTTGACGGGGCTGGCGAAGGTCACGCCTTCCTCGGTGATCTTGCGCATGGCGCCGAGCGACCAGACCTGGAACCCGCCCGAGTCGGTGAGGATGGGCTTGTGCCACTGCTCGAAGCCGTGCAGGCCGCCGAAGCTGTTCATCACCTCGCGGCCCGGGCGCATCCACAGGTGAAAGGTGTTGCCCAGGATGATCTGCGCGCCCATGTCGTGCAGGCTTTGCGGCATCACGCCCTTGACGGTGCCGTAGGTGCCCACCGGCATGAAGATGGGGGTCTGCACCACGCCGTGGTTGAGCGTGAGCCGGGCACGCCGCGCGTGGCTGGCGGGGTCGGTCTTCATGACTTCAAATTGCAGCATCGGGGTTCCTTGAGAGCAGCATGGCATCGCCATAGCTGAAGAATCGGTAGCGGTGATCGATGGCGTGGGCGTAGAGCGCGCGGATGTGGTCAAAGCCGGCGAAGGCGCTGACCAGCATCATCAGCGTGGACTGGGGCAAGTGAAAGTTGGTCACCATCCGGTCGACCACCTGGAACGAAAAGCCGGGCGTGATGAAGATGTTGGTGTCGCCTTCGGTCTCACCGGTGCGCGCCCAGCTCTCCAGCGTTCGCACGGTGGTGGTGCCCACCGCCACCACCCGCCCGCCGCGCGCGCGGCAATCGGCAATGGCCTGCAGGGTCCCGGGCGGGATCGCATAGCGCTCGTGGTGCATCACATGGTCTTCGATGCGGCCGGCCTTCATGGGCGCAAACGTGCCTGCGCCCACGTGCAGCGTGACGCTGGCGCGCTTCACGCCACGCGCGTCGAGCGCGGCCAGCACGGCTTCGTCGAAATGCAGCGCGGCCGTGGGTGCGGCCACCGCGCCGGGCACGCGCGCAAACACCGTCTGGTAGCGGCGCTCGTCGTCGGCCTCGTCGGAGTGGGTGATGTAGGGCGGCAGCGGCACGTGGCCGTGGCGCGCCATCAGCTCGTATGGGGTTTCACCCGCCGGGCCTTGCAGGCGAAAGCGGAACAGCTGCCCTTGTTGGTCGGGCCAGCGGCCGATGAAGACGGCATCGAACCCGCCCCCATGCAGGCCCCCGGCCATGTGCAGCCGGCCGCCGACCTGCGGCTTCTTGCTCACGCGCAAATGCGCCACCACCTCGCCGGTGGATGCGTCGCCGGCTTCGGCGGGCAGCAGCACCCGCTCGATCAGCATCTCCAGTTGCCCACCGCTTTCTTTCTGGCCAAACAGGCGCGCCTTGACCACCTGCGTGTCGTTGAACACCAGCAGGTCAGCCGCGCTCAGCAGCCCGGGCAGGTCACGAAAGATGCGGTCCACCGGCGCGCTGTCGGTGCCATCGAGCAGGCGCGAGGCGCTGCGCTCGGGCGCCGGGTGCTGGGCGATCAACTCGGGGGGAAGATGGAAATCGAAGTCGGCGACGGTGAAGGCGCGCGCGGCGGTTTCGGGCGGAGACAGGGTCATGCTGCTTGAGGGCTGGACGAAGCCCGTGCCAAGTGGAAGGGAAGGGTGAGGGGAAGCGGGCAGAATTGTCCCATGACCGACGCCACCCCCGCCCGCAAGCCCCTGTCTGCCCCGCAGAAGGCCTTGCTCAAGCTCGGGTTGGCGCGCGACATCGACCTGGCGCTGCACCTGCCGCTGCGCTATGAAGACGAAACGCGCATCGTCACGCTGCGGGGCGCGCGCGACGGCCAGCTGGCGCAGATCGAGGGCACGGTGACCCACAGCGAGATCACGCTGCGTCCGCGCCGGCAGTTGCTGGTGACGCTGGACGACGGCACCGACACCTGCACCCTGCGCTTCTTCACCTTCTACCCGGCGCACCAGAAAACCCTGGCGGTGGGCGAACGCGTGCGCGTGCGTGGCGAACTGCGTGGCGGGTTTCTGGGCTGGACCATGGTGCACCCGGCCTTCCACGCCGCGGGTGGTGAGCTGCCCGACGCGCTCACACCGGTGTACCCGACCAGCGCACAGCTGCCGCAGGCTTACCTGCGCAAGGTGGTGGCCAGCGGTTTGCGGCGTGCCGACCTGGGCGAGAGCCTGCCGGCGGCGCTGCTCGGCGGCTTGCAGGCCGTGGTGCGCGGCACCTGGACCCTGCGCGATGCGCTGCAGTTCCTGCACCACCCGGGCGCCGACGTGTCGCTGGACGCGCTCGAAGACCGCAGCCACCCGGCCTGGCAGCGCCTGAAGGCCGAAGAGTTGCTCGCGCAGCAGCTCTCGCAGTTCACGGCGCGGCAGGAGCGCGCCGCCCTGAGCGCGCCGGCGCTGCGCCCCCGGCCCGGCGGCCTGCACGAACAGCTGCTGGGCGTGCTGCCGTTCGACCTCACCGCCGCGCAGCGCCGTGTCGGTGAGCAGATCGCGCGCGACCTGATGCGCCAGATCCCGATGCACCGGCTGCTGCAGGGCGATGTGGGCTCGGGCAAGACGGTGGTGGCCGCCCTGGCAGCGGCGATCGCGATCGCCGCGGGCTGGCAATGTGCACTGATGGCCCCCACCGAGATCCTGGCCGAGCAGCACTTCGCCAAGCTCATCGGCTGGCTGGAGCCCCTGCTCACGCCGCTGGGCAGACGCGTGGCCTGGCTCACCGGCAGCCAGAAGAAAAAGCAGCGGGTTGAAATGCTCGCGCTCATCGCCAGCGGCGAAGCCGCGCTGGTGGTGGGCACGCACGCCGTCATCCAGGACCAGGTGGTGTTCAAGAACCTGGCCTTGGCCATCATTGACGAACAGCACCGCTTTGGTGTGGCGCAGCGGCTGGCGTTGCGGGGGAAGATGGGCACGGGTCGTGCGGAGGTGTCGGCAGGGGCTTCGACAGGCTCAGCCCGAACGGATTTTTCTTCCGCCCGAAAGGAATCCACTTCCTCTCGAACAGAGACGGTTTCCGTTCGGGCTGAGTCCATCCCCGTTCGGGCTGAGCCCGCCTCCGTTCGGGCTGAGTCCATCCCCGTTCGGGCTGAGCCTGTCGAAGCCCTCGCCCAGGAGCCCCATCTCCTCATGATGACGGCCACGCCCATTCCCAGAACGCTTGCCATGAGCTATTACGCCGACCTTGACGTCTCCACCATCGACGAGCTGCCGCCCGGGCGCACGCCCATCGTCACCAAGGTGGTGGCCGACAGCCGCCGCGCCGAGGTGGTCGAGCGCATCCGTGGCCAGCTCGCGCAAGGTCGGCAGGTGTACTGGGTGTGTCCGCTGATCGAGGAAAGCGAGGCGCTGGACTTGTCGAACGCGACCGCTACGCACGCCGAGTTGAGCGAATCACTTCCCGGTGTTCTGGTTGGGCTTCTTCATTCGCGCATGCCGGTGGCCGAAAAGAAGGCGGTGATGTCGCTGTTCACCGGTGGGCAGATGGGCGTGCTGGTCTCCACCACCGTGATCGAGGTCGGGGTGGACGTTCCGAACGCCTCGCTGATGGTGATCGAACACGCCGAGCGCTTCGGCCTGAGCCAGCTGCACCAGTTGCGCGGGCGCGTGGGGCGCGGTGCAGCGGCTTCGGCCTGCGTGCTGCTCTACTCGCCGCCCGACGGCGGGCGCCTGGGCGAGACCGCGCGCGAACGTCTGAAGGCCATGGTCGAGACCAGCGACGGTTTCGAGATCGCCCGCCGCGACCTGGAGATCCGCGGACCGGGCGAATTCCTGGGCGCGCGCCAGTCGGGCGCGCCCCTGTTGCGCTTTGCCGACCTCGCCACCGACACCCACCTGCTCGAATGGGCCCGCGCCGCCGCGCCGGTGATGCTGGCCGAGTACCCGCAGCTGGCTGAAAAACACATCACGCGCTGGCTGGGTGGCAAGGCGGAGTTCCTCAAGGCGTGAAGTCGACCGGAGCGCGTGCCTTCATCAAGCACACGCCGTGGAACCGCCCTTCGACAAGCTCAGGACGGGCCACTGGCGTGGTCCCCAGGGGGGAAGACGCGAAGCGGCGCAGGGGGGCACAATAGCTTCATGACCCTGACCGAACTCAAATACATCGTGGCCGTGGCGCGCGAAAAGCACTTTGGCAAGGCGGCCGAGGCGTGCTTTGTTTCGCAGCCCACGCTGTCGGTGGCCATCAAGAAGCTGGAAGAGGAGCTGGAGCTCAAGGTCTTCGAGCGCAACGCCAGCGAGATCACCGTGACGCCGCTGGGCGAGGAAATCGTGCGCCAGGCGCAAACGGTGCTGGAGCAGGCCGCAGCCATCAAGGAGATCGCCAAACGTGGCAAGGACCCGCTGGCCGGTCCGTTGCGCCTGGGTGTGATCTACACCATCGGTCCCTACCTGCTGCCCGACCTGGTCCGCCACGTGATCGACCGCACGCCG
This sequence comes from Hydrogenophaga sp., assembly GCF_030373225.1. Lineage (GTDB taxonomy): Bacteria > Pseudomonadota > Gammaproteobacteria > Burkholderiales > Burkholderiaceae_C > Hydrogenophaga. Next base: position 69,423 of record NZ_JAUCZG010000014.1, on the reverse strand, counting down.
CAGATGCCGCTGATGCTGCAGGAGAACTTCACGGTCAAGTTGCTGGAGCAGCTGCGCCTGGGCGACATCGACTGCGCCATCCTGGCCGAGCCGTTCCCCGACACCAACCTGGCGATTGCTCCCCTGTACGACGAGCCGTTTCTGGCCGCCGTGCCGCACACGCACCCACTGGCCAGCCAGGACCACATCACCAACGACGAGCTCAAGCGCGAGACCATGCTGCTGCTGGGCACCGGCCATTGTTTCCGTGACCACGTGCTCGAGGTCTGCCCCGAGTTCGCGCGGTTTTCCAATGACGCCGAAGGCATCCGCAAGAGTTTCGAGGGTTCGTCGCTCGAGACCATCAAACACATGGTGGCCGCCGGCATGGGCGTGACCCTGGTGCCGCGGCTGTCGGTGCCTTCGTCGGCGCTCGAAGGCTCGGCAACGCCGGGGCAGGACTTCGGCGATTCGTCCTATGTGCGCTACCTGCCGTTCCAGGGCGAGCCGCCGACGCGGCGCGTGGTGCTGGCCTGGCGCCGCAGCTTCACCCGCTACGAGGCCATCGCCGAGTTGCGCAACGCCATCTACGCCTGTGAACTGCCGGGCGTCAAACGCCTCTCCTAGTTCTTTCACCTCTTTTTTCTGGAGTCCTCATGGCCAAAACCGTCAGCAAAGTCACCGCGCCCGCGATCAACATCGGCATCAACGAGAAGGACCGCGCAGCGATCGCCAAAGGCCTGTCCAGGCTGCTGGCCGACACCTACACCCTGTACCTGACCACGCACAACTTCCACTGGAACGTGACCGGTCCGATGTTCAATTCGCTGCATGCGATGTTCATGGCGCAGTACACCGAACTGTGGACGGCGGTCGATCCGGTGGCCGAACGCATCCGCTCGCTGGGCCACGCGGCACCGGGCAGTTACGCGCAGTTCGGCAAGCTCAGCTCGGTGCCCGACGCACCGGCATCGCCGCCCAAGGCGATGGAGATGGTGCGCATCCTGGTGCAGGGCCACGAAGCGGTGGCGCGCACGGCGCGTGAGCTGTTCGCCGTGGTCGACAAGGCCGGTGACGAGCCCACCGCCGACCTGCTGACGCAGCGCCTCACCGTGCACGAGCAGACCGCGTGGATGCTGCGCTCCATCCTCGAGGAGTGATCGGCTGATCATGGTCGCTGCAACGTCCCAGGCGCCTTCGCGCCTGTCGCTGTACCTTGACCTGATCCGCTGGAACCGCCCGGCCGGCTGGCTGTTGCTGCTCTGGCCGTCGTTGTCGGCGCTGTGGGTCGCGGCGGGGGGCTTTCCCGGCTGGCACCTGCTGGCCGTGTTCGTGCTCGGCACCATCCTCATGCGCAGCGCCGGCTGCTGCGTGAACGATGTGGCCGACCGCGAGTTCGACAAACACGTCAAGCGCACCGCGCAGCGCCCGGTGACGTCGGGCAAGGTGTCCAGCCGCGAAGCGCTGGCCGTGGGTGCGGTGCTCGCGCTGGCAGCGTTTGCGCTGGTGCTCACCACCAACACCCTCACGGTGTTCATGTCGTTCGCCGCACTCGCCATCACGCTGGCCTACCCCTACGCCAAGCGATTCGTGTCGATGCCGCAAGCCGTGCTGGGCGTGGCCTTCAGCTTCGGCGTGCCCATGGCGTTCGCCGCCGTGCAGGCGCAACTGCCGCCGCTGGCCTGGGTGCTGTTGTTGGGCAACCTGTTCTGGGTGCTGGCCTACGACACCGAATACGCCATGGTCGACCGCGACGACGACCTGCGCATCGGCATGAAGACCTCGGCCATCACGCTGGGCGCGTACGACGTGCCTGCGGTCGCGTTGTTCTATCTCGTGTTTCTGGCCATCTGGACCATCGCGCTGTGGCCGGTGGTGAACCCCTGGGTGTGGGGCGCCATGCTGGTGGTGGCGCTGGCCCAGGTGGCGTGGCACTTCCAGCTCATCAGGGACCGCAGCCGCGACGGCTGCTTCAAGGCCTTCCGGCTCAACCACTGGCTGGGCTTCACCGTGTTCGTGGGCGTGGTGCTCGGCCTGGTTTGATGTGCGCAGCGCTTCGGTCGTCTTGGCCTGTCAATGGCTAAAATGGCCAAATCAACAAGGAGCCCGCCATGCGAGTCACCGCCACCGAAGCCAAGAATCGATTTGGAAGCCTCTGCGCGCAAGCCAAGCGCGAACCGGTTTTCGTGGAAAAGGCCGGCCACATCGACACCGTGATCCTCTCCGCCGAACAGTTCCTGGCGCTGCAGGCCAACAGCAAAAAGACCACCCGAGCTGCCCGCAAGAAGGCGTTTGAAGCCGAGTTCGGTGACTGGATTGAAGCCCAGAACGCCCGCTTCGAGACGCGCGGCATTCCGGGTGAAGAGCTGCGCCCCTGGTGAACAGCCGATGCCGCAGTACGACGTTTACGCCAATCCCAGCCGCAGCGCGGCCGATGGCATTCCCTATGTGGTCGTGATCCAGAGCGATCTGCTCGATGCCCTGGCCACGCGGCTGACCATGCCGCTTGCCTTGTTCAGCTCAGGTACCAAGGTGCCGACCGCGCTGTGTCCGGTCATCATGGTCAAAGGCAAGCGCTTGCACGCGCTGGCGCACTATGCCGCTCCCCTGCCCGCCAAAGATTTGCGCCAACTTGTGGGCAACGTGGCAACGCAGGCCAGCGCCCTGGTGACGGCCATGGACGCAGTGCTGTCGGGCATTTGATTTGTATCGGGGGGCAGCCACGGAGCAGAGCGCACCCCTTCCGTGGGCGGTGTAGCGCGAGAGTGCGCGTTCATGGGTTTGGGCGCTGTACGTTGGCGGCCAACGGCCAACGGTCAGAAGCGGCCGTGACCGGTGTTTCACGCGAGGCAGTCTTTCGCCTGGTCGCCAGGCCACGTCAGTTCGTAGATACTTTCAACCATGACGCTGTCCACCTATCTTCTCTACGTTGCAGCCGTTGCGTTGCTTATCGCTACGCCTGGACCCACGATGTTGATGTGCATGACCAATGCGCTGAATCACGGCCCGCGTCGGGCGATGACCTCTGTTGCCGGCTCGGTGAGCGCCGTGTTGGTGGTGATGGTGCTGTCGGCGATGGGCCTGGGCGCGCTGCTGGCCGCATCGGAGACGGCCTTCACGACTGCCAAGCTGATTGGCGCAGCCTACCTGGTCTGGCTGGGCATCAAGACCTTTCGCAGCGACGCGTCGGATTTGGCGGTCGATGGCAATGCGGCCGGAACACCGCGTCGCTCGTTTTATCTGCAGGGTCTGCTGGTCGGCGCAAGCAACCCCAAGGCCGTGCTGTTCTTCGCGGCGTTCTTCCCGCAGTTCTTGAACCCGGCCGCGCCGATGGCACCCCAGTTCACTGTTCTTGCGTTGACCTTCATGGCCTTTGAGTTCACGGTGCTCACCACCTGTGCGCTCAGCGTGTCGCGCTTGGCGCCTCTGCTGCGACAGAGCGGCACCGTACGCTGGATCAATCGCATCTGTGGCGGCCTGTTCACGCTGATGGGGGGGCTGCTGCTGTTCACGCGCCGGAGCGCGTGATGCAACCCGGGCATGATTTTTTATTCTCAGACAAATGAGCACGGCACAGGCCCCATCCGACCGACCGCTTCGGAGCGAGGCGTACAGCCGCGGAGCAGAGTGCACCGCGTCCGCGAGCCGAGCGCAAGGGGATTACTTCCCGAACTCTCGGCCAAGCTCCTCGGCGCGTTTCTGCGCTTCAAACAGCGCCTCCTCAAACTTCGCTTTCACACCCGCCGCTTCCATTGACGTGAGCGCCGCGTACGTGGTGCCACCCTTGGAGGTCACACGCTCCCGCAGCGTCTGCGGCGGATCGTCCGAGCGTTGCGCCAAGGTCGACGCACCGATGAAGGTGCCCACGGCGAGCTGGTAGGCCACCTCGGGCGGCAGGCCCATGCGGGTGCCGGCGTCGCGCATGGCCTCCAGGAAATAGAACACATAGGCCGGGCCGGAGCCCGAGAGCGCGGTCACCGCGTCCAGTTGTTGTTCGGCGCTCACCCACACCAACTCGCCGGTGGTCTTCACCACGGCCTCGACCAGTGCGCGGTCGGCGGTGCTGGCGCCGTCGCGCGCGAACAGCCCGGTCATGCCCAGACCGACGAGTGCCGGCGTGTTGGGCATGGCGCGCACGATGCGCTGCGTCTGCAGCCAGCCGGCCATGCTCTCGCTGGTGATGCCGGCGGCCACGCTCAGGTGCAGCGCGCTGCCCAGAAACGGCTGGCTGGCGAGCGCGGCGTCCTTGAAGGTCTGCGGTTTCACGGCCCAGACCACGAGGTCCGGGGGTCGCAGATCCGCGCTGGCGGCGGCGAAGACCGAGACGCCGGGGAACTGCTGAGCCAGCCTGGTGCGCTGTTCGTCCCAGGGCTCGACGATCTGCAGTGCGCTGACGGGATGTCCCTGGCGGAGCAGGCCGCCGACGATGGCGCTGGCCATGTTGCCGCCGCCGATGAAGGTGATGGTGGGTGGGGTGGGGGTGTTCATTCGGGGATTGTCGCCCGCTCCCGCGAAGAGGAGTCAGCCAAGGGCACCGAGGAACCGGCTTTGCCGGGGCTCTGGTGCCGCCCCCCTCTGGCGGGTGACGCAAAGCGGCGCGGGGGCAGGCGGCTACGCCGCTGTCGTCTGTCTCACGGCGTGTTCCCACTGCGCCATTTTTTCTGCAGCGTGCTCGCGCGACAGCGTGGGGTGGAAGGTGCGCTCGGCGCGCCATTGTTTGGAGAGTTCGTCCAGACCGCCATACAGGCCGGTGTGCAGACCGGCCAGGTACGCAGCGCCGAGCGCCGTGGTCTCGATCACGGCCGGGCGCACCACCGGGATGCCCAGCAGATCGGCCTGGATCTGCATCAGCAGGTCGTTCACGCAGGCGCCGCCGTCCACCCGCAGCTCGCTCACCGGCACGCCGCCGGCGGCCACCGCGTCGCGGCTCATGGCGCCGAGCAGGGCGGCGCTCTGGAAGGCAATGCTCTCCAGGGCGGCGCGTGCAATGTGGGCCATGGTGGTGCCGCGCGTGAGGCCGGTGATGCTGCCGCGCGCCTCGGGCTTCCAGTAGGGTGCGCCCAGGCCGGTGAAGGCCGGCACCAGCACCACGCCACCGGCGTCGGGCACGCTCTCGGCCAGGGCCTGCACCTCGCTGCTCGACTCGATGGCGCTCAGGCCGTCGCGCAGCCACTGCACGACCGCACCGCCGATGAACACGCTGCCCTCCAGCGCGTACTGCTGCGGTCCAGGAGGTTGCGCTGTGGCCGTGGTGATCAGCCCGTTCTGGCTGATCTGGAAGCGTTCGCCGGTGTGCATCAGCATGAAGCAGCCGGTGCCGTAGGTGTTCTTGGCCATGCCGGCGGTGAAGCAGGCCTGGCCGAACAGGGCGCTTTGCTGGTCACCCGCCACGCCGCCGATCTCCAGCGGGGCGCCCAGCCATTCGGCCTTCATCTTGCCGAAGTGCGCGCTCGACGGCAGGGCCTCGGGCATCAGGCTCGCCGGCACGTCGAGCAGGGCGAGCAGTTCGTCGTCCCAGGCGCGGGTGTGCACGTTGAACAGCATGGTGCGCGAGGCGTTGCTGACATCGGTGACGTGGCGCGCACCGCCGGTGAGCTGCCAGATCAGCCAGCTGTCGACCGTGCCGAAGGCGAGTTCGCCGCGCTCGGCCTGCGCACGCACACCGGGCACGTTGTCCAGGATCCACTTGAGCTTGGTGCCGGAGAAGTAGGCGTCGATGCGCAGGCCGGTTTTCTGCAGCACGGTCTCGCTCTTGCCCTGTTCGCGCAGTTCGGCGCAGGTGCCCTCGGCACGGCGGTCCTGCCAGACGATGGCGTTGTACACCGGCTCGCCGGTCTGGCGGTTCCAGACCACGGTGGTCTCGCGCTGGTTGGTGATGCCCACCGCCGAGATCTGGTCGGCGCGCAGGCTGGCCTGCTGGAGCGCCTCGCGCGCGGTGTCGAGTTGCGTCTGCCAGAGGTCACGCGGATCGTGTTCGACCCAGCCGGGCTGGGGGTAGATCTGGCGGAACTCGCGCTGCGCCATGGTCACCACGTGGCCGGAGCGGTCGAACACGATGCTGCGCGAACTGGAGGTGCCCTGGTCGAGGGCCAGCAGGTAGGTCATGGGAGTGTCCGGGTCAGGTGTTGTCGGTCTCGATGCGTGCCACCACGCATTCGACGTTGGCCTGTGCCAGCAGGTCTTCAAAGGGCGCGGGCGGGGGCAGGTCGGTGAACACCACGTCGATGTCGTCGAGCCGCGCGAGCTCGACCATGGCCGGCCGGTTGAACTTGCTGTGGTCGGCGGCGAGCCAGACCTCGCGCGATTGTTCGACGATGGCGCGCGCCACCTTGACTTCACGGAAGTCGAAGTCGCGCAGCGTGCCGTCGGCCTCGATGCCGCTGATGCCGATCAGGGCAATGTCGACCTTGAACTGGCGCATGAAGTCCACCGTGGCCTCGCCCACGATGCCCTGGTCGGCGCCGCGGACCACGCCACCGGCCACGATCACCTCGCAGTCGGGGTGGGTGCTCATGAGCGAGGCGATGTGCAGGTTGTTGGTGATCACGCGCAGGCCACGGTGGTGCTGCAACTCGCGCGCCACCGCCTCGATGGTGGTGCCGATGTTCATGATCAGCGAACAGCCGTTGGGTACGCGCCGGGCCACGGTGCGCGCGATGCGCGTCTTGGCGTCGGACTGCATGGCCTGGCGCTGGCGGTAGGCGATGTTCTCGGTGGTCGAGCCCGGCAGACGCACGCCGCCATGAAAGCGCGAAAGCAGGCCGGCCTCGGCCAGGCGCTGCACGTCGCGGCGCACCGTTTGCAGGGTGACGCCGAAGCGCTCGGCCATGGCTTCGATGGTCTGCGGACCGTGGGTACGCACTTCGTCGAGCAGCTGGGTGTGTCGCGGGTTGAGGTTCATCGGTCGTGGGCTGAGGCGGGGTTCGTCCAAACATAACGGAATTCTTTTTGGCCCCCGTCAGGGTAAATACCGAATAAAAACGAACAAAAACGAAACATAAAATTGCCCAAGCGAAATGCCAACCGATCATGGTTGTGCGTTTTTTCACGCCGGGAGTCGAATGCAGTTGTCTCTGGAGCACGTGGGCAAGACCGTCGGGCCTGCCGTCCACCTCTATCCCCAAAGCCTGAAACTGGTGCCTGGCGCCGTCACGGTGCTGCTGGGTGCCACGCAGGCGGGCAAGACCAGCCTGATGCGCGTCATGGCGGGTCTGGACGTGGCCAGCAGCGGCCGGGTGCTGGTGGATGGTGTGGATGTGACCCGCTTGTCGGTGCGCCAGCGCAACGTGGCCATGGTCTACCAGCAGTTCGTCAACTACCCGTCAATGACGGTGGCGCAGAACATCGCCTCGCCGCTGCGCCTGCGCGGCGAGCGCGACATCGACCAGCGGGTGCGCGACATCGCCGCGCGCCTGCACATCGAGATGTTTCTCGATCGCCTGCCGGCCGAGCTCTCGGGCGGGCAGCAGCAACGGGTGGCGCTGGCCCGCGCACTGGCCAAACAGGCGCCGCTGATGTTGTTCGACGAGCCGCTGGTGAACCTCGACTACAAGCTGCGCGAAGAGCTGCGCGAGGAACTCACCCAGCTGTTTTCCACCGGCGACTCCACCGTGGTCTATGCCACCACGGAGCCGGGCGAGGCCCTGCTGCTGGGCGGCTACACCGCGGTGATGGATGCGGGCGAGCTGCTGCAATACGGTCCCACCGCCGAGGTGTTCCATGCGCCCGACAGCATCCGGGTGGCCCGGGCGTTCAGCGATCCGCCCATGAACCTGATGGCCGCCGAAGCGGTGGCCGGCGGTGTCCGGGTGGAGGGGGGCGCCACCTGGCCGGTGCCGCTGCCCGCCGATGCGCCGCAACGCCTCACGCTGGGCCTGCGCGCCGGCGCACTGCGCGTGGTCGAGCGGCCGGGCGACGTGGCCGTGCCCGGGCGGGTCGAGCTGGCCGAAATCGCAGGCTCCGACACCTTCGTGCACGTGCACACCGGGGTCGGTGAGCTGGTGGCCCAGCTCACGGGTGTGCATGTGTGCCCGCTGGGCGATCCGATCACGCTGTACCTGCAGCCCACGAGCCTGTTCGTCTTCGACGAAAAGGGTCCGCTGGTGCGCGCACCGGCGCGGCCCGGGAGGGCGGGCTGATGGCACGCATCGAACTCGACCTGGCGCATGCCTACAAGCCGAATCCGACGAAGGACGAGGACTACGCACTGCTGCCCCTGAAGATGACGTTCCAGGACGGCGGCGCCTACGCCTTGCTGGGCCCCTCGGGTTGTGGCAAGACGACCATGCTCAACATCATCTCGGGCCTGCTCGTGCCGTCGCGGGGCTCGGTGAGCTTCGATGGCCAGGACGTGACGCGCAAGAGCCCGCAACAGCGCAACATCGCCCAGGTGTTCCAGTTCCCGGTGATCTACGACACCATGACGGTGGCGCAGAACCTGGCTTTTCCACTCAAGAACCGCAAGGTGCCGCAGGCGGAGATCCAGCAGCAGGTGGGTCGCATCGCCGAAATGCTGGAAATGAGCCACCAGCTCGACATGCGCGCGGCGGGGCTGTCGGCCGACCAGAAGCAGAAGATCTCGCTGGGGCGCGGCCTGGTGCGCTCCGATGTGTCGGCCGTGTTGTTCGACGAGCCGCTGACCGTGATCGACCCGCACCTGAAATGGCAGTTGCGGCGCAAGCTCAAGCAGATCCACCACGAACTCAAGCTGACGCTGATCTATGTCACACACGACCAGGTGGAGGCGCTCACCTTCGCTGACGAGGTGATGGTGATGACGCGCGGGCGCGCGGTGCAGGTGGGTGCGGCCGAGGCGCTGTTCGAGCGGCCGGCTCACACTTTCGTGGGGCACTTCATCGGTTCACCCGGCATGAATTTCCTGCCGGTGACCAGCGTGCGCGGCGGCCTGGTGGTGCTGAACCAGCCGCTGGCGCTCACCGACGGCCTGGTGTTGCCCGAAGGGCCTCTCAAGCTCGGTATTCGCCCCGAGTACCTGGCGCTCGGTCATGCCGGCGAGCCCAACACCTTGCCCGCGCGGGTGGTGCGGGTGCAGGACATCGGCACCTACCTGATGGTCACCTGCGAAGCCGGCACGCACCCCCTGAAGTGCCGGCTGGCACCCGAAGCCGCTGCCCCGGTGGTGGGCGAGACCGTGCACCTGCGGGTGCTGGGTGAACACACCTGCTTCTATCAAGAAGAGGCACTGGTTTCATGAGCGCCGCGCCGGGCCGCCCCAAGCAAGCTCGCACCGCAGTGCGAAGCACGGAGGTATTTGAATGAGCGCCACGCCGGGCCGCCCCAAGCAAGCTCGCACCGCAGTGCGCAGCACGGAGGTTTTCGAATGAGCAACACCACCAAACCCGTGAACCAGAAAGCCTGGTTTCTCGTGCTGCCGGTCATCGTCTGCGTGGCCTTCTCGGCCATCCTCCCGCTGATGACGGTGGTGAATTATTCGGTGCAGGACATCTTCTCGCCCGACCGCCGCGTGTTCGTGGGAACCGAATGGTTCGCGGCGGTGATGCGCGACGAAGAGCTGCACCTGGCGCTGTGGCGCCAGATCCAGTTCTCGCTGGCCGTGCTGCTGGTGGAGATTCCGCTGGGTATCGCGCTGGCGCTGTCCATGCCGGCCCAGGGCTGGAAGTCCTCGGCCGTGCTGGTGCTGGTGGCGCTGTCGCTGCTGATTCCGTGGAACGTGGTGGGCACCATCTGGCAGATCTTCGGCCGCGCCGACATCGGCCTGCTCGGTTACTACCTGCAGCAGGCCGGCATGGAATACAGCTACACCGGCAATTCGTCGCACGCCTGGTGGACGGTGCTGGCCATGGATGTGTGGCACTGGACGCCGCTGGTGGCGCTGCTGGCTTTCGCCGGCCTGCGCAGCATCCCCGATGCGTACTACCAGGCGGCCAGCATCGACGGTGCGAGCAAGTGGGCGGTGTTTCATTACATCCAGCTGCCCAAGATGCGCGGCGTGCTCATGATCGCGGTGCTGCTGCGTTTCATGGACAGCTTCATGATCTACACCGAGCCCTTTGTGCTCACCGGTGGTGGCCCCGGCAACGCCACGACCTTCCTGTCGCAGTACCTCACCACCAAGGCGGTCGGTCAGTTCGACCTCGGTCCGGCGGCGGCGTTCTCTCTCATCTACTTCCTCATCATCCTGCTGTTCTGCTTCGTGCTCTACAACTGGATGCAGCGCCTGGGCACGTCTGAAAAGGAGCAGGGTCATGGATGACTTTCCGCCGGGCCGCCTCAAGGAATACCGCTCCCCATCGGGGGGGCAGCGCGCAGCGCGAAGGGGATCCCATGGATAACAGACGTTTCAGGAAGAGGACGCTGTTCCTCATCGCCTACCTCGTGTTCGCTCTGTTGCCCATCTACTGGATGGTCAACATGAGCTTCAAGACCAACGAGGAAATCCTCTCCTCGTTCACGCTGTGGCCGACCGAATTCACCTGGGCCAACTACAGGACCATCTTCACCGACCCGTCGTGGTACTCCGGCTACATCAACAGCCTGATCTACGTGGGCATCAACATGGTGATCTCGCTCACGGTGGCGCTGCCTGCGGCCTACGCGTTTTCGCGCTACCGCTTCCTGGGTGACAAGCATGTGTTCTTCTGGTTGCTCACCAACCGCATGACGCCGCCTGCGGTGTTCCTGCTGCCGTTCTTCCAGCTCTACACGACGCTCGGCCTGATGGACACGCACATCGCCGTGGCCATGGCTCACCTGCTGTTCAACGTGCCGCTGGCGGTCTGGATTCTGGAGGGCTTCATGAGCGGCATCCCGCGCGAGATCGACGAGACGGCCTACATCGACGGATACAGCTTTCCGCGCTTCTTCTTCACCATCTTCCTGCCGCTGATCAAGGCCGGGGTGGGCGTGGCGGCCTTCTTCTGTTTCATGTTCAGCTGGGTCGAGCTGCTGCTGGCACGCACGCTCACCAGCGTGAATGCCAAGCCCATCGTGGCCACCATGACGCGCACCGTGAGCGCCAGCGGCATGGACTGGGCCACGCTGGCCGCCGCCGGCGTGCTGACCATCGTGCCCGGCGCGATCGTGATCTGGTTCGTGCGGCACTACATCGCCAAGGGCTTTGCAATGGGGAGGGTCTGACATGTTCCAGTGGATGGTCTGGACGACACCCGTGGCGGTGTTCTTCACCTGCATCGCGCTGCTGCTGATCGGCATGACGGTGTGGGAAATCAAGTTGCCCACGGTGGAGCGCAAAGGCTTCCTGCCCATGGTCACCACACGCGGTGACCGCCTTTTCATCGGTCTGCTCGGCGCGGCCTACATCAATCTGGCATTCATCGGCATGGCCGGTTGGTTCGCCCAGTGGCTGTCGCTCGAGCAGGAGCCCAGCATCTGGATTTCCTTCATCGCGTCCATGGCCTGGCTGGTGCTGGCTCTGCGAAAAGGCTGAACGCCGTCGTCTTCGGTATTCGGCCCGTTGCTTCCCCGGGGCCGAGACCTGTCACCCACCGGGGAAGCACACCGATCGAGGAGACAACATGAGAATGCGACACACCCCTGTGGCCCTGGCAGCCTTGCTCGCCCTGGGCTCCTTGCCCGCCTGGGCCGACGAGGCCGCAGCCAAGAAGTGGATCGACAGCGAGTTCCAGCCTTCCACCCTGACCAAGGCGCAGCAAGCCGCCGAGATGAAGTGGTTCATCGATGCCGCAGCCAAGCTCAAGGCCAAGGGCGTGAAGGAAATCTCGGTGGTTTCCGAGACCATCACCACGCACGAGTACGAGAGCAAGACCCTGGCCAAGGCCTTCGCCGAGATCACCGGCATCACCGTCAAGCACGACCTCATTCAGGAGGGCGACGTGGTCGAGAAACTGCAGACCTCGATGCAGTCGGGCAAGTCGATCTACGACGGCTGGATCAGCGACTCCGACCTCATCGGCACGCACTACCGCTACGGCAAGATGATGAACCTGACCGACTACATGGCCGGCAAGGGCAAGGAGTTCACCAACCCCGGCCTGGACATCAAGGACTTCATCGGCACCAGCTTCACCACCGCACCGGACGGCAAGCTCTACCAGCTGCCCGACCAGCAGTTCGCCAACCTGTACTGGTTCCGCGCCGACCTGTTCGCGCGCCAGGACCTGAAAGACAGGTTCAAGGCCAAGTACGGCTACGACCTCGGCGTGCCGTTGAACTGGAGCGCCTATGAGGACATCGCCGCTTTCTTCAGCGAAGACGTCAAGACCATCGACGGCAAGCCGATCTACGGCCACATGGACTACGGCAAGAAAGACCCGTCGCTCGGCTGGCGCTTCACCGATGCCTGGCTCTCGATGGCCGGCACCGCCGACATCGGCATTCCCAACGGCAAACCCGTGGACGAATGGGGCATCCGCGCCAGTGCCGACGGCTGCACCCCGCTGGGGGCCAGCGTCTCGCGCGGCGGCGCCACCAATTCGCCAGCCGCTGTCTATGCGCTCACCAAGTACATCGACTGGATGAAGAAGTACGCGCCCAAGGAAGCAACGGGCATGACCTTCGGTGAAGCCGGCCCGGTGCCTGCCCAGGGCCAGATCGCACAACAGATCTTCTGGTACACCGCCTTCACCGCCGACATGACCAAGCCCGGCCTGCCGGTGGTCAACGCCGACGGTACGCCGAAGTGGCGCATGGCGCCCGGCCCGAACGGTCCTTACTGGAAGCAGGGCATGCAGAACGGCTACCAGGACGTGGGTTCCTGGTCGTTCTTCAATGGCCACGATGAGAACAAGACCGCGGCAGCCTGGCTGTACGCACAGTTCGTCACTGCCAAGACCACCTCGCTGAAGAAGACCATCGTGGGTCTCACCCCGATCCGCGAGAGCGACATCCAGAGCAAGGCCATGACCGATCTGGCCCCCAAGCTGGGTGGCCTGGTCGAGTTCTACCGCAGCCCGGCACGCGTGGCCTGGACCCCCACCGGCACCAACGTTCCCGACTACCCCAAGCTGGCCCAGCTCTGGTGGCAGAACGTGGCCCAGGCCGTGACGGGCGAGAAGACGCCACAGGTGGCGATGGACAACCTGGCCGAGCAGATGGACCAGGTCATGAGCCGACTGGAGCGTGCCGGCATGGAGCGTTGTGCGCCCAAGCTCAACCCCAAGGGCGACCCGGCCAAGTACCTGAGCGACAAGGCTGCACCCTGGAAAAAGCTGGCGAACGAGAAGCCCAAGGGAGAGACCATCGCTTACGACCAGTTGCTCAACGCGTGGAAGAATGGCAAGGCACGCTGATCTGATGCACCGGTTTTTGTAGCAACCCGCCCTCCGCACTGCTCTTGTGCGGAGGGTCAACTCCCCTTTCATGACACGCGCAGAACTGCTTGATTCGCTGCCCCGCCAGGGCATCCACGACCTGGTGGTCGTCGGTGGGGGCGCCACCGGCCTCGGGGTCGCGCTGGACGCAGCCCTGCGCGGTTTTTCCGTGGTGCTGCTGGAGTCGCACGACTTCGCCGGTGGCACCTCTTCCCGCTCCACCAAGCTGCTGCATGGCGGCGTGCGTTACCTGGCCCAGGGCAACCTGGCCCTGGTTCGCGAAGCGCTGGCCGAACGCGCCACGGTGCTGCGCATCGCGCCCCACCTGGCCCAACCCCTGCCTTTCGTCATGCCGTCCTACCACTGGTGGCAGACGCCGTTCTACGGCATTGGCCTGAAGCTCTACGACATGCTGGCCGGCAGTGCCGGGCTCGGACCCACCGAATTCCTCAACCGTGCGCAGACGCTGCAGGCCCTGCCGGGCGTGAACCCTGTCGGACTGCGCGGTGGCGTCAAGTACTGGGACGGTCAGTTCGACGACGCCCGCCTGGCCCTGGCGCTGGCCCGCAGCGCGGAAGACGCGGGCGCCCATGTGCTGAACTACGCCGAAGTGAAGGCGGTGAGCCAGTTGAGCGGTGGCGAAGGTCCGCTTTCGTCGGTCGAGGTGAGCGACCGCCTCACCGGAAACACCTTTCGCGTGCAAGCCCGCTGCGTGGTCAATGCCACCGGCGTCTGGGTCGATGCGCTGCGCGACCACACCCAGCCGGCGGCCAACCCCGGCACCCCCTCGCGCATGGTCAGTCCCAGCCAGGGCGTGCATGTGGTGGTCGATCGCGACTTCATGCCCGGCGGCCACGCACTGCTGGTGCCCAAGACGCGCGACGGGCGGGTCCTGTTTGCGGTGCCGTGGCTGGGCAAGCTGGTGCTGGGCACCACCGATACCCCGCGCCAGGACCTCGCGCGCGAGCCCGATGCCTTCGCCGAGGAGCTCGACTTCATCCTCACCGAGGCGAGCCAGGCGCTGAGCCGGCCGGTGCGCCGGGAGGACATCCGCAGTCTGTGGGTGGGCTTGCGCCCCTTGGTGGCGGCACCCGCAGCCGTCGATGGCGGCACCAAGGTGCTGTCGCGCGAGCACACCATCGTGGTCGATGCCAACGGCCTGGTCACGGTGACCGGGGGCAAATGGACCACCTACCGTGCCATGGCCGAAGACGTACTCGAGCGGTGCTTCGACAGCCATCTTCTGCCCCGGCGCCCGGGGGGTCGCAGTGCGATGCACCGGCTCAAGGGGGCGGGCCTGGCGAGCCCGGCGACGCCGCTTCATGCGCCGCCTGGCCTGCATCTGTATGGGAGTGAATCGGCCCGGGTGAACGACTGCCCCGGCGGCGGCAGGATCCTGGGCGCGGGTCTGACCGAGGCCATGGTGCGTTACGCCGTGCGTTTTGAGTACGCGCACACCGTGGAGGACGTGCTGGCGCGGCGCTCCCGCATCCTGTTCCTGGACGCCGCCGAGGCAGCCCGCCTTGCGCCTGCCGTGGCTGAGATCCTGATCGAGGAGCTGGGATCCGACCCTGACCTGGCCGGTTTTCTGGCCCTGTGCGCCCGGTACCGGCCGGTCCATCACCTGGATTGACGAATTTCGCAGGGAACTGCGTTGACAGCCGGTGAAAACCATGTGATACTGCGCGGCTTCGCTCCAAAAAAGCGAGGCAATCTGCCCACTCGGACAGGGTTGGAATCGACAGCAGTCGCTCCAGCACTCGACGACGGGCCCAAGACTGATCACTCCCCGCCGCGGTGGCAGGGAGGATTCAAGTTGGGACTTAAATCAAATGATCCAAACGCAATCTCGACTCGATGTTGCCGACAACACGGGTGCCAAGTCCGTGATGTGCATCAAGGTGCTCGGCGGCTCCAAGCGGCGTTATGCCAGCGTGGGCGACGTCATCAAGGTCACCATCAAAGAAGCAGCGCCCCGTGGCCGCGTCAAAAAAGGCGAGGTTTACAACGCTGTGGTGGTTCGCACCGCCAAGGGCATCCGCCGCCAGGACGGTGCACTCATCAAATTCGACGGCAACGCTGCGGTGTTGCTCAACGCCAAGCTGGAGCCCATCGGCACCCGCATCTTCGGACCGGTGACGCGCGAGCTGCGCACCGAAAAGTTCATGAAGATCGTGTCGCTGGCGCCCGAGGTTCTCTGAGGAATCATCATGAACAAGATTCGCAGTGGTGACGAAGTCATCGTGATCGCAGGCCGCGACAAAGGCAAGCGCGGCAAGGTCGTGCTCCGTGCCGACGACAGCAAGCTGGTCGTCGAGGGCGTGAACATCGTCAAGAAGCATGCCAAGCCGAACCCCATGAAGGGTGTGACCGGCGGCATCATCGAAAAAACCATGCCCATCCACCAGTCCAACATCGCCATCTTCAATGGCGCCACGGGCAAGGCAGATCGCGTGGGCATCAAGCTCCTGGCTGACGGCAAGAAAGTGCGCGTCTTCAAGTCCAGCGGCGAAGAAATCAAGGCGGCATGACCATGGCACGTTTGCAAGACACATTCCGCGACACGATCGCGCCCAGCCTGGTCGAGAAGTTCGGCTACAAGTCGATCATGGAGGTGCCCCGCATCACCAAGATCACCTTGAACATGGGCGTGAGCGAAGCCGTTGCCGACAAGAAAGTCATGGACAACGCCGTTGGCGACCTGACCAAGATCGCCGGCCAGAAGCCAGTCGTCACCAAGGCCCGCAAGGCCATCGCGGGCTTCAAGATCCGCGAACAGCAGGCCATCGGCTGCATGGTGACCCTGCGCGGCGCCAAGATGTACGAATTCCTCGACCGCTTCGTCACCGTGGCCCTGCCCCGGGTGCGCGACTTCCGTGGCATCTCCGGTCGCTCGTTTGACGGCCGCGGCAACTACAACGTCGGCGTCAAGGAACAGATCATCTTCCCTGAGATCGAGTACGACAAGGTTGACGCCTTGCGCGGTCTCAACATCAGCATCACGACGACCGCCAAGAACGACGAAGAGTGCAAGGCTCTTCTGGCTGGTTTCCGTTTCCCGTTCAAGAACTGAGGTGGCGCGTGGCTAAACAAGCACTACTGCAACGTGAACTCAAGCGCGAAAAACTCGCAGCCAAGTTCGCCAAGAAATACAACGAATTCAAAGCCGTCGCCAACGACGTCAAGAAGACCGACGAAGAGCGAGACGCGGCCCGTCTGGGTCTTCAGAAGCTGCCCCGCAATTCGAACCCGACTCGTCAGCGCAACCGCTGCGAGATCACCGGTCGTCCGCGTGGCACCTTTGCCCACTTCGGCCTGGCTCGCGCCAAGGTTCGCGAAATGGCCTTTGCCGGAGAAATCCCCGGCATCACCAAAGCCAGCTGGTAAGCCCTAGGAGAACCACAAATGAGCATGAGTGATCCTATCGCCGACATGTTGACCCGCATCCGCAACGCGCAGATGGTGGAAAAAGCCAGCGTGTCGATGCCGGCCTCCAAGGTCAAAGCCGCGATTGCCCAAGTCCTGAAGGACGAAGGCTACATCGACGGATTCCAGGTCAAGAGCAACGACGGCAAGAGCGAACTTGAAATCGCCTTGAAGTACTACGCTGGCCGTCCCGTGATCGAACGCATCGAGCGTGTGAGCCGTCCCGGCCTGCGCGTTTACCGTGGCCGCAACGCCATTCCCCAGGTCCAGAACGGTCTGGGTGTGGCCATCGTCACCACGCCCCAGGGCGTGATGACCGATCGCAAGGCTCGCGCCAACGGTGTTGGTGGCGAAGTCCTGTGTTACGTCGCCTGATGCGGGCATTGAGGAGCAATTAATGTCACGTATTGGAAAACTGCCGGTCTCCATCCCTGCCGGGGTCGAGATCGCCGTCAAAGACGACCTGATCAACGTCAAGGGCACCCTGGGTGCGCTGGCGCTGGCGCAAAACGCGCTGGTCAAGGTTGAAAGCAACAACGGCGCGCTGACTTTCGTTCCTGTGAACGAGTCCCGCGAAGCCAACGCCATGTCGGGCACCATGCGTCAACTGGTGAACAACATGGTCAACGGCGTCAGCAAGGGTTTCGAGAAGAAGCTCACGCTGCTGGGTGTGGGCTACAAGGCCCAGGCCCAGGGCACCAAGCTCAACCTCACGGTGGGTTACTCCCATCCGGTGGTGATGGACATGCCGGCCGGTATCAAGGTGGAAACGCCGACGCCCACCGAAATCCTGATCAAGGGTTCGGACCGTCAGCGGGTTGGTCAGATCGCTTCCGAAGTGCGGGCCGTGCGCCCCCCCGAGCCCTACAAAGGCAAGGGCATCCGTTACGCGGATGAAAAGGTCGTGATCAAGGAAACCAAGAAGAAATAAGGATCAGGATCATGTTGACCAAAAAACAGCAACGTCTGCGCCGCGCCCGCCAAACGCGCATCCGCATTGCGCAACAGGGTGCCGTTCGCCTGACCGTGAACCGCACGAACCTGCACATCTACGCCAGCGTCATCTCCGACGACGGCGCCAAGGTGCTGGCCACGGCCTCCACGGCCGAAGCCGAGGTGCGCGCTCAGATCGGTGGTGCAGGCAAGGGTGGCAACACCTCCGCGGCTGCCCTGATCGGCAAGCGAATCGCCGAGAAGGCCAAGGCCGCCGGCATCGAAAAGGTGGCGTTCGACCGTTCCGGTTTTGCCTACCACGGTCGGGTGAAAGCCCTGGCAGACGCCGCCCGCGAAGCCGGCCTGCAGTTCTGATCAAACGGAAACCACAAAATGGCTAAATTTACGGCAAACATCAAGAACGAAGCGAACGAAGACGGTTTGCGCGAAAAGATGATCGCGATCAACCGCGTGACCAAGGTGGTCAAGGGCGGTCGCATTCTCGGTTTCGCTGCACTGACCGTGGTCGGCGATGGCGATGGCCGCGTGGGCATGGGCAAGGGCAAGGCGCGTGAAGTGCCGGTGGCTGTGCAGAAGGCCATGGAAGCCGCTCGTCGCAACATGATCAAGGTGTCGCTCAAGAACGGTTCGTTGCACCACAGCGTGCATGGCGAACACGGCGCTTCCAATGTGATGATGCTGCCCGCCTCCAAGGGTACCGGCATCATTGCCGGCGGCCCGATGCGCGCAGTGTTCGAAGTGCTCGGCATCACCGACGTCGTGGCCAAGAGCCACGGCTCGAGCAATCCCTACAACCTGGTGCGTGCCACGCTGGACGCGCTGAAGAATTCAACCACCCCGTCCGACGTGGCTGCCAAGCGTGGCAAGTCCGTTGAAGACATCCTGGGTTGATTGGAGCGATCATGACCACTCAAAACACCGTCAAGGTCCAGTTGGTGCGAAGCCCCATTGGAACCAAGCAATCCCACCGTGACACCGTTCGTGGTCTGGGTTTGCGCAAACTCAACAGCACCAGCGAGCTGCAGGACACCCCTGCCGTGCGCGGCATGATCAACAAGATCAGCTACCTGGTCAAAGTACTCTGATCGGAGTCACGCACATGCAACTCAACACCATCAAGCCTTCTGAAGGCTCCAAGCACGCCAAGCGTCGCGTCGGTCGAGGCATCGGCTCAGGCCTGGGCAAGACCGCAGGTCGCGGCCACAAGGGCCAGAAGTCCCGTTCGGGCGGCTACCACAAGGTGGGCTTTGAAGGCGGTCAGATGCCTTTGCAGCGCCGCCTGCCCAAGCGCGGTTTCAAGTCGACCCAGCTTCAGTTCAATGCCGAAGTCACGCTGACCGACATCAGTGCGCTCAACGTGGCCGAAGTCGACATGCTCGTGCTGAAGCAGGCGGGCCTCGTCCCTCACCTCGCCAAGCGCGTCAAAGTGATCAAGACCGGTGAACTCACGCGTGCCGTGTCCTTCAAGGACGTGTCCGTGACCGCCGGTGCCAAAGCCGTGATCGAAGCCGCTGGCGGCTCGATCGTCTGACCGGAATCCGACGGAACCGACCTGTGGCAACTGGATCCACGTCCCTGGCCAAAACCGGCAAGTTCGGCGACCTGCGTCGCCGGCTGGTTTTTCTGCTGCTCGCCTTGGTGGTGTACCGCATTGGTGCGCACATCCCGGTGCCCGGCATCGACCCCGCGCAACTTGAACAGCTGTTCAAGGGGCAAGCGGGCGGCATTCTGAGCCTCTTCAACATGTTCTCGGGCGGATCACTGTCGCGCTTCGCTGTCTTCGCGCTGGGGATCATGCCGTACATCTCGGCGTCGATCATCATGCAGCTGATGACCTACGTGGTGCCCACGTTCGAGCAGTTGAAGAAAGAGGGCGAAGCCGGTCGACGCAAGATCACCCAGTACACCCGGTACGGCACGCTCGGCCTCGCGATCTTCCAGTCGATGGGCATCGCGCTGGCCCTGGAAGGTCAGGCCGGCCTCGTGATCGACCCCGGCATGGGCTTTCGCCTGACCGCGGTTGTGAGCCTGGTCGCTGGCACCATGTTCCTGATGTGGCTGGGCGAGCAGATCACCGAGCGTGGCTTGGGCAACGGCATTTCGATCCTGATCTTCGCCGGCATTGCAGCGGGCTTGCCGAGTGCCGTGGGTGGTTTGCTGGAACTGGTTCGCACCGGTGCCATGAACATCCTGGTGGCCATCTTCATCATTGCGCTCGTGGTCCTGGTGACCTACTTCGTGGTGTTTGTCGAGCGTGGACAGCGCAAGATCCTGGTGAACTACGCACGTCGCCAGGTGGGCAACAAGGTCTATGGCGGCCAGTCATCGCATTTGCCCTTGAAGCTCAACATGGCTGGCGTGATTCCCCCGATCTTCGCCTCGTCCATCATCTTGTTGCCGACCACCGTGGTGAGTTGGGTGAGCACCGGTGACTCCACGCGGTGGTTGCGCGACATGGCTTCGGCCCTGTCGCCCGGGCAGCCGATCTATGTGGCCTTGTACGCCGCGGCGATCATCTTTTTCTGCTTCTTCTACACGGCGCTGGTGTTCAACAGCCGTGAGACGGCCGACAACTTGAAGAAGAGCGGCGCGTTCATTCCGGGCATTCGTCCGGGAGACCAGACGGCACGCTACATCGACAAGATCCTGCTGCGCCTCACGCTGGCAGGCGCCATCTACATCACCGCGGTGTGTCTGCTGCCCGAGTTCCTGATCTTGAAGTACAACGTTCCGTTTTACTTCGGTGGCACCTCGTTGCTGATCATCGTTGTCGTGACCATGGATTTCATGGCACAGGTACAGAATTACATGATGTCGCAGCAGTACGACTCGCTGCTGAAAAAGGCCAACTTCAAGACCTCACCAGGCAGTTGAGTGGTTTGTATGTCCAAGGACGACGTGATCGAGATGCAGGGCGAGGTGGTTGAAAACCTCCCCAATGCGACCTTCAGGGTCAAGCTCGAAAACGGTCACGTGGTTCTCGGGCACATCAGCGGCAAGATGAGGATGCACTACATCCGCATCCTGCCAGGCGACAAGGTCAAAGTAGAGCTCACGCCCTACGACCTCACTCGGGCACGGATTGTGTTCCGTTCCAAGTGAGTGGTTGGTTGTTGAATATTTTTTGGAATATCTAGGAGAAGACTATGAGAGTTTCGGCTTCGGTCAAAAAAATGTGCCGCAACTGCAAGATCATCAAGCGGCACGGTGTTGTGCGAGTCATTTGCACCGATCCGCGTCATAAACAGCGTCAAGGCTGATTGAAGTTTAGAGGACCACCATGGCTCGTATTGCAGGCATCAACATTCCGCCGCACAAGCACGCTGAAATCGGCTTGACGGCAATCTTCGGCATCGGTCGCACGCGCGCTCGCAAGATCTGCGAAGCGTGTGGCATCGACTACACGAAGAAGATCAAGGATCTGAGCGACGCAGAACTCGAAAAAGTTCGCGATCAGGTCGGCACGTTCACGATCGAGGGCGATCTGCGCCGTGAAACCACGATGAACATCAAGCGATTGATGGACATCGGTTGCTACCGCGGCTTCCGTCATCGTCGTGGTCTGCCGCTGCGTGGTCAGCGCACGAAGACCAATGCGCGCACGCGCAAAGGTCCCCGCAAGGCGGCCCAGTCGCTGAAGAAGTAATCGGTTCGAAGGATTCCCATGGCCAAGTCACCCTCCACCAGCGCATCCGCACGCGTTCGCAAAAAAGTCCGCAAGAACATTGCCGACGGCATTGCCCACGTGCACGCTTCGTTCAACAACACCATCATCACGATCACCGATCGCCAGGGCAACGCCTTGTCGTGGGCCTCGTCCGGTGGGCAGGGCTTCAAGGGCTCGCGCAAGTCCACTCCTTTTGCGGCCCAGGTGGCTTCGGAAGTGGCTGGCCGTGCTGCCATTGAGCAAGGCATCAAGAACCTCGACGTCGAGATCAAGGGTCCGGGCCCTGGTCGCGAGTCGTCGGTGCGTGCCCTGGGTGCCCTGGGCATCCGCATCAACTCCATTTCTGACGTGACGCCCGTGCCCCACAACGGCTGCCGTCCCCAGAAGCGCCGCCGCATTTGAGGCGGTACCGCTTTCGCGGTACAATGGAAAGCTTTTTTTCGAGCGCCACCGCAGTTGCCTGCGGTGGCATTTTTTGCTAAGCCCACCGCCACTTCCTGCGAGGAGTGGCTCCCGCAATGGCGTCGATTGATGCCGGTTGCGGCAGAAACACAAGGACATCAACGTGGCACGTTACCTCGGCCCCAAGGCCAAACTTTCCCGCCGTGAAGGCTCTGATCTGCTGCTCAAGAGCGCGCGCCGCTCGATCAGCGACAAGGCCAAGTTCGATTCGAAGCCCGGCCAGCATGGTCGCACCTCGGGTCAGCGCACTTCGGACTTCGGTGTTCAGCTGCGCGAGAAGCAGAAGGTCAAGCGCACCTATGGTGTGCTGGAGCGCCAGTTCCGTCGCTATTTCGCGGAAGCCGACCGCCGTCGCGGCAACACCGGTGCGAACCTGCTGTTCCTGCTGGAAGCTCGCCTGGACAACGTCGTGTTCCGCATGGGCTTTGCCTCCACGCGCGCCGAAGCCCGTCAGATCGTTTCGCACAAGGCGATCCTGGTCAATGGCAAATCGGTCAACATCCCTTCGTACTCTGTGAAGGCCGGCGACGTGATCGCTGTGCGTGAAAAGTCGAAGAAGCAGGGTCGCGTGCTCGAAGCCATGGAGCTGGCCAAGCAGATCGGCTTCCCCGCCTGGGTGGATGTGTCGGTCGAGAAAGTTGAAGGCGTCTTCAAGAAGTCTCCCGACCGCGACGAATTCGCCTCCGACGTCAACGAGTCGTTGATCGTCGAACTGTATTCCCGTTAATTTCGTTCCCGGCGCTCGCCCTTCTGGGCGCGGCCGGGCCATGCTCCATCTGCCTTATCGGTGTAACGAGCCGAGGGTACTGAAGGAAGTTTGAATGCTGAACAATCTGCTGAAGCCCAAAACCATCAACGTCGAGCAAGTCTCGGCCAACAAAGCCAAGGTCACGCTTGAACCGTTCGAACGCGGCTATGGCCACACGCTGGGCAATGCCCTGCGGCGGGTTTTGTTGTCGTCCATGACTGGCCACGCACCGACCGAAGTCACCATTGCTGGTGTCGTTCACGAATATTCATCGATCGATGGTGTCCAGGAGGACGTGGTCAACATGCTCCTGAACCTCAAGGGCGTGGTCTTCAAGCTCCACAACCGCGACGAGGTGACCTTGAGCCTGCGCAAGGACGGCGAAGGCCTGGTCACGGCTGCCGACATCCAGACGCCCCACGATGTCGAGATCGTGAATCCCGGTCATGTGATTGCGACGCTGTCCGCCGGCGCCAAGCTGGACATGCAGATCAAGGTTGAAAAAGGCCGCGGCTATGTGCCAGGCAGCCTGCGCCGCAACGACGATCAGGCCCGTTCGATCGGACGCATCGTTCTGGATGCCTCCTTCTCGCCGGTCAAGCGCGTCAGCTACATCGTGGAGAGTGCCCGTGTTGAACAGCGCACAGACCTCGACAAGCTGGTGCTGGAGATCGAGACCAACGGCTCCATTGGCCCGGAAGAAGCCGTCCGCGCTTCCGCCAAGATCCTGGTGGAACAGCTCGCCGTCTTCGCGCAACTGGAAGGTGCAGAGCTCAACTTTGAAGCCCCGGCGCAGCGCAGCTCGCAACAGTTCGATCCGATTCTCTTGCGCCCCGTCGACGAGCTCGAACTCACTGTGCGTTCGGCCAACTGTCTCAAGGCGGAAAACATCTATTACATCGGTGACCTGATTCAGCGCACCGAGAACGAGTTGCTCAAGACCCCCAACCTGGGTCGCAAGTCGCTCAACGAAATCAAGGAAGTGCTCGCTTCGCGCGGCCTGACCTTGGGCATGAAGCTTGAAAACTGGCCACCAGCGGGTCTGGACAAGCACTGAAATTCCGCAACCCGGCGCGAGGCCGGTGACGGACGAACCTGCAGTACCTGACACGGCTGCGGGCAAAACACTGAAAGGACTGAAAAATGCGTCACGGACACGGACTAAGAAAACTCAACCGCACCAGCGAACACCGCCTTGCGATGCTTCGCAACATGATGAACTCGTTGCTCACGCACGAAGTCATCAAGACCACGGTGCCCAAGGCCAAGGAATTGCGCCGCGTGGTGGAACCCATGATCACGTTGGCCAAGGTGGCCACCGTGGCCAACCGCCGCCTGGCTTTCGACCGCTTGCGTGACCGCGATGTGGTTGTGAAGCTGTTCAATGAACTGGGCCCTCGCTTCGCTGCGCGCCCCGGTGGCTACACCCGCATCCTGAAGATGGGTTACCGCGTTGGTGACAACGCACCCATGGCGCTGGTCGAACTGGTCGATCGTGCAGAAGATGCTGCGCCGGCCGCAGACGCTGACAAAGCGTGATAGAATCATAGGCTTGACGCGCGGTGGAGCAGCCTGGTAGCTCGTTGGGCTCATAACCCAAAGGTCGCAAGTTCAAATCTTGCCCGCGCAACCAACCAAATCAAGCACTTGCTTGTCACTGAAGCCCTCGGAAACGAGGGCTTTTTTGTTTCTGCCGACTTCTGTGGCGGTATCTGACCTCACAGAAACGACCTGTTCGACCCGTGATGGGCAGGCCTCGTTTGTCATGGCACACGCCCTCTCTTCAAATCACCCACTTCTCAGGAGAATTGTCCCCATGGATCGTCGTTCCTTGATCAAGAACGCCGGCATCGCCGGCGTGTTGACAACCGGTATTGCCCCCGCCGTTCACGCTCAGGCCGCCGTGCGCTGGCGCCTGGCGTCCAGTTTCCCGAAATCCTTGCCGACCATCTTTGGTTCGGCCGA
This sequence comes from Hydrogenophaga sp., assembly GCF_030373225.1. GTDB lineage: Bacteria > Pseudomonadota > Gammaproteobacteria > Burkholderiales > Burkholderiaceae_C > Hydrogenophaga. The sequence goes on along the minus strand of NZ_JAUCZG010000014.1, from coordinate 44,951 downwards.
AAAATTCTCCGAAACGGTGAAGGCACTCTCGGGTGGCAGGTTCGAGGTGTCGGTGCATCCCGCCGGTGACATCGTGCCCGCCTTTGGAGTGGTCGATGCCATCCAGGACAGCACCATCGAAATGGCGCAAACCGCGCCGTACTACTTCACCGGCAAGGATGCGATCTTCGCGTTCGGCTGCGCGGTGCCTTTTGGTCTGACCGCGCGCCACATGGACGCCTGGATGGAGCACGGCAATGGCCGCAAGCTGATGGATGAGTTCTACGGCAAGTACAACATCGTTTCCATGAGCTCCGGCAACACCGGCACCCAGATGGGCGGCTGGTATCGCAAGGAGATCAAGAACGTGTCAGACCTCAAGGGTCTGAAGATGCGCCTGGGTGGCGGTCTGTTCGGTCAGGCCATGGCCAAACTCGGCGTGATTGCGCAGAACATGCCCGCAGGCGAGGTGTACCAGGCGCTCGAAAAGGGCACGTTGGACGCCACCGAGTTCGTGGGTCCCTTCGACGACGAGAAGCTCGGCTTCAACAAGGTAGCTCCGTTCTATTACTACCCGGGCTGGTGGGAGGGTGGTGCAGAGCTGGAGTTCTTCATCAACAAAAAGGCCTTCGACGCCCTGTCGCCTGAAAACAAGGCGATCGTGCGGGCTGCCGGTGCCGTGGCTGCACGCGACATGACCTCCAAGTACGACGCGCAGAACCCGGCGGCCTTGAAGCGCCTTGTCGCGGCCGGCACCAAACTGCTGCCGTTCTCGAAGGCCCTGATGGATGCGGGCTTCAAGGCGTCGATGGAAGTGTTTGCCGAGCACGAAGCCAAGTCGCCCGAATTCAAGAAGATCCACCAGGACATGCGTGCTTTCCAGCGTGACCAGATCCTGTGGAGCCGCTTCTCTGAATGGCGTTACGACAGCTACATCGCCGCGGCCAGGATCTGAGTGCGATGCGCGCCGCCAGGTGCGCATGGCCGGGCAGCTCGCGTTTGTGGGGGGTCTGGCCATGGCGCCCCTGAGCTGACGCGTAAACTCGCGCGTTACACAAAGGAATTCCGTATGGGCGCGCAGTGGAAAGCAAAGCACAAGGATCTGGCGGCCAATGCCAAAGGCAGGCTCTTTGGCAAGCTGGCCAAGGACATCATGATCGCTGCACGCCACGGCGCCGATCCAGCCGCCAACTCTCGCCTTCGCCTGGTGGTGGAGCAGGCACGCAAGGTGTCCATGCCCAAGGAAACGCTGGACCGCGCGATCAAGAAGGGCGCAGGCCTCACCGGCGAGACCGTTCACTTCGAACACGTCGTCTATGAAGGCTTTGCCCCGCACCGCGTGCCGGTCATGGTCGAGTGCCTGACCGACAACGTGAACCGCGCCGCGTCCGACATGCGTGTGCTGTTCCGCAAGGGGCAGCTCGGTACCTCGGGCTCCGTGTCATGGGACTTCGATCACCTCGGCATCATCGAGGCCGAAGCCGCCACCCCGGGCGCCGACCCGGAACTGGCGGCCATCGAGGCCGGGGCGCAGGACTTCCATTCCGCCGACGACGACGGCGTGGTCGTGTTTCTCACCGATCCCACCGACCTCGATCTGGTCAGCCGCGCGCTGCCGGCGCAGGGCTTCACCGTGTTGTCGGCCAAGCTGGGCTACAAGCCGAAGAATCCGATCGACCCCGCGAGCCTGAGCGCCGAACACCTTGAAGAGGTGGAGGCGTTTCTGGCCGCACTGGATGCCAACGAAGACGTGCAGAACGTCTTCGCCGGGCTGGGAGGCTGAGGAATGAGCGCTCACCCACTTCACCATGGCGACGAACCCTTGTCCGGTCAGGGCATGCCGCTGCTCTACAACCTCGTGTACTGCAGCCAGGCCTCCGACGGCGTGGGCGCCGCGGCGGTGGACCACATCATCGCGGCCTCGCGGCGCGGCAACCCCCCGCGCGGCATCACCGGCCTGCTGGTGTTCGGCAGCGGCATCTTCTTCCAGTGGCTCGAAGGCCCGCGAGACAGCGTGCTTGCGCTCATGTCGCACCTCAAGAAGGATCCCCGGCACCACAACGTGGTTCTGCTGACCTCGGGCGAAGAAGTGCGCGAGCGCCTGTTTCCCGACTGGGACATGGAACTGGTCACGGCCGAGGCCGTGCGCGATGTGCTGGTCGACGCGCTCGACAGCGCCCAAGACCCCCGGAACGCCGACGCCCTGCGCGCGTTGCTGCAGAGGCTCGACGCCGGCCTGCTCGGCGACGCCGCCCGCGGCTGAGCCGCCTCAGGCCTGCGTCAGGGCCAGGTAGTCCCGCCGCGTGGCCGGTGTCACGCCAGCCACCAGTTGTTCGTGTGTCGTCTGGTGGCGCATCAGCATGCGTGCAGATGCCGTGGCCCGGGAGCGGCAGAACCAATGACAGGTGTGCTGCATCAGCAGCAGCTCGGCCGACATCGTGAAGGCCTTGTCGCGGGGCGAGCGCTGCAACCCGTTGCCCGCCACTTCGGCCAGCCCGCGGGCGTGGATGCGAAAAGCCTCGCGCGCGTCGAACGTGGCCTTGGGAAACAGGCTGGCGGCCTTCGGCAGCGCCACGCCCAGCGTGCTGACACGCGTGCGCGCTTCGTCAAGGCGGGAGAACTCGGCGGCAAAACTGCCGAACTGCTGCGCCACCGACTGCTCTGCGGCCACCAGCATGTTCAGGATCTGCTCACGCCGGGCCGGATCGTCCTCGCCCAAGGCCCGCAGATACCCCTGTGTGAGGTTCTCCATCAGGGTCTCGATCTGGTACTTGCCCAGAAAACTGCCCAGCAGTGCGATGCGGTGCTTCTGTTCGCTCGAGCGCAGCAGCCACACACCCGAGACCCCCAGCATCACCAGAATCAGGATTTCCATAGCGAGTTCGTCGCCCTTTGTCGTACTTTGGTAGCCATTTCTGGCGAAGTGGAGGTGGCCGGCGGCTCACCCGGGGAGGTCAGAGTGTAGTGACGCAAGCCGATGCCTTGGTGCGAGAATGCAATGCCCTGGATCCCGCGCAGCCCGGCGGCCCGTTGCGCGCTGGCCCCCACCAGCACATTTCCCCAGAGAACACCCAAGCTCCCCCTGACCATGTTGCGTTCACTTCCATACATAGCCCTCGCTGCCGCCGCCATCGCGGCGTGCCTGCTCGGCTTCTCGTGGCTGACGTCGGTCTGGCTGGGTCGCCACCTGAGCCTGGGAGAACTGGCGGGCGCCACCTTGCTGCTGTTGGTGGCGCTGGCGTACGGTCTGAGTGTCTGGCGCACCCGCAACCGCCGCAAGGTCCAGGACATGCGCGATTCCGCCCTGTGGTGAGGCCGGGTGACAGGATGTGAACCGTCCACACAATCCAGACACACGCACGGCGCACACTTCACCCCTTTCATGAGGGAGGTCTGCATGGGTTTGCGGGGTCGTCTGGGTCTGTTGACCATGCTGGTCTGGCTGTCGCTGCCGGTCCATGCCGATGCACTGCGCTGCAGCGGTGGCACGGTCGAAGAGGGCGATTCGCGTGCATCCCTGCTGCAGAAATGCGGCCGCCCCCAGTTGCAGGACAGCTTCTGTGCACCGGTTTTTCAGAACAAGGAACTGGTGCCCGGGACCCTGGCCGGCACCGCCGTGCCCTGCCAGCAGATCGACGACTGGATCTACGACCGGGGCCCCGGCAAGCTCATGGCCACGGTGCGCATCCGATCGGGCAGCGTGCAGTCGATCCGCATCCAGCGCCAGCCGCGCTGAGCCGGTTCACCCGCCAGCTGCGCCTTCAGGCCGTGCATCCTGCGCCCTGGCGAGGGCAGGGTGACGACGGTCCGTCGTCAAGACCAGACCCCCGCGCAGCTTGTCGCCTCAGTGGCTCGCATCCGGCCGGTTGCGCCGCCAGAATGCGGGGCTGACGGGTCGGATGTCCGGCCCGCTTGATGAAGGCATGGCATGCAGAAGATCGATGACATGACGGCGCGCGAGATCGCCGCGTTGGTGGCGCGGCGCGACCTCAGCGCCGAGTCGGTGGCGCAGGCCCTGGTGGAACGCGTGGAAGCACTGGAGCCCGGCATCATGGCCTGGCAGCACTTTGATGGCGCCCAGGTGATCGCCCAGGCAAGAGCGCTGGACCAGGCCGGTGTTCAGGGAGCGCTGGCCGGTGTGCCGGTGGCCGTGAAGGACCTGATCGACACCGCCGACATGCCCACCACCTACGGATCGCCGATCTACGCCGGGCACCGTCCAACGGTGGACGCTGCCGTGGTGGCCAGCGTGCGCGAGGCCGGGGGCGTGGTCATGGGCAAGACCGTGACCACCGAGTTCGCTACCTTCAAGCCCGGCGTCACGCGCAACCCGCGCGCCGCAGCCGACGCACCGCGCACGCCCGGCGGCTCGTCCAGCGGCTCGGCCGCAGCGGTGGCCGCCGGCATGGTGCCGCTGGCCTTCGGCACGCAGACCGCTGCCTCCATCGTCCGGCCCGCAGCCTACTGCGGCGTGGTCGGCTACAAGCCCACGTTCGGTCTGCTGCCCATGGCTGGCATCAAGTCGCTTTCGCCCACGCTGGACACCGCCGGGGTGTTTGCCCGCACCGTGGACGACGCGGCGTTTTTTGTCAGCACCCTGTCGCGCATCGCCTTGCCCACGGGGGACGTCAAAGGCTGGCGTGTCGGCATCTGCCACACACCGCACTGGGATCTGGCCTCGGAAGACGCGCGCCGCGCGCTGCAGGTGGCCGCACGCCATTTCGACCGGCTCGGCGCGCGTGTTGTCGAGGCGGTCGTGCCCGGCGCCTGGGCAGGGCTGGCGCAGGCGCAGATGGACATCATGGGTTTCGAGGCCTGGGCGGCCTTTGCCCCCGAGCGCCGCCGCCACGCCAGCCTGTTCAGTCCGGCGTTTGCCGATCTGCTGGTCAGCGGTGCCGCGGTGGACGGCGAGCGCCTGGCCGCGGCCCACGCGCTGGCGATCCATGCGCGTGGCGAGATCGAGAACCTGCTCGCGCAGGTGGACGTGTTGATCGCGCCGAGCGCCACCGGCGAGGCGCCACCCGGGCTGGACGCCACCGGCAACCCGGTCTTCAGCCGGATGTGGAGCCTGCTGGGCGTGCCCTGCGTGCACGTGCCCACGGGCGTGGGCAGCCACGGCATGCCGGTGGGTGTGACGGTGATCGGGCCGCGCTGGCGCGATGCCAGGGCCCTGAGCGCAGCGCTGCAGCTCGAAGCGGCGGTTCGAGGCTGAGCAGACCGGGCGGGGAGATGGTGCGGCTCAGACCGCGCCGGTGGGGTGTGTCGGGTCCACCCACAGCACCTGTTCGGGTTTTTCCACCGGCTCGATGTCCAGGTTGACCGCCACCGCCTGCCCGTCGCTGCGGCACAGCACGCACTCCAGCACCTCGGTCGGGCTGGCGTTGATCTCCTGGTGCGGCACGAAGGGCGGCACGTAGATGAAATCGCCCGGGCCGGCCTCGGCGGTGAATTCCAGATGGTCGCCCCAGCGCATGCGCGCGCGGCCCTTGACCACGTAGATCACGCTCTCCAGCGGCCCATGGTGGTGGGCGCCGGTCTTCGCATCGGGATGGATGGTCACCGTGCCCGCCCAGAGCTTGCTCGCGCCCACGCGTGCGAAGTTGATCGCCGCCTTGCGGTCCATGCCGGGCGTCGACGGCACGTTGCCGTCGAGCTGGTTGCAAGGCACCACGCGCACGCCGTCGTGCTTCCAGGCCGGAACATCGTGCGGGTGCGGGTGCGGGTGCGGGTGGGCAGTGTCGTGATCGTGTGACATGGCGTGTCTCCAGGGCGATTGGGCAACCAGTGTGCCATCGCCTCCCATGCCCGAAAATCTGCACCTTGCATCGCCCCTGTTGGAGAAACCGTTTTGCCCCTGCCCGCACCCCAGCCCCGCACCCCCATGCACACCCGCCGCGTCGAGTACCGCGGCTTCCATCGCGCCGATGGCCTGTGGGACATCGAGGGCACGCTGCACGACAGCAAGCCGCACGCCTTCGAGATCGAAGGGGAACGCCGCTGGGAAGCCGGCGAGCCGGTGCACCACATGCACATCCGCGTGACGGTGGATGAGACGATGGTGATCCGCGACATCGCGGTGGCCATGGACGCACATCCGCACGGGCCGTGCCCCGAGGCGATGCTCCCCATGCAGGGCATGGTCGGCGAGGTGCTGGGCAAGGGCTGGCGCCACACGATCCAGCGCCACCTCGGTGGCATCCAGGGCTGCACGCACCTGCGCGAGTTGTTGTTCAACCTCGCGACTGCCGCATTCCAGGCCCGCTCGGCCTCTTTTGCGCCACCGGCCGATGGCAGCCCGCCGATGCACCTGGGCCAGTGCCTGGCCTGGGACTTCAACGGCCCGGTGGTGGAGAAGGTCTACCCGATGTTCTTTCGCTGGCAGCCGCCAGCGAAGGCCGCTCAGTCGATCAGTGCCGAACAGGCCAGCGTGCGGAACAACGCGCGGTAGTGCTCCCGCTGGTTGGGCGCCTGCGCGAGAAAGATACCGAACAGCTGTTCCGCCGGATCGACGAAAAAGCTGGTGCCGCCGATGCCGCTCCAGTGGTAGGTGCCCACCGAGCCCGGCATGGGCGCCACACCAGAGGCGGTGCGCACGGCAAAGCCCAGGCCGAAGCCATGGCCCGGCGGCAGCAGCGACGGATCGCTGCCGGGAATCGTGCCCAGGTGGTCGGCCGTCATGAAGTCCACCGTGCGCGGGCCCAGCAGCCGCACGCCACCGAGTTCACCCTTGTTGAGCATGAACTGCAGGAAGCGTGCGTAGTCGGCGGCGGTGGACATCAGGCCCCCTCCGCCGCTTTGCAGCACCGGGTTTTCGCGCGGGTCGATCAGCCGCATCGGCACGCCGCCGTCGGGGTCGTGCGCAAACGGCTCGGCGATGCGGGCGTGATCGGCCTCGGGCACCACGAAGCCGGTGTCCGTCATGCCCAGTGGCGCCAGGATGGCCTGGTGCAGGTGCTGCGCCAGGGTCTGTCCGGTGATCACCTCGATCAAGCGGCCCAGCACGTCGGTGGCGCGGCTGTAGGCCCATTCGCTGCCGGGTTCGGCCATGAGCGGCAACGCGGCCAGTGCCTGGCTGAACTCGGCGTTGCTGCGAGCGCGCGAGCCCAAGGTGCACTGCCGGTACATCTGCTGAACCGGGGAGTCACCGAGGAATTCGTAGGTGAGGCCGGCCGTGTGGCGCAGCAGGTCCTGCACCGTGGCGGCCCGCTGCACCGCCCGCAGCGTCACGCCGCCGGGTGTGGGCACCGCCACTTGCTGCCCGGCGTACTCGCCCAGGTGCTGGTGCACCGGGTCGGCCAGCTTCAGGCGGCCTTGTTCGATCAGCATCATCACCGCCACCGACACGATGGGCTTGGTCATGGAGTAGATGCGGAACACGGCGTCGAGCGGCATGGGAGTGTCGCGCGCCGGATCGAGCCGCCCGATGCCCTGCATCAGGGCGATGCGGCCGTGGCGCGCGAGCACCACCACCGCGCCGGGCAGGCGGCCGCGTTCAACATCGGCCTGCAGCACGTCCACCAGCCGGCGCATGCGGTCGGGACACAGGCCCAGGTCGGCCAGATCGGCGGGGGGCAGGGGTGCGCGCATTCAGGCTCCGTAGCGCTGACGCGCCAGTGCGGCGCCCTGGGCCAGCGCTTCGAGCTTGGCCATGGCGACTTCGCGACTCATGGGCGCCAGGCCGCAATTGGTGCAGGCAATCAGGTGCTGCCTGGGCACGTACTTCAGGGCCAGACCAATGGTGTCGGCCACCTGCTCAGGCGTCTCGATCACGTCGCTGGCCACGTCGATCACGCCCACCATCACGTCCTTGCCTTCGAGCAGTTGCATCAGCTCGGGCGGCACGTGCGAGTGGAAACACTCCAGGCTCACCTGGTCGATGCTGCTTTTTGCGAGCGCCGGAAACACCTGCTCGTACTGGCGCCATTCCTCCCCGAGCGTCTGCTTCCAGTCGACGTTCGCCTTGATGCCGTAGCCGTAGCAGATATGGACCGCCGTGGTGCAGGTGAGGCCGCGCGCCGCCACCTCGAGCGCGGCCACGCCCCAGTCGGCCGCGTCCTGCATGTAGACGTTGAAGGCCGGTTCGTCGAACTGGATGATGTCCACCCCGTCGGCCTGCAGCGCCAGTGCTTCCTGGTTGAGCAGCTCGGCAAACGCCATCGCCATCTTCACCTTGTCACCGTAGTAACGGTCGGCCACGGTGTCGACGATGGTCATGGGGCCGGGCAGCGTGAACTTCAGTTTTTTCTTCGTGTGCTTGCGCGCGAGCTGTGCCTCGAACGCGTGCACGCGGCCCTTCAGGCGCAGCGGTGCCACCACCTGCGGCACCTGGGCGTCGTAGCGGTTGTTGCGGATGCCCATGGTCACCTTGTGCTCGAAGTCGATGCCCTCGACCTGCTCGACAAAGCCGTGCACGAAGTGCTGGCGCGCCTGCTCGCCGTCGCCGATCACGTCCAGGCCCGCATCTTCCTGTGCCTTGATCCACAGCAGGGTGGCATCTGCCTTGGCTTGCTGCAGCTCCGGCCCTTGCGCCTTCCATTGCGGCCATAGTTTTTCGGTTTCGGCCAACCAGGCCGGTTTGGGCAGGCTGCCCGCGATCGCGGTGTCGAACATGGTGTCTCCCGGTGTTTTCAAATGGACCCGGGCATCTTAGTCAGCCGCTGCCGGCTGCGCTGTCACGGGGGTTTGGGTGGGCCTCAGCGGGGCGCGACGCGCTCAGCCAGCGTGCGCAGGGCCACCAGCTGCTCACCGATGAACCGGGCGGTGGTCTCGTCGGTCAGTTCGCCGTCGGCATTGAACTTCGTTCCCGACAGGTTGATGAACACCTCGGGCTTGTTCAGTGTGAAGGCATTGAGGAACACCAGCACCTGGCGCAGGTGGTACTGCACACGGGCCGTGCCCACCGGGCCCGGGCTCGCACCCAGGATGGCCACCGGCTTGCCGTCGAACGGTGGTGCGGGCGGACGCGACATCCAGTCCAGCGTGTTCTTGAGCACACCGGGAATCGAGAAGTTGTACTCGGGCGTTGCGATCAGCACCGCGTCGGCGGAGGCGATCTTCGCCTTCAGCGCCGTCACGGCGGCGGGCTCACCGGCGGCGCGCACATCGTCGTTGTAGAACGGGATATCGGCAATGTCGGCAATCTCGATCTGCATGCCTTCGGGTGCGAGCCGCTGTGCGGCGCGCAGCGCCATGGTGTTGGTGGAGTTCTTGCGAAGGCTGCCTGAAATGGCAACGACCTGGAATGTCATGGGGTGTCCTGAAATGAAGGAAGGGATCAGTCGAGCGAGATGTTGGCGGCACGGATCAGGGCGCTCCAGCGCTCCACATCGCGCTTGAGCATCGCCGAAGTCTGCTCCACGCTGATCGTCAGGGGCTTGCCGCCGGCCTTGGTGAAGACCTCGCGCAGCTCGGGTTCGGCGATCACGGCGGCCAGCTCGGTGCGCAGGCGCTGCAGGGCTTGTGGCGGTGTGCCGCGGGGTGCGAAGTAGCCGAACCACGATTCCAGGTCGAGCCTGGCCACGCCGGTCTCGATGAGCGTGGGCACGGTGGGTTGCAGGGCGTTGCGCTCTGCGCCGGAGACCGCGAGCGGGAACACCTTGCCCGACTCGATGTGCGAACGGGTGGTGGGGGTGAGGTCGAAGAACATGTCGACGCGACCGCCGAGCAGGTCGGTGTAGGCGGCCTGCGCACCCCGGTACGGCACATGGGTGATCTCCACGCCGGCGAGTTGCCAGAGCGCGGCCGCCAGCACGTGCTGGCCCGAGCCGTTGCCGGCCGAGGCGTAGGTCAGCTTGCCCGGATTGGCCTTGGCATGGGCCACCACCTCGGCCAGCGACTTGAAGGGCAGGTCAGCGCGCGCGATCAGCGTGTAGCTGTAGCTCACGGCCAGGCCCACCGGCTCGAAGTCGCGCAGGCTGTCGTACGAGAGGTTCTTGTACAGGCCCATGTTCAGGACCATGTTCGACACCGAACCCGTGAGCAGCGTGTAACCGTCGGCGGCGGCCTTGGCCGCCGCGTCGGTACCGATCAGCGTGCCCGAACCGGTGCGGTTCTCCACCACCACCGGCTGGCCCAGCCGCTTCGCCAGGCGCTCAGCAAGCGCGCGCGCCACGAAGTCGAAACCCCCGCCGGGTGGCTGCGGCACGATCACGCGCAGCGCGCGTGAAGGAAAGTCGGCCTGCGCCCAGGCTGCGGGTGCGACCGCGCTCAGCAGGCAGGCCGCAGGCAGTGCGGCGACGAGATGGCGGCGAGAGGTCGAGAGGGGGCTGCGGTCGGTCATGTCGGTCTCCGGTGTTGTTGTCGAGCGGTGAATCGGGTGCGTGCGGCCTCAGGCGGGATGGACCTCGCGCTCCAGCGCCCCGCCCGCCAGCCAGGCGGCACCGCGCCGGTACAAGGCCTCGACCTGCGCACCCTTGAGCATGGGCATGTCGAGCTTGACCGTGTAGCCGATGCGCGTCTGGATGTAGGCCAGATGGCGGTAGCCCTCGGGAAACCCGGCCAGGGCTTGCTGGTCGAGCGAGAGCCGGGCCGCAGGGTCGACCGCGTCGATGCGGTCCTTCTCATAGATCGGCTGGCGGTGCAGCAGCTTCCACTGCCCATCGACCTTCTCCACGAAGTCGTAGAAGCGACCGGTACACACCACGTCGCACAGCACCGGACCGTGTTCGCCTTCGACCATGCCGCGCTGGGAGATGGTCATCTTGGTCTGCGCGATGGCGCGTTCACCCGCCACCTCGATCGCCGAGCCACCCAGAAAGTGCAGGATGCTCACGCCCTTGGCCCAGCCCTCCTGCGTCACGCGGATGAAGTCGGCGAACGGGCCCTGGAACCAGGTGGCCATCATCACGCCCTGGGGGTGCCACACCGAAGCGAATCGGTGCCAGTCGCCCGCGTCGCGCCACACCGCCCAGCGCTCCACCATCTGACGGATCAGCAGCTGGTCGGTCAGGTCTTCGTTCATGTCATGTCTCCTGGGTTGTTGTGCGGGGTCGCTGCGCCGCTCGCGCAGGATCGGGCCCGTGCCGGGCCGAGCGGGCACTCTATGTCGAGCACAACAGACAGAGAACCCCCGGGCTGAAAATCAAATTTTCAGAAATTGCAAAACCCGGGGCGGGCAGGCCGGCGCTCAGGACCGGGGTGCGCCGGCCTGCAGGCCGGGTGCGGCACGCGCGAACGCGTCGAGTTGTTCGCAGGCGGCCATGATGCGTTGCACGTTGGGAATGTCGGGCACGTCGATCTTGAAGATGCGCGTCATGACCACGATGCTGGCCAGACAGATGTCGGCGAAGGTGGGCGTATGGCCATGGCAGAAGGTGCCGGTCTCCGGCTCGCTGGCCAGGCGCTGCTCGAACGCCTGCAGTCCGGTGGTGAACCAATGGATCTGCCAGGCGCGCCAGGCCGCTTCGTCGAAACCACCGACGTCCGTGAGGTGCTTTTTCACCCGCGGCGTGATCAGCGGATGCGTGTCGGCCGCCAGCATCGCGGCGAGCGAGCGCACGCGGGCGCGGCCGTGCGCATCGGGCGGCAGCAAGGCGGGCGTGGGGTGTGTCTCTTCGATGAATTCGAGAATGGCCAGCGACTGCGTGATGGGCGTGCGGGGCTGGTCGGGTGCGTGGTCGATCAGCGCCGGAATCGCACCCATGGGATTGATCTGGAGCCAGGCCGCGCCGCGCTGTTCGCCCGCCTCGAGATCGACCTTGATCTCGTTGGGCTGCACGCCCTTGTGGTGAAAGGCCACGCGCACACGGTAGGTGGCCGAGGTGCGCCAGAAGGCGTAGAGATCGAAGCGTGCGACATCGGACATGGGATTCCTGCAGGTGGTGAACGGGCCGCTGCACTGTAGCCGCAGTGCAGCATCGAGGCCGCTTCCCAGTCTTCTTCGCGACCGTTACCATGCTCACGATCGCGCAACATCGCGCGGTCGGGTGTGGCCCTTCACCCGTGACGATGCAACACAAGTGCCCTCAAAAAATCTTCAGGAGACAAACCGATGACATCCCTTCACCGCATGAGCTCGGTGGGCGTGGGCCTGGCCCTGGCCCTGGGCGCGACCACCCTGCTGGCCCAGACCGCCGCACCAGCCGCGCCCCCCGCGCCGGCTTGGAAACAAGGCATGCCCGAGAGCATGGCCACCTCGACGCTGGCACCCCTGGCCGGCAAGAACACCGTCACGCCCGCGGCCGACATCCCGATCGACAAGATCAAACTGCCGCCGGGTTTCAAGGTCGAGGTCTGGGCCACCGGCCTGCCGGGCGGACGTGCCATGGCCATGGGCGACGAAGGCAGGATCTATGTGGGCACGCGCGGCCTGGGTCGTGTGTACGAGGTCACCAACAATGGCAGCGAGCGCACGGTGCGCACCGTGGTCGACAAGCTGGTGCAGCCCGCCGGCGTGGCCTTCAAGGATGGTGCGCTCTACGTGATGGCCATCAACAAGGTGCTGCGTTTCGACGGCATCGAGAAAAACCCGGCGGTGGCGCCGGTGGACATGACCGCGGCTTTCAAGCTGCCGACGGAGCAGCACCACAACTGGAAGTACATCGCCTTCGGCCCGGACGGCAAGCTCTACGTGCCCTTCGGTGCGCCGTGCAACATCTGCGCGCTGCCCACGCCCGAGTACGCCCAGATCCGCCGCTACAACCCCGACGGCTCGGGCATGGAGGTGGTGGCCACCGGTGTGCGCAACAGCGTGGGCTTCGACTGGCACCCGACCACCAAAGAGCTCTGGTTCAGCAACCACGGCCGCGACTGGATGGGCGAGGACACCCCCAACGACACCGTCAACCGCCTGCACAAGGTGGGGTTGAACTTCGGCTTTCCGCATTGCCACCAGGGCAACCTGCCCGACCCCGACGTGAAGAAGGACAACGCCTGTGCCGGCGTGGAGCAGCCCGTGGCCCTCATGGGCCCGCACGCCGCCAGCATGGGCGTGACCTTCTACACCGGCAACATGTTCCCGGCCGAGTACAAGGGCGTGCTGTTCAATGCGCGCAAGGGTTCGTGGAACCGCACGAAGAAGATCGGCTACGACATCGTGATGGTCAAGGCCGGTGCCGATGGCAAGAACAGCCAGGTGGTGCCCTTCATGACCGGCTTCATGAACGAGGCCGACCAGTCGTTCTGGGGCCGTCCGGCCTACATGCTGCAAATGAAGGACGGCTCGATGCTGGTCTCCGATGAACAGCTCGGCGCGATCTACCGCGTGACCTACGCGAAGTGAGGCGTCAGCCGTCTCGCGCACGGGGAGTGCCTGCACTCCTCGCGCTGCTGCTGTGGGTCGGTGCCCCGGTTTGGGCGCAAGACGTGTCGGTGCGCCTGATGGCCTGTGCGGCCTGCCACGGGGCGGACGGCAACTCGCAGTTGCCCGGCATCCCGTCGCTGGCGGGTCAGCCCAGGGTCTTCATCGAAAACCAGCTCGTCATCATCCGCGAGGGTCTGCGCGAGATACCGGCCATGAAGGGCCAGCTCGATGGCGTGAGCGATGCGGAGATCACCGCCATGGCGGTGCACTTCGCCCGGCTGCCCGCGCGCAACACGCCGCCTGCGGGCGACCCGGCACTCATGGCGCAGGGCAAGGCACTGGCCGAGTCCATGCGATGCGGCACCTGCCACCTGCCCGACTACCGCGGACGCGAACAGATGCCCCGGCTGGCAGGCCAGCGTGAGGACTACCTGCTGTATTCGATGCTGCAGTTCAAGAACAACCAGGCCACCGGTCGAGACACCATCATGGCCGCCTCGCTCTACGGCATCGCCGACGCCGACCTGAAAGCACTGGCGCATTTCCTCGCACGCGCGGCACCGTAGGCCTACCCGCCGTCGCTCAACGTCACCAGCAACTGGATCACCTCGGCGCATTCTTCCTCGATGCGGGCGATGCGGTGCGACACCGCGGGGGACAGGCTTTTGTGGTCGGTTTGCCGGATCGACTCGGTCTGCTCCAGGATGGCCGACATTCGTTCGAACAGCTCGGAGGTGATCTGGTCGGCGCCGTGTGGTGCTGGCTGGCTGGGCGGCGGGGCTGGGCGTGGGGACGCAGCCCGGGGCAGGTCGAGCAAGGGCAGGGGCGTGGTGAACTGCTCGAGGATGTCGGTCGGTGCGAAGTCGGGCGTGTGTTCCGTCTGCCGGGCGCGCGCGGTCTGTGGCCTGGCGTCGGCGGCCAGTGCGGTCTTGCTGGTGAAATCGCCGTGGTCCGAGAAGCTCAGTTCGATGGCCTCGACCTGCTGGTTGATCAGCTGGTCCACGCGTTCGCGGATCTCCACCCGGTTCACGGGTTTGAGGAAAAAATCCACCGCCCCGAGCTCCATGGCGCGGCGGCGATAGCTCTCTTCGGTGTGCGACGTGACCATGATCACCTGGGTGTTGCGGGTGCGCGGGCTCTGCTGCATGCGCTGCATCACCTCGTAGCCGCTCAGGTCGGGCATGTCCACGTCGATCAGCATCAGGTCGGGCGCGTGTGCCTCGAGCTTCTTGAGGGCGTCTTCGCCCCGGACCGAAAAGTAGAGCTGGGCGCAGTCCATCAAGGTGCGCGCGAGCACGTGCACCATGGACGGGTCGTCGTCGACGATCAGCACGCGGCGGCGTTCGATCGTGGGGTCGTGCGTTGGGAGGGCCACGGCAGCTCCAGTTGTTGAGGGATCGATGTTCGGCCGATCCGCGCCGCCCAAAGGCGGGAAAAGAGCCCCAAGTCACCGCTTGATTCAGGTTTTCGCCGCCGCTGCCGACAAGACACTGAAGCCTCCTGCCGCAGGGATGGCCCTGCGAGCCTGGCCGTGCGATGGATCGCGGATGCCTTGCCGCCCCGATCTCCATCGCCACCGCCGTCACCGGAGCCTGCATCGATGAAATCCGAACTGCCCAGCCGCGGGAAGACGTTCGCCAGCTTCAGCCTGACGGCGGTGATCCTCTGCCTGGGTCTGATCGTCAGTGCGCTCGGCGCATACAGCCTGGCCGCGCGCGTGCGCGCCGATGCCCAGACGGATTTTTGGCGCAAGAGCGATCTGCTGGCGACCGAAGTCTCCCAGCGGCTGGCGTCGGCGGCCTATGGTCTGCGCGGTGCGCGGGGCGCCCATGCCGCGAGCGAACGGGTCGATCGCGACGAATTCCGGGCCCTGGTCGATTCGATGGACCTGCGCCGTGAACTGCCGGGCAGCCGTGGCCTTGGCTGGGTCGACCGTGTTCAGCGAGCCGACTGGCCGGCCTACCAACGTGCGATGCGCGCGGGTGATGCGCCCGGCATGGCGCTGCGCCAGTTCGGCGAGAAGCAGCACGACACCCTCTATGTCATCCGGTATGTCGAGCCGGAAGAACTCAACCCCGGCGCCATGGGCGCCGACATCGGCAGCGACCCGCGCGGTCGCGCCGCCATCGAACACGCCATCAACAGCGGCGAGACCACACTCACCCCGCCGGTGCCCCTGGTCCGGGACGGTTCGCCCTCGCCCGGCTTTCTGCTGCTGATGCCGGTGTACGCGGGCGGGGTGGTGCCGGCGACGGTGGAGGAGCGCCAGGCCAGACTCACGGGCGTGCTGTATGCCCCCCTGATCGCGCGCGACATGCTGCGCGGCATCACCGGCATCACGGACGACCTCGTCACCTTCCAGCTGTACGCCGGGCAGGCGCCGCCCCAGCCCGAAAACTGGGTGGCCGGCTATCACGTGATCGAGAGCGGAGAGGGCATCACCCGCACCACCGAGCCCCGGCTGGCGCCATCCGCCGCCTACAGCCAGCGCCTGCACTTCGAACTGTACGGGCGCACTTTCGTGCTGCAGACCAGCAGCACGCGCGCCTTCGAACGATCGGTGACACAGACGCCGGCATACGTTGTGCTCGGCGTGGGCGTGCTGCTCACGCTGGCGCTGGCCTGGATGGCGTCGCATGCGGTTCGCGCCCGCCTGCGGGCCGAGGCGCTGGCGCGCTCGATGACGATCAACCTCGAGCGGCTCGCAGTGGTTGCCCGCCGCACGTCCAACGCGGTGGTCATCACCGACACGGCGCGGCGCATCACCTGGGTCAATGACGGCTTCGAGCGCATCACCGGCTACACCATGGCCGAGGTGATGGGTCGGCGCCCCGGAGAACTCGTGCAGTTCGAGGGCACCGACGTGCAGGAGCTTGCCCGCATCCGGACCTCGCTGGATGCCGGTCAGCCCTACCACGGTGAATTGCTCAACCGCAGCAAGTCCGGGCGCGAGTACTGGATCGAACTCGAGATACAGCCGCTGATCTCCGACGCCGGCGACTTCATGGGCTTCATGGCGATCCAGAGCGATGTCACCGAACGTCGCCAGAGCGAGGCACAACTGCAGGCCAGCCAGGCGTTCCTGGACCGCACCGGGCGCATCGGCGGCGTCGGTGGCTGGGCGATGGACCTCGCCACCCGGGAGATTCTCTGGACCGACCAGACCTGCCGCATCCACGACCTCGAGCCCGGACACCGGCCGACCCTGAAGGAGGCCATGTCCTACTTCCCGCCCGAGGCACGGAGTGTGGTGGAGGCCGGTTTTCGGGAGGTGCTGGAAACCGGGCAGGGCTTTGATGTCGAACTGCCGCTGGTCACGGCCTCTGGCCGCTCCATCCGGGTGCGCGCCGTGGGAGAGCTCGATGTGCGGGGCGGTGTGCCACGCGGCCTGGTCGGGGCGATGCAGGACGTGACCGCCGCCCGACAGCTCTCCGAAGCCATGGAGCGCAGCCACGAACTGCTCACCAACGTGATCGAAAGCCTGCCGTGTGCGCTCAGCATGATCGGCGCCGATGGCCGCCTGCTGGTGGCCAACACCGAGTTCGGCCGCCTGTTCGGCCTGCCGGCCCACCTGTGCCAGCCGGGCGTGAGCCGGTTCGAGGACATGGTGCGCTTCAATGCCGAGCGGGGCGATTTTGGTCCGGGCGACGTGGAGCAACAGGTGCGTGAGCTCATCCACGCGGCGGTCACGGCCGGGAGCAAGCAGCAGTTCGAACGCATCCTGCCCGGCGGGGAGGTGATCGAGTTGCGCCGGGGCCGGATGGACAAGGGAGGCTTCGTCACCACCTATGTCGACATCTCGGCCCGGCGCGAAGCCGAAAACCAGGCCCGGCGCTCCAACGAACTCATGTCCAGCGCACTGGAGGTCACCGGAGCCGGCGTGGTGATCTTCGATGCCGCGGACGAGCTGGTGTTCATCAACGAACGCTACCGCGAGCTGTACCGCGAAATCGACGAAGTGCTGCGCCCCGGCGTGAAATTCGAGACCGTGGTGCGCGCCAGCCTGGCGCTGCACGAGCCGCCTGCCGCGCGCGGGCGCACCGAGGAATGGGTGGCCGAGCGGGTGCGCGATCACCGGCAGGGCGGTGACTGGCAGCGCAACATCCCCGGTGGGCGAACCCTGCGGGTGGTGGAGCGCGCCATGCCCGACGGCCATGTGGTGAGCTTTCGCTTCGACATCACCGAGGTCGTGCAGGCGGCGGTGGCGGCCGAGGCGGCCTCGCACGCCAAGAGCCAGTTCCTCGCCAACATGAGCCACGAGATACGCACCCCGATGAACGCCATCCTGGGCATGCTGTCGCTGCTGCAGCGCACGGGTCTGTCGCCGCGCCAGCTCGACTACGCCGCGAAGACCGAAAACGCGGCGCGATCGCTGCTCGGCCTGCTCAACGACATCCTCGATTTCTCCAAGGTCGAGGCGGGCAAGCTCACGCTCGATCCCTACCCTTTCAACCTGGACCACGTGTTGCGCGAACTGGCCACCGTGCTGTCGGCCAGCGTTGGCGAGAAGGAGATCGAGGTGCTGTTCGACATCGGCGCCGATGTGCCTCCGGTGCTCGTCGGCGACGCCCTGCGCCTGCGCCAGATCCTGATGAACCTGGCCGGCAATGCCATCAAGTTCACCGACTTTGGCGAGGTGGTGGTGTCGTTGCGCGCGCGGCGCGTGGGCGAGGCGCAGGTGATGCTCGATGTGGCCGTGCGCGACACCGGCATCGGCATTGCGCCGGAAAACCAGGCCCGCATTTTCGAGGGCTTCACGCAGGCCGAGGCCACGACGACTCGCCGCTTCGGTGGCACCGGCCTGGGGCTGGTGATCTGCCAGCGCCTGGTGGCCATGATGGGTGGCGAGCTCTCGCTGCACAGCGAGGTCGGACGCGGAACCGTGTTCCGCTTTTCCATCGCGCTGCAGTTGCCGGCGGCGGGGCAGGGCCTGCAGACCGAGCCTGCCGGGCGTGCACTGGACGTGTTGATCGTGGACGACAGCGACATCGCCCGCGACACCCTGTCGTCCATGGCCCGGGCCAATGGCTGGCGGGTGGAGGTGGTGGCCAGCGGAGAAGAGGCCATCGAGCGCCTGACGCAGGCACGCCAGCGTGGACGGCGCTTCGATGCCGTGTTCATGGACTGGCACATGCCCGGTCTTGATGGCTGGGAATCGGCGCGCCGGCTCAAGTCGGCGCCGCTGTGCGAGGCGCTGGACCTGCTGATCATGGTCACGGCGCATGGCCGCGAATGGCTGGAGAGCAAGGACCGCACGGAAAAGAACCTGCTCGACGGTTACCTGATCAAGCCCGTCACCGGCTCCATGCTGGCCGATGCGCTGACGCTGGCCCGCGAAGACCGTGCCGGCGGCCCGGCTGCCACCGCACAGACCCGGCGCCAGGAGGCACTGCAGGGCCTGCACATCCTGCTGGTGGAAGACAACGAGACCAACCAGCAGGTGGCCTGCGAGCTGCTGGCCGGCGAGGGTGCACGCGTCACCGTGGCGGGCAATGGACAGATCGCGGTGGACATGCTGGGCGCGGACGGCGCGGCGTTCGACCTGGTGCTCATGGACGTGCAGATGCCGGTGATGGACGGCTACACCGCGACCCGCTGCATTCGCGGCGAACTCGGCCTGGGCGCCTTGCCGGTGATCGCCATGACCGCCAACGCCATGGCCAGCGACCGCGAAGCGAGCCTGCAGGCGGGCATGAGCGACCACGTGGGAAAACCCTTCGATCTGGCGCAACTGGTGCGCACGATCCAGCGCCACACCGCACCTGCCCGGCACGCAGACGCTGCTGGCGAACGCGGTGCCGCCATCGAGGGGTCGGTGCTGCCGGCGCAGGCGCTGGCGTTGGCGGACGCGCAGGGCATCGACCTGGGTGCCGCATTGCACCGCATGGGCGGCAGCACCCGGGCCTATGCGCGGTTTCTCGGGCGCTTCATCGACGACCATGCGCGCCAGATGAGCGATCTGGAAACGGGTTTGCAGGCCGGTGACTTCAAGTCTGGTGCGCGCGTGGCACACACCCTCAAGGGCCTGGCCGCAACGCTGGGCATCACCCCGCTGGTGGACCTTGGCTCCCGAGCTGAAAAAGCGCTGGCTTCGGCCCGCCAGGCATCGCACGGGGAAGAAGCCTTGCGCCTGCTGAGGGGCTTCGATCCGGCACCCTTGCGCGCGCTGCATGATGCGCTGGCGCCGCCGACCGACGACGCCAGCGCAGGGAAGCCGTCGGCACCGCCGGTGCCAACCGCGGCGCCCGCGTTGCAGGGCCTGCAGATCCTGCTGGTGGACGACAGCGACATCAACCTCGATATCACCCGCCACCAGTTGCAGCGCCTGGGGGCGGTGGCCACCTGCGCCCGTTCAGGCGCCCAGGCACTGACGCACCTGGCCAGCTGGCCCCGGCGCTTCGATGCGGTGCTGATGGACGTGCAGATGCCCGACATGGACGGGCTGGAGACCACCCGCCGCATCCGGGGCGAACTGGCCCTGATCACGCTGCCGGTGATTGCCCTGAGCGCGGGCACCCGGCCGGATGACCGGCATGACGCGCTGGCCGCCGGCATGAACGACTTCTTGAGCAAGGAGCTCAACCTGTTGCAACTGCAGCAGGTTCTGCGCGAACACATCGAGCGCGCCCGCAGCAGCGGCGAGGCGGTCAGTGCCTTGCCGCCGGCACCGGCACCGGCAGCCGCGCCCTCCGATCCGGGCCCGTGGGGCGCGGTCCGGTGCATGGACCACCGCGCCGCGCTCGATCGCATGGGGGGCGATGAAGCGCTGTTGCGCCGCTCGCTGCGACGACTGCTCGACGAGTTCGGGCCGTTGCAGCGCGAGCCGCTGCCGGCCAGCGCCGACGCGGTTGCGCGCGCATCGATGGCCGCCCGCATGCACAAGCTCAAGGGCGGTGCCGGCATGGTGGAAGCGCGCCCGCTGGCCGCTGCGGCGCGGGTGCTGGAGGACCTGCTGCGTGCCCAGTCTCCCTGGAACGCGGTGCTGCAGCAGTGGCCACCGCTGTGCGCTGCGCTGGCCGAACTCGAAGAAGCCACCGGCGAGCTGTGCAGCCCGCAGCCTGCCTCCGGAACCGTCGTTCAGGGCGCCAGTGCGATCGGTGATCCAGCGCTGGCGCAGTTCCGCCAGCTGCTGCTCGACCAGAACCTGGAAGCCCTGTCGTTTTTTGCCGGGCAGCGCGGCGCACTGGCCGCGCGGCTGGGGCCGGCACCGGTGCAGCGCCTGTCGGATTTGCTCGACACACTCGATTTCGAGGAAGCCGCCGGCCTGATCCCGCACAACAGCGCGGTGTGACCCGCTGCGGTGGCGCCGGGCCGGGTGAGGCGGTCCTGCCGCCGGCCAGGGCGGCCGGTCAGCGCATCGGCCAGAGCGATGCAGCCGACAGGTTTTGCTGGGGTGGGCCGTCGGGTCGCGCGCCGGGCGCGGAGCTGCTGGCGAGGCCGCACAGGCGCAGGGTTTCCGGGTCTTTCGAACCGTTGAAGAAGGCCTGCAGTGCCAGACGGAAGACCAGTTCCTGCGGGGCGGCTTCGCTGAACAGGGTCATGCAGGAGAAAAACTTGAGATCGTCAGGAACGCCCAGGATCTGGCTGGCCGCCTGCTGGGTGTGGCGCAACACGGCGGTCGTGCACTCGTGCAGGCGGCGGCCCAGCACCGGGTGTTTCTGGTAGGCGCGGGCTTCGTCGAGACATTCGATGCCGTAAAACTGCGCCTTCTGGCTGCTGCCCAGGCCGCGGTGCTGGGGAAAGACGAACCAGATCCAGTGGCTGTGCTTGCGACCCGCCCTGAGTTCTTCCAGCGCCTGTGCGTACACCGGTTCCTGGGCGTCGAGAAATCGTTGGAGGTTCATGGCGGGCTCTGCTGCGGCGAAGCGTGCAAACTATCACGCGGCCCACGCCGGGCCCACCACATGTGGGGGATGTTGCAGTGCAAGGTAAGGACCCATCCTGCGGAGCCCGCAGGCGGGCCCGCCTTGCAAGGTCCCACCACCCCCGCCCACCAACTCCACCCGGGCCTTGTCGGCGCGCACGAGCGGCGCACAGCCCGATGAGCGGTTGAATGGGTGGACCAAGTGCCTCGGCACACGGTACGGGGGTGGGTAGCATCGAGTGATACAAATGTTTGCAATGTGCGCGTCGGCGGGGAGTGCCTCCCGACGCGGCCTCCGATGCCTTTTCTGGAGCCATCCACCCCATGACACCTTCCTCCGCTTCGGGTCTCACCCGCCGCCATTTCACGGGATTCGTCGCTGGTGTTGCCGCACTCGGCGCACCGGGCTTGCGTGCGCAATCGGGCAACCGCATCGTGCTGGGCCAGTCGGCGGCCTTCACCGGTGCCGCAGCGCAGCTGGGCATCCAGTTCCACGCGGGTGCCAAGCTGTATTTCGACCAGATCAACGGCCAGGGCGGGGTGAACCAGCAGCGCATCGAGATCCTGCAACTCGACGACGGCTACGAGCCCGACCGCTGTGCCGAAAACACCAACAAGCTGATTGCAGCCGATGTGTTCGCGCTGTTTGGCTACATCGGCACACCCACCAGCGTGGCCGCGTTGCCGCTGGCCTTCAAGGCCGAACTCCCCTTCTTCGCGCCCTTCACCGGCGCCATGGGCCTGCGCCAGCCGTTCAACCGGCTCGCCTTTCACCTGCGCGCTTCGTACAACGACGAGACCGAGCTGATCGTGCGCCAGCTCACCAACCTCGGTCTGAAGAAGATCGCGGTGTTCCACCAGAACGACGCCTACGGCAAGGCCGGACTCGACGGCACGGTGCTCGCGCTGAAGGCCCGCAACCTGGAGCCGGTGGCCACGGCCACGGTGGAGCGCAACTCGGTGGAAGTGGCGCAGGCGGTCGAGAAGATCAATGCGGCCAAGCCCGATGCGGTGGTGCAGATCAGTGCCTACAAGTCGTGTGCGGCCTACATCCGCGCGGCCAAGGCCGCAGGATACGGCGGTACTTTCTACAACGTGTCCTTCGTGGGCACGCAGGCGCTGGCCGACGAACTGGGCAAGGACGGCGCCGGGGTGGTCGTGTCCCAGGTGATGCCCACGCCGTACACGGCGTCCAAACCGATCTCGCGTGAGTTTCAGGAGGCCATCGCCAAAGGTGGCAACAAGGTTCAGGCCAACTTCTCCAGCATGGAGGGTTTCCTGGCCGCCAAGCTGTTCGCCGAAGGCCTGCGCCGGGCCGGCTCGCGCATCTCGCGCGACAGCCTCATCAGCGGCCTGGAGTCGATCGGCAACACGTCCATGGGGGGGTACTCGATTTCGCTGAGCCCGACCAACCACGTGGCCTCGCGCTACGCCGAGTTGTCCATGCTGACGGGCGACGGACGCGTGCGCACCTGAATGCCCGCATCGGGCCCATGAAAAACGCCAGCGAAAGCTGGCGTTTTTCATGGGCCTGCGGCGCGGCGTCGGTGATCAGCCCTGCTGGCACAGCGCGTGCGGGCGCTCCCAGCCGCTGCCGTTGCGGGGCCATTCGACCAGGACGCCGTCGGCGGTCTGGGCCACGACGCGGCCGTCTGTGCGGTCCAGGCTGCCCTGGTGGAGGCGGTTGACACGAACGCCGACCGGGAAACGGGGCGTCTGGAAAAGGGTTTGGAGGTACTTCAACATCAGGGAGCTCACTAGGGTTAACCCGCATTTTAAGCGATCCTCAGCTGAACCAGCTGATTCATCAGAACAGCTAATGAACCATCAGGGGCCGGGCCCCACATGGGCGCAGCGGGATGGCACCGGCTTTCCTGGTCAAAAAGGGGACACTTTTCCCGACCTTTTGGCCGATACTGAAATCCGGAACCGCCGGCGCGCCCATCAAGGGGCCCGGGCCGGGTCTGCCGATCGCCCTTCCTGCACCCCACACGAGCGAGACGCCATGGACAACACGTCGGCCTTTCCTGAACGCTCCACGGGCCCTGACGCGCTCTACGACCATGCCGCCTGCGGGCTGGTCTGCGTTGACGCCGGGCTGAGCGTGGTCCACATCAACCGCACCCTGGTCCGATGGCTGGCACTGGATGCCACCGCGATCGAGTCGGGTCGGCCGACGCAGGCCACCGACTTCCTCACGCTCGTGGGCCTGGACGACGCGCATTCGCGCGCGTTGCTCGGCGCGCATCTCGCCTTGCTGGCCCGTGGTCGCGCGGTCGCTCCCCTGGAGCTGGACCTGGCGGGGCCGCAAGGCAGGGTGTTTCGGGCCGAGTTCGGCGTGGAGCCGGTGCTCGGTGCCCAGGGGCAGTTTCTGTGCGCCAGTGCGGTGGTGGTGGACGCCACCGAGCGCAGCCGCGCCGAGCACCAGTTGGCCGAGCTCAAGCGGACACTCGAGGAGCGGGTGGCCCGGCGCACCAACCAGCTGGTGGCGGCGAACCGGGACATCGACGTCTTCTCGCACAGCGTCTCGCACGACCTGCGCGCGCCGCTGCGCCACATCTCCAGTTTCGTTGCGCTCGCCCAGGAGCGGATCGGACCGAACGGCGACAGCCAGCTGTTGCAGTACCAGGCTTCCATCGCCAAGGCCAGCAAACGCATGGGCCTGATGATCGAAGGACTGCTGGAGTACGCCCGCATGGGGCGGGTGTCGCTGGCCCGGCAGCAGGTTCCCTTGAGCCCGCTGGTGCATGGCGTGGTGCGGCACCTTCAGGCGGAGCACCCGGCGCGCGCGATCGAGTGGGTGATCGATGACGATCTGCCCCAGGTGCGTGGCGACGCGATCCTGCTGGCCGAGGTATTGCGCAACCTGCTGCAGAACGCGGTGAGCTTCACCCGCACCCGCCCCCTGGCCCGCATCGAGGTGGGTCAGTGGGCCGACAGCTCCGGCGAGCGGGTGGTTTTTGTGCGCGACAACGGCGTGGGCTTTGATCTGGAACATGCGCCCAACCTGTTTGCGCTGTTCCAGCGCCAGCACCATTCCATGGACTACGAGGGCATCGGGACCGGCCTGGCGCTGGCGCAGCGCATCGTCGAGCGGCACGGCGGGCGCATCTGGTGCGAATCGGCGTCCGACGCGGGCTGTGTGTTCGCCATCAGCCTGCCGGCGCAGGTGATCGACCCCGAAAGTGAGTTCGGCCGTCTGCCGGGCTGATGCAGCGCTTGAATGCCGCGGCTGCCACGCCCCGGGGCGGTTGGACGACCTGGCCGCTGGTCTCCCCGTCAGTCCGGCACGACCGCCGTCACCTCGATCTCCACCCGGGCCCGCGCCTCCACCAGCGCGCTCACTTCCACACAGGTCATGGCCGGAAAGTTCTTGCCCATGACCTCGCGGTACACCTCGCCGAGTTCGCGCAGGCGGGCGTTGTATTCCACGCGGTCGGTGATGTACCAGGTCATGCGCACCATGTGCTGCGGCTCGGCGTCGGCGCAGGCCAGCACCTCGCGGATGTTCAGCAGCGCCTGGCGGGTCTGCTGGATGAAGTCGTCGCTCTCGAACGTCTGGCTGGCATTCCAGCCGATCTGGCCGCCGACGAAGACGTGGGTGCCGCGCGCAGCGATGCCGTTGGCGTATCCCCTGGGGGCAGCCCAGCCGGGCGGTTGGAGGTGTTTCATGTGAGAGCCGTCGTTTCAGGAAAACAGAGGTGGTGGATGGGGCCGCCAGACCAGGCGAGGGGTGTCAGGTACCCGCGCGCTGGCGCAAGGCAAAACGCTGCAACTTGCCGGTTTCGGTGCGCGGCAGCTGGTCCACGAAGACCACCTCGCGCGGGTACTTGTAGGGAGCGAGGCTGTGTTTCACATGGTCTTGCAGCGCCTTGACCTGCAGGGCGTCGGCGGTTTCGCCGGGCTTGAGCACCACGAAGGCCAGCACGATCTGGCCGCGCTCGTCGTCGGGCTTGCCCACCACGCCGCATTCGGCCACGGCCGGGTGCTGCATCAGCGCGGCTTCCACCTCCGGTCCGGCCACGTTGTAGCCGGCGGTGATGATCATGTCGTCGGTGCGGGCCTGGTAGAAAAAATAGCCGTCGGCGTCCATGCGGAAGGCATCGCCAGGGAAGTTCCAGCCGGCCGCCACGTACTGCGTCTGGCGCGCGTCGTCGAGGTAGCGGCAGCCGGTGGGTCCGATCACGGCAAGCCTGCCCACTTCACCGGCAGGCAAGGGTTCGCCGGCGTCATTCACCACGCGCGCCGTGTAGCCCGGCACCACCTGGCCGATGGCACCGCGGCGCACCGATTCCGGGGCTGAGGAGATGAAGATGTGGAACATCTCGGTGGCACCGATGCCGTCGATCATCTCCAGCCCGGTGGCCTTTTTCCAGAGCTGTCGCGTGGCGTCGGGCAGGCCCTCGCCGGCGCTCACACTGATGCGCAGCTGGCCGATGCCGTGCAGTTTTGCGAACGCAGCCATCTGCCGGTAGAAGGTCGGTGCGGTGTAGCAGATGGTGGCGCCCACGCGGGCGATGAGCTGCACCATGGCCTCGGGCGTGTAGGCGATGGAGGGGAAATACACGCTGGCGCCGGCCCACATGGGAAACACCAGCAGACCGCCCAGGCCGAAGGTGAAGGCCAGCGGCGGCGAGCCCACCACGATGTCGTCGGGCGTGGCGCGCAACACATGGCGCGGCCAGGTTTCACAGGCGGCGAGCAGGTCGCGGTGGCTGTGCACGGCGGCCTTGGGCGTGCCGGTGGTGCCAGAGGTGAAGGCCAGCAGCGCGATGTCGGTGGCCGCGGTGGTGCAGGGGATGCTGTGCTCGCTCTGGCGGGCAGCCAGGGTCTCCAGCGAATGGGGCACGTCGGCGCCGCCGGTGTTGAACACCAGCAGCGACATGCCCGAGGTGTCCGGATCGGCGGCCAGTGCGGCCTTGAGTTCGTCCTGCAGTTTTGCGTCGCACAGCGCAACCGAGGGCTTTGCCTTGGCGATGATGGCGCCGAGCTCTTTGGCACGCAGCAGCGGCATGGTCGCCACCGCCACCAGACCGGCCTGCACCGTGGCCAGCCAGGCCAGTGCCATGGCCACCGAATTGCCACCGCGCAGCAGCACGCGGTTGCCGGGCACCAGGCCGAGATCCACGGTGAGGGCGTTGGCGATGCGGTTGACCTCGGTCTGCGCCTGCGCGTAGCTCAGGCTGTGCTCTTCACTTCGGAACAGGGGACGCCCGGCATGACCGGCACGGCGCGCGCGCTCGAACAACGCCTGCACCGCATTGACCTGCGCCGGGAACTGCAATTCGGGCCGGTCGAAGCGCAACTCGGGCCATTGCCCGGGCGGCGGCAGGTGATCGTGCACGAAGTGGTCTGCCTGGGCGGAAGGAAAGGCCGTGTGGTTCATTTCAGTGCGGCCTTCCCGAGGATCAGCAGTTGCACCTCGCTGGCACCTTCGTAGATGCGCAGCGAGCGGATGTCGCGGTACAGGCTCTCGACCTTCTGGCCCACCTGCACGCCGCGTCCGCCAAACAGCTGCACGGCCATGTCGATCACGCGCTGCGCGTTCTCGGTGGCGGTGAGCTTGGCGGCGGCCGCCGCCGTGGTGTAGGCCGCCGTGCCCATGCCCTGGGTGGCGCTGCAGTCGCGCTGCCAGGCTGCGCGGTAGGTGAGCAGGGCGGCAGCGTCGATCAGGGCGCTCATCTCGCCCAGGCGCGCCTGTGTGAGCTGGAAGTCGGCCAGCCGCTGGCCGAACATCTGGCGGCGTCTGGCCTGCGCGACGCTTTCAGCGAACGCGCGGCGCGCCATGCCGAGCGCGGCCGCGGCGACCGACGCGCGGAAGATGTCCAGTGTCTGCATGGCCAGCTTGAAGCCACCGTGCAGCGGACCCACCATCGCGTCCGGTGCGATCGTGCAGTCGGTGAAACGCAGCGTGGCCAGCGGGTGCGGCGCCATGACGTGGATGTGTTCGCTGCTGTCCAGACCCGGGTGTCGGGCCTTCACGATGAAGGCGCTGATGCCGCGCGCACCGGCCTGTGGGTCGGTCTTGGCGAACACCAGGTAGAAGTCGGCCAGATCGCCGTTGCTGATCCAGGTCTTGGTGCCGTTCAAGGTCCAGCCGTCGGCGGTCTGAACGGCTTGTGTGGTCATGGCGGCGACGTCGGAGCCGGCGTCGGGTTCGCTCAGCGCAAAGGCCGCGATCTGCTGGCCGCTCGCCACGTCGCGCAGGTGGTTCGCCTGTTGCGCGGGCGTGCCGGCGAGCGTGATCACGCCGCTTCCCAGCCCCTGCATGGCAAAGGCGAAGTCGGCCAGCGGGGAATGGAAGGCCAGCGTCTCGCGCAGGATCACCAGCGAACGCGAATCGAGGGCGGGCAGGGCGCCGCCATGCGCCTCGGGCACGCAGTAGCGCAGCCAGCCCGCTTCGCCCAGCCGCGCCACCCAGTCGCGGCAGGCAGCGCGGTCGTCGGCTTCGTTCACGTGTTGCAGCGCTGTCCAGTCGGCCAGGCGCGGTGCCATGGCGCGGTGGTGCGCGTCGAAGAAGGGCAGTTCCCACTGCGACTGCGGTGGGTGCATGCCGTGGGGGTGTTCGAAGGCAACCATCTCAGGCCGGCCCATGGCCGTTTTCTGCCGGCTGGTCAAGGGGCGCTGTCGAAGTGCGCGGGAAGGGCTTCGACAGGCTCAGCCCGAACGGATGTTGCTTCATTTCAATCTCCCTCGAACACAGGACGCTGCTTCGCGGCGAACGCCTCGTAGGCGCGTTTGAAATCCTGCGTCTGCATGCAGATGGCCTGAGCCTGCGCTTCGGCTTCGATGGCCTGGTCCAGCGTCATGGCCCATTCCTGGTGCAGCATGGTCTTGGTCATGCCGTGCGCGAAGGTTGGTCCTTGCGCGAGTTGAGCGGCGAGCTTGTGCGCGGCGGGCAGCAGCGCGGCGTTCTCGTGCAGCGTGTTGAAGAAGCCCCAGGCGTGGCCTTCTTGCGCCGTCATGGCGCGCCCGGTGAACAGCAGTTCGCTGGCGCGGCCCTGGCCGATCATGCGCGGCAGCAAGGCGCAGGCACCCATGTCGGCACCGGCCAGGCCCACGCGGGTGAAGAGAAAAGCCACGGTCGCCTGCGGTGTGCCCAGGCGCAGGTCAGCGGCCAGGGCCATCATCGCGCCGGCGCCGGCGCAAACGCCGTCGAGCGCCGCCACGATGGGCTGCGGGCAGGCGCGCATCGCGCTCACCAGTGCGCCGGTCATTCGGGTGAAGGCCAGCAGCTCGGGCATGCTCATCTTCGTGAGCGGTCCGATGATTTCGTGCACATCGCCGCCCGAGCAGAAGTTGTCACCCGCGCCGGTGAGCACCACCGCGCGGATGTCGGTGCTTTTTTGCAGCGCCACAAACCAGTCGCGCAACTCGGCGTAGGAGTCGAACGTCAGCGGGTTCTTGCGCTCGGGCCGGTTGAGCGTGACGGTGGCCACGCCTTCGTTCACGCTGAGCGCGAAATGGCCGGGGCGGGCGTTGGCCATGGCGGTGTATTGGCCGCGCATGGGGTTGTGGTCGGGGATGGGGTGTTTCATTCTTCGATGCGCTGATTGATGTCGAGTTGATGGGCCTTCACCTTGCCCAGCAGTTTGTGCAGGCTCTCCAGATCGCGCGGACTCAGACCTTCGAAGGCGTCCACGATCCACTGTTCGTGCTGGCGCGCCATCTCGACAAAGGTGGCGCGGCCGTGCTCGGTCAGCGCCACGCGAAATGCACGGCGGTCGCCGTCCACATCGAGCCGCTCCACCAGGCCTTCGTTGACCAGCTGGTCGGTGATGCCGGTGACGTTGCCACCGGTGACCATGAGCCGGTGCGACAGCTCCTTCATCTTCAACCCCTCGGGGTGGCGCTCCAGCTGGGCCATGAGGTCGAAGCGCGGCAGCGTGGTGTCGAACTGCTCGCGCAGGCCGGTGCGCACGCGTTTTTCGATCAGCTGCGAGCAGGTGAGCAGGCGCAGCCACAAACGCAGTTCCTGTGCGTGTTCGCTGTGGGCCCTTGCTTCCAGATCCAGCAGGCCCCCACGCTCCCCCGCTTCGCGAGGTCCGCTGCCCCCCGGGGGGGCTGAGCCTGCCTTGGGGCGGCCCGGCGGCTGGGCCTCGGAGCCCCCACGCTCCCCCGCTTCGCGAGGTCCGCTGCCCCCCGAGGGGGCTGAGCCTGCCTTGGGGCGGCCCGGCGGCTGGCTCGGGCTCTTGCTTGCTCCGTTGATGTTCATGGCTTGTCGCTGATGTTGAGGGCGTTCAATCGGGCCGTTTCGCGGTAGAGCTGGTCCCGCCCGCTTTCGTAGGGGCGTGGCCATTGCAGGGCGCGTGTCTGCAGCCTGGCGGCCTCGTGCAGTGTCCAGGCCGGGTTGGCCAGGTGGGGGCGGGCCACGGCGCAGAGGTCGGCGCGGCCGGCGGCGATGATGCTGTTGGCGTGGTCGGCTTCGCTGATCGCACCCACCGCCATGGTGAGGATGCCGGCCTCGTTGCGCACCCGGTCGGCGAACGGTGTCTGGTACATGCGGCCGTACACCGGCTTGGCCGCGCGCGTGGTCTGGCCAGAGGACACGTCGATCACGTCGCAGCCGGCGGCCTTGAACAGCCGCGCCATCGCCACTGCGTCGTCCGGGGTGTTGCCGCCGGGCGCCCAGTCGTGCGCCGAGATGCGCACGCTCATGGGCCGATCCGCCGGCCACGCGGCGCGCACCGCGGTGAACACCTCCAGCGGATAGCGGCAGCGGTTGGCCAGCGTGCCGCCGTATTCGTCGGTGCGTTGGTTGGTCAGCGGGCAGATGAAGGCCGAGAGCAGGTAGCCGTGGGCCGCGTGCAATTCAAGCCAGTCGAAGCCGGCGGCAGCGGCACGCTTCGTCGACTCGACGAAGGCGGCGGTGAGCGCGTCCATGTCGGCGCGGGTCATGGCGCGGGGCACCTGGTTCTGCTCGCCATACGGCACGGCGCTGGCCGAGATCACGGGCCAGTTGCCGGTCGCCAGCGGCTCGTCGATGCGTTCCCAGCCGAGCTGTGTGGAACCCTTGGGCCCGCTGTGGCCGAGCTGGATGCCGATGTGCGCCTGCTGGCTGTGGCTGAAGTCCACGATGCGCTGGAAGCCGGCTTGCTGCGCGTCGTTCCACAAGCCGGGGCAGCCGGGTGTGATG
The DNA here is from genome assembly GCF_030373225.1 of Hydrogenophaga sp. Lineage (GTDB taxonomy): Bacteria > Pseudomonadota > Gammaproteobacteria > Burkholderiales > Burkholderiaceae_C > Hydrogenophaga. The sequence goes on along the minus strand of NZ_JAUCZG010000014.1, from coordinate 14,732 downwards.
CGACCCTCCGGCGTGGGGCTGGTCATCTCCACCATCACCAGCGCCGCACCACCGAGCGCGCGCGCGCCCAGGTGCACCAGGTGGTAGTCGCCCACCACCCCGTCCACCGCGCTGTACTGCGCCATGGGCGAGACCACGATGCGGTTTTTCAGCGTCAGTCCGCGCACCGTGAGCGGCAGCAGCATCGGCGGTGTGGGGTGTTGGCCCCCACGCTCCGCCGCTGCGCGGGTCGCTGCCCCCCGGGGGGGCTGATCCGGCTTGGGGCGGCCCGGCGCCGGATCGTTCTCGCCCCCACGCTGCGCCGCTGCGCGGGTCGCTGCCCCCCGGGGGGGCTGATCCGGCTTGGGGCGGCCCGGCGCCGGATCGTTCTCGCCCCCACGCTGCGCCGCTGCGCCAGGGCTGAAACGCGCCAGCCACGACTCGTAGCCTTCGAGCCAACCCGCATCGCGCAGGCGCAGGTTTTCATGGCTGATGCGCTGGCTGCGCGTGAGCAGCGAGTAGGCGAACTGCTCCACCTCCATGCCGCTGTAGCGCTCCACGTTCTCGAACCACTCGGTCGAGTTGCGCGCGGCATTCTGGATCTTGAGCACCTCGACACTTCGGCGTGCTTCGTAGCCACGCAGCACTTCGTCCACATCGGCATTCGCGTGGCGCGTGAATTCGTTGGCCAGGTCGATCGCGTCTTCCAGTGCGAGCTTGGTGCCGCTGCCGATGGAGAAGTGCGCGGTGTGGGCGGCGTCTCCCATGAGCACCACTGGTATGCGCTTTGCCGCGCGATCCGGCGCCGGGCCGCCCCAAGCCGGATCAGCCCCCTCGGGGGGCAGCGACCCGCGCAGCGGTGGAGCGTGGGGGTCAGGAATGTCAACCCGGTGCACCCATGTCTTGCAGATCACGCGCGGAAAGCGGATCCAGTTGGCCGAGCCCCGCAGATGCTGCGCATTGCTGATGAGGGCGTGGCCTTCCAGCCGGTCGGCAAAAAGCCTTTCGCAGAACGCCACGCCTTCGGCCTGATCCATCCGGTCGATGCCGTGGGCCTTCCACACCGCTTCGGGCGTCTCCACGATGAAGGTCGATGTGTCGCTGTCGAACTTGTAGGCGTGCGCCTGGAACCAGCCGTGTTCGGTCTGCACGAAGTCGAAGGTGAAGGCGTCGAAGGTCTTTTTTGTGCCGAGCCAGACAAAGCGGCATTCGCGGGTGTCGATGTCGGGCTGGAAGGTGTCGGCGTAGCGGGTGCGAATGCGGCTGTTGAGGCCGTCACTGGCGATCACCAGGTCTGCGTCGTACTGCGCAGCCAGCGCCTGGTCGTCTGCCACATCGGTCTCGAAGACCAGGTTGACGCCCAGCGCCAGGCAGCGTTCCTGCAGGATGTTGAGCAGCTTCTTGCGTCCGATGCCGCAAAAACCATGTCCGCCCGAGCGCACGCGGCCGCCCTTGTAGAAGACCTCGATGTCGTCCCAGTGGTTGAAGGCGTCGCCGATCAGCTGCGCGCTCTCGGGGTCGGCGGCCTGCAGATTGCCCAGGGTCTGGTCGGAGAACACCACGCCCCAGCCGAAGGTGTCGAACGGGCGGTTGCGCTCGACCACGGTGACCGTGAGAGACGGATCGCGGCGCTTCATCAGCAGCGCGAAATACAGCCCCGCCGGGCCGCCACCAATGCACAGGATCCGTTGGAGAGGCGAGTCTGGAGTGTTCATGTCTAATTAGTTTATACTTGAATTATTCAGCTTCAATCGGGTTTACCCGCATGGTCTTTGTACCCATGCCCGTATGGAGTACTTTTGGTGCAACAATGAACCATAGGCGAAGGAGGCCAACATGTCCCTGTACCGATTCAAATCCCGCGAAACTGGCGATCTGGTGATGCTGGAACAGCACGGCAAACGCCTGCTGGAAATCCTGAGCAAGGACCCATCGGGTCCGGGCGTGGTGATGCACCAGCAGATGCCTGCTGCCATTCAGGCGATCCGCGATGCGATCGTGCTCGAAGAGGCCGATCAGAAGAGACAGATCGAAGAGGCCGCCGCGCGCGGCGACGTGCCGCCGGCGTTCGATCAGGTGAGCCTGCGCATGCGCAGCGCCCCCTTCATCGAGATGCTCCAGCGCTGCGAACAGGCGGGCGTGGAGATCACCTGGGGGGTCTAGAGGAAGCACCCCCCGCGTCGCCTGCGGCGCCACCCCCCTCTCTCGCCTGCGGCGAGAGGGGGGCGACACCTGGGGCCGGCGGAGCCGGACCCGCGGTGTCCCTGGCTTGGGACACGCGCGCCGGGGCGCGATGCCTTCACCAAGAGATGCCACGGAACCGGCTCCGCCGGGCCGCAGGCATCGCCCCCTTTCAGGGGGTCGCGCGAAGCGCGGCGGAGCGTGGGGGCCAGTCCCTTCAATCGACTCTCGCGCCGGATGCCTTCACCACGGGCGCCCACTTCGCGATTTCGGCCTCGATCAACTTGCCGAACTCCTGCGGCGTGTTGCCGCTGGGAATGGCGCCTTGCGCCACCAGCCGTTCTTTGACAGCCGGCAGGCTCAGTGCCCTGGCGGTCTCCTGCTGCAGGCGGTTCACGATCTCGGCGGGAGTACCGGCCGGAGCGAGCAGGCCAAACCAGGAGCTGGCTTCAAAGCCCGCGAGAGCGCCGGCCTCGGCGACCGTGGGCGTGTCGGGCAGCGCGCTCGAGCGCACGGCGCTGGTCACGGCAAAGGCCTTCAAGCCACCCGACTGGATGTGCGGCATCGCCGAAGGCAGGTTGTCGAACATCACGTCCATGGCGCCGCCGAGCATGTCGGTCATGGCCGGGCCGGAGCCGCGGTAGGGAATGTGCGTCATGAAGATTCCGGTGCGCGACTTGAACAGTTCGCCCGCGAGGTGGATCGAGGTGCCGTTGCCACTGGACGCCATGTTGAGCTTGCCCGGGTTGGCCTTGGCGTGGCGAACGAAGTCGGCCACGCTGTTGATGCCCAGCTCCTGCGCGCGCTTGGTGTTCATCACCATCACGTTGGGCACGCCTGCAACCAGGGTGATGGGTGCGAAGTCCTTTTGCGGGTCGTAGGGCAGTTTCGAATACAGCGACTTGTTGATGCCGTGCGTGCCCACGGTGCCCATGAGCAGCGTGTAGCCGTCATTGGGAGCCTTGGCGACCACATCGGCGCCGATGTTGCCGCCGGCGCCGGCGCGGTTTTCCACCACCACGGGTTGGCCCAGGGCCTTGGTCAGTTCGGGGGCGAGCGTGCGGGCCAGGATGTCGGTGGTGCCGCCGGGCGCGAACGGCACCACGATGCGGATCGGTTTGCTCGGCCAGGCGGCTTGCGCGGCGACCAGACCGGGGAGGGCGGTGGCAGCAACGGCCACGGCAATGAGGGTGCGACGGTAAAGGTTCATGGTTGTCTCCGGCTCAGGTTGTCGACTTGCGGTTGCAGGGCTTCGTGGGTGCGAATGCCCAGCGCCTGCGCCGCGGTGTTGGCGTGGCTGACCACGCCGTGGCTCAATGTACTGGCTGCCTGCCCGATGCGCGCACTCGTGTGCGACACCGCGCATGCAGCAAGGCCATGCGATTGCAGAAACGCCAGGCCGGCGATGCCTGCGTCGTCCAGGCCCACGCCCGCATCGTTGAAGACCGAGAGCAGCGGACGCGCCGCCAGTGCGTAGCGCGCCGAACTCAAGCCCCCGTGCGAGCCGCTCAACGCAATGCAGCCCGCGTCGGCGGGCTGCAGTTCGGTGATGGAGTCCACCACCCGGATCGAGATCATGGGGTCCCGTTGTCTGGTCGGCGCGCGCGTCTCAACCCGGCGGATGCCGTGGAACCGGCTTTGCCGGGCCACAGGCATCGTCCCCTCGAGGGGACGGCGCAGAGCGCCGCAGGGGTGTTCGGCCGTTCAGTCTGCGAACTGGCCGGCAGCGTCGATGGCGGTCTTGAGCTTGGTGATCTCGCCGGCCACGAAGGCCTTGTGGCCAGCCGGCGTCACGCGGGCATCCTTGACGACGATGGCGCCCAGGTCTTCCTGGCTCTTGATGAAGGCGGGGTCCTTCAGGGCCGCCTGCAGCGCCTCGTTCAGGCGCTTGGTGACTTCGGGGGGCGTGCCCTTGGGGGCGTACAGGCCGTGCCAGATGGTCAGGTTGAAGTCCTTGAGACCCATTTCCTGCAGGGACGGGTAGTCCTTGAGCAGCTTGTGGTTCGACAGGGGCTTGGCCGTGGTCACGGCAAAGGCCTTCACACGGCCGGCTTCGATCTGCGAAGTGGTGTTGGTGGTCTGGTCGCACATCACGTCCACCTGGCCGCCGATCAGGTCGTTCATGGCCGGGCCGGTGCCGCGGTAGGCGATCGTGGTCATGGATTTGTCGAGCTTGACCGCCGACTGCCACATCAGGCCGCAGATGTGCGAAGCGGAACCCAGACCGGCGTGGGCCAGGTTGAGCTTGCCGCCGTTGGCGCGGATGTAGGCCTCGAAGTCGCGGTAGGTGTTGGCGGGCAGCTTGGGCGAGCCCAGCAAGGTCATGGGCACGTCGTTGATCATGCCCAGGTACTCGAAATCTTCCAGCGGCTTGAACTGCTGCTTGCGGTACAGGCTGGTGGTGGCGGCCATGCCGATGTGCCAGACCAGCAGGGTGTAGCCGTCGGGTGTGGCGCGGGCCACCTTGGTGCCTGCAATGGTGCCGCCGGCGCCGGCTGCGTTCTCCACCACGATGTTGGCGCCACCCAGGGGCCCGCGCATGGCTTCGGCCAGTCGGCGCGCCACCAGGTCGGTGGGGCCGCCGGCGGCGAAAGGCACCACCAGGGTGACGGGTTTGGCGGGGAAGGCCTGCGCCGAAGCGCCGGCCGAAACCGTGGCCGCCAGGGCGAGAACAAGCAGTTTTTTCATCAAGGATCTCCAGCAGGTTTAAGGGAACCCCCGGATGGTATCCCCGGCGCAGCAACGGGAAATCGCGGAAATTACTTAGCGGGCGGCGGGGGAAAACCCTCTGCTGCAGTGCAGCCAGAGGCCCCGCCCGACCGGCCCGAACCGTCTCCGCCGGCCAGCGTCACTGGTAGCTGCGCGCGTCCTCGATCACCTTGCCGTCGTTGGGCAGGCTGCCGGGTTGCACCAGCTGCACGGCGCTGCGCAGCTTGGTGATGTCCCGCACCGCGGTTTCGATCTGGCCCCGCAGGCTGTCGTCGGCGTCGCTGGCTTCGACGTGCAGGCACATCTGGTCGTTGGCCATTTCGCCGCTGATCACCAAGCGCGCCTTGTGCACCTGCGGAAAGCGCCGTGCGATGTCGGCCACCTGCGAGGCGTGCACAAACATGCCGCGCACCTTGGTGGTCTGGTCGGCGCGACCCATCCACCCCTTGATGCGCTGGGCGGTGCGGCCAGTGGGGCAGGTGCCGCCGAGCACCGCCGACAGGTCACCGGTGCCGAAGCGGATCAGCGGGTAGGCCGCGTTGAGCGTGGTCACCACGAGTTCTCCGACCTCGCCCTCGGGCACCGGGTCGCCGGTGCCGGGGCGCACGATCTCCACGATCACCCCTTCATCGAGCACCAGGCCTTCGCGCGCCGGGGTCTCGTAGGCCACCAGGCCCAGATCGGCCGTGGCGTAGGTCTGGTACACGTCCAGGCCCTGTGTCTTGAACCAGGCGGTGAGGCTGGGCGGGCAGGCTTCGCCTCCCACCGATGCCTTGGTGATGCTGCCGATGTCGGTGCCCGCTTCGCGTGCCTTTTCCAGCAGGATGCGCAGGAAGCTCGGCGTGCCGGTGTAGGCGGTCGGCTTGAGGTCGACGATGGCTTCGAGCTGTTGTTCGGTCTGCCCCGTGCCGGCCGGGAAGACGGTACAACCCACGGCGTGGGCGCCCGACTCCAGGATGAACGCGCCGGGCGTCATGTGGTAGCTGAAGCTGTTGTGCACCAGCTCGCCGGCTCGAAAGCCCGCAGCGAAGAGTGCCCGGCCGGTGCGCCAGTAATCGCGCGCCGCGCCTTCGGGTTCGTAGATCGGCCCTGGGCTGGCAAACACGCGCGACATGGCCGGGCCACGCACCAGCGCGGCGAAGCCACCAAAAGCATCACCGCCCTGCGCCCGCGACGCCTTCTGGCGCTCCAGCAGCTCGCCCTTGCGTGTCACCGGCAAGCGGGCCAGCGCCGCGCGGCTCTTGATGCTGGCGGCGTCCACGCCTTTCAGGATCTCGGCAAACGCAGCGCTGTGGCGTTGTGCATGGGCAATCTGCGCGGGCAACGCCGCCATCTGCTCGGTCTCGCGCTGATCGCAAGTCCGGGTTTCAAGAGCGTCGAAAAACTCGTTCATCGCCATTCCAGTTGAGAGAAGTGTCTGTTTGAGAAACACCGCAGATCCGGCTTTGCCGGTCCGCAGGTGTTGCCCCCTCGAGGGGGTGACGCGCCGAAGGCGCGGGGGGGAGTCAGGCAAGCCACCTTTTTCTCCGCTTGTAGCTTTTCACGTCCTTGAAACTCTTGCGCTCCCCGCCGCCCATGCCGAGGTAGAACTCCTTGACGTCCTCGTTGTTGCGCAGGTCGCTGGCCAGGCCATCCATCACGATGCGGCCCGACTCCATGATGTAGCCGTAGTCGGCATATTTCAGCGCCATGTTGGTGTTCTGCTCGGCCAGCAGGAAGGTGACCTTTTCCTTCTGGTTCAGGTCTTTCACGATCTCGAACACCTCTTCGACGATCTGCGGCGCCAGGCCCATGGAGGGCTCGTCGAGCAGCATCACGCTGGGATTGGTCATCAGCGCCCGGCCGATGGCGCACATCTGCTGCTCGCCGCCCGAGGTGTAGGCGGCCTGGCTGGTGCGCCGCGTCTTCAGGCGCGGAAAGTAGTTGTAGACCTTCTCCAGGTTGCGCGCGATCTCGGCCTTGTCCTTGCGGGTGTAGGAGCCGGTCATGAGGTTTTCCTCGATGGTCAGGTGGGCGAAGCAGTGCCGACCTTCCATCACCTGCACCACGCCGCGGTGCACCAGGTCGGAGGTGCTGAGGTTCTCGATGCGTTCGCCGCGCAGCTCGATGCTGCCCTTGGTGACCTCGCCCCGCTCGGCCTTCAGGAGGTTGGAGATGGCGCGCAGCGTGGTGGTCTTGCCGGCGCCGTTGCCGCCGAGCACCGCGGCGATCTTGCCCTCGGGCACGTTGAGCGAGACGCCCTTGAGCACCAGGATCACGTGGTTGTAGATGACCTCGATGCCGTTGACGTTGAGAACGATGTTGGGAGTGGTGCTCATGGTGTTTCCTCGTGAACCATTCACAAGACACGGCGCGCCGGTCTTGTGGATGGCGGCTGAAGTCAGCCGCCGAGACCCGCCGCGAACGAGGTGACCCATCAAGGGACACCGCGGAACCGGCTTTGCCGGGCCGCAAGTGTCGCCCCCTGGAGGGGGTCGCGCGAAGCGCGGCGGGGGTGGGTCAAGCCTTGCGGCGGGGGGTGTTACCTCAAGACTGGCAGTCGGACGGTGCGCGACGCGTCAGCTTCTTCTCGGCGGCGTACTTGTCGGCAGCTGCCTTGACCATGGGCTTGATGATCTGCTCGTCACCCTGGTACCAGTCGCTGCTGAACTCCCACTTGGTGCCGCTCCACGTGTGGATGCGGGCCCAGGCGGCGCCCATGTGGTCCTGGCAGCTGGTGGAGATGGGGCGCATCACGCCCTTGAAGCCCAGCGCGTCGAGCTTGGCTTGCGTCAGGTTCAGGTTCTCGAAGCCCCAACGCGCCTGCTCGCCGGTCACAACCTTGCCCTTGCCGTACTTTTCCTGCGCCTGGCGCACGCCCTCGACGGCGAACATGGCGCTGATCAGCCCGCGCATGTAGAGCACCTCGCCCACTTCGTCCCTGGGGCCGGTGCCCTGGTTCTTGTCGTGCAACTTGGCCAGGATTTCCTTCACGACGGCGGCGCCTTTTTCGGTGCCGTGCTGCATCGTGATGGCGTTGTAGCCCTTGGCGCCCATGCCCACGTCTTTCACGTCAGGCTCGGCACCGGCCCACCACACGCCGTAGATCTTCTCGCGCGGGTAACCGGTGGCCTGTGCTTCCTTGAGCAGGGTGGAGTTCATCACGCCCCAGCCCCAGTTGATGACGAAATCGGGGCGGTCGCGACGGATCTGCAACCAGGTGGCTTTCTGCTCCACGCCCGGGTGGGTGACCGGCAGCAGGCTCAGCTGGAAACCGTGCATGGCCGCGCGTTCCTGCAGCAGCGGAATGGGTTCCTTGCCGAACGGGCTGTCGTGGTAGACCAGCGCGATCTTCTTGCCCTTGAGCTTGTCGTAGCCGCCTTCCTTCTTGGCGATGTGCTGGATCAGCACGTCGGCCGCCACCCAGTAGGTGCCGGCAATCGGGAAGTTCCACTTGAACACGCCGCCGTCGGCCGATTCGCTGCGGCCATAACCGGCGGTGATCAGCGGGATCTTGTCGACGGGCGCCTTCTCGGTGAGCGCGAAGGTGATGCCGGTGGACAGCGGCTGGAACACCGTGGCGCCGCCGTTCTTGCCCTTCAGGCGCTCATAGCACTCCACGCCCCGGTCGGTTGCGTAGCCGGTCTCGCATTCTTCAAAGGACACCTGCACGCCGTTGATGCCGCCGCGCGCATTGGTGAGCTTGAGGTAGTCGGCATAGCCGTTCGCAAAGGGCACGCCATTGGGCGCATAGGCGCCTGTGCGGTACACGAGCGAGGGGAAGAATTGTTCCTTGGCTTGCGCCATGGCGCTCGGTGCCACCAGCGCAGCGGACACACCCGCGCATGCGATGGACGCGGACAGAACCAGATTTCGCAGTTTCATCTCTTGTCTCCTAGTAAAAATCAAACACAGACCAACACAACACTCACGATGACCCTTGGATGCCGGACGGCCAGCGCCGTTCCGGACTCAGTGCGGAAAGGGCCAGAGCCGCAACTTCTGTTTGGCGATGCTCCACAGCTTGGCCAGGCCGTGCGGCTCGACGATGAGGAACCAGACGATGAGCGCGCCGAAAATCATGAACTCGGTGTGGGAGATGGCCGCGGTGGAGATCTCCACGCCGACCAGCGCGCCCACGGCGGGCAGGAACTGGTTGAGGAAGATGGGCAGCACGACGATGAACGCGGCACCGAAGAAACTCCCCATGATCGAGCCCATGCCCCCGATGATCACCATGAACAGCAACTGAAAGCTGCGGTCGATGGAGAAGGCCGCCGGCTCCCACGAGCCCAGGTGCACGAAGCCCCACAGGCCACCGGCCACGCCGATGATGAAGCTGCTGACCGCAAAGGCGCTGAGCTTGGCGTACATGGGGCGGATGCCGATGACCGCAGCGGCCACGTCCATGTCGCGAATGGCCATCCACTCGCGGCCGATCCCCGATCGCACGAGGTTCTTGGCCAGCAGGGCAAAGACCACCAGAAAGCCCAGGCAGAAGAGGTACTTTTCGGCCGGGGTGTTGATGGTCCAGCCCAGCACGCTGAGGTTGGACACCGAGACCGAACCCGAAGCGGTGTTGTTGGTGAACCAGCCGATGCGCAGGAACGCCCAGTCGCAGAAGAACTGGGCGGCCAGCGTGGCCACCGCCAGGTACAGCCCCTTGACGCGCAGGCTGGGAATGCCGAAGAACATGCCCACCAAAGTGGCGAAGAAGCCGCCCGAGAGCAGGGCGATGATCAGCGGCATGCCGTCGATGCGCACATAGGTGTTGTAGGCCATGTAGGCGCCGACCGCCATGAAGGCGCCCGAGCCCAGGCTGATCTGTCCGCAGTAGCCCACCAGGATGTTCACGCCCAGCGCAGCCAGCGCCAGGATCAGGAAGGGGATCAGGATGGCGCGGAACATGTATTCGTCAACCAGCAGCGGCACGCCGATGAAGGCAAACGCGATGAAGGCGAGGATGACCCAGCGGTCCTGCGCGATCGGGAAGATCTGCTGGTCGGTGCGGTAGGAGGTCTTGAATTGACCGTTTTCTCGGTAGAACATGGTGCGTGCCCTTTCTGTGTTGTTCTTGTGGTGGGGTCAGACGCGGTCGATGATCTTTTCGCCGAACAAGCCCTGAGGCCGGAAGAGCAGGAACACAAGGGCCAGCACATACGCAAACCAGATCTCGATGCCCCCGCCCACATAGGGGCCGAGGTAAACCTCGGAGAGCTTCTCGCCCACGCCGATGATCAGGCCGCCGATGATGGCGCCGGGCACCGAGGTGAGGCCGCCCAGGATGATCACGGGCAGGGCGCGCAGGGCCACGGTGGTCAGCGAGAACTGCACGCCGAGCTTGGAGCCCCAGATGATGCCGGCCACCAGCGCGGTGATGCCGGCCACGAACCAGACGATGACCCAGATGCGGTTGAGCGGAATGCCGATGCTCTGTGCGGCCTGGTGGTCGTCGGCCACGGCGCGCAGGGCGCGCCCGGTGGATGTCTTCTGGAAGAACAGCGACAGCACCATCACCAGCAACGCGGCCACGCAGGCGGCATAGACGTCTTCGAGGTTGACCAGCACGCCACCTTCGAACACCCCCTCGAACAGGAAGATCGGGTCCTTGGGCATGCCGACATCGATCTGGTAGATGTCGGAGCCGAAGATGGTCTGGCCCAGGCCATCGAGGAAGTAGGTGATGCCCAGCGTGGCCATGAGCAAGGTCACACCTTCCTGGTTGACCAGGTGGCGCAACACCAGGCGCTCGATCAGCCAGGCCAGCACGAACATGAGGGCGCCGGCCATCACGAAAGCGATCAGGTTGCCCAGGAACTTGTCTTCGATGCCCAGCCAGCCGGGGATCCAGCCGGAGAAGCGGGCCATGGCGAGCGCGGCGAACAGCACCATGGCGCCCTGCGCGAAGTTGAAGACGCCCGAGGCCTTGTAGATGAGCACGAAGCCCAGCGCCACCAGCGAATAGAGCATGCCGGCCATCAGGCCGCCGAGAAGAGCTTCAAGGAAAAATGCCATGACTTATCTCCCCCCCGTTGCTTGCTCACTGCGTGTAGCCGCATCCCCCCTCCAGGGGGCGATGTCTGTGGCCCGGCAAAGCCGGTTCCACGACATCCCTGGGCGAGGCTTCTTCATGCAATGGTTTGTGGTGTTCTGCTGCATGGTTGTCAGGTCCATCAATGGGAGGTGCCGAGGTAGGCGCTGATCACCTCCTCGTTGTTGCGGACTTCTTCGGGCGTGCCGTCGCCGATCTTCTTGCCGTAGTCGAGCACCACCACGCGGTCGGAGATGTCCATCACCACGCCCATGTCGTGCTCGATCAGCACGATGGTGGTGCCGAACTCGTCGTTCACATCCAGGATGAAGCGGCTCATGTCCTGCTTCTCCTCGAGGTTCATGCCGGCCATGGGTTCGTCCAGCAGCAACACCTGGGGCTCCATCGCCAGCGCGCGGCCGAGGTCGACGCGCTTTTGCAGACCGTAGGGCAGGGTGCCCACGGGGGTCTTGCGAAAGGCCTGGATCTCCAGGAAGTCGATGATGTGTTCGACGAATTCGCGGTTGGCCTCTTCTTCCTTCTGCGCCCCACCGATGCCGAAAGGGTTGCGGAACGCCTGCGCGAAGATGTTGCTTTTGATGCGCAGGTTGCGCCCGGTCATGATGTTGTCGATCACGCTCATGCCCTTGAAGAGCGCGAGGTTCTGGAAGGTGCGCGCGATGCCCATCTCGGCCACCTGGCGACTGTTCATGTGCTTGAAGGTCTGGCCCCGGAAGCTGATCGAGCCTTCTTGCGGCTGGTACACGCCGTTGATGCAGTTGAGCATCGAGCTCTTGCCGGCGCCGTTGGGCCCGATGATGGCGCGCACCTCGTGCTCGCGCACGTTGAAGCTGATGTCGGTGAGCGCCTTGACGCCACCGAAGCGAAGGCTGATGTTGTGCACGTCGAGGATGACGTCGCCGATTTTTTTGCTCATGGGATGGTCTTCAGGCTGCGGCTTTCACCGGGGCAAAGGTCTTGGCGTCACCGAGCTTGAGCGTGGCGCTGACCGAGCCGCTGCGCCCGTCCTCGAACTTCACCTGGGTTTCGATGTACTGCTCGGTCTTGCCGCTGTAGAGGGCATCCACCAGCGCGGCATAACGCTCGCTGATGAAACCGCGGCGCACCTTGTTCGTGCGGGTGAGCTCACCGTCGTCGGCGTCGAGCTCCTTGTGCAGCACCAGGAAACGGCTGATCTGGCTGCCGGCGAGCAACTCGTCGCGCGACAGGTCGGCGTTGACCTTTTCCACGCAATCGCGGATGAGTTCGTACACCTCGGGCTTCTGCGCCAGGTCGGTGTAGCCGGCGTAGGAGAGGTTGCGCCGCTCGGCCCAGTTGCCCACGGCCTCGAAGTCGATGTTGAGCATCACGCAGACCCGGTCGCGCTTGTCGCCCAGGGCCACCGCTTCCTTGATGTAGCTGAAGAACTTCAGCTTGTTCTCCACGTACTTGGGCGCGAACATGGCACCGTCGTGTTCGCCGCCCTGGATGCGGCCCACGTCCTTCACCCGGTCGATGATCTTGAGGTGGCCCGAGGCGTCGATGAAGCCGGCGTCGCTGGTGTGGTACCAGCCGTCGGCGGTGAGCACCTCGGCCGTCGCCGTCGGGTTCTTGTAGTAGCCCTTGAGCAGGCCGGGCGACTTCACCAGGATCTCGCCGCTCTCGCTGAGCTTGATCTCGACCCCCTCGCAAGGCACGCCCACGGTGTCGGCGCGCGCTTCGTGGTCGGGCTGCAGGCAGACGAACACGGCGGTTTCGGTGGAGCCGTAGAGCTGTTTCAGGTTGATGCCGATGGAGCGGTAGAAGCTGAAGAGGTCGGGGCCGATGGCCTCGCCGGCGGTGTAGGCCACGCGCACGCGGCTCATGCCGAGGTTGTTGCGCAGCGGGCCGTAGACCAGCCAGTCGCCCAGTCGGTATTTGATGGCGTCCACCAGACCGATGGACTTGCCGTCCATGCGGGTGGGACCGACGCGGCGCGCCACGTCCATGAAGTAATGGAACATGCCGCGCTTGATCGCACCGGCGTCTTCCATGCGGATCATCACGCTGGTGAGCAGGCCTTCAAACACGCGCGGTGGCGCGAAGTAGTAGGTCGGGCCGACCTCCTTCAGGTCGATGGTCACCGTGGCGCCCGATTCGGGGCAGTTCACCACGTAGCCGGCCACCAGCCACTGCGCATAGGAAAAGATGTTCTGCCCGATCCAGGCCGGCGGCATGTAGGCCAGCACCTCGTCGGCGGGTGTGAGCTTGTCGAAACGGGCGCCCACGTCGGCGCGGTTGATCAGCGTGTTGTGCGTGTGCACGACGCCCTTGGGGTTGCCGGTGGTGCCGCTGGTGAAGAACATGGCGGCCACGTCGTCGGGCTGGCAGGCCGCGACCTGGTCCTGAAACAGCTGCGGGTGGACCTTGGCGTGTGCCTGGCCGGCGGCCACCAGTTCTTCCACACCGCCCAACCCGGGTTGGTCGTAGTTGCGCAGGCCGCGCGGATCGTCGTAGTAGATGTTCGAGAGCTGGGGGCACTGCTCGCGGATCTCGAGCATCTTGTCGACCTGTTCCTGGTCTTCCACCACACAAAAACGCACCTCCGCGTTGTTGATCGGGAAGATGCATTCGCCGCCCACCGCGTCCTGGTAGAGCGGGATCGGGATGGCGCCCAGCGACTGGGCCGCCAGCATGGTGGCGTAGAGCCGTGGCCGGTTGGCGCCGATCACCACCATGTGTTCGCCACGCTTGAGGCCGGCCTGGTGCAAGCCGCAGGCCAGGGCTTCGACCAGTCGCGCCATGTCGCTCCAGCGGGTGGTCTGCCAGATGCCGTATTCCTTCTCGCGCATCGCCGGCGCGTCGGGGCGGCGCTGGGCGTGGTCCAGCAGCAGCCGGGGGAACGTTGTTTGCATGTGTGTCTCCTGGGCCGGTCGGTGGCGCCGGCATCCGGATGTCCGTCACAGGACACCCTTCGATGAAAGCGATCGTATGACTTCGTTTGACGTCATGTTGTCGGTACGACGACAATTGCGGGTCATCCCTCCTAGGACTTTCCCCTACGACCCAAGGCCTGGCCACGCCTCCCATGAACCCCTTCACACCCCACCGATCGGGCAGCGGCCTGCGCGACCGTGCCCGCGCGCCAACGGCTGCAGAGCTGGCCGAAATTCCCTGGCTGGAACGCCTGACGCCGGTGGAGCGCGCGCGCGCGGTGGACGCGCTGGTGGTGGGCGAGGCCGACGCGGGGGACTACATCTGCCGCTTTGGCCGACCGGTGACCTACTGGTTCGGTCTGGTGGAAGGCCTGCTCAAGATGGGCAACGACGAGTCGCAGGGACCGGTGGTCACCTTCACCGGGGTGGCGCCCGGTGGCTGGTTTGGCGAGGGCACCCTGCTCAAGCACGAGCAGTACCGCTACAACATCCAGGCGCTGCGCAAGAGCTGCGTGGCAGGCCTGCCGGTGAAGACCTTTGACTGGCTGCTCGATCACTCGCTCGGCTTCAACCGCTTCGTGATGCACCAGCTCAACGAGCGCCTGGGCCAGTTCATCGCCGCGCGCGAGATCGACCGTCTGAACAGCCCGGACCTTCGCGTGGCACGCAACCTCGCATCGCTGTTCCACCCGCTGCTCTCGCCCAACGTGGGCGACGTGCTGCGCATCACGCAGCAGGAACTTGCCTACCTGGTGGGCCTGTCGCGCCAGCGCACCAACGAGGCCCTGACCACGCTGGCGGCCAGGGGCTGGATCCGGGTCGAGTACGGTGGTTTGCGGGTGCTCGATCTGGCGTCCTTGCGTTGCGGCACCCTTGATGAAGCCTAGGTGTGAAGCTTCAATAGGTTGTATCGGGTGTTCACCCGGATTGAGTCTGAG
>NZ_JAUCZG010000013.1 GCF_030373225.1 Hydrogenophaga sp. | reverse complement strand
GCCCCCACGCTCCCCCGCTGCGCGTGGTCCGCTGCCCCCCGAGGGGGCTGACCCGGCTGGGGGCGGCCCGGCGCCGGATCTGTGTGCCCCCACGCTCCCCCGCTGCGCGTGGTCCGCTGCCCCCCGAGGGGGCTGACCCGGCTGGGGGCGGCCCGGCGCCGGATCTGTGTGCCCCCACGCTCCCCCGCTGCGCGTGGTCCGCTGCCCCCCGAGGGGGCTGACCCGGCTGGGGGCTGCCCGGCTTGCTGCCCCTAAACTCTTCCGGATGAAAACCTATCTCGTGGGTGGTGCGGTGCGCGATGCGTTGATGGCGCAGGGTGCCGGCGCGCCCGGGGCCTCGCACGTGGACCGCGATTGGGTGGTGGTGGGCGCCACGCCCGAGGACATGGTGCGCCGGGGTTTCCTGCCGGTGGGTCGCGACTTTCCGGTCTTCCTGCATCCCGACACGCGCGAGGAACACGCACTCGCCCGCACCGAACGCAAGACATCGCCCGGCTACCGGGGCTTCGTCGTGCATTCGCAGCCCGGCGTCACGCTCGAAGACGACCTGGCGCGACGCGACCTCACCATCAATGCCATGGCCGTGGCAGCCAGTGAAGCGGACGACCCCGCCCGCGCGCAACTCATCGACCCCCACGACGGGCAGCGCGACCTGCAGGACCGCGTGCTGCGCCACGTAACCGGGGCCTTCGCCGAAGATCCGGTGCGCATCCTCCGGGTGGCGCGGTTCGCCGCGCGCTTCCCCGACTTCTCGGTGGCCGCCGAGACGCTCGATCTGATGCAGCGCATGGTGGTGCATGGAGAGGTCGACCACCTGGTGGCCGAGCGGGTGTGGCAGGAGCTGGCGCGCGGACTCATGGAGCAACGTCCCAGCCGCATGTTCGACGTGCTGCGCGACTGCGGTGCCCTGCAACGCCTGCTGCCGGAAGTGGACCGGCTCTGGGGCGTTCCACAACGCGCCGAGTACCACCCGGAGATCGACACCGGTGTGCACCTGATGATGGTGCTCGACATGAGCGCGCGCCTGAATGCGCCGCTCACGGTGCGCTTCGCCTGCCTGGGGCACGACCTCGGCAAAGGCACGACGCCGCCCGCCGTGTTGCCGCGTCACATCGGACACGAGGAACGCAGCGCGCGCCTGCTCAAGGGCGTTTGCGAGCGGTTGCGGGTGCCGGTGGATTGCCGGGAACTGGCCGATGTGGTGGCGCGCGAACACGGCAACATCCACCGCAGCGAATCGCTCGGTGCCGGTGCACTGGTGCGCCTGCTGGAACGTTGCGACGCGTTGCGCAAGCCGGCACGCTTTCACGAGGTGTTGCTGGCCTGTGAATGTGACGCGCGCGGGCGTCTGGGCATGGGCGAGAACACCTATCCCCAACGCGAGCGGCTGGGTCGGGCGCTGGTCCTGGCACAGTCGGTGGACACCGCTGGCGTGGCCCGGCAGGCACAGGCCGACGGCCTGAGCGGTGTGAAAGTGGGCGAGCGGATCCACGCTGCGCGAGTGGCCACGGTCGCGCTCGGCATGGGCGCTGCAGGCCCCGCCGTTGCTGGCGATTGAGCGCTCCCTGCATCCGTCAAGCGGGCTGAAAAACTTCGCACCTCGGCGGTGGGGCATCGGAGCACGCGGGCCGCACACGGCGGCAGCGTGTTACGGTGTCGGGCTGATGAGTACTTTACCCAAGCCACTGACGCAAGGGTCAGCACTCTTTCTCGACTTCGATGGAACGCTGGCCGATCTGGCACCAAGACCCGACGCGGTCACGGTGCCCGAGGACCTCGCGCGGCTGCTGGATCGGCTGCACGAACGACTGGACGGCGCGCTCGCGCTGGTCACCGGCCGCGCCCGCGAGGACATCGAACCCATGCTTTCTCCGTGGCGATGGCCGGCCGCTTTCGAGCACGGGGCCGTGCGCGTCTCGGCGCATGGCGA
The DNA here is from genome assembly GCF_030373225.1 of Hydrogenophaga sp. Classification (GTDB taxonomy): domain Bacteria; phylum Pseudomonadota; class Gammaproteobacteria; order Burkholderiales; family Burkholderiaceae_C; genus Hydrogenophaga. The sequence goes on along the minus strand of NZ_JAUCZG010000013.1, from coordinate 100,427 downwards.
TGCATCGGCGCACCGCCCGCCAGGCCTGGACCGCGCCGTGGCTGCGGCCCAGCATTTGGTGTCACGGCACACCGGGCTGCTGCTGGAAACCAAACAGACTTCGATGGCCCTGCATTTCCGGCTGGCGCCTTCGCTGGAGACGCTGTGCGTGCAGACGCTCTCGCGGGCTGTCGAGCGCGAGGGTGGACTCCAGCTGTTGCGAGGCAAGTCGGTGGTCGAAGTGAAGTCGGTCAGCGTCAACAAGGGCCTGGCGATCCAGGCCTTCATGAACGAGGCGCCATTTGCCGGTCGACTGCCGGTGTTTGCCGGCGACGATGTCACCGACGAGGCGGGATTCGCCGTGGTGCAGCGCCTGGGCGGAGTGGGCATCAAGGTGGGTGCAGGCACGAGTTGTGCCCTGCACCGGTGCGAGAACCCCGCAGGCTTGCGCGCCTGGCTCGCAAAAGCCCTTCAACCCCCGGTGATCTCCACATGATGAATTTCCCCCCTCTCTGCCCAAAGCTCCGGGGCCGGCTGCCCGGGCACTTTCTTCCCCCCACGTGGGCACTGGATGTGCATGGGGCGGGTTCATGAGCCGGCTCGTCATCGTCTCCAACCGCGTGGCCGATCCGCGCAAGGCCGCCTCGGGTGGACTTGCCGTGGCGGTGGGCCAGGCGCTCGAGGCCTCGGGCGGGCTGTGGTTTGGCTGGAGCGGCAAGGTGGTGGAAAACGGCACGCCGGGTGAAGGTGATCTGCACCTGCACAACGCGGGCAACGTGCAGCTCGCCACCGTGGACCTGAGTCGCGAGGACCACGACAGCTACTACCTGGGTTACAGCAACGGCGTGCTCTGGCCGGTGTTCCACTACCGGCTGGACCTCGCCGACTTCGATGCCGGCTACATCGGCGGATACCGGCGCGTGAACCAGATGATGGCGCACAAGCTGGCGGGCCTGCTGCGCCCGGACGACATCATCTGGGTGCACGACTACCACCTGATTCCACTGGCCGCCGAGTTGCGTGCGATGGGCTGCCAGCAGCGCATGGGTTTCTTCCTGCACGTTCCCCTGCCGCCACCCTTGATCCTGGCTGCCGTGCCCGAGCACGACTGGCTGATGCGCTCGCTGTTCGCCTACGACCTGGTGGGCTTTCAGAGCGACAGCGACGTGGCGCACTTCTCGCGCTACGTGGGCACCGAGACCGGTGCCGACATCCTGGGCGAGCACGAGTTCCGCGCGTTCGGCAAAACCTTGCAGGTGCAGGCCTTCCCGATCGGCATCGACGTGGACGAGTTCACCGAACTCGGGCAGGCGCGCGAGGCGCAGGACATGTACACCCAGATTCGCGACGAGTACTCGCGCCGGCGCCTGTTGCTCGGCGTTGAGCGCATGGACTATTCCAAAGGTCTTCCGCAACGCCTGAAGGCGTTTCGCCAGCTCCTGCAGGCCTACCCGGAAAACCTCGGCAGCGCGACGCTGATCCAGATCGCCGCACCCAGCCGCGAGTCGGTCGACGCCTATGCGTCGCTGCGCCAGGAGCTGGAGAGCCTGTGCGGTGCCATCAACGGCAACTTCGGCGAGCTCGACTGGATGCCGGTGCGCTACATCCACCGCAACGTGGCGCGCAAGCGCCTGCCCGGCCTCTACCGCGCGGCCAGCGTGGCCCTGGTCACGCCGCTGCGAGACGGCATGAACCTCGTGGCCAAGGAATTCGTGGCCGCGCAGGACCCCGACGACCCGGGTGTGCTGGTGCTGTCGCGGTTTGCCGGTGCGGTCGAGCAGATGCACGATGCCTTGCTGGTCAACCCTTACGACACCACCCGCACGGCAGAGACGATCCAGCGCGCGCTGCAGATGCCGCTGGAAGAGCGCCAGCGCCGCCACCAGACCTTGCTGGCGGGCATCCGCGAGCAGGACGTGCACTGGTGGCGCCAGCGCTTCCTCGACGCACTGGCCGCCGTCCCTGCACCCTGACCCCGAAACGTTCGCACGGGCCCGACCCGGGGCCGGCGCGAGCATTGCCTTTCCACGCCTTGAATGGAGGACACCATGAACGACAACCTGATTGAAATGGCAGCGCGCTGGTGGGTCAGCCTGGGCGGCGCCGCCACCACCCTGTTGCGTGTGACCCTGATCGTCGTGGCCGCCTGGTTGCTGATTTCGGTCCTGCAGCGCGCCATCCGCACCCTTCGCGAACGCATTGCCAGCCGCATGGACGACCGCGAATCGACCAAGCGCGCCGAGACACTGGGACGGGTCTTTCGCTACCTCGCCACGGTGGTGGTGAGCCTGATCGCCGGCATGCTGGTGCTGGCCGAACTCGGCGTGTCGGTGGCGCCCATCCTGGGTGCAGCGGGCGTGGTGGGTCTGGCCATCGGCTTCGGTGCCCAGAGCCTGGTCAAGGATTTCTTCACCGGCTTTTTCATCCTGCTGGAGAACCAGATCCGCCAGGGTGATGTGGTCAAGCTCGGCGAGCATGCCGGCATGGTGGAGGTGGTGACGCTGCGCTATGTGCAGCTGCGCGACTACGACGGCAATGTGCACTATGTGCCCAACGGCCACATCAGCACCGTGGTCAACATGACGCGCGGCTTCAGCAACGCGGTGATGGACATCGGCGTGGCCTACCGCGAAAACGTGGACGAGGTGATGGCGGTGATGCGCAAGGTCGCCAAGCAACTGCAGCAGGACCCGGACTTCCAGCCGAAGATCCTGGCCGACATGGAAATCGCCGGTGTGGAGAGCCTGGCCGACTCGGCCGTGATCATCCGCTGCCGCTTCCGCACCCTGCCGCTGGAGCAGTGGGGCGTCAAGCGCGAGTACCTGCGCCGGGTCAAGGCCGCCTTCGACGAACACGGCATCGAGATTCCCTACCCGCACATGACGGTGTACGCCGGCCAGGACCGCGAAGGCAAGGCCCCCGCCTTTGTGGTGCAACAGCTCACCGAGGCCTGAAACCGGCACCCGGGCCTGGCCGCCTGGCGGCGATTGGCCGACCAGCTGGCAGGGCCGGGCGGGCTGTGACACCATGCGGCGAGCAGGAGCTCACCATGACCGCTCGCAACCCCCTCAACCGCACGCTGGCCGACGGCATCCAGCGCGTGGGCTTTCGCAAGTGGTACGAGCGCGAACTGCTGTCGAGCCACGCACACCTGGCGCTGGCCCTGATTTCAGCGGTGGCCATGATGGCCAGCTTCGAGGCGTTTCGCGGCGCGAGCACGAGCGAGAAGCTCATGAACACGGCGTTTGTGGTGGTGAGTGCGGCCATCGCCCTGTGGTCCATGCGCCGTTACCTCTACCTGCTCATGCACGCCGAAGAGATGGCCAACCAGGCCAACTGTGCGCAATGCCAGGCCTATGGCCTGCTCAAGCTGCAGGAGGTGGAAGACCGGCGACTGACGGCCCAGCGGCTGGTGCCGGTGTGCTGCAAGCGCTGCGGCTTTCGCTGGAACCTGCAGGACGACTGAGGCGCGCAACGGCGAGGGGGTCGCTGCATCAGGGTTGCGACGCCGCCCGGTGCAAACCCACGAGCGAGCGAGCGGCCCCCAGCAAGGCGGGCGACCGGGCCGACGTGATCACCCACACGGGAACGTCTTTCAGGTAGTCATGAAAACGCCCCTTGGAGAGGAAGCGTTCGTGAAACGGTGAGGTGTCAAACCAGCTGCCCAGGCGCGGCACGATGCCCCCGCCGATGTAGACGCCGCCGCGCGCACCCAGCGTGAGCGCCAGGTTGCCCGCCACCGAGCCCAGCATGGCGCACAGCATGTTCAGGGCTTCCAGCGCCTGGGGCTGACGGGCCTGCAGGGCGGCCTCGGTCACTGCGGCGGCGGAACCCAGGCCACTCAAGGCCACGCTGTCGGCTTCGCACAGCAGCGTGAAGGTGTCGACCAGGCCCTGGCCACTGCACACGCGTTCGGCCGAGGCGCGGCCATACCGCCGGGTCAGGCCATCCATCACCAGGCGCTCACGAGCACTCACCGCGGGCAGCGTCACGTGGCCGCCCTCACCTTCCAGCGGCAACCAGCCGCCCGCGCCGTCGGGCAACAGGCCCGAGACGCCCAGGCCGGTCCCGGCACCCAGCAGGGCCTTGGCCTTGCCGGGCTGTCCCGCGCCACCGCCCACCTGACGCAGCTCGCCGGCCGGCAGGTCGGGCAAGGCCAGGGCGAGGGCGGTGAAGTCGTTGAGCAGGCGCAGATGGGCCAGGCCGAACTCGGCCTTCACGGCCGCTTGCGAGAACGCCCAGTGGTGGTTGGTCATGCGGATCCGGTCGCCCGTGACCGGATTGGCAATGGCAATCGCCGCCAGCTCGGGCCGGAGCCGGCCCAGCCCATCGAGGTAGGCGTGCATGGCGGCCTGCAGCGTCGGGAAATCGGCCACCGGCAGCACCTGCAGGTCGGACAGCGGGGCGCCTTCGCGCGCCTGCCAGGCAAAACGGGCGTTGGTGCCGCCCACGTCGGCCAGCAGTCGCCCGGTCTGGGAATCTTCAGGGGACATGACGGCGGACCTCCTTGGCGGCGCGCCGCTGCGGGCAGCTGGCGCGAAGCGGCGGATGATAGCCCGCTGCAGCCCGTGCGCCCACCCGGTTCAACCCGTGCGCTGCGCGCGCGCCCAGCGCACGATGTCGGCGGCGCCCATCGCACCTGGCTGTCGCGCCACTTCACGCCCGCCCATGAACAGTGCCAGTGTGGGAATGCTGCGGATCTGCAGCCGCGCACCGAGCTGTTGCGCCTCTTCGGTGTTCACCTTGGCCAGGCGCATGTGCGGTTCAAGTTCGCGCGCGGCGGCTTCGAACTGCGGCGCCATCGCGCGGCAGGGGCCGCACCACGGCGCCCAGAAATCGACCAGCACCGGCACCTGCGAGCGGGCGATGTGCTTGTCGAACGCCGCCTCGTCCAGCGCCACCGGGTGCCCGGTGAACAGTGGCTGGTGGCACTTGCCGCAGTCGGGCGCTTGCGCCAGGCTGGAGCGGGCCACGCGGTTGGTGGTGTGGCAATGGGGACAGACGATGTGCAGAAGTTCGGTGCTCATGCTCGCGCAGATGGTGCCCGGTGCGCCGATTGCAAGCGCCTCACACCAGGTAACCGATGAGGCTGGCCAGCATGCTCAGCACGATGGTGGTGGCAAACGGCAGGTTCCAGTCCCGGCCGAAGGCCTTGAACCGCAGATCGCCGGGCAGCCGGCCGAAACCCATGCGCTGCAGCAGGGGCGTGAACCAGCTGATGAGCAGCAGGGCCAGGAAGATGACGATCATCCAGCGGATCATGTTCAGAGCCTGTGCGTGCGGTCGCCGACCGCAAATCCGAGCGGCAGCCAGCCCGCTGCGCTGGCCGCCGGTGTCAGCGCGATCACCTTGAACAGCTCACCCATTTCGTGTTCGTTCACCAGCTTCTGCATCATCGCGTTGTCGCGCGCACCGGCGTGCTGCGCGAGGTCCAGCAGGCCGCAGTTCAGCAGGAAGCGGCCCTGGCTGGTGAAGCCCGTCACCTGCAGGCCGGCGTCCTGCGCGGCCAGGGCGATGCCGGTGAAATTCACGTGCGCGGTGATGTCCTTCTGCCCCACGTCGGCCAGCGGATCGCTGTCACTGCGGTGCGCGCGGTGGCACATCAGCGTTCCCATGTGGCGCTGCGGGTGGTAGTACTCGGACTCGGGGAAACCGTAGTCGAGAAAAAACGCCGCGCCCCGCTGCAAGCGGTCGGCCAGGGTGCGCACAAAGGCTTCGGCCTGCGGGTGGATTTCGGTCAGGTAGTCGTGCTCGCCGGGCACCTCCAGCGGCGGGCGCAAGCCGGTGGGCCGATCGGCCCAGACCAGTTGGTCCTGGTGCAGTGCCACGCCCCGTTCGAACCACACGCCGCCCAGGCGCGCGAGCAGTTGCACCGGCATGGCGTCGAGCACTTCGTTGCCCAGCACCACACCTTCCATGCGTTCAGGCAGGGCATCCACCCAATGCACCAGGTCTGCGTGTGCCGCCAGCGTGGCGCGCTGGCGCTCGCGCAGGCTGCCCGAGAGGTCGACGATGGTGTAGCGGCGCAGCGGCCGATCCTGCCCGGCCAGGGCCTCGATGACCTGCAGGGCCAGCGCTCCGGTGCCGGCGCCAAACTCCCACACGGCGCTGGTGCCGGTGGCCTCCAGCGCCTGGGCCACCTGGCGCGCCAGGGCGCGGCCAAAAAGCGGGGAGAGTTCGGGCGCGGTCACGAAGTCGCTGCCGGCCTGCGGGGTGTGGCCAAACTTGGGTGCGCTGTTGGCGTAGTAGCCCAACGCCGGCTCGTACAGGGCGATCGCCATGAACCGGTCGAACGAGAGCCAGCCACCGGCCTGTGCGATGGCCCCGGCCAGCCGCCGCAGCAGGTCGCTCGTTAAACTCACCGGTTCTGTTGCCATGGGGGTTTGCACCCCCGGATTGTCACCCAATGCCCTCCTCCGCCTCCCCCGCCTCCCATGAGGCGCGCACCGTGCTGGTGACAGGCGCGGGCAAGCGCCTGGGCCGCGAAATCGCCCTCACGCTGGCGCGCGCCGGCTGGAACGTGGCCGTGCACCACCGCCACTCGGTGGACGACGCCCGTCAGACCGCCGCCGACTGCGACCAGCTCACCCAGCGCAGCGGCAGCGCAGCCGCTTTCTTCGCCGATCTGGTGGACGAAACCAGCGTGCGCGCGCTGCTGCCAGCCGTGGTGGCGCACTTCGGACAGGTCGACGCGGTGGTCAACAGCGCCTCCACCTTCGAGAACGACAGCGCAGGCACCTTCGGTTTTGCTGCCATGGAGACCCACCTGCGCGCCAACACCGGTGCCGCGGTGCTGCTGGCGCAGGCCCTGCACGCGCACCTGCTGCAGCGCGATGGCCGTGGCGCGGTGGTCAACCTGCTCGACCAGAAGCTCTGGAACATGAACCCGGACTTCTTCAGCTACACCCTGTCCAAGGCCGCTCTGGAAGCCGCCAACACCATGCTCGCCATGGCGCTGGCGCCGCGCGTTCGGGTCGTGGGGGTGGCGCCCGGGCTCACGCTCACCAGCCATCTGCTCAGCGACGAGCAGTTCCAGGCCCTGCACCGGCAATCGCCGCTGGGCCGCTCGTCGACCCCCGAAGATGTGGCCGCCACGGTGGCCTTCGCACTGAACAACACCTCCATCACCGGCACCACGCTGCTGGTGGACGGCGGCCAGCACCTGATGCGCTTCGAGCGCGATTTTTCGCTCATGACACCGAACCCACACCCATGACCGCCACCTACGCCGGCACCCAGATCCTCGCACTCACCGGACTGCGATTCGACGCCAACCTGGGCATTCTCGACCACGAAAAATCGGCGCCGCAGCCGATCCAGGTGGACGCCGAACTCAACCAGGGCACACAGCCGCTGCTGCCCCACGACGACGACATCGGCCATGTGCTCGACTACCGCAAGGTGCGCCAGATCATCATCGACGAATGCACCGCCGAACACGTGAACCTGCTCGAGAGCCTGATCGGCAAACTCACGCGCCGGCTGATGCAGATGCCCGGGGTGATCGGCGTGCGGGTGCGGATTGCCAAGCTGGAGATCTTTGATGACTGCGAAGTCGCGATCCGCATGGAAAGCGGGCAGTGGTAAGGAGGGAAATCACCCCCGCGCCGCGGATTCGCCGCGTCACCCCCTCAAGGGGGCGACATCTGCGGCCCGTCCTGAGCCTGTCGAAGGGCGGTTCCGTGACGTCTGCTGGTGTGGGTCACGTGCGCCGGTGACATCTGAATCAAGCAAAGTTTGTAAAGTTACTGAATTTTTATAACTTCGCAAATTTCAGTAGAATCGTCGCATGAACCCTGTCAGAAACCCCTTTGCGCCCGGCGCGGGCACGCCTCCGCCCGAACTGGCAGGCCGCGACGCGCTGCGGGAGTCCCTGCGCGTCGCGCTGGAGCGGGCCCGCATCGGCCGCCCTGCCAGGAGCGCGATGCTGGTGGGCCTGCGCGGGGTCGGCAAGACCGTGTTGCTCGACCGTGTGCGTGACGATGCGGAGGCGGCCGGGATTCACACGGTGCGTCTGGAGGCGCCGGAAGGCCGGTCTCTGCCGGCGCTGCTGGCGCCCCAGCTGCGCCAGGCGCTGCTGCGCCTGAGCCAGACCGAAGCCGCCAAGGCGTTTGCCATCCGTGGACTGCGGGCGCTGGCGGGCTTCGCGAGCCGGTTGAAGGTGACCTACAACGACATCGAGGTCGGCATCGACTACGAGGCCGAGCCTGGCCTGGCGGACAACGGCGACCTGGAACACGACTTGCAGGCCTTGATGGAGCAGGTCGGCCTGGCCGCCAAGGCCGCCAGCACGGCCCTGGCCCTGTTCATCGACGAACTGCAGTATGTGGAAGAAGCCCAACTGGCCGCCCTCATCACCGCCCTGCACCGCACGGCGCAGCGGCAGCTGCCGGTGGTGCTGGTGGGCGCCGGCCTGCCGCAGCTCAGGGGTCAGCTCGGCAATGCCAAGTCGTATGCCGAACGCCTGTTCGACTTCCCCGAGATCGGCCCGCTGCCCCTGGAAGCGGCGGCGCAGGCCATCGAAAAACCGCTGCACGATGAGGGCGTATCGATCACCCCGGCCGCACTGCAGGAGATCCTGCGCGTGAGCCAGGGCTACGCCTATTTCCTGCAGACCTGGGGCAGCCACACCTGGCTGGCTGCGGATGCCACTCCGATCGGCATCGACGCGGTGCACAAGTCCAGTGCCACGGCGATCGCTGCGCTGGACGAGGGTTTCTTTCGTGTGCGCTTCGACCGCTGCACGCCCAAGGAGAAAAAATACCTGCGTGCCATGGCCGAACTGGGCGAAGGGCCCCACCGCTCGGGTGATGTCGCGGCCTGCCTGGTCGAGAAAGTCTCGTCGCTGGCACCCACGCGCAGCTCGCTCATCACCAAGGGCATGGTCTGGAGCCCGACGCACGGCGACACCGCCTTCACGGTGCCCATGTTCGCGGCTTTCATGAAGCGCATCGTGCCTGTGATGGAATGACGCACCCGCTGCATGAAGCGGCTGAAAGAATGGCCATGAACACCGAACACGAAAACCACAAACTCGAAAAGCGCCTGTGCCGCGAGGTCGGCCGCGCGATCGTGGACTACAACATGATCGAGGAAGGCGACCGCGTGATGGTCTGTCTCTCGGGTGGCAAGGACAGCTACGCCATGCTCGACATCCTGCAAAAGCTGCAGGCGCGCGCGCCGATCAGCTTCGAGATGATCGTGGTCAACCTCGACCAGAAGCAACCGGGCTTCCCTGCCGACATCCTGCCCGCCTACCTCACGAAGCTGGGCGTGAAGTTCCACATCGAGAACCAGGACACCTACTCCATCGTCAAGCGCGTGATCCCCGAGGGCAAGACCATGTGCAGCCTGTGTTCGCGGCTGCGGCGCGGCATCCTGTACCGCGTGGCCAGCGAACTGGGCGCGACCAAGATCGCCCTGGGCCACCACCGGGACGACATGCTGCAGACGCTCCTGCTCAACATGTTCTTTGGCGCCAAACTCAAGGGCATGCCGCCCAAGCTGGTGAGCGACGACGGGCAGCATGTGGTGATCAGACCCATGGCCTACGTGGCCGAAAAGGACCTGACCCGCTGGGCCGAGGTGCGGCAGTTTCCCATCATCCCTTGCACGCTGTGCGGCAGCCAGGACAACCTGCAGCGCCAGCAGGTGGGCCTGATGCTCAAGGATTGGGAGAAGCGTTTTCCGGGGCGCATTGAAAACATGTTCACGGCGCTGCAGAACATCGTGCCCAGCCACCTCATGGACCGCGCGCTGTTTCCGTTCCAGACCATCCGCGCCACCGGTGAAGCCAGCGAAGACGGCGACAAGGCGTTCGACGACCAACCGCTTCCCCCTGCGGTGCAGACCCGGCGGGAAGACGAGGCGATGGAGGGGAACGCCACCGCAGCCCGCCCGGTCATACCGATTTCTGCCACGCACTGAAGGCCACGGGGCCACGCCCGCGCCGTTTTTCCAGGAGGCCACATGTCCACACCGAATGCCATTTGTCGCTGGTCCCGCCTGCTCAGGCTGGGCGCGGCCGCGGGCGCGCTGCTGGCGCTCGGCGGTTGCGCCAGCGTGTTCCTGGTGGACAACCAGGTGCAGAGTTATGCACGCTGGGCCGAGGGCCCCACGCCCTCGGGCGCCGCTGCGCCGGTCGCCATTCCCCAGGCGCCACAGGTGTACCGGTTCGAGCGCCTGCCCTCTCAACAAGACAGCCGCTCGGGTGGCGGGCAGGACGAACTGGAGACGCTGACCACGCTGGCCCTGGGCCGGGTCGGATGGACGCCCGCCGCCACCGGCGTGACGGCGCCCTGGACGGTGGGGGTGAGCGCCAGCACGCTGCGCCTGCCTCGCGCACCCTGGGAGAGTCCGTATGACGGCCTGTGGGGCGGCGGTTTCGGAGCGGGTTTCGGTTTTCCGGGGCGCGACCACGTGGTGACCAGCAGCGGGCACATCCTCTACGCGCCGCTGTTCCTGCGCATGGAAACGCCTTACTACCAGCGCGAGGTGTCGCTGATCATTCGTCATGCGGCCAGCGGCCGGGTGGTGTACGAGACCCGCGCGGCACACGACGGTCGGTGGAACAGCTCCAATGCCTTGTGGACGGCCATGCTCGATGCCGCCTTGCGCGACTTTCCCACCCCACCGGCCGGGCTGCGGCAGGTCAACATCGAAGTGCCGCGCTGAACGACGTGGCGAACGGTGCGGCCTCAGGTGGCGCGTTCCAGCAGCTCCTGGATGGCATCGCCCAGCGCGTCCATGCTGTCCTGTTTGCCCATCACCTCGCTCACGCCGGCCGCCGCCGCGTCGCCGAGCAGCTTGTCGTTGACGTGGCCGGAGACGATGGCGATCTTCAGCGCCGGGCGCAGCCGGCGGATCTCGATCGCCGTTTCCACACCTGAGAGTCCCGGCATGTTGTGGTCGCTCACCACCAGGTCAACCGGCACGTCGGGGTTGGCACGCAGCCAGTCCAGCGCGGCTTCGCCCGACTCGAACGTGGAGGCCCGATGCCCCTGTTTGCGCAGCAGGCGGCCGACCAGAAACACCAGGGCTTCGTAGTCGTCGATGTAGACGACATGTTTGCCGGCCTGCGCCTGCACCGGCTTCGCCGCCGGGGCCGGTGAGGCAGGGGCGGGCACTGCCTCGGCGGGTCCCGAGGCGGCCAGGGGCAGGTACACGTCGAAACGCGTGCCTTCGCCAGGCCGGGAATCCAGACCGATGGCGCCGCGGTGTGCCTTGACGATGCCGTGAACCACCGCCAGACCCAGGCCGGTGCCGGCACCTGGTGCCTTGGTGGTGAAGAAAGGTTCGAAGATGCGGCGCTGCGTTTCGGCGTCCATGCCCGGTCCGTTGTCGGCCACGCTCAGGCAGGCGTAGGCGCCACTGGCGATGCCACCGAGTTGCAAAGCCTGCGAAGCATCCAGGCTGACCTCGCTGAGCGCCACCGTGATGTCGCCTGCCCGGCCTTCCATCGATTGCCAGGCGTTGGTGCACAGGTTCATCAGCACCTGCTGCATTTGCGTGGCATCCGCCAGCACCTGAAGGCCGCTGGAGGGCAGACGCGTGACCAGCCGCAGGCCCGCGGGCAGCAGCGAGCGCAGCAAGCCCAGGGCTTCCTCCACCAGGGGCTTGAGCGGTTGGCGCTGCATTTCCTGGGTCTGCCGCCGGCTGAAGGTCAGGATCTGCTGCACCAGCTGGCGCGCACGGATGGCCGCACGGCTGATCTCGGCCAGGCTTTCCTGGGCCGGATGCTGCTCTCCCACGTCCTCGCGGGCCAGCACCAGATTGCCCAGGATGGCGGCCAGCAGGTTGTTGAAGTCGTGCGCCACGCCGCCGGCCAGGGTGCCGATGGCTTCCATTTTTTGCGACTCGCGCAGCTGTGCCTCGAGCGTGCGCTGCTGGGCCTCGGCTTCCTTCAACTCGGTGATGTCGGTGTGGGTGCCCACCATGCGCAGGGGTTGACCACGTTCGTCGCGCGCGATCACAACGCCGCGCGAAAGAACCCATTTCCATCGACCGTCGTTGCAGCGGATGCGGTGCTCGTTGCGGTAGACGGGAACGCGACCTGCAAAATGCGCCTCCCGGTCACTCTGCATCTGGGCGACATCGTCGGGATGCGTGCGCGCGTCGAGCTCGGCCGACAGATTGGCGATGTCCTGGTCGGCGTAACCGAACATGGCCTTGATGCTGCTGGAGAAGAACTCCTCGCCGGTCTGGATGTTCCAGTCCCACACGCCGTCCCCGGCGCTTTCAAGCGCGAGTTTCCAGAGCGTTTCACTGGCGTGCAGGTCGGCTTCGGCCTGCTTGCGCGCGGTGATGTCCAGCAACACGCCCACCCGCAGCGTGCCCGTCGCGTCCGAGGACACCGTGCACGAACGGCGGTAGACCCACTTCACGCGCCCATCGGGCATCACGATCCGGAATTCGCCACCGAGGTCCAGCGGACCCTGCCGAACGAGTTGCAGGTCCTGCACCAGCAGAGCCACATCGTCCGGGTGCCGGTAGCGCGCAACCAGCATGGGGTCGCGCAACAGCTCCTCGGGCTCCAGGCCGTAGATGTCGCGTGCACCTTCGCTCACGTAACGGTATTCGCGGCGTCCGTCGGGGTGGATGAAGACCGAGAAGACCATGCCTGGCACCTGTGAGGTGATCAGACGCAAACGCTCCTCGCTCTCCCGCACAGCCTTCTGGTGACTCATGCGGTCGCTGATGTCTTCGACCGTGCCTTCGTAATACAGCAGCACGCCCGATGCATCCCGCACACTGTGCGCGTTCTCGTTGATCCAGACCCTCTCGCGCGTGTTGTGGCGGTGGATTTCAGAGATGAAGCCGCGCACGAACCCATCGCGTTCGAGCTGGCTCTGGAACTCGGCCCTGCGCGCCGGATCGACGTACCACTCCTGGGCGATGTCCTTGACCGCGATCAGCATGTCGGCCTCGGACGCGTAGCCGTTGAGTTCCACGAGCGCCCGGTTGGCCCGCAACATCTGACCGTCGGGCGAGCTGCGGTAGGCCCCGATGGGCAGGAAATTGAACAGGGTTGAGAAATCCCCGTCGGAGGGGGATCGCGACAGCGTCATACACGGGATTGTGTCGCAATCCCCGCGTTTTCAAGCCTCGGCACACGCGCAAAAATGGCTCCCCCGGTACAGTTGCACTCTCCTGCCCGACTTGAAGGACCCGCTTTGAACGTCACCCGCATCCTGGCCGTGCGCCACGGTGAAACCGCCTGGAACCGCGATACCCGCATCCAGGGCCACACCGACATCGAACTCAACGAACACGGTCGCTGGCAGGCTGCGCGGCTGGCCGACGCGCTGCAAGACGAACCCATCGCTGCCATCTACGCCAGTGACCTGCTGCGCGCCCATGAAACCGCGCAGGCCGTGGCCAACACCCGGGGCCAGCGCGTGACCAGCCACACGGGCTTGCGCGAACGGTGCTTCGGGCGCTTCGAGGGGCACACCTGGACCGAACTCGAGCAACGCTTCCCCGATGCGTCTGCGGCGTGGCGCAAGCGCGTTCCCGACTTCGCTCCACCCGAAGGTGAGTCCTTGCTTCAACTGGAGGCCCGGGTGGTGCCGACCCTGGCCGAGCTCGCGGCGCGCCACCCGGGCGAGCAGATTCTCATGGTCGCGCATGGCGGCGTGCTCGACATTCTTTACCGTGCCGCCACCCGCCTGGGTCTGCAGGCGCCCCGCAGCTGGGAGCTCACCAACACCGCCCTCAACCGCCTGCTGTGGAGTCCCGAAGGCCTGAGCCTGGTGGGTTGGGCCGACACCAACCACCTGCAGAGCCTCGCGGCACCGGTGCTGGATGAACGCCATGCATGAAACATCAACCACCCGGCGCTGGCATCGGGCTCAGGCCGGCATCGGTCATGGCGTGGAGACGATCGACACCCCCTCGCTGGTGATCGACCTCGACGCCATGGACCGCAACCTGGCCCGCATGGCGGCGTTTGCTCACGCGCACGGCCTGCGCTTGCGACCACACGCCAAGATGCACAAGAGCGCCGAACTCGCCCAGCTGCAGATACGTCACGGTGCCGTGGGCGTGTGCGTGCAGAAGACCGACGAGGCACTGGCACTGACCGAGGCGGGCGTGCGGGATGTCTACATCAGCAACGAGGTGATCGCCCCGTCGAAGCTGTTGCGGCTGGCCCAGGCGGTGCGAGCTCAGAACGCGAAGTTCTCCATCGCAGTCGACAGCCTGGCCGGCGTCGAACGGCTGGCTCAGGCCCTGAATGCAGCGGACGTGAGCGCGCCGGCGGCCATGGACGTTTTCGTCGAGATCGACGTGGGGCATGGTCGCTGCGGTATCGCACCCGGTGCCGCGGCCGTGACCCTGGTCCGGGCTGTCTTCGAGCACACGGTCCTGCGCTTCGCCGGCCTACAGGCCTACCAGGGCGCTGCACAGCATCACCGCACGGGCGCCGAGCGCGCCGCGGCCATCGCACGCGCGACCCTCGCGGTGCAGGGCACCCGCCAGGCGCTGGAGGCGGCAGGCTTCAAGGTACCGCTGGTCACCGGCGCCGGCACAGGCACCATGGCGCTGGAGGCCGCCAGCGGTGTCTGGGGTGAGCTTCAGGCGGGCTCCTACCTTTTCATGGATGCGGATTACGCTGCGAACGAGGCGGACCCGCTGGCGCCGGCGTTTGAACACGCCCTGTTCGTCAAGAGTCAGGTGATGAGCCGGCAGACCGGCCATGCGGTTTGCGACGCCGGCCACAAGAGCCACGCCATCGACAGCGGCATGCCAGCCGTGTGGTTTCCGCAGGGTCTGACCTACAGCAGCGGTGGCGACGAGCACGGCGTGCTGCGCGTCGACGGCCCTGGCCCGTTGCCCGATCTGGGAGAAACGGTCTGGCTGGTGCCCGGGCACTGCGACCCCACCGTCAATCTGCACGACTTCATGGTGGGCGTGCGCGGCGGCCTGGCTGCGGGTGTGGTGGAGCGCGTGATCCGGGTGGACGCCAGAGGCTGCCTGGGCTGACCTCTCCCCGGTCCGACGGATCGGGGAGAGCCCCTCAGGCCTCGGTCGCTGCCTTGGCGTAGTGCCCGATCAGGGCCAGCAATTCGTCTTCGGCGTAGGGCTTGCCCAGATAGTGGTCCACACCCAGCTCGCGAGCGTGCTCGCGGTGTTTTTCCGCGATGCGCGACGTGATCATGATCACCGGCAAGTCGGACAAACGGGCATCGCTGCGAATGTTGCGCACCAGGTCGAAGCCGTCCATGCGCGGCATTTCAATGTCGGACAGAACCACCGTGGGTCGCTCGACCTGCAGCTTCTCCAGCGCCTGCAGCCCGTCGGCAGCCAGCGTGACCCGGTAGCCTTCTCGCTGCAGCAAACGCTGCGTCACACGGCGAACCGTGATGGAGTCGTCGACCACCAGCACCAGGGGAACCGCGTTCACCGCCAGCTCCATCGCCAATGGCGCGTCGGCCGGCATGGCCTGGACGATCTTCTGCTGCGTGCTCACCCAGTTGCGCACCTGCTCACCGTACACCGTGGCCAGCGCGACCGGGTTGTAGATCAAGGCCACAGCGCCCGATGCCAGCACCGACATGCCCGCCAGGCCCGGCAGCCGCGAGAGCTGGGATCCGAGGTTCTTCACCACCACTTCCTGGTTGCCCAGAACCTCGTCCACGTGCATGGCCACCCGTTGCGCCGCACTGCGGAAGATGATGACCGGCAAGGTGCGACCCGTGGACTCCAGCGACTGCACGGACGACTGCAGCAACGCGCCCGTCCAGAAAAAGGGCACCGCTTCACCGGCCACGGTCAGGGAACCGTTCGCATAAGCCTTGGCCAGTTCGTCTGCGCTGACGCGCCGCACCAGCTCCACCAGGTTGGAAGGCACACCCAACGTGAGTGCACCCGCCCGCAACATCACCACCTGCGTCACGGCCGTGGTGAGCGGCAGCACCAGTTTGAAATTGGTGCCTTGTCCGGCCTGCGTCGCGGTCTCGATGCGGCCGCCCAGGGCCACCACATCGTTGCGGACCACGTCCATTCCGATGCCCCGACCTGCGAGTTCGGAGACTTCACGCGCCGTGCTGATGCCCGGCTCGAACACCAACTGGGCTGCCTCGACGTCGGTCAGGGTGGCGTTCTGCTCAATCAGACCCTGTGCTGCAGCCTTTTCCCGCAAGCGCGGCAGGTCCAGCCCGGCGCCGTCGTCAGCAAAAACCACCGACACATCGTTGAGCTCCTGCGCCAGCGTGATCTCGATCTGACCCTCGGCGGCTTTGCCCGCACTCAATCGCTGTTCGGGCGACTCGATACCGTGCACCACGCTGTTGCGCAACAAGTGCTCGAAGGCTGCCGTCATCCGGTCCAGCACTCCACGGTCCATCTCGATGTTGCCGCCAGTGATGTCCAGACGCACCTGCTTGCCTGTTTCCTTCGACGCCTGGCGCACCACGCGGTACAGGCGCTCGGAGATGCCTTCGAATTCCACCATGCGCGTGCGCAGCAGGTCGCGCTGCAGTTCGCGGGTCTGTCGGCCCTGGGCCACCAGACTGTCTTCGGTGGATTCCACGGCGCGCTGCAGGTTGCGCTGCACCGTGGCCACGTCGTTCACCGACTCGGCCATCATCCGGGTGAGTTCCTGCACGCGCGTGAATCGGTCGAACTCGAGTGGATCGAACGATTGGTCGGCGTCCCGCGCCTGGGCCAGTCGGGACTGCATCTGTGTCTCGGCCTGCAGTTCGATGTCGCGCAACTGGCCGCGCAATCGGTCGAGGTTGCCCGTGAGATCTTTCAGCGAGCCGCGCAGCGTGACCAGCTCGGACTCCATGCGCGTGCGGGTGATCATGACCTCACCCGCCTGGTTCACGAGTCGGTCCAGGAGTTCGGGACGCACGCGCACAGCGGCTCCGGCACGAGCCTGCGTGACCGTGGGCGCCACCGGCAGGGTGAGGCCTTCCATGCTTCGGGTGAGATCGGCCCCGGGCGCCTGTTCGGCCTCGACGGCCGTGATCGGTTCAGCCAGAGGGGCGGGTTCGAACACGACCTGTTCCGGCGCGGTCTGCACCACATCGCTGGATTCGGGATCGCGATTGCGCAAGATCTCGAAACGGGCACTGATGTCGTCGAACGCCGACTGCAAGGGCTCCAGATCCGAGCCTCGCTTCACCTCGGAACCCAACCGCTCTGCCGTGGTTTCCATGCGGTGCACCATTTCACCCAGGCGAAGCGCGCCGGCCAGCCGGGCGCTTCCCTTGAGCGTGTGCAGATTGCGCAGAACTTCTGCCCGGGCGCTGCCGTTGTCGGGCCGGGCCACCCACTGGCGCAAGGCGCCTTCGAGCTGCGGCAGCAACTCCTGGGCTTCCTCGGCAAAGATCGGAAACAGGTCGATGTCGATCGTGTCCAGCACGTCGATGTCGTCGTCGATGTCCTGCACCCGGCCATGGTCCACCCGGTGGCCATCGGTGTGCGGGGCGACAAAATCAATCGCTGGATCGGCCAGAGACGGCAGATCGAAAGTGGTCAGCGGGGCAAGACTTGAGGGCGGAGGTTCAACCACCTCGGCAGGCGCCCAGTCAGGCTCCTGCGGCAGCGCTTCCTCGATCACCATGTCTTCGGGCGCCAGCCAGGCCTCTGCCACCTCGGCGTCGACCGCTGGGGAAGCCTCCTCGGGCACCGGATCGTGGACCACGCGGTACAGCGCATCCATCAACTGTGGATCGGGCTCCTTGAGGAAGCCTGCAGCAAACTGATGCAGAAGGCGTCGAATGTCTTCAGACGCATCGACGAACAGGCGGGCCTGTTCTGCCGTTGCGAGGACGCCCGCTTGCTGATGCAGGCTCACCGATTCCAGGGCGTGCTCCAGGGCGCGCGCAATGTCTGACAGCGACTGGAAGCCCACAGTCGCGGAGCTGCCGGCCAGCGAATGCGCGAGGGCCTCGGTCTGCTCCGGCACCGGCTCATGCCGCTCCAGTGCCCATTCGGCGAGTCCTGTGCAAAGGCGCCGAGACCACTCATCAGCCTCGTTGAGGTACACGTTGTACAGCTTGAGCCCGATTCGCAGAGACCCGATCACACGGGTCTGTTCGTCGGGCATCTCTTCCGTGACGGCCTCGTCAAACGGGCTGGTCTGTGGCGTGGCCCCTGCGGCTGCCGCATCAACGGGCTCGGCGGGCGGCACGTCAGACACATCGGGCTCGGGGTGCGGCGCTGGCTCCGAGGCTTCTGCCAATGAAGCTGCCTCATCAGGCGACGTCACCTCTTTCGAAGCGAACGCTGCCAGACTGCCAAAGTCGATGTCGGCCAGCAAAGCTTGCGCTTCGGGGACTTCGACCGCTGGCTCCGGACCGAGGTCCAGAAAGGCGGTGTCGAAGGCAACGTCCTCCTCGGGCTCCACCGACGCCACCGGATCGGCGCTCTCGGGCGATGCGGTGAAATCCAGATCAAACGTGGGCAAGGCCGCCTCTACCGACTCATGGACCGGCTCGGGGAGCGACAAGGGTTCTTGAGGCACGGCAAGGTCGAGCGGCGCGGGCGAACTGGATCTGGCCTCGGCCTGCGGATCGATCGACTGGGCCAGCGGAAGGAAGCGGCCTTGATCGCGCAGCGCCTCTGCACTGGCCTTGAACGGTTGCGCTTTCCAGTGGCCTTCACGTCGCGCGGAAATGTCGTCCACCCAACGCGCGAACTCGGACATGGCCTGCCCGGTCAGCATCAACAGTGGCGGGCTGGCCGGTCGTTGCTCTGCGAGCACGGTGTTGAGCAACTGCTCCATGGCCCACGCGGCTTGCCCGAATTCCTCCAGGCCCACCATGCGCGAACTGCCCTTGAGCGTGTGGAACGCACGGCGCAGCGTGGTGAGGCTTTCGAGATCGCCAGGCTGCACCTGAAGGTGACCCACCGCATCCAGTCCGTTGCCCACGACCTCGCGAGCTTCTTCCAGGAAGATGTCAAGCAGGTCTTCTTCGTCGTTGTCCTCACCGCTGGTGTCAACCTGCTCCGGTTCGTTCGCCGCCATGGAAGCTTCGGACAGACCGACCAGGGCCTGGGCACCTGCCGCAGCATCCTCACCCACCACGGCGCCTGCGGCTTCGCGCGCGGCACGGGCCACACCCGACTGCTCGGCCAGTGTGGCCTGAGCAGCCAGGGAGTCGAGTTGCTGACTGAGATCCACCAGGCTCATGCCGCCCTGAACCTCGCTCACAACCTGCTGCACACCGTCGCTGATGGCGCGCGCCTCGTCTCGGGCAGTGGGATGCCGGAGCCCGGCTGCGGGCGCACGCCCCATCAAGGGCAGGAGTTCGCCCTTTTCCTCATCAAAGACAAAGAGTTTCTTCGCCAGCGTGGGCTGGTAGTTCAGCATGTCGACCAACAGGCTCATGGCACTGAGGTTGTTGCCCAGCTGCTGGAAGGTGCCAGCCTCGCGAGCCAGTGCCTCGTCCACCTCGGTGTCGAGAATCTGCTCGACCATGGTACGCATCCGGGTGACGGCATGCACCGCCTGGTCCAGGCCCAGAACCGACAACACGCCGCGCATCTGCGCCAATTGCGAAGCAGCGACGTGCAGTCCGTCCTTCTCCTGGGGCGTGCGGAAAAACTGGTCGAGCGATTTTTCGACTTCGCCCAGTGACACCTTGAGCTCGCCCACCACGCTGCCCATGGTCTGCCGGTCACTCACCCGGCGGTACAGCTGCTCCATCCAGACATCCAGGGGCTGCGCCGGCTGCCCCGCCATCACGGCTTCGAGCCGATCGGCCAGTGCCTGGGTGCGTTCGGTCAGTTCCGGAGCGCTGGGATCAAAATCTTCAAAGGCCGCCTCGAGATACAAGGTTGTGGTGGCCACTTCCATGGCCAGCTCCGGACTCACGCCGCCGGGCTCGCGCACGGCATGGTCGGCCGCCTTCACCAACGCCTGGGCCAGCACCGTGCTCGCCGGATGCAGTTTGAGCAGTGAGTCTCCGATCAAACCAAACTGGTCGGCGACCTGGCGGGCGCGGCTGGCGTCACCGCCGGAATAAAGCGACCACGCCTCCTTGGCGAGGTTGATGCGTTTGCGCGCCTGCGCCAGCACGGCCGGGTCGTACCGACCCAGGGAGGCCACGTGGTAGTCCACAGCAGGCGGATCACCCAGGCCAAAGGCCTTGCGCACAGCCGCCAGTTGCGGCGAGGTCTTCTCGGAGACGTCGCGCGGCTGCGCGCAGAAAAACAGCAGATCGTGGAGCAAGGTTTCGGAGACCTGAGCCTTGCCTTGCGACAAGGTCACGAACTGCATCAGGATCCGCGAAAAAGCACGCTTGACATACACATCGTGTGCCAGCAGGCGCTGAGCAACCGCTTCAAAGAAGCCGGAAGCGACGCGCCAGAAGGTCTTTGTGCGGGTATCGGCAGCGCCCACCGAAAGGCCGGCGCAGAGCTTGACCAGCTGTTGCGCCGCAGCCTGGCTTTCGGTCTTCACAACCAGCAGCACCAGACGATCAAAGAGGGACCGGATGGATGGATCACATGCCAGCGGCGTGCGGTCCGTCGGCGCGTCGACATCCATCCCGTGGTGATCAAACGGCCACAGATCGGCCGGGTGAACGCGCTCGGCTGCAGCGAGCTCCTGCACCTCGCGATACTGGGCGAACAGCGCCACAGGCTGCACCGGCTTGTTGTTCAGCACGGCCTCGAGATACTCCACCAAGGCAAAACTGGCCCGCTCGACCTTCGCCGCGGCCGCGTCGGTGCATGACTGGGGACGCTGAACAAAGCGCTGCACAGCGGCTTCCATGGCTCTGAGCACATGGGCTGGTGCGCCGAGCCCCACCATCTCCAGGGCGCCCACCGCCTGATGCAGTTGCTGCCGCGCCTGTCGCAAGGAAGCGGGATCGACCGCCTGCAAGTCGTCGAGTCGCGATTGTTCTGTTTCACGAACAAATCGCTTGATCGCCTTGTTGGCGCCATCAAGCGATTTGCGCAGTTCTTCAAACACCCACGCCAACGGACCGAGGTCGGCGACAGGGGGATCCATCTGCAGACTGTCGCTGGCGGTGTCGAGCATGTTGGTCTTGGGGTAAAGGTCCGACTGGGGCAATCAGGCGATCTTGAATCGCGACACCGACTGGCGAAGTTCTTCGGCCATGGCCGACAGTTCGCGCACCTGCTGAGCCGTGGAGCGGGTTCCTTCACCCGTTTGCTCCGTCACGGCAAAGATGTGCTGAATGTTGCCGGCCACCTCGTTGGCTGAATCGGCTTCGCGAGATGCAGCGTTGGAAATCTGTTCGATCAGTTCGGCCAGTCGGCGGGACACGCGATCGATTTCGGACAGCGCGGTACCGGCGTTGTCGGAGAGTTTCGCCCCTTCGACCACACCCTGCGTGGAGCGCTCCATGGCGGCCACAGCGTCCTGCGTGTCGGTTTGAATCGCCTTCACCAGCGCCGAAATCTGCCGCGTGGCATCGGCAGAGCGTTCAGCCAGTCGCTGCACCTCTTCGGCAACCACCGAGAAGCCGCGACCGGCTTCACCAGCCGATGCGGCTTGAATGGCGGCGTTCAAAGCCAGCACGTTGGTCTGTTCGGTGATGTCCGAGATCAGCTCGGTGATCTCGCCAATTTCCTGCGAAGACTCGCCCAGCCGCTTGATGCGCTTGGACGTCTCCTGGATCTGGTCGCGAATCGAGTTCATGCCGCCGATGGCGTCCTGCACCGCCTGCAAGCCCGACTCAGCCGCTTGCAGCGACGCGCGGGCCACCGTGGCAGACTCCTGCGCCTGACCCGAGACCTGGTTGATGCGTTGGGCCATGTCCAGCACAGACTGGCCGGTTTCACGAATCTCCCGGAGCTGTTCTGTGGACGCTGCCAGCAGTTCAGTGGACGTGCTTTCCACCGCCGATGTGGTTTGCGCCACCCGCGTGGCAGTGGCCTGCACGTTGCCCACCAGCGATCGCAGTTCTTCCACCGTGTAGTTCACCGAGTCGGCAATGGCGCCCGTGATGTCCTCCGTCACCGTGGCTTCCTGGGTAAGGTCACCTTCAGCCACTGTCTGCAGTTCGTTCATCAAACGCAGAATGGCCGCCTGGTTGGCATCATTCACCCGCTTGGCGTCCTGCTCCAGCGACTCCGCCGCCAGGCGCTGCGCTTCGGCCGCGAGCTGTCGCTGACGGCTTTCCTGCAATTGCACGTAAGCCAGGCCACCAGCGCACAGCAGGGCGAACAGGGCAGAGAACAACAAAGCGCCGAACTCGCCGCCACTCAAGCCCGAACGGGCAGTGAGTTCAGACTGCAGGTTCTGCAGACCGAGTCGCAGCGGCTCGCTGTCGGCAATGATGCTGGCTTGCGCTTCACGTGCCGAGACCAGACCTTGCAGGTTGCCCAGGATGGCGCCGGCTTCAACGCGGGTCTGCTCATACAAGGCAAGCAGGGCGCCGAGCCGTTCCCGCACCTGCTCGTCGCGGGCTGCGGCCAGACGCAGCTCTTCACTGCCGCCCAACAGACCCTCGGAAATCTCCTTGAAGGTGTTCAAGTCCTTGCCCAGCAAGAACACCGCCTCCGGACTCACGCCCTCGAGCGTCAGGAATTCGTTGGCCGATTTGCCGATGCGCTGGGTCAACATCACCAGCTGACCAGAAGCCGAGATTTCTGCCGCCGGGGCGTTCTGTTGCAGTTTGAGGGACGAGATGGTTTCGGCAATCTCGAGCAGGTCCGACGACTGTCGGTTGATGGTGCGCAGGGCGTTGCCCACCTGGGTCAGGATCGCTTCCTGGGCCAGCACGGCGGAAGCGTTGCCTTCGGCCGCTTCGATGCGAGGCAGGAGCTCATCCAGTTGGCCTGTGTACTGCGGACCGAGCGCATCGATGGACAGGTCCGCATCGCCCTGCTTGAGGCCCCTCACGCTTCGCGACAGCACATCCGAGCTGTCTCGCACCTCGGGAAACGCCGCAGGGCTGCCGATCAAGGCCTGGGAAACGCTTTTGGCCAGACGCTGGGACTGCATGAGCGCCTGACCGCTGGCCGCCAGCTGTTGACTGACTTTTTCCGTCTGACTCAGCACGAAGAAGGTGACCGCGCCCAGAACCACCAGGCCAAACGCCAACAGCACGGCCAGGGAACGCTGGTGCTGCTCCGCAGACCGGCGCCCCAGCAGTGGCAAAGAGATCAGGCCCGGCTCTTCGGCACCTTCGTCGTCTTCCGACATGAGCAGGTTGCCTGAAAAGTCATCGGCCTGGGGGTCGGGCGCCAGTCGCGCAGCGGCCAGTTCAGCCGCCTCCTGATCCGTCACGGTGGCCAAGTCGCGTTCATCATCGGCTTTTTTCTTGAACAGTCCCTGGAATCGATCAAGCGTGGCCATGTAAACACCTTCCAACTGAAAACTAAGGAGAAAAGACCGTGACGGTCACACGTTTGTATCGTCAGGCTGCGATGGCGAGGAACTCGGGCTCACCCACCAGCACCTGCAAGTCCAACTCTTGCCAGGGCAGTCCCTGAGCATCCACCAACGATCGATTGAAATAGGCCGGCGCACCATCGGGTTTGGGACCGAAGCCGGTGAACATGGCGGCGCTGCGCAAACCCAGCAGTCGATCGATCCAGATCACTGCGTTCACACCGAGGGCGGTGTGCAAACTGACCAGACGCGACTCGGAAGTGATGCGTTCACCCTGCAAACCCGAGAGCGTGCCCGAAGGGGTGGAGGAGGACGATTCGACCAGCGCCGCCAGATCGATCACGCCGTGAAGACCGCCCCGCAGGCTGGCAACACCCACGAACCATGGCTTGGTGTAAGGGACTCGCTGCACAGCCGACCATGGGAAAATTTCGCCGGACTGCACCAGTGGGAGCAGGTAGCGGTTGCCATGAGATTCCACCGCGAGCCACGCCGCCGTGACGGCTTCTGTTTTGGCGACACTCAATCGCTGGGCCAAACGTTCCTGCAATTCCTTCAGTGATTGTCGTTTGGCCATGCTGGGTGGAATTCAATTCAATCTAGGTTCAGGCCAATGCCCGGATTTTCGACAGCAACTCTTCACCATTCACTGGTTTGGTCACATAGTCGCGTGCACCCTGCCGCATTCCCCAAACCCGATCGGTCTCCAGATTTTTGCTGGTGCACATCACGATCGGAATGTTGGAATACTGAGGATCGCGGGTGATGGCACGCGTCAACTGAAATCCATTTTGACCGGGCATGACAACGTCCATCAAAATCAAATCCGGCTTTTCCTCCCCGAGGCGACGGAAGGCCTCGTCCGCATTCTCAGCGGTCCTCACGCTGTAGCCGTTTTTACTCAGCAGATCGGACAGCACCATGAGTTCGGTTTTCGAGTCGTCGACAACAAGGATTTTGTGGATGGCCATCATGCAGCTCCGGCTAGGTTGGCACCGAACTGCTGCACGGCTTGCAGCAGTTGGTCTTTGGTGAAAGGTTTGGTGAGGTAGTCCTGCGAGCCCACCATGCGGCCGCGCGCCTTGTCGAAGACGCCGTCCTTGGACGAGAGCATGACCACGGGGATGCTGGCGAAGCGTGCGTTGCGCTTGATGATCGCGCAGGTCTGGTAGCCATCCAGCCTTGGCATCAGGATGTCGCAGAAGACCAGATCGGGCTGGTAATCGTTGATCTTGGCCAGTGCATCGAATCCGTCGTCGGCCAACAGGACTTCGTGCCCACCCTGCTTGAGAAAAATTTCGGCGCTGCGCCGGATCGTGTTGCTGTCGTCGACGACGAGGACTTTCAGGGCGGGTGTTGTGCTCACGGTTCACAGGCTCCAGAAGATGGGTCGGGAAGTGGGACGCAAGAAACCTGGCAGGCAACGATGCGTCCGGCGTCAGGTGACGCGTGAGCCGGATGTCAGATTTGCACCATCTCGAAATCTTCTTTGCGCGCACCGCATTCAGGACAGGTCCAGTTCATCGGCACTTGAGCCCAGGGGGTTCCGGCTGGCACGCCGTGCTCGGGAGCTCCCTGCGCTTCGTCGTAAATCCAGCCACAAATCAGGCACATCCAAGTCTTGGTTTCGGTCATGGTTATAGGGGGCCTTGTCATAGAATGCAAGCATTGTATCGAGCGAGGTACAGCCCTTCGGGCGCCGTTTCCGGCCTTCTGTCCAATGCCTTGTTTGAAGCGCGAGGATCATTCTGCGGGCATCTTCCACACGAATCCGATCCCTCTCTCAGCCCATGCCCGATACGCCCGAAAAAACAACACCCGCAACGCTTGTACCTCCGGGCGAAGCGACCCTGCCCTGCGTGATGGTGTTCAACGCCAACGATCCCAGCGGCGCTGGCGGTCTGAGCGCCGACATCACGGCCATGTCGAGCGCCTCGGTCCATGTGCTGGCCGTCGTCACGGGCGCGTATGTGCGCGATACATCCGATATCCACGACCACTTTGCGTTTGATGAAGAGGCCGTGGCCGATCAAGCCCGTTGTGCGCTGGAGGACATGCCGGTGCAGGCTTTCAAGGTGGGCTTCGTCGGCAACCCCGAAAACCTCAGCGTGGTGGCGGAGATCACGGCCGACTATGCCGATGTGCCCGTGATTGCCTACATGCCCGACCTCTCCTGGTGGGACGAACTCGCCATCGAAACCTATCTGGATGCGAGCGCCGAACTCCTGCTGCCGCAGACCACCGTGCTGGTGGGCAACCACAGCACGCTGTGTCGCTGGCTGCTGCCGGAGTGGGAAGGCGACCGACCGCCGAGTCCGCGCGATGTGGCCCGCGCTGCGGCGGTGCATGGTGTCCCCTACACGCTGGTGACGGGTTTCAACGCAGCCGATCAATACCTCGAGAGCCATCTGGCTTCGCCCGAAACCGTGCTGGCCACCGCGCGCTACGAACGCTTCGAAGCCACGTTCACCGGTGCCGGGGACACGCTGTCCGCTGCGCTGTGCGCGTTGATCGCGGGTGGCACCGACCTCCAGTCAGCCTGTGCCGAGGCGCTGACCTACCTCGACCAATGCCTTGACGCGGGCTTCCAGCCCGGGATGGGCCACGCCGTGCCCGACAGGCTGTTCTGGGCGCACGAAGACGACGACGAGAGTGAAGGAGCCGAAGGGGAGCCTGCCTCGGACAACACGCTCGACGCAAGCGACTTTCCCCTCGACACCACCCGGCATTGATTCTTCTCGCGCGCGCAGGCCCGCACCCTTCACCAAGGCAAGCCACCTCCATGACCACTGTCGATCGCAACCAGCAACTCTTTGACCGCGCCAAGGTACTGATTCCGGGTGGCGTGAACTCGCCCGTGCGCGCGTTTCGCGCCGTCGGCGGCACGCCGCGCTTTGTTCAGCGGGCGCAAGGTGCCTATTTCTGGGATGCCAACGGCCAGCGCTACATCGACTACATCGGCTCCTGGGGGCCGATGATCCTGGGCCATGGCCACCCGGCGGTGGTCGAAGCAGTGCAGAAAGCGGTGCTGGAAGGCTTCTCCTACGGCGCACCGACCGAACGGGAGGTGGAGCTGGCCGAGGCCATCGTCCAGCTGGTGCCCAGCATCGAGATGGTTCGGCTGGTGAGCTCCGGCACCGAGGCCGGCATGAGCGCGATCCGTCTGGCGCGCGGCGCCACCGGCCGCAAGAAGATCATCAAGTTCGAAGGCTGCTACCACGGGCACGCCGATGCGCTGCTGGTCAAGGCCGGCTCGGGTCTGGCCACGTTCGGCAACCCCACGAGCGCCGGCGTGCCGCCCGAGGTGGTGCAGCACACCATCGTGCTGGAGTACAACAACGTCGAGCAACTTGAAGCCGCCTTCGTTGAACACGGCCCCGAAGTGGCCTGCCTGATGATCGAGCCGATCGCAGGCAACATGAATTTCGTGCGCGCCAGCGTGCCTTTCATGAAGCGCTGCCGTGAACTGTGCACGCAGCACGGCGCCCTGCTCGCGTTCGACGAGGTCATGACAGGCTTCCGTGTGGCGCTCGGCGGTGCCCAGAGCGTTTATGCCCAGCTCATTCCCGGCTTCGAGCCCGACATGACCGTGATGGGCAAGGTCATCGGTGGTGGAATGCCGCTGGCAGCGTTCGGTGCCAAACGCGCGGTGATGGAACAACTCGCACCCCTGGGTGCGGTCTACCAGGCCGGCACGCTGTCGGGCAATCCGGTGGCGACGGCTTGTGGACTGGCCACGCTGCGCGAGGTCCGCAAGCCTGGCTTTTACGAGGCCCTCTCGGCCACCACGCGCTCGCTGGTGGATGGTTTGACCGCAGCCGCACACGCCGAAGGTGTGACGATGTGTGGCGACAGCCAGGGCGGCATGTTCGGCTTCTTCCTGTTTGACGAACTGCCGCAGAACTATGCCAAGGTGATGACCACCGATGGGCCCATGTTCAACAAGCTCTTCCACGGTTTGCTCGATCGCGGCGTGTACATCGCACCTGCCTTGTACGAGGCCGGCTTTGTGAGCGCGGCGCACACGGCGCAGGACATTGCAGACACGGTGGCGGCTGCGCGCGAGGTGTTCAAAACGCTCTGACGAGCGAGGTGCACCATCAGTGCCGGAAGTGGCGAACGCCGGTGGTGACCATCACCACCCCGCGCTCGTCCGCGGCGTCGATCACTTCCTGATCGCGCATCGAACCCCCGGGCTGGATCACGCAGCTCGCGCCCGCGTCCACCACCACATCGAGGCCGTCGCGGAACGGGAAGAAGGCGTCGCTGGCCACGGCCGTGCCCTGCAGCGACAGGTTAGCGTGACCGGCCTTGATGCTGGCGATGCGGGCCGAGTCGAGGCGGCTCATCTGGCCGGCACCCACGCCCATGGTCATGCCGTCCTTGCAGAACACGATGGCGTTGGACTTGACGAACTTCGCCACCTTCCAGGCGAACATGAGGTCGTCGAGTTGCTGCTCGGTGGGTTGCAGCCGGGTCACCACCTTGAGATCCGTGCGCTTGAGAACGTGGTTGTCGGCCGACTGCATCAGCAGGCCCGAGCCGACGCGCTTGATGTCGGTGAGGTTCAACCCCTGGTCCCATGCGCTGGGGCCACCGGGTGGCAGTGCGATCTCGAGCACCCGCACATTGGCCTTGGCCTTGAACACCTCGAGCGCCTCGGGTGTGTAGCCGGGCGCCATCAGCACCTCGACGAACTGCTTGCTGATCGCCAGCGCGCCGGCCCCGTCGAGCACGCGGTTGAGCGCAATGATGCCGCCGAAAGCACTGGTCGGATCGGTCTGGAAAGCCTTGCTGTAAGCCTCCAGCGCATCCTTGCCCACGGCCACGCCGCAGGGGTTGGCGTGCTTGACGATCACGCATGCGGGCACATCAAAGCTCTTCACACACTCCCAGGCCGCATCGGCATCGGCGATGTTGTTGTAGCTGAGCTCCTTGCCCTGCAACTGCTTCGCGGTGACCAGGGAGCCGGGCGCGGGGTGCAGGTCGCGGTAGAAGGCAGCCGTCTGGTGCGGGTTCTCGCCGTAGCGCAGGTCCTGCAGCTTCACGAAACGGCCGTTGGCCTGCGCGGGGTACTCGCTGCGCGCGGGCACGGCAGCAGCAGCGTCGAACGTGATGCTCGAGAGGTAATCGCTGATGGCGCCGTCGTAGTTGCTGATGCGGTTGAAGGCTGCGACCGACAGTGCAAAACGGGTTGCGTCGCTCACCCGTGCGTTGGCCTTGAGCTCGTCGATCACGCCGGCGTACTGCGCAGCGTCGGTGAGCACGGCCACGTCCTTCCAGTTCTTGGCCGCACTGCGCACCATGGCGGGCCCGCCGATGTCGATGTTTTCAATGGCCTCCTCGAGCGTGCAGCCGGGCCTGGCCACCGTCGCTTCAAACGGATAGAGGTTGACGACAAGCAGGTCGATGGTCTCGATGCCGTGCGCCTCGAGGGCCCGCATGTGCTCGGGCAGGTCGCGCCGGGCCAGCAGGCCGCCGTGCACCTTGGGGTGCAGCGTCTTCACGCGGCCGTCGAGCATCTCGGGAAAGGCCGTGACGTCGGCCACCTCGGTCACGGGCAGGCCCTGTTCGGCCAGCAGCCTGGCGGTGCCGCCGGTGGAGATGAGGGACACGCCGAGGCTGTGCAGTGACCGTGCGAGTTCGACGATGCCGGTTTTGTCGGAGACAGAAATGAGTGCGCGCATGAACAGGGTTCTGGTGGTTTTTGAATCGGGACGGGCTCAGTCGATCAACTTGTGTTCGAGCAGTTTTTTGCGCAGGGTGTTTCGGTTCAGGCCCAACCACAGCGCGGCGCGCGACTGGTTGTGCTGTGCCTGCTCCATCACCACTTCCAGCAAGGGCTTCTCGACCGCCTTGACCAGCATGTCGTGCAGGTTGGCCGGGTCGGTGCCGTTGAGGTCGTGGAAGAAGTCTTCCATGCTGGCACGCACGCAGTCGTGCAGGTTGTTCTTGTTCATGCGGCCAGTTTCCAGTCGTCTCTCAGGGTTGTTGTTGTGTCACCGGACCATTCGTCCAGGCTGTCGCTCACGCAGCGCAGTTGCTCGTCCACGGTGGTGGTGGTGTTGACCCGGGCGCGGAACACGGCCGCGGCCCCGACCGGCAATGGCAAGGCCTGCGCGTACCAGCCCAGGTGCTTGCGTGCGCTGCGCACGCCGGTGAATTCACCGTAGAGGTCGTAGTGGTCGTGCAGGTGATCGAGCAGCCAGCCCCGCACCTGCGCCAGATCGGGTGGCGGCAGGTGTTCGCCCGTGGCGAGAAAGTGCGCCACTTCGCGAAAGATCCAGGGCCGTCCCTGCGCGGCGCGGCCGATCATGATGGCGTCGGCTCCAGTGGCACGCAGCACGTCACGTGCCTGCTCCGGGCTGCCGATATCGCCGTTGGCCACCACCGGAATGCGCACGCGGCTCTTGATGTGGGCCACGGTGTCGTGTTCGGCCTGCCCCTTGTAGCCCTGCTCGCGTGTGCGGCCGTGCACCGTCAGCATCTGCACGCCGGCGGATTCTGCGGCCAGCGCGAGCGTGGGTGCGTTGCGCACGCCGGCACACCAGCCGGTGCGCATCTTGAGCGTGACGGGCACGCCGTGCGGCTCGCACGCAGCGACCACGGCCTGCACGATCTCGATGGCGAGCGCCTCGTCCTGCATGAGCGCCGAGCCCGCCCACTTGTTGCACACCTTCTTGGCCGGGCAGCCCATGTTGATGTCGATGATCTGCGCGCCGCGGTCGATGTTGTAGCGCGCGGCATCGGCCATCATCTGCGCGTCGGTGCCGGCGATCTGCACCGCGATCGGAGCGGCTTCGCCTTCGTGGTTGGCGCGCCGCGAGGTTTTGAGACTGTCCTGCAGATCGGGGCGCGAGGTGACCATCTCGCTGACCGCATAACCCGCACCCAGGCGTTTGCACAACTTGCGAAACGGCCGGTCTGTCACGCCCGCCATCGGCGCGACGAACAGGGCATTGGGCAGGGTGAAGGCCCCGAGTTGCATGGCGGTGGGAGAATGTGCGTGGTTGGGAGAGGCCTTCGCGCGCCCAGCCAATGGATGGAGCGAAGGAGCGCGATTCTACCTGCCTCTTTTTTCAGCAGGCGATATCCCGTCCCCGCTTTCGCATTTCACGCACCCTCACGCGCCACGCCGACCCCGGCGCCCCTTGCAACGCCGACCAACGGCGTTTTTTTCCGCCACCCATGCCCGACTGGTTTTCTCACCTGCTGCAACTGCTGGCCTTGCCCGAATACGGACTGAGCACGGTGTTTGTGGTGGCCTTCGTCTCGGCCACGCTGTTGCCCATGGGCTCGGAGCCCGCGGTGTTCGGTCTCATCAAGCTCAACCCCGAACTCTTCTGGCCCGCCATCCTGGTGGCCACCGCCGGCAACACGCTGGGTGGCGCGTTGAGCTGGGCGATGGGCCTGGGCACGCACAAGGCGGTGGACCGCGCCCGAGGGCACCATGTCGATGTGCGCGCGCTGAAGTGGCTGGAGCGTTTCGGCCCCAAGGCCTGCCTGATGTCCTGGCTGCCGGTGGTGGGCGATCCGCTGTGTGCGGTGGCTGGCTGGATGAAGTTTCCGTTCTGGCCTTGCGTGGCCTACATGGCCATCGGCAAGTTCGCCCGCTACCTCACCATGACCGCGGCCTTGCTCTGGTTCTTTCCCGGCGCATTCAACGCATGAGCACCCTGGGTCCGGGTCTGCCACGCGCCCTGTGGGCCCTGATGGCGGGCAACTTCGTGATCGGCACCGGCGTGATGGTGGTGCCCGGCACGCTCAACGACATCAGCCAATCCCTGGGCGTGTCGATCCCGCAGGCGGGCCAGCTCATCACGGCGGCGGCCATTCTCATGGGCCTGGGCGCACCGGCCTTTGCGGGGCTGGTCGCGGGCTGGGACCGCCGGCGCCTGCTCACCCTCTCGCTGCTCTGGTACGGCCTGCTCACCGCCGCGTGTGCGCTGGCACCGAGCTACGCCAGCCTGCTGCCGTTGCGCGTGCTGGCCGTCATATCGCCCGCGGTGTTCACTCCGCAGGCCGCGGCCTGCGTGGGCCTGCTGGTGCGGCCCGACCAGCGCGGGCGCGCCATCACCTTCGTCTTCCTCGGCTGGTCGGTCGCCTCGGTCATGGGCATGCCCCTGTCGGCCTGGATCGGCGGTGAGCTGGGCTGGCGCTGGGCGTTCGGCCTGGTGGCACTGATGTCGCTGGCCAGCGCGCTGTGGGTCTGGCGCGAGATGCCCGACGGCATCAAGCCCGCCGCCTTGTCGCGTCAGGCCTGGCAGGCCACGCTGGGCTCGGCGCCGCTGATGCTGGCGGTGGGCGTGACGCTGCTCTCGGCCTTCGGCCAGTTCACGCTGTTCTCGTATTTCGCGCCCTACCTGTTCCAGACCCTGGGCCTGGGCGGCGGCGCCCTGTCGCTCATGTTCCTGTGGTTCGGTGCTTTTGGTCTGGCGGGCAACGTGGGCATGTCACGCTGGATCGACCGCATCGGTGCGGCGCGCGCCGTCTTCATCTCGCTCGGGCTGATCGTGCTGAGCCTGCTGCTGTGGCCGCTGGGGCAGGCAGGCGTGTGGCAGCAGGCGCTGGTGCTGGTGCCATGGGCACTGGGCTGCTTCGCGGTGAACTCGGCGCAGCAGGCCCGTCTGGTGCACATCTCACCCGCGCTGGCGCCGGCCACGGTAGCGCTCAACACCTCGGCCATGTACGCCGGTCAGGCCCTGGGCGCGGCCCTGGGCGGGTTGATGATCGCGCAAGGCCGCATGCTCAGCCTCAACCAGGTGGGTCTGGTGGTGCTGATGCTGGCGATGGGCCTGAGCGTGTGGGCCGCGCGGGCGCAGCCGGGCTCGCCCGATCAGAAACGCTCGTAAGGCAGCAGGTAGCGCCATTCGCCGACCGGCAGACCGGCCAGCGAAATGCGGCCCAGGCGCAGGCGGCGCAGGGCGGTGAGCTGCAGGCCGGCACGCTCGCACAGGTGGGCCACCTGGCCCGCCCGGTTGCCCTTGATGGCCAGGCGCAGGCGCAGTTCGCTCTGCCAGCTCGCGCGCGCCGAAGGCACGGCCCAGCCGTCGAAGAACAGCGCCTTGCCCAGGGACTTGAGCACCGCCTCGCGCCGGGCCTCGTCTTCGAGCCCGGGATCGGCGGCCACTTCGGCCAGCCACTCGTGCTCCAGCTGCGCTGCATCGTCGGTCATCTTGCGCGCCACACCCGGGTTCTGGGTGAACACCATCAGTCCGCTGGCCTTGGTGCCCAGCGGTGCCACCGGCAGCAGCTTGTGCCGGTGTGCCTTGAGCGGGCGCACTCCCGAGCGGTCACCCTTGAATCGGTTGGCGGTGCTGAACCATTTGTCGGCCAGCGCGTCCGGCAGCAGGGGCTCGTCGGGCAGCACCCGGTTGACCGGCTTGTGCCAGATCAGCGTCATCGACTCCAGCGGCTCCAGCCTGGCCTTCGGGTCCAGCAACACGGTCTGCTCGGGGCGCACCCGCTCCATGGGCTCCTCCACGACAACGCCGTCCACCCGCACCCAGCCCCCGGCGATGTAGCTCTCGGCGTCGCTGCGCGAGCACGGCAGCTGGGCGGCCAGTCGCTTGGCCAGGCGTTGTGCCTCGAGCTGGCCAGGTGGGTTCATGGCGGGGCTCAGCTGCTGAACAGGAAGTTCATCACGTCGCCGTCCTTGACAACGTAGTCCTTGCCTTCGGCGCGCATCTTGCCCGCGTCCTTGGCACCCTGTTCGCCCTTGAAGGCAACAAAGTCGTCAAACGCAATCGTCTGGGCACGGATGTAGCCCTTTTCGAAGTCGGTGTGGATCACGCCCGCGGCCTGCGGGCCGGTGTCGCCCACGTGGATGGTCCAGGCGCGCACTTCCTTCACGCCGGCGGTGAAATAGGTCTGCAAGCCGAGCAACTGATAGGCCGCGCGGATCAGCCGGTTCAGGCCGGGTTCGTCCTGGCCCAGCTCCTTGAGGAATTCGAGCCGGTCGGCGTCGTCCATCTCGGAGAGTTCAGCCTCGATCTTGGCGCAGATGGCCACCACGGGCGCGTTCTGCCTGGCGGCGAACGCGCGCAGGCGGTCGAGGTAGGGGTTGTTCTCGAAGCCGTCTTCCGACACGTTGGCCACGAACATCGCGGGCTTGGCGGTGATCAGGAAGAACTGCTTGAGTTGCGCCTGCTCTTCCTTGCTGAAGTCGATGCTGCGCACCGGCTGCGTGTTGTTGAGCGCGGCCTGGCACTTCTCGAGGATCGCCACCTGCTTGATCGATTCCTTGTCACCCGAGCGCGCGGTCTTGCTCACGCGGTGCAGCGCCTTTTCGACGGCGGCCAGGTCGGCCAGGCAGAGTTCGGTGAGGATGACCTCGATGTCGGCGATCGGATCGACCTTGTTGGCCACGTGGATCACGTTGTCGTCTTCGAAGCAGCGCACCACGTTGACGATGGCGTCGGTCTCCCGAATGTGGGCCAGGAACTTGTTGCCCAGGCCCTCACCGGTGCTGGCGCCGGCCACCAGGCCGGCGATGTCCACGAACTCCACGATCGCCGGCACCACACGCTCGGGCTCGACGATGGCGGCCAGTTGCGCCAGCCGCGGATCGGGCACCTCCACCACGCCGGTGTTGGGCTCGATGGTGCAGAAGGGGTAGTTCTCGGCCGCGATGCCGGCTTTGGTCAGCGCGTTGAAAAGGGTGGACTTGCCCACGTTGGGCAGGCCCACGATGCCGCATTGGAGGCTCATGGAAAACTTTCGGGACGGTCGGGGGAACCCGCGATTTTACGGGCGGGGCATGTTGTTGTCAGAAACGCCAATCGGCGTTGACGGTCTGGCCCACGCGCAGCACCTGCCCGTCGCCCTCGATCACGATGGCGTTCATGCCGAAGGTGACGGCGCCCTTCAGCCGCGGGTCTTGCCGGTAGGTCTGCAGCGTGTCGCCCACCACCGGGCTGGTCGTGGCCGTGGTCGGGTCGATGTCGGGGATGGGGCAGCGGGCGCAAGGCTTCACCGGTTCAATCACCGCCGTGCCGTCGTCGGTGCTGATGCGCATCGCACCCACGCGGTCCTCGTCGTGCGACTGCACGCCGCCGAGCACGATGTTGGGCCGGAAGCGGCGCATGTCCACCGGCTCGTGGCCTGCGGCGGTCAGCCGTTCATTGAGGTCGGCCAGCGAGGCGCTGCTGGTCACCAGCAAACCGAAACCGTCGGCGAACTGGGTGCCGGCTTCGCGACCACCGGTCCAGGCCGGGTCGCAAGGACGCTTCACCTCCGGGTTGAAACGCGCCAGTCGCAAGCGTTTCAGGTGGGCGGGCGCCTCTGGCCCCAGAAAATCGCTGAACCACTGCGCCGCCACGTCACCCATGTCGCAGGCCTCCACCGTGTCGTCCCACACCCGAACCGTCAGCGGCCCCTCGGCCACATCGAGCCCCAGGTGCAGGGACAGCATGCCTGGCGCGCGCAGCATCAGCTGGCCCATGCGAAACGACGGCTGGACCAGCGCCATGCGGGGCAGCTCGCGCTGACTGACGAATTCGCCCTCGCTGTCGACCACCATCCAGGCGCGGTCGTAGAGCAGGCCGGTGTCGGTCAGCTCGGCCTCGGGCAAGGAGATGCCGGCACACGACTTGACCGGGTAGACCCAGAGTTGTTCGATGGTGGCCTGCACATCGGCAGCGGAAGCTTGGGCTGGGTTCATGGCGGGGTGGCGGCAGGGTGGCGGGTGGAAAGTCGGGGCGCACGGCAGGGGTTTGCCGGGCGCGAGGCCCGGATTGTGCCCTGCTCCTAAAATCCCCCCATGAATGCAACACCCCCGCGAACCGGTACGGCCCGGCGTTTCGATGTCGCCGTTCAGGGAGCGGGCGTGGTGGGCCAGACACTGGCGCTGCTGCTGGCCCGCGATCGCCTGCGCGTGGCGCTGGTCGGCCATCCCCGCAGTGCGGACACACCCGATGTGCGGGCCTACGCCCTCAACAGCGCCTCTCGCGAACTGCTGCGCTCGGTGCGCGCCTGGCCAGAGACCGACGACAGCGGCCCGCAGCCCGGCACCATCACCCCGGTCAGCGCCATGCGCGTCTGGGGCGACGACGGCGGCGAGCTGGGCTTCACGGCCAGCGAGCAAGGCAGCGAGGCGCTCACCTGGATCGTGGATGTGCCCGCGCTGGAGCAGCGCCTGAACGACGCCGTGGGCTTTCAAGGCAGCATCGAACGCATGACCGCCACGCCCCCCGCAGCGCTGACGGTGGTCTGCGAAGGCAAGCGCAGCCAGACGCGCGAACAAGCGGGCCTGGGCTTCGACGTGCGTCCTTACCCCCACAAGGCGGTGGCTGCCCGGCTGCGCTGCGAGCTGCCGCACGGGGGCGTCGCGCGCCAGTGGTTCGCCCAGGGGGAAGTGATGGCCCTGCTGCCGCTGGGCGGCGCGCAAGGGAACTCCGTGGCCCTCGTGTGGTCAGTCGAGGCAGCCCGGGCCGACGCCTGGCTGCTCGCCGATCCTTCCGTCCTGGCCCAGGCGGTGCAGGCGCGCAGCGCCAACATCCTGGGCACCCTGCACATGGAAAGCTCCGCCCAGGCCTGGCCTCTCGAACTCTCGCTCGCACAACGCTGGATCGCCCGCACCGCCAGCGGGTGCATGGCGCTGGCCGGCGATGCGGCGCACGCCATGCACCCGCTCGCAGGCCAGGGTCTCAACGTGGGCCTGGCCGACGCGGCCGAGCTGGCCCGCGTGCTGCACGCGCGCGAGTACTGGCGCGAGCTCGGTGACATGAAACTGCTGCGCCGGTACGAGCGTGCCCGCGCTGCCGAAGTGGGCGCCATGGGCTGGGTCACCGACGGCCTGTTCGGTTTGTTCGCCCACGAAGACAGCCGCGTGCAGGCGCTGCGCAACTGGGGCCTGAACAGCTTCAACCGCAGCGGCCCCGTCAAGCGCTGGCTGGCGCGCCAGGCCATGGGCCAGACCACCTGACCCCTGCGCATTCCATTTTTCTCCCGATCGCCTCAGAGCACCCTTTATGAAATTCCTCAAGACCCTGTTGTTGCTGGCGCTGACCGCCCTGTCCCTGGGCGCGCAGGCGCAGGAAGCGACCATTCGCAAGAACCTCGCCGATCGCCTGCCCAACCTGCCCGCCATCGACGAGATCAGCAAGACGCCGATGCCTGGCGTCTTCGAGGTCCGCATCAACCAGAGCGACATCTTCTACACCGACGCCGACGGCAACTACCTGATCCAGGGCGTGCTGATCGACACCCGGGCCAGGGTCAACCTGACCGAGCAGCGCCTGGACAAACTCACCGCCATCGCGTTCAAGGACCTGCCGCTCAAGGACGCCTTCACCCTGGTGCGCGGCAACGGCAAGCGCAAGATGGCGGTGTTCGAGGACCCCAACTGCGGCTACTGCAAGCGACTGCACCAGGAGTTCGCCAAGCTCGACAACGTGACGGTCCATGTCTTCCTCATTCCGGTCCTCGGCCCGGATTCGGCCGAGAAGTCGCGTCGCGTCTGGTGTGCCAGGGACAAGGCCAGGACCTACAGCGACTGGATGGTCAACAACCAGCCGCCCCCCGCAGCCACCTGCGACACCGCCGCCATCGAACGCAACAGCCAGCTGGCCAGCAAGCACGGCATCAAGGGCACGCCCACCATGATCTTCGTCAATGACGCCCGGGTGCCGGGCTACATCACGGCCGAACGCATCG
Organism: Hydrogenophaga sp.; assembly: GCF_030373225.1. Taxonomy (GTDB): domain Bacteria; phylum Pseudomonadota; class Gammaproteobacteria; order Burkholderiales; family Burkholderiaceae_C; genus Hydrogenophaga. Next base: position 63,472 of record NZ_JAUCZG010000013.1, on the reverse strand, counting down.
AGACCATGCTCAAGTGATGGCGCCCGGCATGCCTGTCTCGGACAGCGGCGGCAAGCCCCTGGAGCAGCCGTACATCCACAACCTGGGCTACGCCGGCCTGATCCCGCTGGTGGGTCTGGCACTGCTGGTCTGGCTGGTTGAGCCGGGCCTGCAGGCCTGGGTGGCACTGGCACTGGCCTCCTACGCCGCCCTCATCACCTCCTTTCTGGGCGGCATCCACTGGGGCATCGGCTGGAGCCGGCTGGCCCGGGCACCGGATGCCCAGGTGCATTTCCTGTGGGGCGTCGTGCCCTCGCTGCTCGCCTGGCCCGGCCTGCTGATGCCGCCCCATGCGGGGCTGGCCTGGCTGGGGCTGGTGCTGATCGTCTGTTACCTGGTGGACCGCAAGCTCTACGCCCAGGCCGGGCTCGGGGGCTGGCTCAAGCTGCGTTTTCGTCTCTCGGCGGTTGCCGCGCTGAGCTGTTTCATCGGCGCAGGAGCCCTCTGATGCCCAAACGTCCCCTCGCCCCCCTCGGCGTTCGCTTCACTGTCTCGGTCAAGGACGCCAACGCACACCTCTTCGCCGTCACCCTGCTCATCGAGCAGCCGGCACGGAACCAGCGCGTGGCGCTGCCGGTGTGGATCCCGGGCAGCTACCTGGTGCGTGAGTTTTCACAGCACCTGCAGAACCTGCAAGCCTGGCAGGACGGCCAGCCGGTGACGATCAAACAGCTCGACAAGAACCACTGGCAGGTTGACGCGGTCGCCGGCCAGGCGCTGGAACTGCAATACGAGGTGTACGCGTTCGACGCCTCGGTGCGCACCGCCTTCCTGGACAGCACGCGCGGCTTCTTCAATGCGACCAGCATGTGCCTGCGCGTGGCCGGCCAGGAAGACCAGGCCCATGCGCTCGAGATCGTGGCCGGGGACGACACCGACGGCTGGAACGTGGTCACCGGCTTGCCCGCCCACAGCGTGGATGCCGCCGGCTACGGCCACTACCGCGCGGCCGACTACGACGAGCTGGCCGACTGCCCAGTCGAGATGGGCCGGTTCTGGAACGGGCATTTCAGCGCCGGTGGCGTGGAACACCGCTTCGTGATCAGCGGCGCAGGTGCCTGGCTCGATGGTGAACGGCTGATGGACGACACGCGGCGCATCTGCGAGACGCAGATCGCGTTCTGGCATGGCGACGGAGCGCCTCCGTTTTCCAGCTACGTCTTCATGTTGCACGCCAGCGCCGACGGCTACGGTGGGCTCGAGCACCGCAATTCGACTGCGCTGATCTGCCAGCGCGCCGACCTGCCGCGCTTGCGTCCATCCAGCAACGACAAGCCCGCGGCACTCAAGGCCACCGACGGCTACACCACGCTGCTGGGTCTGATCAGCCATGAGTATTTCCACACCTGGAACGTCAAGCGGCTGCGTCCGGCCGAGTTCAAACGCTTCGACTACGACGCCGAGAACTACACCGAGCTGCTCTGGTTCTTCGAGGGCTTCACCAGTTACTACGACGACCTGATGCTGCGTCGCGCCGGCCTCATCGACGACGCGACCTTCCTGCAGCTGGTTGCCAAGACCATCAACCAGGTGCAGCAAACGCCGGGGCGCCATGTGCAAAGCGTTGCGCAGGCCAGCTTCGATGCCTGGGTGAAGTACTACCGCATGCACGAGAACACCCCGAACGCGACGGTGAGCTACTACACCAAAGGCTCGCTGGTGGCGCTGTGCCTGGACCTCACGTTGCGCGCCGAAGGCCACACCACGCTGGATGCGGTGATGCGCGAACTCTGGCAGCGCTGCAAGGGAGGTCCGCTGCGCGAGGTCGACCTGCTGCGCGCGCTCAAGCGCCTGGGCCAGCGCAGTTTCGACGGCGAAATCGCGGCCTGGGTGCACAGCACGGCCGACCTGCCGTTGATCGACCTGCTGCAAGGCCGCGGCGCCAAGCTCACGCACGAGAAAGCGCCGCTGGCCCAGCAGCTCGGCCTGCGCGTGACGGAGTCGGGCGGCAGCGTGCAGGTCAAGACGGTGCTGCGCGGAGGTGCTGCCGAAGCAGCCGGGCTGGCAGCGGGGGACGAGTGGCTCGGACTCGAACTGGCCGCGGTGCGCCGTGGTGGTTCGCCCGAGGCCTGGCGGATCCACAAGCTCGACGATGTGCAGATGCTGCGCGGTCAGCGCACGCGAATCACGGCGCTGGTCTCGCGCGACAACCGCCTGCTGAAATGCCCGATGGACTGGCCAACAGAGAGTCAGGCCGTGAAGCTGGGTGTGGCCGACGCCGCGCGCCTGGGCACCTGGTTGTCCGACTGAACGCCCGGCGCCTCAGACCTTGGGCAGGCGCCCGGCGATCTCGTCGTCGAACTGCTGCACCGCGCCTGGCCCCTTGAAGCTCTTGAGGCCGTCCCGGATGCGGGGCAGCGCTGCCTGCAGGTCGGCCGGTGTCTTGCAGCCCTCGGCGCGGATCGCCAGCGTTTCACCCATGGGGCCGAGCTGGTCGTTGATGAAACGCACCACCTGACGGCGGGCCTCGCTGAACGGCAACGTGGCCGCCACCGGGGCGGCCAGCTGCTCCGGCTGGGCGTTCCCGGGCTGCAGCGTGGGCGGTGCCGACACCGCAGCGGGCGCGGGTGCTGCTGCCACAAGCACCTTGGGCAATCCATCGGCGCCGACCATCTCGACCCAGCCGGCGGACATCAACTCCTGCAGCGAGGCCACGGCCGTGGCCTCCGAACCCGTCAGTTTCTCGAACTCGGCGAGGTTGCGCTTGCCGTCCACCATGATGAGCAAGGCGCGCAGGCGCGGCCCCAGCCCGGCCGGCCGGGTGGTGAGCGCTTCGCGCCCAGCCGCCGTCTTGCCAAACAATGTGTTTTTGTCCATGTCTTCCCCAACTGTGGGGGGTAATGTAGGACACACCATCGGTGCCCGGCTAGGGGTTTCCACTCCGGCGGGTGCGTTTTGCCACACCGACGGGACCCATCCGTGGGCATTCGCAGACACTCACGCCGTGCGCGAGCGCAGATCCACCACCCGCCTGGCCTTGCCCTGGCTGCGTTCCACGCCGCCTTCAGGCTTGAGTTCCACCGCCACGCTGCTGCCCACATACACCTTGATCTCGTGCTGCAGCTGCTTGGCCGCAGCCCGGGCCTCGATGCTTTCGGGCGACAGGCCGGGGCGCGTCTCGACGACCACACTCAGATTGTCCATAGGCCCTTCGCGGGTCAGCACGCACTGGTAATGCGCACTGAGTTCCGGCCGCTTGAGGATCAACTCCTCGATCTGCGTGGGGAACACATTGACGCCGCGCACGATCATCATGTCGTCGCTGCGACCGGTGATCTTTTCCATGCGGCGCATGGTGCGCGCGCTGCCTGGCAGCAGGCGGGTGAGGTCGCGCGTGCGGTAGCGGATGATCGGCAACGCTTCCTTGGTCAGGCTGGTGAACACCAGCTCGCCCCGCTCGCCGTCGGCCACCGGCTCGCCGGTTTCCGGGTCGATGATTTCGGGATAGAAGTGGTCTTCCCAGATGGTCGGCCCGTCCTTGGTCTCCACGCACTCGTTGGCCACGCCCGGACCCATCACTTCCGACAGGCCGTAGATGTCCACCGCGTCGATGCCCATGCGCGCCTCGATCGCCACCCGCATGTCGTTGGTCCAGGGTTCGGCGCCGAAGATGCCGATGCGCATGCTGCTGTCGCGCGGGTCGATGCCCTGGCGCTCGAACTCGTCGGCGATTGCCAGCATGTAGCTCGGTGTGACCATGATGATGTCGGGCCGGAAGTCCTGGATCAGCTGCACCTGGCGCTCGGTCTGGCCACCACCGAAGGGCACCACCGTGAGGCCCAGTTTTTCGGCGCCGTAGTGCGCGCCCAGGCCGCCGGTGAACAGGCCATAGCCGTAGCTCACATGCACCAGATCGCCCGGGCGCGCGCCGCTGGCCCGGATGCTGCGCGCCACCACCGTGGCCCAGGTGTCGATGTCCTTGAGCGTGTAGCCCACCACCGTGGGCTTGCCCGTGGTGCCGCTGCTGGCGTGGATGCGCGCGCACTGCTCGCGCGGCACGGCGAACATGCCGAAGGGGTAACTGTCGCGAAGGTCTTTCTTGGTGGTGAACGGAAACTTCGCCAGGTCGGCCAGGCTGCGGCAATCGTCCGGATGCACACCCGCCGCGTCGAACTTGGCACGGTAGACGGATGAGTGGGCATACGCGTGGCGCAGCGTGGCCTGCAGACGCTTGAGCTGCAGGGCGCGCAGTTCGTCCACGCTGGCCTTCTCGATCGGCTCCAGGGCAAAGGCTTTCATGCTGCTCCTTCTTCCGGGAACACCGTCCCGGCAATCTGCGCGCTCTTGCCGCGGAACATGGCCACCGTCTCGCCGCGCTGGTTGCTCACCCGCATGTCGTAGATGCCGTGGCGGCCCGAGAGGGTCTGCTCCACACCCTCGCAGGTGAGCACGTCGCCCGCGTGGGCCGGCCGCAGGAACTCGATGCTGCAGCCGGCGGCCACGGCGTTCTTGTTGTGGCTGTTGCAGGCAAACGCAAAGGTGGAGTCGGCCAGCGTGAAGATGAAGCCGCCGTGGCAGATCTGGTGCCCGTTGAGGTGCAGCGGCTGCACCCGCATGCGAAGGGTCGCGCGGCCCGGCTCGCAGCTGAGCAGCTCCATGCCCATGGTGTCCTTGCTCGCGGTGTCGACCGAGAACATCGCCTCGCCCACCCGGATGGCACGTTCGTGAGGCGTCATCATCATTCGCCCCTGAACCGGGCCGGGCGTTTCTCGCGAAACGCCATCACGCCTTCGATGTAGTCGTGCGTGCGGCCCAGGGCCGACTGCGTGTCGCGCTCGACATCGAGTTGCTGGCTCAGGGTGCGGGTGGAGGCGTCGCGCAACAGGGAGCGCGTGGCCACCAGCGCCCGGGTGGGCATGGCGGCGAGCCGCTGTGCCAGGGTCAGCGAAGCACCGACGCAGTCTTCGCTCACGTCCCAGATCATTCCCCACTCCCTGGCCTGCGCGGCGGGCAGCTTGTCGCCGGTCATGGCCAGTGCCATGGCGCGCGCCAGGCCCAGGCGCTCCACCAGCAGCCAGCTGCCGCCCGCATCGGGCACCAGGCCGATCTTGCTGAAGGCCTGGATGAAACTCGCCCCCGGCGCCGCGATCGCGATGTCGCAGCACATGGCCACCGAAGCGCCCGCGCCCGCTGCCACGCCGTTGACCGCGGCGATGCTGGGCATGCGCAACGCCTGCAGGCGCCGCGCCGTGGGATTGAAGGCCTGGTCGATCACCGGGCCCGGATCGGCGCGTTGCACCAGATCGGGTCCGGGTTCGAAGTCGAATTCGGCCAGGTCGGCGCCGGCACAGAAACCGCGACCGGCCCCGGTGAGCACGAGGGCCCGCACCGCCGGGTTGGCTTCGGCCTGGTCCAGAGCGCTCCACAGATCGTGGTGCATCTGGCGCGTGAAGCTGTTGAGCGCCTCGGGCCGGTTGAGCGTGACCAGGGCCACGGCCCCGCGCTCTTCATACAAGACGGTGGCATCTGACATGGCGGGCGGTCTCCTCGGCGGGCGGTGGGTATTCGGTGGGCATCGTCGGCGCTGGAATTTACCATTAACCAACCACTCGGTCGGCTAATATTTTCCCTCGGTACCGGCCGCTATAGTGGACAGCTTTCCAGCCCCAACGACACCCGAGGAGACCCCATGACCACCACCAGCGCGCCCGAATGCATCACCGTCCGAACCGAGGGCCGGGTCGGCATCGTCACGCTCAACCGGCCCAAACAACTCAATGCGCTGAACAACCAGCTGATGGACGAGCTCGGCACCGCACTCAAGGCCTTCGATGCCGACGAAGACATCGGCTGCATGATCCTCACCGGCAGCGAGAAGGCGTTTGCCGCCGGTGCCGACATCGGCGCCATGGCCACTTACACCTTCGCCGACGTCTACAAGGGCGACTACATCACCCGCAACTGGGAAACCATCCGCAGCATCCGCAAACCCGTGATCGGCGCCGTCAGCGGCTTCGCGCTGGGCGGCGGCTGCGAGCTGGCGATGATGTGCGACTTCATCATCGCCGCCGACAACGCGAAGTTCGGCCAGCCCGAGATCAAGCTGGGCATCATTCCCGGCGCCGGCGGCACGCAGCGGCTGCCGCGCGCGGTGGGCAAGTCCAAGGCCATGGACATGGTGCTCACCGCCCGCATGATGGACGCCGCAGAAGCCGAACGCGCGGGCCTGGTGAGCCGCGTGGTGCCGCTGGAAAAACTCATGGACGAGGCCCTCGGCGCCGCCCTCACCATCTGCGGCTTCTCGCTGCCCAGCGTGATGGCGGCGAAGGAAGCGGTCAACCGCTCGTTCGAAGGCAGCCTGTCCGATGGTGTGATGTTCGAGCGGCGCATCTTCCATGCGCTGTTCGCCACCGCCGACCAGAAAGAAGGCATGGATGCCTTCGTGAACAAGCGCAAGGCCGAGTTCAAACACCGTTGAATGGCACAGCGCCAACGTGGGGGATGCACATGCTGTAACAGGTCGGCGCTGCGCGCAAGCGTATAACCGGACGCACGCAGCAGTACACCGAAAGGCAACACTTCGGGTGCCGCGTGACCAGGCCTTCGGCCCGTGTCCCCTTCACAACCCAGGAAATCCCATGACCACACGCAGACGCTTTTTGATGATGGTGCCCGTGAGCGGCGCCGTGCTTGCGGCCGCCTGCTCCAAGCAGGAAGAACCCACCGCCGCCGCGCCGGCTCCAGCACCCGCCCCGGCGCCGGCCGAACCACCAGCCGCCGCAGCGCCGGCACCCGCCGCACCGGCAGAGGCGCCTGTGGCCGCCGGCCCGATGGTGGAAGCCACCGATCCCACCGCCGTGGCACTGGGCTATGTGGCGATGGCTGCCAACGTCGACAAGGCCAAGTACCCCAATTTTGCGGACGGCAGCAATTGCGCCAACTGCGCGCTCTACCAGGGTGCCGCAGGCGCTGAAGCGGGCCCGTGTCCGCTGTTCGCAGGCAAGCAGGTGGCCGCCGCCGGCTGGTGCGCGTCCTGGGTGAAGAAGGCGACCTGAGTGCCCGGGTCCGAGGCGCGCTGCGCCCGGGCCGGGCAGCGAATTGGGCTACAATGCCGACCGCGTTGGTGATATAGCTCAGTTGGTTAGAGCGCAGCATTCATAATGCTGATGTCGGTGGTTCAAGTCCACCTATCACCACCAACCATTCAAGAAGCGGGCTCTGGCAACAGGGCCCGCTTTTTTCATGCTCGCCAGCCGTGGCGGCTCCTCTCGACGACGCTTCATGGCCATCAAGTCCACCATCTTCAAGGCGAACCTGCAGATCGCCGACATCGACCACGGCTACTACGCCGACCATGCGCTCACGCTCGCCCGCCACCCCAGCGAAACCGACGAACGCATGATGGTGCGCCTGGTGGCCCTGGCCATCCATGCGCACGAATTGCAGGACACCTGCCGCGGCGACGGCACGCTGGCCTTCGGCACCGGCCTGTCCGATCCGGACGACCCGGACGTGTCGCTGACCGATTTCACCGGCCGCAAACGCCTGTGGATCGAGGTTGGACAGCCCGAAGACAAGCCGCTGGCCAAGGCTTGCAGCAAGGCCGATGCGGTGGTGCTCTACGCCTTCGGCAGCGCGGCCGATGTGTGGTGGCGCGGCATCGCGACCAAGCTCACCCGGCTCGACCGGCTCCAGGTGTGGCGCCTGCCGACCGAGGTGGCCCCGGCGCTCGCCCAGATGGCCGAGCGCAGCATGCAACTGCAGGCCACCGTGCAGGAGGGCGTGCTCACGCTGTCCGGTGAACGCGGCAGCGTGGCGGTCGAGCCCATCCGCTGGAAGTGACCGCACCCGCCGGGGTCAGGTCAGCCAGAGCGCCCGGTAACGGCCATCGGCGTCGTGGTCCCGGGTCTGTTTCTCCAGGTTGAACCGCCGGCCGCCACGCGGGTCGGTGCCGCGCCCGGCAATGTAGAGCCAGTTGCCCTGGTTGCTGTGCACATCAAAGTCCACCAGCCGCGACTCGAACCAGGCCGCACCGGCGCGCCAGTCGCAGGCCAGGTCGTGGATCAGGTAACTGGCCACCACCTGGCGCAGGCGGTTCGACAGGTAGCCGGTGGCGAGGAGCTCGCGCATGCCGGCGTCCACCAGCGGCTCGCCGGTTTCGCCCCGGCACCAGCGCCCGAACGCGGCTGCCTCATGGGGCGGTGCGGGCAGATCGCTCAATCCCCGCGCGCGGTACAGCGCGCGGCCGTGGCGCAGGTGCAGCAGGCGGAAGTGTTCGCGCCAGAGCAGCTCGAACACGATCCAGCGGCTGCCATCGCTGGCGCCCACCCGGGTTTCGTGCGTGTGCAGCGCGGCATGGATCTGGCGCGCAGACAGGGCACCGCAAGCCAGCCATGGAGAGAACTTGGTGGAATAGTCGGTGCCGCTGAGCTGGTTGCGCGTGGCCTTGTACTGCCGGGCCAGCGGACCGTCGAAGTAACGCTGCAGGTGCGCCAGGCCGGCCGACTCGCCACCGGAAAAGGCGGCACGCGAACAAGGGAACGAAGACCTCGGGTCGTCCACCGGGCGGGGCACACCTGGCGGCGGCATGGACGGGGCGTCGGGTGCGGGCGGCATGTGCGCGGGGACCGGCACCACCGCGGGCACCCGAACCCCGGCGTGCTCCACCGCCTGCCGGAAGGCGGTGAAGACGTCGGGCACCTGGTGCGCGGCAAAAGGCAGATCGGTCCGGTCAAACAGCCCCGACTGATCCCGGGTGTGCACCGTCACGCCGGCCGCGCGCAGCGCCCGCACCTCGTCCAGTTCTTCGGGTGCCGCAATGTCTTCGGTCACCACGCGGTCGATCTGCCACGCCTGCACCAGCACCGCCAGCTGCTCGCTGGCGCGACCCCTCACCTGAACCAGCCGACTGCCCCTGGTCTCCAATCGGGCGGCCAGATCGGCCATCGCGTCGGACACGAAGTGCTGGCGGTGCAGACCGCGACGCACGAAGCCCCACCGCGTGAGTGCGTCCTGTGCCGGGTCGTGACAAACCACCGGCAGCACGGCGCTGGATGCCGCGCAGGCCTCGGCCAGGGCCGGGTTGTCGCCCAGCCGCAGGTCGTTGCGGAACCAGTAGAGCGTGCGTGCACCCGGCGCAAGGGTCGAGGCTTCAGTGGTCACTGCGGCTGTGCTCGACCCAGATCAGTTCGTTGGTGTCCACCCCGAGCGCGAGGGCCTGCGCCACCAGCCGTTCACGCACGCCCGCCGGCAGCTGTTTTTCGCGCGCCAGGATCCACAGGTAATCGGTGTTGGGGCCGATCACCATCGCCCAGCGGTAGTCCGGGTCGAGCGCGATCACGTGGTAACCGCCAAAGAATGGTCCGAAGAACGACACCTTGAGCGACGCGGTGTTGCTGTCGCCGGTGAACAGCGCGCGGCCCACCGCTTCCTGCCATTCGCCCTTGGCGGCGTCATGGCCGCGGTTGATCACCGCCACGCTGCCATCGGCCTCCAGCCGGTAGGTGGCGTTCACGTCGCTCAGGCCACGCTCGAAGCTGTGGTCGAGTCGGGCGATCTCGAACCACTTGCCGGCATAGCGCTTCACGTCGAAGGGGCTCACCACGGCCACACCGTCGGGTGGTGCGGTGCAGGCGTTGAGCAGGGGCAGCGCGGCCAGGCAGAGCAACCATCCGGCGCGGTGCCACCAGTGTTGCCGGGATCGGGAAGGCGTTGCGGTCATGAAGGACTTTCCGGGTGACGTGGACAGTTTTCATTCTGCGCCGTACATTGAAAAAGCCGGCCCGCAGGGCCAATCCTCCGACACCCAGCGCCGTCATCCGCACCATCCCATGTCCATGTTCAACCAGTTGCCCGGTTTCGTGCGCACGCCCGCCGGGCTGGAGCGCGTGATCCTGCGCCGCATGCCGCGCGCCTTCCTGCTCAGTGCCTTGTTGCCGGCCCTGGCAGCGCTCGCGGCGCGCTGGTTTTCCTGGAGCGGCAGCGAGGCGGTGGTGGCTTCCAGCATCCAGATGGTGGACATCGTGGCGATCGCCGTGGTGCTGCTGCTCTGGACCTTGCTGCTCACCCTGGCCATCGGCGCCTTCATCGTGATGGTGATGAAAGGCCCTGCCTACGTGGCCGACGGGTACCCGCTGGTGGAGTCGGACCGGCCGCTGGACGGTCCGCGCAGGCCCTGAGGCCATGGCAGTGGCGGGGGCGTGAGACAATCGCGACCGCCTCGCCACCGGCCTGTTGAACGGGCCCACGGCCCCTTCAACAGCCTCTGGACACACACCATGAACCGCTGCCGATCCTTCTTCCGCATGGGCGCCGTCGCGGCGCTGCTGAGCGCCCTGTCCCTGTCGGCCCAGGCCCAGTCGGGCACGCGCGACTTTCCCGCCAAGGCCCTGCGCGGCACCCTGGTGGTGGTGCAGCCCCCGAACGTGACCATGGACGACCGCGCCACCCGGCTCTCGCCCGGGGCACGCATCTACAACACCAACAACTCGCTGGTGATGTCGTCCTCGCTGCTGAACAAGGAAGTGGTCGTCAACTACACCGTGGACCTGCGCGACCAGATCCAGAACGTGTGGATCCTCACCGAGGCCGAGGCCAGGGAAAAACGCGCCGGTTTCGGCGTGCAGCGCAACTTCGTGTTCGAGTCGATGCAGACCCGACCGGCCGGCACGTCCAACTGACGACGCCGCGCCGCAGGCCCCGCTGGCCCGCGGCTGAACCCCGACATTCCCCATCCGCGCCCAGCGCCGGCACCGGCTCGTTGACGCCCGGGCCACAGGAGCATCCCATGAGCAAAAAAGTTTTCATCAAGACCTTCGGCTGCCAGATGAACGAGTACGACTCGGACAAGATGGCCGACGTGATGCAGGCGGCACAAGGCTACGAACCCACGCAGGACGTCGAAGAAGCCGACCTGATCCTCTTCAACACCTGCTCGGTGCGGGAGAAGGCGCAGGAGAAGGTGTTCAGCGACCTCGGGCGCGTGAAGCACCTGAAGGAAAAAGGTGTGCTGATCGGCGTGGGCGGATGCGTGGCGAGCCAGGAAGGCGCCGACATCATCAAGCGCGCGCCCTATGTGGACGTGGTGTTCGGTCCCCAGACATTGCACCGCCTGCCCGAGCTGCTGGACCGGCGCGCGCGCCTGGCGGTGCCGCAGGTGGACATCAGCTTCCCCGAGATCGAGAAGTTCGATCACCTGCCCCCGGCCAAGGTCGACGGTGGCGCGGCCTATGTCTCCATCATGGAGGGCTGCTCCAAGTACTGCAGCTATTGCGTGGTGCCCTACACCCGGGGCGAAGAGGTCAGCCGCCCGTTCGACGACGTGCTGGTGGAAGTCGCGGGCCTGGCCGACCAGGGCGTCAAGGAGGTCACGCTGCTGGGCCAGAACGTCAACGCCTACCGGGGTGCGATGGGTGACAGCGGCGAGATCGCCGACTTTGCGCTGCTGCTGGAATACGTGGCCGACATCCCCGGCATCGAGCGCCTTCGCTTCACCACCAGCCACCCCAACGAGTTCACGCCGCGCCTGATCGAGGCCTACGCGAAGATTCCCAAACTCGTGAACCACCTGCACCTGCCGGTGCAGCACGGCAGCGACCGCATCCTCATGGCGATGAAGCGCGGCTACACCGCCATGGAGTTCAAGAGCACGGTGCGCAAGCTGCGCGCGATCCGGCCCGAGCTGGTCATGAGCAGCGACTTCATCGTCGGCTTCCCCGGCGAGACCGCCGAAGACTTCGACAAGATGATGAAGCTCATCGCCGACGTGGGCTTCGACACCAGCTTCAGCTTCATCTTCAGCCCGCGCCCGGGCACGCCCGCGGCCAACCTGACCGACGACACGCCCTACGCCGTGAAGCTGCAGCGCCTGCAGCACCTGCAGGCCACGATCGAAGAGAACGTGCGCCGCATCAGTGCCAGCCGCGAAGGCACAGTGCAGCGCATCCTGGTCGAAGGCGCTTCGCGCCGCTCCAGCGCCGATGTGCCCGAGCTCACCGGTCGCACCGAGTGCAACCGCATCGTCAACTTCCCCGGCGGCCCGCTGGCCGGGCGCCTGGTGGGCCAGATGGTCGATGTGCGCATCACGGAGGCCCGGCCGCATTCCCTCAGGGCCGAGGTGTTGACGTCCGAGTCAGCGCCGGGCGCCTGAGTGCAGCAACGTCCGTGAAGTCACTGCGTTTCTCGTTTCCCCAGCTGCTGCTGGTGGCTTTCCTGCTGATCGGCCTGCTGCTGGGCGCGGCCGCCTTGCGCGCGCTGTTCTCGCTCGAGGCCCTGATGACCCAGAGCCGCGAGAGCGCGGCGCAGGCCATTGCACTGTCGACCGCGGCCCAGTCCCTGTCCGAGCGCAGCCTGACCATGGAGCGTGCGGCGCGCCAGTCGCTCGTGCTGCGCGACGCCCAGTTGCGCCAACGCTTCACCGAAGCGGCGGGCAACGCGCGCGACATCCTCAAGCGCCTCGAGGACAACGAACTGCCGCCCGAGTTCGCCGCCAACTGGCGCGAGCAACTGGCGGTCATCACCGAGCTGATCGACGGCCCGCCCGAGACGGCACTGGACCGTGAACGTCAGGTCGCGCGGGCCTTCCGCGAGATCGACGGCCACAGCGCCTCGATCGCGCAGAAGGTGCAGTCCATCATCGGCACGCGCAACGAGGCGCTGCAGGCCCGCTTCGAAACCAGCCGCCAGCAACTCACCCAGCAGGTGCTGGGTTCGATCTTTGTGGCGGCGGTGATGGCGCTGGGTTTCGGCGTGTGGCTGGCACGCCCGTTCAAGCGCATCGAACGGGCCATACAGGGCCTGGGCGAAAACCGGCTCGACGTGCCGATCGACATCGCGGGCCCGGCCGACGTGCGCCGCGTGAGTCAGCAGCTGGACTGGCTGCGTTTGCGCCTGACCGAACTCGATGCCGACAAGGCCCGCTTCCTGCGCCACATCTCGCACGAACTCAAGACGCCGCTGGCCTCGCTGCACGAGGGTGTGGCGGTGCTCGGCGATGGCGTGGCCGGCGCACTCAATCCCAGCCAGGCCGAGGTGGTCAACATCCTGCAGCACAACACCCTGATGCTGCAGCACCAGATCGAGGCCTTGCTGCGCTTCAATGCGGCCGCCTTCGAGGCGCGCCAGCTCAAGCGCGAGCGCACCGACCTCATGCGCGTGGTGGAAGACCAGATCGATGCCCAGCGACTGCACTGGCAGGGGCAGGGGCTGGTGGTGCGCGCCGAAGGCGTTTCGGTGACCCTGCCGATCGACCGCGAGAAGATCGCCTCGGCGGTGGGCAACCTGCTCTCCAACGCCATCCGTTTTTCGCCACAGGGCGGCGTGATCCGGCTGGTGCTGCTGGACCTGCCCGGGCGTGCCAGCCTGGACATCATCGACCAGGGGCCCGGCGTGGCAGACGCCGATCGCGACCGCATCTTCGAACCCTTTTACCGCGGTGAGCGTCAACCGCAGGGCGCCGTGCGAGGCACCGGCATCGGGCTGTCGATCGTGCACGAGTACATTGTTGCCCACGGTGGCCGCATCGAGCTGCTGCCCCAGCGCCAGGGCGCCCATTTCCGTATCGAACTTCCCCATGCGAACTAGTCTTTCTGCCGCAGCCATCGCGTTCCTGCTGAGCGCCTGCGGCACCACGCCGGCGCCCCAACCGCCGGCTGCGCCCACCCCGCCGGCGCCCTCCGTGGCCAGCCCGCCCGCCCCGGCGCCCCAGGCCTTGGTGGTCACGCCGGTGCAGGCACCGGCGGCCCCGCTGCCCGAGGCCCTCAACACCCAGGCACCGCCGCAACCGGACACGGTCACCGCCTTGCTGACCTACGCGGAGCGGCTGCGAGGGCTCAGCCCGGGCGAACTCGCCGCCGAAATCGCCTTGCAGGGCGATCCGGGCCTGGCGCCGCTGCGCCAGATGCAGCTGGCCCTGGCCCTGATGCACTCCCACCAGGCGGTGGACACAGCGCGATCGCTGGGCCTGCTGCAACGGGTGCTGGGCTCCGCCGCACCCGAGGCCACACCACTCAAGCCACTGGCCCGCCTGCTGGCCCAGCGCTTGCTGGAGCAGCGCCGGCTGGAGGACACGGCCGAGCGCCAGGGCCAGCAGTTGCGCGACAACCAGCGCCGCATCGAACAGCTCACCGAGCGTCTGGAGGCCATGCGCGCCATCGAACGCAGCCTGACCACCCGCCCGCCCGCAGCGCCCAACAGCACCCGTCCGGCGCCATGAGCGACACGTCCAGCCTTGCAGCGCCGCGCGCCCGTCTGCTGGTCGTCGACGACGACGCCGACATGCTGCGCCTGCTGGCGATGCGCCTGGGCTCGGCCGGCTACCAGGTGACCTCGGTCGGGTCGGCCGAAGCCGCGCTCGGCCAGCTCGACATCGAGCGACCGCAGCTCGTGCTCTCCGACGTGCGCCTGCCGGGCAAGGACGGCCTGGCCCTGTTCGACGAGATCCGCAAGCGCCACCCCTCCTTGCCCGTGATCCTGCTCACCGCGCACGGCACCATTCCGGACGCGGTGGAGGCCACGGCGCGGGGTGTCTTCACCTACCTCACCAAACCCTACGACGCCAAAGAGCTGCTGGAGAAGATCGCCCAGGCGCTGGCCCTGGGAGCCCCGGCCAGCGACAGCACGCGCGTCGACGAGGTCTGGCGCAACGAGATCGTGAGCCGCTCCAACCGCATGGCCGACCTGCTGGCCGAGGCCCGCATGGTGGCGCAGTCCGACGCCAGCGTGCTGCTGCGCGGCGACTCGGGCACCGGCAAGGAAATGCTGGCGCGCGCCATCCACCGGGCCAGCCCGCGCGCCTCCCGGCCCTTCATTGCGGTCAACTGCGGTGCGATCCCCGAGGCCCTGCTCGAATCCGAGCTGTTCGGCCACATGAAGGGCGCGTTCACCGATGCCGTGGCCAACCACAAGGGCCTGTTCCAGGCGGCCGACGGCGGCACGCTGCTGCTCGACGAGATCGGTGACATGCCGCCGGCGCTGCAGGTGAAGCTGCTGCGCGTGCTGCAGGAGCGCGCGGTGCGCCCGCTGGGGTCGAGCCAGTCCTTGCCGGTGGACGTGCGCATCATCTCGGCCACCCACCGCAACCTCGAAGAGGCCATGGCCACGACGCAGTTCCGCGAAGACCTGTACTACCGGCTCAACGTGGTCACGCTGACCCTGCCCACGCTGGCCGAGCGCCGCGAGGACATCCCGCTGCTGGCCAACCACTTCCTGGCGAAACTGGCGGCCAAGTACGGCAAACGCAGTTCGGGCTTCGCGCCCGAGGCACTGAAGGCCCTGACCATGTCGGCCTGGCCGGGCAATGTGCGCCAGCTCTACAACGTGGTCGAGCAGGTCTGCGCGCTGTCCACCACACCGCTGGTGTCGCTGGCGCTGGTGCAACGGGCATTGCGCACACCGTCGGTGGAGGTGCTGAGCTTTGCCGACGCCAAGCAGCGCTTCGAGCGCGAGTACCTGGTGGGCCTGCTGAAGATGACCGATGGCAACGTGGCCGATGCCGCCCGCCTGGCGCAGCGCAACCGCACCGAGTTCTACCGCCTGCTGCAGAAACACGCGCTCACGCCGGGGCTCTTCAAGAGCGACAGCCCGCCAGGTTCTTCGGGTATTCCCGGAGACGCTGTCGCTGATGAGTGACAGCCTCAAAACGTTGATCTGATTGGTTTTTTCCGGTTGCGCGAACTGGGCTGTCGCCGTTTGGCGACAAAACCCGGGCGTTTCGACCGCCCTGGGCGGCCAGACGGCGGCCAGGTTGGAACGGTTCGATCCAAGCCATTGATTCAGCTGGGTTTTTTCAACCTGGCACAGGGTTTGCCCTTAACCAGGCATGCCCGACCAAATCCGCCCGTTTCAAGCCCTGCGGCGCCACCGCGCCTGGGTCGTGCTGGGCGCCCTCGTGGCCTCGCTGTGCGGGGCGTCAGCCCAGGCCCAGCGCCTCGACTGGGACAGCCTGACCGAGTTGGCCCGGACCCGCTCCGTCGAGCCCGTGCGCGCAAACAGCGACAAGCTGCCCGCCGAACTGGCCGGCATCACCTACGACCAGCTGCGCGACATCCGTTTCAAACCCGCCCAGTCCGTCTGGCGCGCTGCAGCCCTGCCTTTCGAGGTCCAGTTTTTCCACCTCGGCCTGTACCAGCGGGATCCGGTGCGCATCCACGAACTCCTGCCCGATGGCCGGGTGAACCACCTGCCCTACCGCAGCACCGACTTCGACGTCGGCAGGAACCGCTTCGACCCCGCGGCCTGGGGCGACCTGGGCCATGCCGGTTTCCGCCTGCACTACCCGCTCAACGGCCAGGCCTACAAGGACGAGCTGGTGGTTTTCCAGGGCGCGAGCTACTTCCGTGCGCTCGGCGCCGGCCAGCAGTACGGCCTGTCGGCGCGCGGCCTGGCGATCGACACCGTGGGCGGCAGCGGCGAGGAGTTCCCGCGCTTCACCGAGTTCTGGCTGCAGCGTCCCGCCGCAGACGCCACCGAGGTCACCGTGCTGGCCCTGCTGGAGTCGCCGCGCGCCACCGGTGCCTACCGCTTCGTGATCCGCCCCGGCCGGCAAACCACGACCACGGTGACCGCACGCATCTTTTTGCGCCCTGGCGCCGCGGCGGTGAACACATTGGGCATCGCACCGCTGACCAGCATGTTCCTCTCGGGCGAAAACCAGCCCGTGGCCGGCGACTTCCGACCCGAGGTGCACGACTCCGATGGCCTGATGATGGTGACCGGCGACGGCGAGTGGCTGTGGCGCCCGCTGCAGCGCCCCAAGGCCGCCACGGTCAGCTCGTTCGCCATGCAGAACCCGCGCGGCTTCGGCCTGATGCAGCGCGACCGCAGTTTCGCCAGCTACGAAGACGTCGAAGCCCGCTACGAGCGCCGCCCCAGCGCATGGATCCAGCCGCTGGGCGACTGGGGCCCGGGTCGCGTCGAACTGGTGCAGCTGTCCGCGCCCGATGAGACGCACGACAACATCGTCGCCTACTGGGTGCCGGCCGCCCTGCCCGCGCCCGGCCAGCCGCTCGAAGTGGCCTACCAGCTGGCCTGGCAGGGCGACGACCAGCAGCGTCCGCCATCGAGCTGGGTCACCCAGAGCCGCCGTGGTCACGGCTACACCCGCCTCAGCGCTGACGAGCAAGCCCGCCAGCCGCAGTACGTGATCGATTTCACCGGCCCCGCGCTGGACGCGCTGCCTGCCGGCGCCACGGTCAAGGCCGTGGTGAGCGCCAGCGCCAACGGACGCGTGGTCGAAACCCTGGCCTACCCCAACCCTGCCACGCGCACCTGGCGCGTGACCCTGCGCGTCGAGCGCGCCGACGCCACGCAGCCCGTGGAATTGCGCGCCTTCCTCCAGCACAACAACAACACCGTGAGCGAAACATGGACACACCTGCTGCTACCCGAATGACCACGTCCACGAACCCCACCCCGGCCCTGCGCAGCACCCTGCGTGAAGAGCGCCACCCCAACGCCGTCACCGCACCACCGGTCAACCGCGGCTCCATGGTGCCGCGCCCCTGGCGCGGTTTCTGGAACAGCATCGGCACCGCGCTGCTGAGCGCGGCCGGCCGGGTGCTGCCGCCGTACGAAGAGTCGGTGCAAGCCCCTGCCAAACCCGGTCTGGAAGCCTGGGAACGCGCTGCGAACCGCCGGCGTCTGGTGTTCGTGCTGCTGACCGTGCTCACCACCGGCCTGGCCGCCAGCCTGTTTTCGCGTGCACAGCCCGCCCACGACAACGTGTGGCTGCAACACGGCCAGCTCGCGCTGTTCGTGGTGCTGTCGGCCTGGGTCGTGACCGGCTTCGTGACCGCGCTCATGGGCTTCTGGGTGTCGCTGCGCGGTGACGCCCACACCCTCTCGGCCGCCGCGGTGCGCCACCACCCCATGAACCCCGACGCACGAACGGCCATCATCATGCCGATCTGCAACGAGGACGTGGCCACCGTGTTCGCCGGACTTCGCGCCACCTGCGAGTCGCTTGCCGCCACCGGCCATGCGCGCCAGTTCGACGTGTTCGTGCTCTCCGACAGCCACGACCCGGCGATCGCCGCGGCTGAAAGATCGGCCTGGGAAGACCTGCGCGCCGCACTCGCTGCCCAGCCCGACCTGCCGCAGATCGAGGTGTATTACCGCCTGCGCACGCGACGCAGCCACCGCAAGGCCGGCAACGTGGCCGACTTCTGCCGCCGCTGGGGCAAGGACTACCGATACATGGTCGTGCTCGACGCCGACAGCGTCATGAGCGGCAGCTGCATCGTCTCCATGGTCAAGCTGATGGAAGCCAACCCGAAGGCAGGCATCGTGCAGACCGCCACCCAGGCCATCGGCCACGCCACGCTGCATGCGCGCGCGCAGCAGTTCGGCTCGCGCGTGACGGGCCGCCTGTTCACGCTGGGCATGCAGTTCTGGCAGCTCGGCGAGTCGCACTACTGGGGCCACAACGCCATCATCCGCGTCGAACCCTTCATGCAGCACTGCGCGCTGGCGCCCATCAAGGGCTCGGGCGGCATGGCCGGCGGCATCATGTCGCACGACTTCGTCGAGGCCGCGCTGATGCGCCGTGCGGGCTTCCAGGTGTGGCTGGTCTCCGACCTCACCGGCAGCTACGAGCAGCAGCCACCCGACCTGCTCAGCGAACTGCAGCGCGACCGCCGCTGGTGCCAGGGCAACCTGCAGAACTCGCGCCTGATGGCCGAGCCCGGCATCCACCGCGTGCACCGCACCATGTTCGCCATCGGCGCCATGTCCTACATTTCCGCACCGCTGTGGCTGGCCTTCCTCACCATCGGCACCAGCCTGTGGGTCGCCCATGCCGACACCTTCTCGATCTGGCACGCCGTGCCGCAGGAGCTGCGCGGTCTGTGGGCCTGGACCCTGTCGATGCTTTTCCTGCCGCGCATCCTCGGCCTGGCCGCGGTCTTCATGAAAGGCGAGCAGAAGTCCTTTGGTGGCGCACGCGCCCTGCTGGGCAGCGCGGTGGTGGAAACCGTCATGGCCTTGTTGCAGGCACCGATCCGCATGCTGGCGCACTCGTTGTTCGTGCTGGTGGCCGTCACCGGCCTGAAGCTGGAATGGAAGTCGCCGCCGCGCGAAGCGGCCGGCGTGACCTGGCGCGACGCCGCTGCCCGCCTCGCACCGATGTCCTTCGTCATCGGCCTGCTCGGTCTGGGCGTGGCCGCCATCAACGTGGAAGCGCTGATCTGGCTGGCCCCGGTGGCCCTGCCGTTGCTGCTGTCGGTACCGCTGACCGTGGCCACCAGCCACGTCGACCTGGGTGTGTGGATGCGTTCGCGCGGTGTCTTGCTGATCCCCGAAGAGTCGTGGTCACCGGCGGTGCTGCGCCGTGCCTGGCGGCACGCGAGCAGTCTGGTGCTCAAGGCGGCCTGAAGCCGGCCCTCGCAATCGAAAGGCCCGACAGGTTTGCACCTGTCGGGCCTTTGCTGTTGGTGTCCGGGGGCGCTCCTGCTCAGCCCATGCCGGGCAGTTTGGGCATGCCCTTCATGCCCCCCATGCGCTTCATCATCTTCATCATCCCGCCGCCCTTCATCTTCTTCATCATGTCCTGCATCTGCTCGAATTCCTTGAGCAGGCGGTTGACTTCCTGCACCTGCACGCCGGCACCGGCGGCGATACGGCGCTTGCGCGTGGCCTTGATGATCTCGGGCTTGCGGCGCTCCTTGAGCGTCATGCTGCAGATGATGCCCTCCTTGCGGACGATGTCCTTCTCGGCGCGACCCATGTCGACCTGACCGGCCTTGGCCGCCATGGCTGCGGGCAGCTTGTCCATGAGACTGGAGAGACCGCCCATCTGCTTCATCTGGCGCAGCTGGTCAAGGAAGTCGTTGAGGTCGAAGCCCTCGCCGCTCTTGACCTTGGCCGCGAGTTTCTGCGCCGCCGCCATGTCCACGCCGGCGGTGACCTGCTCGACCAGCGCCAGGATGTCGCCCATGCCCAGGATGCGCTGCGCATGGCGCTCGGCGTCGAACACCTCCAGGCCGTCGATCTTTTCCGACACACCGGCAAACTTGATCGGCGCTCCCGTGACCTGACGCACCGAGAGTGCCGCGCCACCGCGCGAGTCGCCGTCGAGCTTGGTCAGGATGATGCCGGTCAGTGGCAGCGCCTCCTTGAAGGCCCTGGCCGTGTTGATCGCGTCCTGGCCCTGCATGGCATCGACCACGAACAGCGTTTCCACCGGCTTGAGCACCGCGTGCAGCTCCTGGATCTCGCGCATCAGCGCTTCATCGATGGCCAGACGGCCCGCGGTGTCGACCAGCAGCACATCGAAATAGTGCTTGCGGGCGTAGTCGATGGCGGCGCGCGCGATGTCCACCGGCTTCTGGTCGGGGCTGCTGGGAAACCACTCGGCGCCGGCCTGCGCGGTGACGGTCTTGAGCTGCTCGATGGCCGCGGGGCGGTACACGTCGCCCGAGACGGTGAGCACCTTCTTCTTGCGCTTCTCGATCAGGTGCTTGGCCAGCTTGGCGGTGGTGGTGGTCTTGCCCGCGCCCTGCAGACCGGCCATGAGGATCACCGCGGGTGGCTGCGCCGCGAGGTTGATGTCGGCCACCCCGTCGCCCATGGTGAGCGCCAGTTCGCGGTTGACGATGCCCACCAGCGCCTGCCCGGGTGTGAGCGAGCCCACCACCTCCTGGCCCAGCGCCTTGTCCTTGACCCGGGCAATGAAGTCGCGCACCACCGGCAGGGCCACGTCGGCCTCCAGCAGGGCCATGCGCACCTCGCGCAGCATGTCGGTGACATTGGCCTCGGTGATGCGGGCCTGGCCGCGCATTTCCTTGACGATGCGTGAGAGTCGGTCGGAAAGGGCTGATGCCATGCTGCGCTCGGGTGGTGGGAGATGAACCCGCCGACCGCGGGGTTCGCGCCGGCCGGGATGGATGTCGGGCCATTGACCGGGAGACCGGCGGTTGGCAACGGTCCAGACCGTTAAACTTCGTCCATGATTTTAGCCGCGCCCACCCACCGCCCGCCGCGCGCGCGCCATCCTCTATGAACCTGCTGCCCTCGCTTGCAACCAACCTGCCTGCGGTGGTGCTCTCCGTTCTGGCGGCCCTGGCCTACGCCGTGCTGGCCTGGGTGCATCCGAGAGCATCGGCCATGCAAAGCCGCGCCCTGCTCACCGTGGCCTGGCTGTTGCACCTGGGCGTGCTGGTGTTCGGCCTGTTCGAGCAGCCGGCGCGTTTCGGCTTCGCGCCTTCGCTGTCGGTCACGGTCTGGCTGGTGCTGACTGTCTACATGATCGAAAGCCGGCTGTACCCACAACTGCGCGAGCGCTGGAGGTTTGCCCTGCTCGGCACGGCGGTGGTGTTGCTGGCCCTGGTGTTTCCGGGCACGCCCTACCCCGCCCTGCGGTCGAACTGGATGCCGCTGCACTGGGCACTGGGCATTGCCTCGTACGGGCTGATCGCGGTCGCCGTGGGCCATGCCTGGCTGATGGAACGCGCCGAAAAGGCCATGCGCCTGGGCACATCGTCCGAAACCGCGATGCCCCTGCTCACGCTGGAGCGCCTGACCTTTCGCTTCGTGGCCGCCGGTTTTGTCCTGCTCACGGCCACGCTGCTGGCGGGCTGGTACTTCTCGGAGTTGCTCAACCAGCGCTGGGTCTGGGACCACAAATCGGTCTTTTCGGTCCTGTCCTGGATCACCGTGGGTGTGCTGCTGTGGGGACGCTGGCGCCTGGGCTGGCGTGGTCGTTTTGCAGCGCGCATGCTCTACTTCGGCGCCGGCCTGCTGCTGCTGGGCTACGCCGGCTCCCGATTCGTGCTCGAAGTGCTGCTGCACCGCAGTTGAACCGCCCACCTCATGAAATACCTGCTTGTCCTGGCCGTGGTGATGGTGGCCATCTATGTGTGGCGCAACAACCGCGTCACCGATCGCTCGCAAGCCCGCCCCCCGCCGCCTCCCGATGCCGCGCGCCTGCCGGTGGTGATGGTGGCCTGCCAGTTTTGCGGGACCCACCTGCCCCAGGGCGAGACGGTCAAGGGGGCCCTGGGGCCCTACTGCAGCGCCGAACACCGGCGGCTGAAGGAAGGCGGTTCGACTTGAACCCGCCGCCACTGCCCCGCTCACACAGACCTGTTGCACGGCACTGACATGGCCCGGGAAGACAGCTCGCAGTTCGCTCCTTCGTGGTTCGTTGCCTACGAAAACGGCAACAACCAGGGTCGAGAGCAACGCCTGCGCGCCTTCGTGCGTCTGTGGGTGGCCTTCATGCGCGCGCGGGTCTTCATTGCACTGGTGCTGCTGGCACTGCAGATTTTCATGGTGGTCACCGGCACCGGAGGCCCGGACTGGCTGGTGCTGCTGACCGCGATTCACCTCACGGCGGCGCTGGTCGTGCTGTACGCGTGGCGCCCGATGGACCAGGGCAAGCCGATCCAGGCGCAATGGCTGCTGACCATCGGCGTCGACGTGGTGGTGTTTGCGCTGCTGCAGTTCTTCCAGGTCGGCGCGATCAACTACACACCGCTGTTCGCGCTGCCGGTCCTGCTGGCCTCCATCCTCGGGCCGCTGATGCTGGCGCTGGCCACCGCCGCGACCGTGACGCTTTATCTGCTCGCCGAAGCGCTGGTGAGCGCGCCGCTCTTCAGCGACATCGCCACGTCAAAGCTGCTGCAGGCCGGGCTGGCCGGCACCGGCTTCTTTCTGGTGGCGGTGCTCGCCAACCAGCTGGCCATTCGCCTGGCGCGCGAAGAGGCCCTGGCCGCCAGCAGCCAGGCCGTGGCGCGCACCCAGGCGCAGGTCAATGAACTCGTGATCGAGAGCCTGAGCGTGGGCGTGCTGGTGGTCGATCCGCATGGCGTTGTGCGCAACGCCAACCCGGCCGCCCAGATCATGCTCATGGGTGAGGCCTATCCGCAGGCCGCCAAGCTGTTGTTGTCGGCACGGCCGAGCTGGGGCCATCTCTCTGACCTGGTGAGCGAGACCTTCGTGCTGGGTCAGGCGCTGGAGACCGAAACCACGATCGACAACGACGACCGCCCCAGCCAGCGCCTGCACGCGCGCACCCGACTGACCTCGCGCGCCGGCCGCGGCACAGGCTTGTGCGTGCTGTTCCTCGAAGACCTGCGCGAGGTCGAGGCGCGGGTGCGCACCGAAAAGCTCGCCTCGATGGGCCGCATGTCGGCCGCGGTGGCGCACGAGATCCGCAACCCGCTCTCGGCCATCACCCAGGCCAACGCCCTGCTCGACGAGGAGGTGAAGGAAGCCTCGCAAAAGCAGCTCACCCGAATGATCGAGCAGAACGCACAGCGGCTCTCGCGCATCGTTGACGACATCCTCAACGTCGCGCGGGCCCAGCCCGTGCGCGGCGATGGCTCCACGCCCAGCCTGCCGCTGGACGCCATGGTTCGCCAGATCGCCCTGGACTGGCAGCGTCAGAACCCGGCCCGGGGCGTGCTGGGCGTGCACCTCCATGCGCCGGCAGCGGTGGTGGAGTTCGACCCGGAACACATGCGCCGGCTGCTGGTGAACCTGCTGGACAACGCCTTGCGCCACGCCACCGGCAAGGCGTCGTCGATCCGCGTGGTCACCCAGCCCAGTGGCAGCGATCACAGCAAGCTGTCGGTGTGGAGCGACGGCCAGCCCCTGGAAGCCAGCGTGATGCGCCATCTGTTCGAGCCCTTCTTTTCGTCGGAGAGCCGCTCCAGCGGGCTGGGCCTGTACATCTGCCGCGAACTCTGCGAGCGCTACGGCGCCCAGATCGCCTACCAGCGGGTTCGCCTGGACCAGCAGGAAGGCAACGAGTTCTTCGTGTCCATTCCCAACGGGCGTGCGGGCCATCATCTGCCGGTGCAGCAAAACCTGAGCTATCCGGGCAGCGAGTCGCGGCCCTTCAGCACCCGCTTCAGCCCCACGCTCTCTGGCGATCCGCCGCTGGCCACCGGCTGAGCGCCGACTCCTGCACACAGCGCCCATGGCCCTTCCAAACACCCCGTCAACACCGGCCTCCGTGCTGGTCATCGACGACGAGCCCGACCTGCGCACGCTCTACGAGCTGACCTTGCTGCGCGAAGGCCATGCGGTGGTGGCGGCCGCCGACCTGGCGCAGGCACGCGAGTGGCTGGCCCAGCAGCGCTTTGATGTGCTGATCTCCGACATGCGCCTGCCCGACGGCCTGGGGCTGGACCTGCTGCGCGAATTGACCGAGGCGCAACGCACGGAGAAGTGCATCGTGATCACCGCGTTCGGCTCTGCCGACAACGCGGTGGAGTCGCTCAAGGCGGGCGCCTTCGACTACCTCACCAAGCCGGTCGATCTCAAGCAGTTGCGCAGCGCCGTGACGCAGGCGGTGCAAAGCCAGCGCCACCCCCTCATGGGCCATCCGGCCCGCGCCGGCAACGGCCCGGCGCCCGGCACCGAGCCCATGCGCAGTGCGCCGCCCCCGCCGTCCGGCCTGAAGTCGCTTGGGCGCATCGTCGGTCGCGCCGCCAGCATCGTGCAGATCAAGGGCCGCATCGAGAAAGTGGCCACCAGCATGGCGCCGGTGCTGATCCTGGGCGAGTCGGGCACCGGCAAGGAGCTGGTGGCGCGCGCGGTGCACGACTGCAGCCACCGCAGCGGGGGGCCGTTCGTGGCCGTGAACTGTGGCGCCATTCCCGAGAACCTCATCGAGGCCGAATTCTTCGGTGCCCGCAAGGGCGCCTACACCGGTGCCACCCAGGACCGTGAGGGCTACTTCCAGGCGGCCAAGGGCGGCACCTTGTTTCTCGACGAGATCGGCGACCTGCCGCTGGCGATGCAGGCCAAGCTGCTGCGCGTGATCCAGGAGCGGCGCGTGCGTGCACTCGGTGGCGTGCAGGAAGACGCGGTGGATGTGCGGCTGGTCAGTGCCACCCACCGCGACCTCAACGCACTGGTGCTGGGCGGGCAATTCAGGCAGGACCTGTTCTACCGCCTCAACGTGATCGAGCTGCGCACGCCGCCGCTGCGCGAGCGGCGGGACGACCTGCCAGAGCTCGCCCATGCCCTGCTGCACCGCATCTGCAGCGAGTCCGGCCAGCACACGCCCG
This sequence comes from Hydrogenophaga sp., assembly GCF_030373225.1. Lineage (GTDB taxonomy): Bacteria > Pseudomonadota > Gammaproteobacteria > Burkholderiales > Burkholderiaceae_C > Hydrogenophaga. The sequence continues at coordinate 38,480 of NZ_JAUCZG010000013.1, read as the reverse complement.
AGCTCTCCACCCGGGCCCTCGACTGGATCAAGGCGCGCGAACTGCCCGGCAACGTGCGCGAGCTGGAGAACCTGTTGCAGCGCGCCCTGGCCTTGAGCAGCGGCGACCGGCTGGAGCCCGAGGACTTCGGTGACACCGACGACACGGACGAGGTGCCCACGCAACCCGATCAGCTGCCCGATTCGCTGCTCGCCGCATCGGACGCCGTGCGTGAGCCCGACGACATTCCGGCCGACCTGCAGTCCTACCTGGACGAGCAGGAAAAGCAGGTCTTGCTCAAGGCGCTGCGCGAATGCGACTTCAACCGCACGGCGGCAGCCGCCCGGCTGGGCCTGAACCTGCGGCAGATGCGCTACCGCATCCAGCGGCTGGGCATTGCCATGCCTTCCAGCGACGACGATGCGTCCTGACGAGTCCGGCACCGCCTGGAGCGGCGGCTGGCTCGCGGCCGCGCGTCACAGTCCGTCGCCCAACCACGGCCCGCGACCGCCAGGCGCGCAGATCGACCTGATCGTGCTGCACTCCATCAGTCTGCCGCCCGGCATCTACGGCGGACCGCAGGTGGAACAACTCTTCACCAACGCCCTGAACTGGGACGCGCATCCGTATTTCGAGCAGATCCGGGGCATGCAGGTGTCGGCGCACTTCTTTGTCCGCCGCGACGGCGAAGTGGTGCAGTTCGTCGATGCCGATGCACGCGCCTGGCACGCGGGTGCGTCCAGCTGGCGCGGCCGCGGGAACTGCAACGACGATTCGATCGGCATCGAACTCGAAGGCCTGGAGGGCGAGCCTTTCGAAGCGGCCCAATACACGGCGCTCGGCCAGCTTTGCCGCTGCATCAGGAACCGTTACCCGGTGGCGCACATCGCCGGCCACGAACACATCGCACCCGGACGCAAGCAGGATCCGGGTCCGGGATTCGAATGGGCACGCCTGCAGCACGAACTCGGTTGGTCAAGTGCGTGTTTTCCCGATCCCGTCGGCCACACGAAGTCGCACTCGGCCTGAGGTCCTCGCGCAGCTCAAGCCCACCCGCGAGAAGGCGCAAGGCGTGCGCGGCATGTGGGAGCAAATCGCGCCGAAACGCGCGCCGATGCTGCTCCGGTGAGGCGAGATCAAGTCTTGACGCGCACTCCCGGGCGCCTCGCGCAGCGCCGCACACGCAGCCCGATCGGCTGCTCGCCCCGGCCAGAAAATGTGCCCGGCATTTGACGGGGTGGTTTTTTCCCAAACACTACCTGTAGTGGCTTGAAGACCACCCACACACCAGATATAGTGTGTCTTCCGCGTTTCAAGTTTCGACACCTTCCACGTTGCTCCGGCCTGTTTTCTTCCGCTGAAAACCGCCACACGCCCGGCACAAGGCCCCGGGCAACGCCGCGAATCCGAACTGAAACCGACCGTCCTGCCCTTCGACCCCGTGCCTTGCGGGCAGGCCAACCACAACAAATGAAAGAGGAACCATGCTGACCGCTTCTCCCACCCCAGCCACCCCGTTTGCCACCCAGAAGCAGCCTGCCGGTTCATCCACGTCGTCACCAGCGGCTGCGAGCCAATCGGTGTTTGCGCAGTACCAGATCATCCGCCGCAACGGTGCGGTGGTCTCGTTCGAACCCAGCAAGATCGCCGTGGCCATGATGAAAGCCTTCCTGGCGGTGCACGGCACCCAGGGTGCCGCCTCGGCAAGCGTGCGCGAGACGGTGGACGAGCTCACCGGCGCGGTGGTCAAGGCGCTGATGCGTTCGCGCCCGGGCGGCGGCACCTTCCACATCGAAGACGTGCAGGACCAGGTCGAGCTCGGCCTGATGCGCAGCAGCCACCACGAAGTCGCGCGCGCCTACGTGCTGTACCGCGAACGCCGCACCCAGGAGCGTGCCCACCAGGCCGAGGCGGCCAAGCCGGTCGAAGCCACGCTGCACGTGATCGACGGCGGCCAGCGGGTGCCACTCGACCTGCAACGCCTGCAGTCCCTGATCGCAGACGCCTGCAACGGTCTGGGAAAAGACATCCATGCCGACCCGATCGTGGCCGAAACCAAGCGCAACCTGTACGACGGTGTGCCGATCGAAGAGGTTTACAAGGCTTCCATCCTGGCCGCGCGCACGCTGATCGAAAAAGACCCTGACTACACCTACGCCACCGCACGCCTGCTGCTGCACACCATCGTCAAGGAAGTCATGGGCGAAGAAGTGCCCTCTTCCGAGATGGGCGCGCGCTACGCAGACTACTTTCCCCAGTTCATCAAGAAGGGCGTGGACAACGACCTGCTCGACGAGCGCCTGCTGCAGTTCGACCTGGCCCGCCTGGGCGCCGCACTCAAGCCCGAGCGCGACCTGCAGTTCGACTACCTCGGCCTGCAGACGCTGTACGACCGCTACTTCCTGCACGTGCGCAAGACCCGCATCGAATTGCCGCAGTCGTTCTTCATGCGCGTGGCCATGGGTTTGTCGCTCAATGAAATCGACCGCGAAGCGCGCGCCATCGAGTTCTACGAGGTGCTGTCCTCGTTCGACTTCATGTCGTCCACGCCCACGCTGTTCAACAGCGGCACCCTGCGTTCGCAGCTGTCCAGCTGCTACCTGACCACCGTGCCCGACGACCTCGACGGCATCTACGAATCGATCAAGGAAAACGCCCTGCTCTCCAAATTCGCCGGTGGCCTGGGCAACGACTGGACACGCGTGCGCGCGCTGGGCTCCCACATCAAGGGCACCAATGGCGAGTCACAAGGTGTCGTGCCTTTCCTGAAGGTGGTCAACGACACCGCCGTGGCGGTGAACCAGGGCGGCAAGCGCAAGGGCGCGGTCTGCACCTACCTCGAAACCTGGCACCTCGACATCGAAGAGTTCCTGGAGTTGCGCAAGAACACCGGCGACGACCGCCGCCGCACCCACGACATGAACACGGCGAACTGGATTCCCGACCTGTTCATGAAACGCGTGATGGAAAAAGGCGAATGGAGCCTGTTCTCGCCCAACAGCGTTCCCGACCTGCACGACCTGTTCGGTGCCGATTTCGAGAAGGCCTATGTGGCCTACGAAGAGAAGGCCGCGCGCGGCGAGATCAAGCCCTACCGCAAGGTGCCCGCCACCGACATGTGGCGCAAGATGCTCTCGATGCTGTTCGAGACCGGCCACCCCTGGATCACGTTCAAGGACGCGTGCAACGTTCGCTCACCGCAGCAGCACGCCGGCGTTGTCCACAGCTCCAACCTGTGCACCGAGATCACGCTCAACACCAGCGACACCGAAACCGCGGTGTGCAACCTCGGCTCGATCAACCTGCTGCAGCACTTGAAGGACGGTCAGATGGACCACGACAAGCTGCAGAAGACGATCAAGACGGCGATGCGCATGCTCGACAACGTGATCGACATCAACTACTACGCCGTCAAGAAAGCGCGGGACTCCAACATGCGCCACCGCCCGGTGGGTCTGGGCGTCATGGGCTTTCAGGACGCACTGTACGAGCTGCGCATCCCCTACGCCTCCAACGATGCGGTGGAATTCGCCGACCGCTCGATGGAAGCTGTCTGCTACTACGCCTACTGGGCCTCCACCGAACTCGCCCGCGAACGCGGCCGCTACGCCAGCTACAAGGGCTCGCTGTGGGACCAGGGCATCCTGCCCCCCGACACGCTGGACCTGCTGTCCCGCGAGCGTGGCGGTTACGTGGACGTGGATCGCTCGGTCAGCATGGACTGGGACGCGCTGCGCCGCAAGATCGCCACCGACGGCATGCGCAATTCCAACTGCGTCGCCATCGCACCGACCGCGACCATCTCCAACATCATCGGCGTGGACGCATCGATCGAGCCCTGCTTTGGCAACCTCTCGGTGAAGTCCAACCTCTCCGGTGAGTTCACCGTCATCAACGGCTACCTCGTGAAAGACCTCAAGCGCCTGGGCCTGTGGGACGACGTGATGGTCATGGACCTCAAACACTTCGACGGTTCGCTGCGTCCGATCGACCGCGTGCCGCAAGAAGTGAAGGCACTGTATGCCACCGCGTTTGAAGTCGAACCGCTGTGGCTGGTGGAAGCTGCGGCCCGTCGCCAGAAGTGGATCGACCAGGCACAGAGCCTGAACATCTACATGGCCGGCGCCTCGGGCAAGAAGCTCGACGACACCTACAAGCTCGCGTGGTTGCGTGGTCTCAAGACCACCTATTACCTGCGCACCACGTCGGCCACGCAGGCGGAGAAGTCCACCGGCCGTGCTGGCCAACTCAACGCGGTTTCGCTCGACGCAACCACCGCCGGCATGGCTGCCACCACCGCTGCAAATGCAGCGGCGGCAGCAAGCCCTGCGCTGGTCGATGCACCTGCCACCGACATCAAGTTCTGCGCGATCGACGACCCCGGTTGCGAAGCCTGTCAGTGAATTCGCCGTGCTGTGGTGTGTGTGCTGTGTCACATCGATCTCCAATCGATGCGACACAGCAACACAAACACGGCGCGTCACGCACGATCACTTTGCATTTCATGCAGACACTTTGATAATTCGAAGAATTGGAAACATCTATGTTGACCTGGGACGAACACACCACGCCCTCCACGAAGCCATCGCACAACCCCATGTCCTCCGGCATGCAGGGTCTGCAAGCCTCACTGTCGAGTGAGCGCAGCGCCTCCGCACTCTCTCCCTCTTTCTCTTCCAACGCAGCGCCGGCGAAGGCGCCTGCTGCAGCCACCGGCGGCCACCGCGTCAATGCCGCCGACAAGCGCATCATCAACGGCCAGACCGACGTCAACCAGCTGGTGCCGTTCAAGTACAAGTGGGCCTGGGAGAAGTACCTCGCCACCTGCGCCAACCACTGGATGCCCCAGGAAGTGAACATGAGTCGCGACATCGCGCTCTGGAAAGATCCCAACGGACTGACCGACGACGAGCGCCGCATCGTCAAGCGCAACCTCGGCTTCTTCGTGACCGCCGATTCGCTCGCCGCCAACAACATCGTTCTGGGCACCTACCGCCACATCACCGCACCCGAGTGCCGCCAGTTCCTGCTGCGCCAGGCGTTCGAAGAGGCGATCCACACGCACGCCTACCAGTACATCGTGGAGTCGCTCGGTCTGGACGAGTCCGAGATCTTCAACGCCTACAACGAAGTCAAGTCGATCCGCGACAAGGACGAGTTCCTGATCCCCTTCATCGAAGCGATCATGGACCCGAACTTCCACACCGGCACGCCCGAGACCGACCAGCGCCTGCTGAAGAGCCTGATCGTTTTCGCGTGCCTGATGGAGGGCCTGTTCTTCTACGTCGGCTTCACGCAGATCCTTGCGCTGGGTCGACAGAACAAGATGACCGGTGCCGCCGAGCAATACCAGTACATCCTGCGCGACGAGTCCATGCACTGCAACTTCGGCATCGATCTGATCAACGCGATCAAGATGGAGAACCCTATGCTGTGGACGGCCGAGTTCAAGGAAGAAATCAAGCAGTTGTTCCTCCAGGCCGTCGAACTCGAATACCGTTACGCCGAAGACACCATGCCGCGTGGCGTGCTCGGCATGAACGCATCCATGTTCAAGGGCTACCTGCGCTACATCGCCAACCGGCGCGCCACGCAGATCGGGCTTGAACCCATGTTCCCGAACGAAGAAAACCCGTTTCCCTGGATGAGCGAAATGATCGACCTCAAGAAGGAACGCAATTTCTTCGAGACCCGAGTGATCGAATACCAGACGGGCGGCGCCCTGTCCTGGGACTGAAGCCACTGCCGGGGTCGCACTGCCAGACGGATCTACTCTCACATGCGTTTCGACATTTCAAAACCCTGCTGCTGGCACCTCGGTGCCGGGGGCAGGGTTTTGTCACAGGATTCAACACCTTGGGGCCAGCCGTGGATGCATCCACACGGCTCCAGCGCGTTGAATCACTTCACCGGCACAGTGACCGGATGAAGTGCTCTTTGCAACTTGATCAAGGAGAAAACAATGGCAACTGCGAAAAAAGCCCCGGCTAAAAAAGCCCCGGCGAAAAAGGCCGCCCCGGCCAAGAAAGTCGCTGCGAAGAAAGCAGCTCCCGCGAAGAAGGCCGCACCGGCGAAGAAAGTTGTCGCCAAGAAGGCCGCACCGGCGAAGAAAGCCGCTGCGAAGAAGCCTGCGGTGAAGAAGGCCGCACCGGCGAAGAAAGCTGCTGCGAAGAAGCCTGCGGTGAAGAAGGCTGCACCGGGGCCCCTGCTGCTCCTGCGGCTCAGACGAAGCTCAACCCACAGGCTGCCTGGCCGTTTCCAACCTCCAGCAAGCCCTGAAGTCGATCTCTCGATGACCTGGCCAGCCCGACGCGAAAGCGTCGGGCATTTTCATGTCCGCTGCAACCCCGGGTCAGACCGCCGGCGCAGTGTAGTTCTGCCCCCCGCGTGACGCGATCTTGGCCGCACCCATGCGGTTGCCGAGCTCCGCACACCGTGCGAGCGACCAGCCTTGTTCAATGCCATGCAACAAGGCCGCGCGGAAGGCATCGCCGCATCCGGTGGGATCGACCACCTCGGTGGCCCGGGCACCGGGCACAACGGTCTTCTGGCCGTTTTCCCACACCTCGCACCCGTGCTCGCCGAGCGTGACGATGAGTCCACGCACGCGCAAGGCCATCTCCTCGAACGACAGGCCTGTGCGGTCGGACAGCATCTTCCCCTCGTAGTCGTTCACCGTGACCCAGGTGGCCAGCTCGATGAACTCCTTGAGTTCTTCGCCGTTGAACATGGGCAGGCCCTGGCCCGGATCGAACACGAAGGGAACGCCGGCTGCATGCAGCTGCTTCGCATGGATGAGCATGGCGTCGCGGCCATCGGGCGAGATGATGGCCACCGCGATGTCGTTGCGCGCAGGTACCGGGTTTTCATGGGCCATCGACATGGCGCCCGGGTGAAAGGCGGTGATCTGGTTGTTGTCCCGGTCGGTCATGATCATGGCCTGCGCGGTGTAGCTCTCGAGGGCGCTGTTCACATGCGCGGTGTCCACACCGAGCGAGCGCATGCGTTCGAGGTATTCCTGGCCGTCGTTGCCCAGCGTGGCGAGCGGCACGGCCTGCGCACCCAGCTGGCGCAGGCCGTAGGCGATGTTGCCGGCGCAGCCACCGTACTCGCGGCGAAGGCCGGGCACGAGAAACGACACGTTGAGGATATGCAGTTGACTGGGCAGGATCTGCTCGGCAAAACGGCCCTCGAAGGACATGATGGTGTCAAAGGCCAGTGATCCGCAAACAAGAATGGGCATGGTGAAGTCGATCCATCAGGGTTGGAAAAGTCAGGGGTAAAAAACCAGGGCGCGGTACCCGGCCATGGGCGTGGCTTCTGCCACCGCCAGCGACAGGCGAAAGCTCACGGTCAACGAGCCCGACGCAGGCAACACCTCGGGCGCGTCGGGCCACTCCTCGGGCAGGAACACACGGCGCGAGATGACCTCGTCGCGCGAGTCGGTGAGGCTCAGTTCGAGTGCGGGCAAGGCCAGCGGCATGTCGGCCGTGTTCTTGAGCACCAGATCGAAGGAATGGAAGTTGCCCAGACGGCGAACCAGCGCAGAACTGTCGATCACGATGGCGTCGATGTTGCGCAGCGGCATGACGGTGCAGCCCAGCGGCGCACAGGCCTGCTGCAGAAACGGCTTCAACGCGGGCCGCCAGGCAGCGATTCGATCGCGCTCGTGCAAGGCCCACTGCGCCGCCAGCAAGACCGCAAGCACCACGACCAGCAGCGACAAAGCGAACCGCACGCCGGGCGTCTGCCAGAAGGCGCGCTGACGGGCCTGGCGCACGAATCCGGGAACCGCCTGGGGCTCGACGGGCTCGCGCTCATCGTCCGCCGGCGCCGGGGTCTTCTGGACTGGCGCGGCGACGGCGGGCCTGGCGGCCGACGCCGGTTTGCCAGCCGATGCCGATGCCGCCGCTGCCGCCGAGGCTTCAGCGGCGGCCTTGGCGGCTGCAAATCGTTGCAGCTCGGTTCCGAAGTCGGCGTCTTGCGCCGCCTCGCCCTGCGGGGCTTGCGGCACCGGTGCGGGAGGCCGCGTCACCGGCTCCTCTTCGCGGGGATCGCTGGCGGCCGTGAGTTCGGCTCGCGCGACCGCAGGCGGGGTTGCGGCCCCGGGTGCGGCCGGCGCTTCCGGCACCCAGGGCTCCAGGTAGAGCGTGGCATCGAACACATCGGCGCAGTGGCCACAACGCACCCAGCCTTCGGAAATCTTCAGCTGATCGGCAACGATCCGGAAGGTCGTTCCGCAAGCCGGGCAACGGGTGGTGAAACTCATGCGCCGATTATCGGGGGCGCAGCAGGGAGGCTCAGGCCTTGACCGCGGTCATGAGGATCCAGCCGTCCTCTTCGTCGCTGACCTGCAACGCGACCCAGGGGGCATAGGCTTCGATCAACTCGTCGGCCTGGCGCGCGAGGATGCCTGCGAGCACCAGGTGACCGCCCGCCCGAACATGCGAACACAGCAACGGAGCCAGCACCTTCAGCGGCGTGGCCAGGATGTTGGCCAGCACCAGGTCGTGCTCCCCTTGCGCCTTGTCGGGCAAGCCCTCGCTCAGGGTGACGTGGTTGGCCGTGGCGTTGAGCCGAGTTGCCTCCACGGCGGCGGGGTCGATGTCCACCGCGATGATCTCGCGCGCACCGAACTTCGCCGCCCCGATCGCCAGGATGCCGGAGCCGCAGCCGTAGTCCAGCACGCGCTGGCCCAGCGGTGGGTGCTGCGCCGTCCAGCGCAGGCACATGCGGGTCGTGGGGTGCGTGCCGGTGCCGAACGCCAGGCCCGGATCGAGCCGGATGACCTGCCTGGCGGCTTCGGGCGGCTCGTGCCAGCTCGGCACGATCCAGAACGTGGGCGTGATCTCCACCGGCGCAAACTGCGACTGCGTCAGGCGCACCCAGTCCTGCTCGGGCACCGGCTGCACGCCCGACACCTCGCAACCGAGAAAAAAATCCTGCAGCTTGAGCAGCCCGGCCGCCTCGCGCGCCGCCGCTTCGGTGGCAAACAACGCGACGACGCGAGAGCGCTGCCAGCCCTCCTTGGGCGGCGGCATGCCGGGCTCACCAAACAGCGCCTGCTCGGCGTCGGTCATGGCGTCGGCATCTTCCACCGAGGTGCTCAGGGCGTCGAGCGCGTCGAGTGCATCGCTCACCGCCTCCACAGAAGCTTCGGGCACCATGAGCACCAACTCGAACAATGAAGACATGAAGGATTCCCCGGCCGTCAGCCAATCGCCAAGCATGAAAAAAACCAACCCCGGAACACCGCGGAACCGCCCTTCGGCAGGCTCACGACCGGCCGCCGGTGTTGCCACCCTTGAGGGGAAGCGCCGCAGGCGCTTCGGGGAAGAGACTTACCTTTCCCGTTGGGAAAGCCACTCTTCAAGGTAGTGGATGTTGGTGCCGCCGGCGACAAAACTCGCATCGACCATCAGTTCGCGGTGCAGCGGAATGTTGGTCTTGATGCCTTCGATCACCGTCTCGGCCAGTGCCGTGCGCATGCGTGCGAGCGCCTGTTCCCGCGTGTCGCCGTGCACGATGATCTTGCCGATCATGGAGTCGTAGTTCGGCGGGACAAAGTAGTTGGTGTAGACGTGCGAGTCCACGCGCACGCCCGGTCCGCCCGGCGCGTGCCAGGTCGTGATGCGACCGGGCGAAGGCGTGAACTTGTAGGCGTCTTCGGCATTGATGCGGCACTCGATGGCATGGCCGCGCAACTGGATCTGGCGCTGCGTGAACGGCAGTTTTTCGCCCGCGGCCACGGCAATCTGCGTGCGCACGATGTCCACGCCCGAGATCCACTCGGTGACCGGATGCTCCACCTGCACGCGGGTGTTCATTTCGATGAAATAGAACTCACCGTTCTCGAACAGGAATTCGAACGTTCCGGCGCCGCGGTACCCGATCTTCTTGCAGGCACTCGCACAACGCTCACCGATCTTCTCGATCAACCGGCGCGGGATGCCGGGCGCTGGCGCCTCTTCAATCACTTTCTGGTGGCGGCGCTGCATGGAACAGTCGCGCTCGCCGAGGTACACCGCATTGCGGTGCGTGTCGGCCAGGATCTGGATTTCGATGTGGCGCGGGTTCTGGAGAAACTTCTCCATGTAGACCTCGGCGTTGCCAAAGGCGGCACCGGCCTCTGCCTTGGTGGTCTGCACCGCGTGCAGCAGCGCCGCTTCGGTGTGCACCACGCGCATGCCGCGTCCGCCACCACCGCCGGCGGCCTTGATGATCACCGGGTAACCCACGGCCTTGGCCGTGCGTTTGATCACCACCGGATCGTCGGGCAGGGCACCTTCGGAACCCGGCACGCAGGGAACACCCGCGCGGATCATGGCCTGCTTGGCCGAGACCTTGTCGCCCATGAGGCGGATGGAATCGGGCGAAGGACCGATGAAAGTGAAACCGCTCTTCTCCACGCGCTCGGCAAAATCGGCGTTTTCCGAGAGGAAGCCGTAACCGGGGTGGATGGCTTCGGCATCGGTCACCTCGGCCGCCGAGATGATCGCCGGCATGTTGAGGTAACTGTGCGTGCTGGAGGCCGGTCCGATACAGACCGCTTCGTCGGCCAGACGCACGTATTTCGCGTCGCGGTCGGCCTCCGAATACACCATCACGGCCTTGATGCCCATTTCGCGACAGGCGCGCTGCACGCGCAGTGCGATCTCTCCGCGGTTGGCGATCAGGATTTTCTTGAACATGGGCTCGGGGCCTTTTTTATTCGATCACGTACAAAGGCTGGCCGTATTCAACGGCCTGCCCGTTGTCCACCAGAATCCGGGTGACGGTGCCGGACTTGTCGGCCTCGATCTCGTTGAGGATTTTCATGGCCTCGACGATGCAGATCGTCTCGCCCTCCTTGATGGTGTCGCCGATCTCCACGAAGGGCTTGGCACCCGGGCTGGAGGCGCGGTAGAACGTGCCGACCATGGGGGACTTGACGGTGTGCCCGACCGGCTCGGCCGCGGCAGCCACCGCAGGCACCGGGGCCACCTCCACCGCCGCAGCGGCAGGAACCACCGGCGCCGGCGCCATGCTGTAGGTGACCGGTGCGGCGTTGGCCACTGGCGCGCTTTTGACGATGCGGACCTTGCCCTCTGCTTCCGTGATCTCCAGTTCCGAGACGTTCGACTCGGACACCAGATCGATCAGTGTCTTCAATTTTCTTAAATCCATGATTTCTCCAACGAAAAGCGGCTAATTTGTTCTAAGTGTGACCAACTTCAAGTTTGCCGGCCCACCCCGGCCAGCAGGGTGCCGCAGTGTACACGAAGGCATGTGCGCCAGGACACATGGCGCAGGGCCTGCCTGGAAGCGCGCGCCGGCAGACCCTGTTTGCAGGTTTGACGACAAAGATGGAATTTAGCCCTTTATTGCCGAACATTCGCGGCAATGGACCAGCGGTGGATCGGGACCCGCCGGCTCAGCCCAGCTGGGCCCACTGGGCCAAGTCGCTTTCGGACACCTGGCCGATCTTGCGGTGCAGGACGGTGCCATCGGCCCCGAACACGACGGTGTAGGGCAGGCTGCCACTGGGATTGCCCAGGCTGCGACTGAGCTCCGTGCCGGCAAAACCGGCCATGCCCACGGGAAAGTCCAGCGGCAGCTTCTGCAGGAAGCCGCGCACCGCGCTGGGCTGATCAACCGCCAGGCCCAGCACCTGCCACCCCCGTGCGGCGTGCTCGCGCTGGAAGGCGTTGAGCAAGGGCAACTCTTCCACGCATGGCGGGCACCAGGTGGCCCAGAAGTTCACCAGCAGGGGTCGCCCGCGCAGGGCCGCCAGGTCCACGGCTTCTCCGTTCGGTCCTTCAAAACGGGTGACCCAGAAGGCTTCCTCGGCCCCGCTCAGGGATGCCTGCGGGGCGATGCGCTGCCAGGACAGCCAGGCACCGGCGCCGGCAGCGGCCACCGCGGCGGCGGTCATCAAGAGGGTTCGTCGTTGCACTTTCATGTGGCAGCGTTGTCCAGTCCATGGGGTTGCGGTGCGTCGGCCATGCGCGCCATCAAGGCCAGGGCATCACCGCGCGGCTTGCGCCCTTGGGCATCGGGCCTGAGGGCGCCCCGGAGGTCGTCGTGGGCGTGCACCATCAGGTGAATGAGCACCCACTGACCCAGCGCATCACAGCGGGTGCGCAAGGTCAGCGCCTCCACCGGTTCCCCGCGCCAACCGTTGACCGAGCCCGGGTGGTACTCCACCCGGTGGTCGAGCAAGGCCCACTCGGGGGCCTTGGGATCGTCGCAGAACAGCTGCATGTAGAGATCGCTGTGGCGGGTGGCGGTTCCGTGCCAGACCGAGCCGCCCAGGTGCGGCCGAAAGGCCTTCAGGCGCTCCATCCACAACAAGGCCAGTTCGCGCAGCGCGAGCAACTCACCGGGCTGGGTGTCGGCGCAGAAGATGTCGATGTGTTCGCGCACTGCCGCTTCCAGGGCCGCGTTGTCGGGCAGGGCCGTGCGGGCCGGCAGCCCCAGCTGTTTGACGGCCTGGCGCTTTGCAGCCGCGTACTCCAGCCCGTCCTCGGCCACCAGGCGGGCGGCCACCGCCGCAATTTCAAAGGTGATGTCGTCCCGGCTTGCTTCCATCGGGCGATTGTGCCCGCCAGCCGCCGCGGCAGCGGCCCGGCAGCGCGATACCCGCAAGACCGAAGCAGTCCGCCACCTAGAATCGCCCGATGCACATCCACATTCTGGGCATCTGCGGCACTTTCATGGGCGGTCTGGCCGCCCTGGCCCGCGAAGCCGGCCACCGCGTCACCGGTTGTGATGCCGGCGTCTACCCTCCCATGAGCGACCAGTTGCGCACGCTCGGCATCGACCTGATCGAAGGCTTCAGCGCCGACCAGCTGGCCCTGCGGCCCGACATGTTCGTGGTCGGCAATGTGGTCAGCCGTGCCCGCCGCCCCGACGGAACGCCGAAGTTCCCGTTGATGGAGGCCATCATGGACAGCGGCGCGGCCTACACCAGCGGTCCGCAGTGGCTGGCCGAACACGTGCTGCAGGGCCGGCACGTGATGGCGGTGGCCGGCACCCACGGCAAGACCACCACCACCGCCATGCTGACCTGGATCCTGGAGGCCAACGGCCTGCAGCCCGGGTTTCTGATTGGCGGGGTTCCCTTGAATTTTGGCGTGTCGGCACGCATGGGAACCGGCAATACCTTCACCATTGAAGCGGATGAATACGACACCGCCTTCTTCGACAAGCGCAGCAAGTTCGTGCATTACCGTCCGCGCACGGCGATCCTGAACAACCTCGAGTTCGACCACGCCGACATCTTTGATGACCTGGCGGCCATCGAGCGCCAGTTCCACCACCTGATCCGCACCGTGCCGCCGTCGGGCCGCGTGGTCTCCAACGGGCTGGAGGAAAGCCTGGACCGCGTGCTGCACCAGGGTCTGTGGAGCGAGCTGCGCACCTTCGGTGCCGCCGTGAGCGACTTCACCGCGCAGGGCGAACCCCACGCGTTCGACGTGCTCAACCAGGGCCGGCCGGCCGGCCGCGTCGAATGGTCGCTCAGCGGCGTGCACAACCAGCTCAACGCGCTGGCGGCGATGGCCGCCGCCGAGCACGTGGGCGTGGCACCCATCGATGCGGCGCGGGCGCTGGCCAGCTTCGAAAATGTGCGCCGACGCATGGAGGTGCGCGGCACCGTGGCGCGCGAGGCGGGCGTGATCACCGTCTACGACGACTTTGCCCACCACCCCACGGCGATCCGCACCACACTGGACGGTCTGCAGCGTCGGCTGGGCAGCCCGCGCGGGCGCATCCTGGCGGTGTTCGAGCCGCGCAGCAACACCATGAAACTGGGCACGATGAAGTCGCAGCTTCCCTGGAGCCTGGAAGCGGCCGACCTGGCGTTCTGCCACTCGGGCGGGCTGGACTGGGATGCCGACGAAGCCCTGGCGCCGATGGGCGATCGGGCCCGGGTGGGACGAAACATCGACGAACTCGTGGTCCAGGTGGCGGCCGCCGCCCGGCCCGGCGACCACATCGTGTGCATGAGCAACGGCGGGTTTGGTGGCGTGCACGAGCGCCTGCTGAAAGCGCTCCAGGCTTGAAGAAGCCCTCTGGCCCGGCGCATCCGCTGAACCGGCTTCGCCAGGCCGCAGGCGCGGAAGTGCTTCCCTGCTAGTAGCTCAGCGCCTGGGCCGGCACATCGATGGAGATGACGGGTTTGGCCAGCGCCGCGCTGGCGGCCCGCGCAAAGGCCATGGCCCAGGCGCGGTGCGCCTCGTCACGAAACCGGGTCTCACCCGCGGCCTCGGCGACGCACAGGATCTTGTCGGCCGTGAGCACCTTGCCGGTGGGCCGGATCGGTTCACAACCCAGAAAGGTGAACTGGTCGTCGAGCCAGCTGCGCGCGAGGTCGTGCGGCATCGGTTGCACTTCTTCCAGGTCGAAGTGGTAGGTCGAGGGCGTGCCCCAGCTCACGGTGACTTGACTTCGCATGGCGGTTCTCCAGATGTGTCTCCATTGTGGACCTCGCCCGCGGGCGGTTCCACCGTGCAAGCCCGGGGGCCGGATCAGGCCCGCGCCCGGCGCGCGGCCTGCACCGCGTTCGACAGCACGTCGAGGGCCTGCAGCGAATCGCTCCAGCCCAGGCAGGCGTCGGTGATGCTCTGGCCGTACTTGAGCGCGCCCACGGAGTCCTTGCCCGGCGTGAACTTCTGCGCGCCGGCTTCGATGTGGCTCTCGATCATCACGCCGAAGACGCTGCGCGAACCCCCGGCGATCTGCCCGGCGATGTCGCGCGCCACATCGAGCTGCCTCTCGTGCTGCTTGCTGCTGTTGGCGTGGCTGCAGTCCACCATCAGACGTGGCGGCAGCTTGGCGGCCTCAAGTTCCTTCACGGACGCGGCCACGCTCGGCGCATCGAAGTTGGGCGCCTTGCCGCCGCGCAGGATCAGGTGGCAGTCCTTGTTGCCATGGGTCTGCACGATGGCCACCTGGCCGTTCTTGTGCACCGACAGAAAGTGGTGGCCGCGTGAGGCCGCCTGGATGGCGTCGGTGGCGATCCGGATGTTCCCGTCGGTACCGTTCTTGAAGCCGATCGGGGCCGACAGACCCGAGGCCAGTTCGCGGTGCACCTGGCTTTCGGTGGTGCGCGCACCGATCGCGCCCCAGGCGATCAGGTCGCCGATGTACTGCGGCGAGATCACATCAAGAAACTCGCTGCCCGCCGGCAGGCCCAGGCGATTGATCTCGATCAGCAACTGGCGCGCGATGCGCAGGCCCTCGTCGATGCGGTAGCTCTCGTCGAGATAGGGGTCGTTGATCAGCCCCTTCCAGCCGACGGTGGTGCGCGGCTTCTCGAAGTACACCCGCATCACGATCTCCAGCGTGTCGGCGTACTGGTCGCGCAGGGTCTTGAGCCGCCGCGCGTAGTCCACCGCCGCGGCCGGATCGTGGATGGAACAGGGGCCAATGACCACCAGCAGGCGATCGTCCTGGCCATGCAGGATGTTGTGGATGCGGCGGCGGGTCTGGCTGATCAGCGTCTCCACCGGCGTGCCGCCGATGGGAAAGAAGCGGATCAGGTGTTCGGGAGGGGGCAACACGGTGATGTCCTTGATGCGTTCGTCGTCGGTCTGGCTGGTCTTGTCGATCGAACGGGTGTGCCAGGCATCGCTGCTGGCAGAGGCATGTTTCGCGGTCATCACGGGGCTCCTGGAACGGTGTTGCGGTTGGGGAAACAGGGTCGAAAAAAAACCGCCGGGCTGAGGGCTCCGGCGGTTTGATCGAGATTCGGTGATGCGCTTACAGCCTCGCCTCTCGTCCGCCAGGGACCGAGAACCAAAAATAGAAGGCAAAGGCGTGGTGCGCTTTCATGGGTCGCCAATGTAGCACAGGCCCACCGGTGCCCGGCTTACTGCCGGTACACCTGGGCTTCGAAGCCGAGCGCACGGATGCGCAGCGCCGCCTCGTCGGCCAGGGCCCGGCTGGCAAACGGCCCGACCCGCACGCGCGTGCGCTGGCCATTGGGAAAGTCGACCACCTGGATGTAGGCCGGCAAGCCGGCATCGAGCAGGCGCGTGTGCACGCGGTCGGCATTGGTGGCGTCGGCGAACAGTCCCACATTGATGGAAAAGCCTGCCAGCGCGGCGGCGCGGGTGGGCGCCGGCAGCGCGGCCTCGGCGCCCTGCGGCGACCCGCTGGACACCTCGGCAGGCGGCACCGGTGCCGGTGCGGAGACCGGCTCCGGGGGTGGCGGCTCTGCGGGTGCTGGCTCCGCAACCGGCGCCGAAGGCACCGGATCAGGAACGGCGACCGGAAGGGGAACGGGATCAGCAACGGCGGGGGTGACCGGTTCGGGCACCGCGTCCCGAGGCGCCGTCACCTCGGGCGAGACCTGCTGGTCGGCCATCCAGCGCGACAGGCCCGAGTAGGCACCCAGCGCCGCCGCCACGAGCAACACGTTGATGACCGCGAGTCCGGCCAGGCGCCGGCGGGTGCTGGCGCGCCGGGCCAGCGTGTCGCAGGCCTCGCGCACCGTCCTGGCCTCCCGCACGGCGCGGGTCATGCGCCGGCGGGCATCGGCGTGCAGCCAGGCGTTTCCATAGAGCCCCGGAATCAGGCAGCCCAGCAAAACGATCGCACCCAGCAGCCCCCACTCGAGCGGCGACGGCCGGGCCAGCCCGTCGCGGCCCAGGCCCAGCACCAGCAAGGCCAGTCCTTCGACGGCGGCCACGTACACCAGGGCCACGCCCCAGAGTTGCCGGAACACCAGCCAGTTCAGGGTGAGCAGCGCGGCGGCCCAGTTCCAGCCCGGGCCGGCGCGGCCCGCCTCGTCGAAACCCGCAAACACCCGCAGGTACCGATCGAGGTTCACCGGACCCAGCGCGGCGCGGTACAGCGCGGTGGTGGCGCTCTCCGGGGCAATCGCGGCAGGCTGCGAGGGGGCGGGCATGGCGCGATTCTGGCACGCGGCATGCGGGTTGATGCCATCACCGTGCGACCGGAATCTGCCCACAATCCGGGCATCCAGACCACCCCGCCCCATCATTGCCCATGAGCCCCAGCCAGATCATCGTGTTGGCCACGCCGGTGTTTTTCGCACTCATCGCGATCGAATACGCCGTCGGTTTGAAGCGCCGCCGCAACACTTACCGGCTCGACGACGCCATCAGCAGCATCGGCCTGGGCATGCTCAGCCAGATCAGTGCAGTGTTCACCCGGCTGCTGCGCCTGGGTATCTACACCGCCGTGTACGCCACGGTGGCCATCTGGCCCGACCACCCGTTCTGGACCACCTGGGTCGGCTGGCTGGTCGCGCTGGTGTTCTACGATTTCTGCTACTACTGGTTGCACCGCGCCGGGCACGAGATCGGCGTGTTCTGGGCTGCGCACGTGGTGCACCACCAGAGCCAGGACTACAACCTCTCGACCGCGCTGCGCCAGACCAGCTCGGGCGCTTTGTTCGGCTGGGTCTTCTACCTGCCGATGGCGGTGGCCGGCGTGCCGCCGCTGGTGTTCGGGGTCGTCGCGCTGATCGACCTGCTCTACCAGTTCTGGGTGCACACCGAACAGGTGAAGAAGCTCGGCTGGTTCGACCGCTGGTTCTGCAGCCCGTCCAACCACCGGGTGCACCACGCGGTGAACGACCGCTACCTGGACCGCAAC
The DNA here is from genome assembly GCF_030373225.1 of Hydrogenophaga sp. Lineage (GTDB taxonomy): Bacteria > Pseudomonadota > Gammaproteobacteria > Burkholderiales > Burkholderiaceae_C > Hydrogenophaga. The sequence continues at coordinate 20,894 of NZ_JAUCZG010000013.1, read as the reverse complement.
TACGGCGGCATCCTGATCGTGTGGGACCGGCTGTTCGGCAGCTTCAAGGAAGAAGACGAAAGGTGCGTCTATGGCACGCGCAAGCCGCTGCAGAGCTGGGACCCGCTGTGGGCCAACGGCGAGGTGTACTGGGGCCTGCTCAAGGATTCGTGGCACACACGCCGCTGGGCCGACAAGCTGCGCGTGTGGATCAAGCCGCCCGGCTGGCGGCCGGCCGACGTGGCTGCGCGCTTCCCGTCGCCGGCCTTCGACATTGCGCAGGTGCAGCGCTTTGCACCACCCATGGACCGCACCGTGCAGTGGTTCGCGGGTCTGCAGTTCCTGGCCCTGCTCGCAGGCGTGGCCGGGTTCCTGTGGTTCGCCGACGCCTGGCCGTTGTCGCACAGTGCGGTCGTGTTCGCGGTGCTGGTGGTGGCGCTGTGGGCGATTGGCGCGGTGATGCAGGGCCGCATCGGCATGGCCGAGGCGCTGCTGATCGAATGCGCCGCGCTCTCCATGGCCACCGCCGCGCTGGGCGCGCTGGAACTGCACCGCCTGTTCAAGCCGCTGACCATGCTCGTGGCCATGGCGCTGGTGCTGGCGCATGCGCGCAACCAGGGCGGTCTGCGGCGGGCCACCGGGCTGTTGCTGGGCGCACTCGCCTTGTCGCTCACCGGCGACGCCTTCCTGATGTTCCCCGGTTACTTCATTGAAGGGCTGGTGGCCTTCCTGCTGGCGCACCTGGTCTACATCGTGCTGTTGCGCCAGGGTGTGCCGTGGTTCCCGAGCCGGCGCGCGCTGGCGGCCACGCTGGGCGCCGGTGCGGCCATGTATGCCGTTCTCTGGCAAGGCGGCCTGCCACCCGCCCTGCGTGCCCCCGTGGCGGTCTACGTGCTGGTGATCGCGCTCATGGCCGCGCAAGCCATCGGCCGCGCCACGGTGCAGCGCAACGCAGCGGCCACAGGCGTGGCGGTGGGTGCGGTCTTCTTCATGCTCAGCGACGCCTTGCTCGCGATGAACCGGTTTGTCGCGCCGCTGCCAATGGCGCCGGTGTGGGTGCTCGGCACCTACTACGCGGCGCAGATCCTGATCGTGCGAAACACCATCCGGACCGGCGCGGCTCCCGACACGCACTGACGGGTCGGCCCCGGCTCAGGAGGTCGCGAGCGTGGCCTCGTCGCGAGAAATCCGGCCATCGACCAGCTCGACCAGGCGGTCGCAGCGCGCCGCCAGCCGCGGGTCGTGCGTGACCACGACGAAGGACACACCGCGCTCGGCGTGCATGCGCCGCAGCAGCACGAACACATCGTCGGACGACGCCGTGTCCAGGTTGCCGGTGGGCTCGTCGGCCAGCACCAGCGGCGGCTCCATCACCAGCGCGCGGGCGATCGCCACGCGCTGCTGCATGCCGCCCGAGAGCTGCGACGGCCGTTTGTCCATGGCCTGGGCCAGGCCGACCGCATCCAGCAACTCGCGTGCTCTCTCCAGCTGCGGCGCACTCACCCGGCCTTCGGCCATGAGCGCGGGCATGGTCACGTTCTCCAGCGCGGTGAACGCCGGCAGCAGGTGGTGGAACTGGAACACGAAGCCCAGCCGGTTGCGCCGGCGCATGGTCAGGCCGTTGTCGTCCAGCCCCTGCACTTCCTCACCCTGGAAACGGTAAGTGCCGGAGCTCATGCGCTCGAGCAGGCCGATGATGCTCAGCAGGGTGCTCTTGCCCGACCCCGAGGGACCGATGAGCGCGATGAACTCGCCCGGCATCACCCGCAGGTTCAGGCCGTGCAGCACCTCGGCTTCGCTGGGCAGGCCGGCGTTGTAGGTCTTTCGCACCTCACTGAGTTCGATCAGCGGCACAGGGTCGGGGGTGGCGGTCATGGGCTCACATGCGGATGGCCTGGCCCGGGTCCATGGCCGCCGCGCGGCGGGCCGGCGCAATGGCCGCCAGCACGCCACAGACGGTGGCCAGCACGGCCACCTGCAGCGCCAGCAAGGGTGGCAGCGAAATGGAAAACAGCGGCTGCCCGTCGGCACCGCGCACGAAGGTGGTGAACAGCCAGATCATCAGCACGGCCAGCGCAATGCCGAGCACCGAGCCGATCGCCCCCACCACCGCACCCTGCACCAGGAACACCCGCAGCACCTGGGCGCGCGTGGCGCCCATGGCGCGCAGGATGCCGATCTCGCGGCGCTTCTGCACCACCGACACCACCAGCACGCTGGCGATGCCCAGCACCACCACCACCAGCACCACGCCCCGGATCAGGCTGGTGCTGACCGACTGCGCGTTGAGCGCGGACACCAATTGGGCATTGCTCTCCTGCCAGCTCTCCAACTGGTAGGGCAGCTGGCGCCGCAGGTCTTCGGTCAGCGCCTGCGCCGCCCACACGTCGTCGACCGTGAGGTCGATGGTGGTGGCTCCGCCGGGCAGGCCAAGCAGGCTCTGGGCGCCCCGCAGCGGCAGGATCACGGTGCGCCGGTTCAGCTCCTTCACACCGAAATCGACCAGTGCGGTCACGCGCACCGGTTCGCTCAGGAGGCTGGTCTGCACCGTGAGGCGGTCACCCACGCGCACGCCCAGATCGGCCGCCAGGTCGCGTCCCACGATGGCTTCACCGGGCGCCAGGCGCGCGCTGCCACTGACCACCTTGCTGCGCAACCCGACGATGCGGTCGTAGCGGTCGAGCTCCACCCCGAACAGCGAGATCGATTGCGTGGCCTCGCCGCGCAGCGCCAGCGCGCCCCCGGCCACCATGGGCGACACCGACGCGATGCCCGCTCGCCGCTCGAGCTGCGGCACCAGCGCCTGCCAGTTGGCGACCGATCGCAGGCGCTGCGCACGCGGCTGCGCTTCGGTCAGGGTGGTGGTGCCCGCCGCCCGGGCCGCCGGCGGCGCCAACAGGTCGTCGGGCGCGCTCAGGGTGATGTGGGCCTGCGCCCCCAGCGTCTTGTTGAGGGTGTTGGTCTGCAGGCCGCTGATCAGCGCCGAGATGTAGGCGATCACGGCCACCCCGGCCGCCACGCCCACGATGATCAGCAGGGTCTGCATGCGCCCCTCGAGCAGGAAGCGCAGCGCGACCCGCCGCTCGAAACCCAGCCAGGCGGTCATGGACGCGTTCCCACCGCGGTCAGCGCCCCATGGCGTTGGTCAGCGCAGCGCCGGCGTCGGGCGCGCCGGCTCCCGGCGCCAGGGGCTGGCCCGGCTGCCAGGGCACGCGGCGCAGGCGCACGCGGTCATCGGGCCCGGGACTGCCGCCGATCAGCACCAGCTCGCCCTCAACCAGCCCGTCCAGCACCTCGGCGGCATCGATCGTGCGCAGGCCCAGCTTGACCGGGCGGCTGCGCGCCAGACCCTCTTCACTCACCATCACCACGGCCGAGCCGTCGGGCAGCATGGCGCGCAAGGCGGCCAGCGGCAGCACCAACGCGACGTCCCGCCGGGCGGTGTCCACCTCGACCGAGACGGTCATGTCCTCGCGCAGGAAGGCCGGAGCCGGGGCGTCCAGCGCCAGCTTGACCTCGATGGCGCCGCGCTGCGCGTCCACCGACGGCGCAATCGACAGCACGCGCGCGGCCAGCGGCTGCCCGGCGAACGCATCGGCCACCACGCGGGCGACCTGACCGGTCTGCAGCTGGTCCAGGAAACGCTCGTCCACCGGCGCCACGATCTGGGTGGGTCCGGCCAGCGCCAGTCCCAGCAAGGCCTTGCCGGGCTGCACGATCTGGCCGGGCTCGACCTCGCGCAGCAGCACCTGCGCATCGGCCGGTGCCAGCAAGGTGGTCTGTGCCAGCCGCGCCTGCGCCGCCTGGGTGGTGGCTTGTGCCACCGCCAGCTGGGCCCGGGCCTGCACCAGGTCGGACCCACTCTCTTCGTTGGCCCGCGTCTGCGCCCGCGCGCTGGTCTGCTGGGCCTGGGCCACCTCCAGCGTGCGCCTGGCCTCGTCCAGGCGCGAAGCGCTCACGAAGCCTTGCGCCACCAGCTGTTCGGTGCGTGTGAGTTCGGCCCTGGCGGCGCGCACCGTGGCTTCGGTCTGGGCCAGCGCGGCCTGGGCGGCGGTGCGCCCGGTGCTGCGCAAACCCGCCAGGCGCGCCGCGGCCTGACGCTCGGCGGCCGCGGCCTGGGTCAGCGCGGCGGTGAGTTCGTCCGACTCCAGGCGCAACAACACGTCGCCACGGCGAACGCGCGCGCCCTCTTCCACCAGCACGGCCTGCACCCGCCCGGTGATGGTGCTGCCGATCTCCACCCGCGAGAGGGTGGCCACGCGGGCCGAAAACTGCAGGCTGCGCACCAGCGGTGCCGATTGCAGCTCCACCGCATCCACCGCCGGATGACGCCAGAGCCAGCCACCCCAGAAAGCCAGCACCAGCAGCACGCCTGCTGCACCCCATCCCCAGCGTCGTTGAGCGGCAGACAGGGTCATGGCTGGAAGAGACTCAGTTGCCGGGCTGGAACAGCCCGTTGTCGGTGGTGGGCGGGGCCACGCCCAGGTGCCGGTAGGCCGCCAGCGTGGCGATGCGCCCACGCGGCGTGCGCTGCAGAAAGCCCTGCTGGATCAGGTAGGGCTCGATCACGTCTTCGATCGTGTCGCGTTCTTCGCCGATGCTGGCCGCGATGTTGTCCAGCCCCACCGGCCCGCCGTCGAACCGGTGGATCACGGCTTCGAGCAGCTTGCGGTCCATCAGGTCGAAGCCTTGCGGGTCCACGTCCAGCATGGCCAGCGCGCGGTTGGCAATGTCTTTGGTGATGTTGCCCGTGCCCTTCACGTCGGCGAAGTCGCGCACGCGGCGCAGCAGGCGGTTGGCGATGCGCGGCGTGCCGCGCGAGCGGCGCGCGATCTCGAAGCCGCCTTCTTCGTCCATGGGCGCGTTCAGCAGCCCGGCGCTGCGCTTGACGATGCGGCCCAGCTCTTCCGAGGTGTAGAACTCCAGCCGCGCCACGATGCCGAAGCGGTCGCGCAGCGGGTTGGTCAACATGCCGGCCCGGGTGGTGGCACCCACCAGGGTGAAGGGCTGCAGGTCGAGCTTGATGCTGCGCGCCGCCGGGCCTTCGCCGATCATGATGTCGATCTGGTAGTCCTCCAGCGCGGGGTAGAGGATCTCCTCGACGACCGGACTGAGCCGGTGGATCTCGTCGATGAACAGCACATCGTTGGCTTCGAGGTTGGTCAGCAGGGCGGCGAGGTCCTTGGGCTTTTCCAGCACCGGCCCGCTGGTCTGGCGCAGGTTCACGCCGAGCTCCTGCGCAATGATGTGGGACAGCGTGGTCTTGCCCAGGCCCGGCGGGCCGAACAGCAGCACGTGGTCCAGCGCTTCGTTGCGCTTCTTCGCCGCACCAATGAAGATCTCCAGCTGCTCGCGCACCTTCACCTGGCCCACGTACTCATCGAGCAGCTTGGGGCGAAGTGCGCGCTCGATCGCCTCTTCTTTCGGCGAAGCCGGCGCGGCAGACACCATGCGTGGTGCCGGGGCGAAGTCGTCGGTCTGGATGCTCATGCGTTGCTCCGCAGGGCCGCCCCAAGGAGCGACAGCCCCCGCGGGGGGCAGCGCAGTACACGAAGTGACAAGCGTGGGGGCCTCATTTCGCCAACGCTTTCAGCGCGAGCTTGATGCCCTCGCTCACACCCACGTCGGCGGGCAGGGGCTTGAGGGCCGCGGCGGCGTCCTTGTCGCTGTAGCCCAGGGCCATCAGGGCCTGCTGGATGTCGCTCTGCACATCGCTTTGCGCCGGGCCGCCACCCGTCAGGTTGAGGTCGGCACCCAGCTTGCCCTTGAGTTCGAGCAGCAGGCGCTCGGCGGTCTTCTTGCCGATGCCGGGGACCTTGACGATGCGGCCGCTGTCCTGCGCGCTGATCGCCTGGGCCAGGTCGCCCACGCTCATGCCCGAGAGCACCGAGAGCGCGGTGCGCGGACCCACGCCGCTGATCTTGATGAGCTGGCGAAAGGCCTCACGCTCGGGAGCGGTGCCGAAGCCGTAGAGAATCTGGGCGTCCTCGCGCACCACGAAATGGGTGAGCAGGGCCACCTTTTCGCCGGTGCCGGGCAGGTTGTAGAAGGTGCTCATGGGCACATCGACCTCGTAACCGACGCCGTGGCAGTCCAGCAGGATCTGGGGTGGGTTTTTCTCCAGCAGCGTGCCGGTCAACTTGCCTATCATCGGAAGATCCTTTGTCGTTCGCCGGGCCGTCCCAAGAACGACTGCACCCCCTCGGGGGGCCTGGCACAGCCAGGTTTGGGGGCTTCAATTTCAAGGAATTATCGGCTTGATTCTCAGACACACCTTCTCCCCGCCCGACAACGTCCGCATGGCTCACCTCTGCGGGCCCCTGGACAGCCACATCCGCAGCATCGAGGCCGCCTTGCAGGTCAAGGTGGCGCACCGTTTCGAGCAGTTCCGCATCGAAGGCACCAAGCCCAAGGTGAACCAGGCACTGGAGACCTTGCAGGCCATGTACGAAATGGCCAGGAAGCCGATCGCGCCCGAGCAGGTGCAGCTCATGCTCAGCGGCGACACCGCGCTGGCCGAGCCCGGGGACGGCGCGCTGGCAATGCAGACACGTCGTGGCGAGGTGCGCGGGCGCACCCCCAACCAGGCGCGCTACCTCGAGAACATGGCCACGCACGACATCACCTTCGGCATTGGTCCGGCCGGCACCGGCAAGACCTATCTGGCCGTGGCCTGCGCGGTGGATGCGCTGGAGCGCAGCGCGGTGCAGCGCATCGTGCTCACGCGTCCGGCGGTGGAAGCGGGCGAGAAGCTCGGCTTCCTGCCCGGCGACCTGGGCCAGAAGGTCGACCCTTACCTGCGCCCGCTGTACGACGCGCTCTACGACCTGATGGGCGCCGACAAGGTGCAAAAGGCCTTCGAGCGCCAGCAGATCGAGATCGCGCCGCTGGCCTTCATGCGCGGGCGCACGCTCAACCACGCCTTCGTGATCCTCGATGAGGCGCAGAACACCACGGTGGAGCAGATGAAGATGTTCCTCACCCGCATCGGCTTTGGCGCCAAGGCGGTGATCACCGGCGACGTGAGCCAGATCGACCTGCCGCGCACCGAGCTCAGCGGTCTGATCGACGCCGAGCGCGTCCTCAAGCGGGTGCAGGGGATCGCGATCACGCGCCTGTCCAGCGCCGACGTGGTGCGCCACCCGCTGGTCGCCCGCATCGTGGACGCCTATGACGCACGCACGCCGCATCTGGAAGACGCGGCCCCGGCCAAACGCGCACGCCGCAAAACCGCCTGAAAGTTGACACGTGCACACGAAACCTCTTTTGCGGGCGCTGACGCTGTGGCTGGCGTGCCTGCCGTCCATGGCTGTTGCCCAGGGCATGCCACCCCCCGCTTCTGCGGCCACACCATCGCTGGTCTTCAGCAGCCAGGCGGTGAACTACCGCTGCGACGGCGGCACCGAGATCGAGCTGGTCTATCTCAACCTGAGCAATGGCAACGCGTTCGCCGCCCTGCACTTCAACGGCCGCACGGTGATGCTGCAAGGCCGGCGCGCCACCACCGGCGTGCGCTTCATCGCACTCGACGAACAGAACAGCCTGCGCTGGTACACCCAGGGCATGAAGGGCGAGCTCAGCTTCCTGGCCGCCGACCACACGGCGCAGGAGCAGACCCTGCTGGCCAACTGCTTCGCCCAACCGGCCAAACGCTGATGTCACTGCCCAAGCTCACCCTCTCGCTGCAGTTCGGCGACCTGCCGGACGCCGCCGCCCACCGCGCTGCGCTGCCGCGCCACCGGGTGGCACGCTGCATCCGCCATGCGCTCGACGCCGATGCCGAGATCACCGTGCGCATCGTCGATGCCGACGAAGGCCGGGCGCTCAACCGCGACTACCGGGGCAAGGATCACGCCACCAACGTGCTGACCTTCGACTACGCCACCGAACCGCTGGTGATGGCCGATCTGGTGCTGTGCGCGCCGGTGGTGGCGCGCGAAGCGGCCGAGCTCAAGAAGCCGCTGGCCGAGCACTACGCGCACCTGCTGGTGCACGGCACGCTGCACGCGCAGGGCTGGGACCATGAGACCGGCGAGGCCGATGCCGAGGACATGGAAGCCCGCGAGACGGAGATTCTGGCTGGCTTGGGTCAGCCGAATCCTTACGCCTGACGGCCTTGACCCACCGCAAACCCCACCGGTCACCCTGAGCCTGTCGAAGGGCGGGCTCGGGCCGAACGGAGTCCAGCGTCAGGCGGTGATCCGCAGCGGTATCGTCACCGGGCCATCGTTGACCAGGTGCACCTTCATGTCGGCGCCGAAACGGCCGGTCTGCACCACCGGATGCGCCGCCCGCGCCGACCTCACGAAGGCTTCGTAAAGAAATTCACCGAGCACCGGTGGCGCAGCCGCCGTGAACCCGGGCCGGTTGCCGCTCTTCGTGTCGGCCGCCAGGGTGAACTGGCTCACGATCAACAAGCCCCCGGCGATGTCCTGCACGCTCAGGTTCATCTTGCCGGCGGCGTCACCGAAGATGCGCAGCTTCAGGATCTTGGCCAGCATCTTCTCGCTCACGGCCTCGGAGTCGTCGGGCTCGGCGCACAGCAGCACCAGCAGGCCCGGTCCGATCTGTCCGACCGCCTCACCTGCGATCTCCACACGGGCCTCGGCCACCCGCTGCAACAGGGCGATCATGACCGCGACCGCCCGGCCGCCCGAAGGCCGCGGTGCGCCCCCTCGGGGGGCAGCGACACACGCAGTGAGGAGCGTGGGGGCCTCATATCAGATCCTTTTCGTCGTCAAAGTGCGCTTCCACATCGCTGGGCAGCAGCTGGATGGTCGCGCGCAGCCCGGGCACCGCGCTCATCAGCGCCTGCTCCACACTGCCGCGCACGGCAGCCGCGCGGCCGAGCGACCAGCTCGCCGGCATGTGCATGTGCAGGTCGACGAAGCGCCGCTGGCCGGCCTTGCGGGTGCTCACGTGGTCGAAGCGGATGATGCTGGCCTCGCCTTCGGCCGACGCAAAGCCATCCAGCGTCTGCTGGATCGTGGCCATCACCTCGGGCTCCAGCGCCTCGTCCATGAGGCCCTGCGACGAGCGCCACATGAGGTGAAAACCTTCCTTGAGGATGTTGGCCGCCACACCCATGGCCACCACCGGGTCGAGCCAGAGCCAGCCGGTGAAATGCACCAGGGCAATGCCCAGCACCACGCCCACCGAGGTCCAGACATCGGTCACCAGATGCTTCGCATCGGCCTCGAGCGCGATCGAGCGGTGTTCCTTCGCTGCGCGAAACATGACCCAGGCCAGCAGGCCGTTGAGCGCGGAACTCACCACCGACAGCGCCAGGCCCCAGCCCACCTGCTCGATCGGCTGCGGATCGAACAGCCGGTGCCCGGCGACCCAGATGATGCCCAGCGCCGCGGCGATGATGAGGATGCCCTCGAAGCCCGAGGAGAAGTACTCGGCCTTGTGGTGGCCGTAGGGGTGGTCCTCGTCGGCCGGGCGCGCGGCGATGGTCACCATCACCAGACCGAAGATCGCGCTGGCCAGGTTCACCAGCGACTCCATCGCGTCCGACAACAGGCCGACCGAGTCGGTGATGAGCCAGGCCCCGGTCTTCAGGGCGATGGTCATGAGGGCCACCACCACCGAGGCCATGAGCAGGCGTCGGGGTGTGAGCAGGCGGGCTTGGGCAGGGGTCATGGGCTGATTGTCTTCCACCATGCTCAAGGAAATGCCGGACCGCGGCGCAGGCAGTGACAGAATGGGACGCCCGACCCCGAACATGACCATCACGCCAACCCCACCCCCAACCCCATCGACAGCCCCCGCCCAGGGCAGCTTCTGGCTCGGCGAGACCGACGTCTGGCTGCTGGCCGAAGGCCGGCACCTGCGCCCCTGGCAGAAGCTCGGGGCCCACCCCACCACCCTGGACGGACAGACCGGCACCGCCTTCGCGGTGTGGGCACCGCACGCGCGGCAGGTGGGACTGGTGGGCGACTTCAACCAATGGCGGCCACAACCGATGCGCCTGCGCCCCGAATGCGGCGTGTGGGAGTTGTTCGTGCCCGGTGCGGCGGTGGGCGACTGGTACAAGTTCGAGGTGCAGGGCAGCGACGGGCGCCATGTCTTCAAGTCCGACCCCTATGCCCGCGAGACCGAACTGCCGCCGGGCAACGCGGCCCGCGTGTGCGAACCGCTGCGCCCGCCGGCCGACCGCGGGGGTGCGGCGCACGAACGCACCGATCTGCCGATGACCATCTACGAGGTGCATGCGGGCTCGTGGCGCCGCCCGGACGGCGTGCACACCGTGCCCACCTGGGACGACCTCACCACCCACCTCGTGCCCTACGCGGTGGAACTCGGTTTCACCCACCTGGAGCTGATGCCGGTCAGCGAGCACCCGTTCTACGCTTCCTGGGGTTACCAGCCCACCGGCCTGTACGCCCCCACCGCGCGCCACGGCTCGCCCGCGTCGTTCCGTCGTTTCGTGCAGGCCGCCCACGCCGCCGGGCTGAAGCTCATCCTCGACTGGGTGCCGGCCCACTTTCCCGCCGATGAACACGCGCTGGCCCGTTTCGACGGCACGGCGCTGTACGAGCACGCCGACCCGCGCGAAGGCTTCCACCGCGACTGGAACACCCTCATCTACAACTTCGGGCGTTTCGAGGTGCGCAACTTCCTGGTCGGCAATGCGCTGTTCTGGGTCGAGCAGTACGGCGTCGACGGCCTGCGCGTGGATGCGGTGGCCTCGATGCTCTACCGCGACTACAGCCGTCCGCCCGGCGAGTGGGTGCCCAACGAACACGGCGGCCGCGAGAACCTCGAGGCCATTGCCTTCCTGCGCCAGGTGCACGAGGTGCTGCAGCAGGAAGCGCCGCGCGCCACCACCTTCGCCGAAGAATCCACCGCCTTCCCGCGCGTGACCGGTCCGGTGGCCGAGGGCGGGCTGGGCTTCGACCACAAATGGAACATGGGCTGGATGCACGACACCCTGTCGTACTTTGCCCTCGACCCGATCCACCGGCGCTGGCACCACAACAAGCTGACCTTCTCGCTGATGTACGCGCACACCGAAGACCATGTGCTGCCGCTCTCGCACGACGAGGTGGTGCACGGCAAGGGTTCGCTGCTGAACAAGATGGCGGGCGACCGCTGGCAGCAGCTGGCCAACCTGCGTGCGCTCTATGCCTGGATGTACGCCCACCCGGGCAAGAAGCTGCTCTTCATGGGCGCCGAGCTGGCCCAGCCGGGCGAGTGGAACCACGACGCCGAGTTGCCCTGGCAGCTGCTGGACGACCCGGCGCACGCCGGGGTGCAGCACCTGGTGCGCGATCTCAACCACATCTACCGCAGCGCACCGGCCCTGCACGCGCGCGACACCGACACCTACAGCTTCCAGTGGCTGGTGGTGGACGATGCAGAGCATTCGGTGCTGGCGTTCGCCCGCTACGGCCACGCGCTGGAAGACACGGTGGTGGTGGTCGCCAACCTCACCCCGATGGTGCGACACGGCTACCGGGTGGGTCTGCCCCACGGCGGCCACTGGCAGGAGCGGCTCAACACCGATTCCAGCCACTACGGCGGCAGCAACGTGGGCAACCACGGCCGGGTGCTGGCCGACGATCTGGCGCAGCACGGCCAGCGCTGGTCGGCCGCGTTGACGCTGCCCCCGCTGGCCGTTTTGTGGCTCCAGCCAGAGCCGGCATGACGCCCCCCTGCGGCTCTCCTGCGCTGGGTGCGCACCCGTGCCAGCTGGGTGGCCAGGACGGCGTGCACTTCTCGGTCTGGGCGCCCGACGCCCACGGGGTGGAGGTCTGTCTGTTCGAGGCCGGCGAAGCCGCCGAACACCGCCGCGTGGCGCTGCGGCCCGCGGGCGACGGCGTGTGGGCGGCCTTCGTGGCCGGCGTGGGCGCGGGCCAGCTCTACGGCCTGCGCGCCAGCGGCCCGTGGCGGCCCGAGGCCGGCCACCGGTTCAACCCGGCGCGCCTGCTGCTCGACCCCTGGGCGCTGGCGCTGGCGGGTGACACCGAACGCCTGGCGCTGCAGACCGGCCACCGCCGTGCCGACCCGCTGCATCCCGACCAGGCCGGCGGCGAACACCAGCCCGACCCGGCAGACAACGCAGCCCACATGCCCCGCTGCGTGGTGGTGGATGCGCAGGCCGAACTCGACGCCGGCCGGGCCATCGCTGCGCGCCCGGTCATCGCCGGCGACCGCGTGGTGATCCTCGAGGCCCATGTGAAGGCCCTCACGCGCCGGCACCCCGAGGTGCCCGACGATCAGCGCGGCAGCTACCGGGGGCTGGCCCACCCCGCCGTGGTGAAGCACCTGCAGCGCCTGGGCATCACCACCGTGTGCCTGCTGCCGGTGCACCAGCACATCAGCGAGCGCCACCTGATCGAGCGCGGCCTGAGCAACCACTGGGGCTACAACACCCTCAACGCGTTCGCACCCGATCCAGGCTACGCAGCCGCCACCGGTGGGCGGGCCCCGGCCAGCGGTGCGGAGGCCAGCGCCGTGCGTGCCGAGTTCCGCCAGATGGTCGACACGCTGCACCGCGCCGGCATCGAGGTGGTGCTCGACGTGGTCTACAACCACACGGCCGAGAGCGATCTGGACGGTCCCACGCTGAGCTGGCGCGGGCTGGGCCACGCCCGCTGGTACGCGCTGCGCGAACACGGCGTGCCGCACAACTTCAGCGGCACCGGCAACAGCCTGGCGTTCAGCGAGCCGCGCGTGCAGCAGTGGGTGCTGGACAGCCTGCGCTGGTGGGTGCAGGCCTTCGGCGTGGACGGTTTCCGCTTCGACCTCGCGGTCTCGCTGGGCCGTGACGCGGCTCTGGGCCATGCCTTCAACCCGCGCAGCGCGCTGCTCAGCGCCATGGCGCAGGACCCGGTGCTGCGCCAGGTGCGCCTGATCGCCGAGCCTTGGGACATCGGGCCCGACGGCTACCACGTCGGTGGCTTCGAGGCCGGCTGGCTGGAGTGGAACGACCGCTTCCGCGACGGCGTGCGCGCCTTCTGGCTCGGCCACCACGGCACGCGCGGCGAGCTCGCCACCCGGGTCTGCGCCAGCGGCGACCTGTTCAACGAGCCCCGGCGCCAGCGACTGCCTGCGGCCAGCGTCAACATGGTCACCGCGCACGACGGCTTCAACCTGGCCGACCTGACCGCCCACCGGCACAAGCACAACCAGGCCAACGGCGAGAACAACCGCGACGGCCATGGCCACAACCTCAGCGCCAACGGCGGGGTGGAAGGCGCCACCGACGATCCGGTGGTGCTGCACCGCCGCCGGGTCTGGCGCCGTGCCCTGCTGGCCACGCTGTTCTGCGCACAGGGCACACCGCAGCTGCTCTCGGGCGACGAACTCGGACACAGCCAGCAAGGCAACAACAACAGCTACTGTCAGGACAACCCGACCACCTGGCTGGACTGGGCCGGTGCGGACACCGAACTCACCGACTTCGTGGCCCGGCTCTCCGCCCTGAGGCAACGGCACGCCGGCCTGCGCCATGCGCGCTGGTTCACCGGCCAGGGCAGCGAGCCCGACATCGCCTGGCTCGACACCGACGCCCGGCCCATGCGTGACGAGGCGTGGCAGGCCCGCGACCGCCACACGCTCACGGCCCTGATCACCGTGGGCGAGGGCGGCGCGCCCGCGCACGAGCGACTGCTGCTGGTCTGGCACGGCGACCATGGCAGCTGCCGCCTGCAACTGCCTCCCGGCGACTGGCGCGTGCTGCTGGACAGCGCGCGCGGCTGTGCGGTGCGGCCGGGCGAGGTCGCCGACACCGTCACAGGCCAACTGGCCCTGCACGAGGCCAGCGTGTGGGTGCTGGTCCAGGGCTTGCATGCAGCCGGCGGCACGCCCGTGGCTCCCACATGAACACCGCCATGCACCCCTTTCTGTCGCGCCGCACCAGCGGCGTGTTGCTGCACATCACCAGCCTGCCCGGCCCCCACGGCTCGGGCGACCTCGGCATCGGTGCGCGCCATTTCGTCGACTGGCTGGCCTCGGCCGGGCAGTCGATGTGGCAGATCCTGCCGCTGTCGCCCGCCGGGCCGGGCAACTCGCCCTACCAGAGCGTGTCGGCCTTTGCCGGCAGCCCGCTGATGGTCGATCTCGACGACCTGGTGCAGATGGGCTGGCTGCCCTGGATGCCCAGCCAGGGCTTCGACCACCACCGCTGCGACTTCGCGCGCGTGGGCCCCTGGCGCATGGCGTGCCTGCGCAAGGCCTGGGACGGCTTCAGCCAGCGCACCAGCACCGACTGCCGCGAAGCGCTGGCCGCCTTCTGCACCGAGCACGCCCACTGGCTCGACGACTACGCCCTCTTCATGGTGCTGAGCGAACGCCACATCGGCAGCTGGCCGCAGTGGCCCGCGCCGCTGGCACAGCGCGACCCGGCGGCGCTCGACGAGGTGCGCCAGCACTCGCCCAAGGCGCTGGGTTTCTGGCAGTTCGTCCAGTGGCGCTTCTGGGTGCAGTGGCAGGCCCTGCGCACCTACGCCCGCCAGAGGGGCGTGCAGGTGGTGGGAGACGCGCCGATCTTCGTCGCGCACCACAGCGCCGACGTCTGGGCCCACACCCGGCAGTTCCTGCTGGGCGACGACTTCGAACCCGAGGTGGTGGCCGGTGTGCCACCCGACTACTTCAGCGCCACCGGCCAGCGCTGGGGCAATCCGCTCTACAACTGGCCGGTGATGGCGCAAAACGGTTACCGCTGGTGGAAGGACCGCGTCGCGCACCTGTTCCAGCAGGTCGACGTGGTGCGGCTGGACCACTTTCGCGGCTTTGAGGCGCACTGGGAAATCCCGGCCCTCGAACCCACCGCGGTGGCCGGGCGCTGGCAGGGCGGCCCGGGCCTGCCGTTTTTCACCGAGCTGCAGCGCGAACTCGGCCCGCTGGCCATCATCGCGGAAGACCTGGGCCTGATCACACCCGAGGTGACCGAGCTGCGCGAAGCCTGCGGCTTCCCGGGCATGCGCATCCTGCAGTTCGCCTTTGGCGGCGGGCCGGGCAACCCCTACCTGCCGCACAACCTGGAGCGCGACTGCGTGGCCTACACCGGCACGCACGACAACGACACCACGCTGGGCTGGTGGCGCGCGGCGTCCAGCCACGAGAAGACGGTGGCCAGGGCCTATCTGGGACCGGCGGTGGACACCGAGCCGCACTGGACGATGATCACCGCGCTCTCGCAGTCGGTGGCCAACACGCTGGTGCTGCCGTTCCAGGACGTGGTGGGTCTGGACGGCAAACACCGCATGAACACGCCCGGCCAGGCGGTGGGCTGCTGGGAATGGCGCTTCGACTGGCGCCAGATCGATCACCGCCCGGCAGAGCGTCTGCTGGCCATGACGCGGGCGCACGGTCGAATACCCTGAACCGCGACAGCGTCACCGATTCCCGTTTCAATGTGCCAGTGCGCAGCAAGACGCACCCGCCCCCACACCACCGGAGACAGACATGGAAAAGACCTCGCCCCAGCAACTGGCCCGCCGCACCGTTGCCCTGGTACTCGCCGGCGGGCGGGGCTCGCGCCTGCACGCCCTGACCGACCGACGCGCCAAGCCCGCGGTGTATTTCGGCGGCAAGTTCCGCATCGTCGACTTTGCGCTGTCCAACTGCCTCAACTCGGGCGTGCGCCGCATCGGCGTGCTCACCCAGTACAAGTCGCACAGCCTGTTGCGCCACCTGCAGCGCGGCTGGAGCTTCCTGCGCAACGAGTTCAACGAGTTCATCGACCTGCTGCCGGCCCAGCAGCGCATGGACGACGAGAGCTGGTACCTCGGCACGGCCGACGCGGTCTACCAGAACCTGGACATCCTGCGTTCGCACAAGCCCGAGTACATCCTGGTGCTCGCGGGCGACCACATCTACAAGATGGACTACGCCACCCTGATCGCCGACCACGTGGCGCTGGGGAAAAAGTGCACCGTGGCCTGCGTCGAGGTGCCGCTGGCCGAGGCCACGGCCTTCGGCGTGATGGACATCGACGCCGAGCGCAACATCGTGCAGTTCCTGGAGAAGCCGGCCAGGCCGCCGCACATGCCCGGCAACCCCGAGGTGGCACTGGCCAGCATGGGCGTGTACGTGTTCAACACCGAGCACCTGTTCGAAGCGCTCAAACGCGATGCAGACACGCCGGGCTCCAGCCGCGATTTCGGCCGGGACATCATCCCGGCCATGGTGGCCGCCGGCGACGCCGCCGCCCACCCGTTCGGCCTGTCCTGCGTGAAGAGCGCGCCCGAAGCACCGGCCTACTGGCGCGACGTGGGCACGGTGGACGCCTACTGGGCCGCCAACCTCGATCTCACCAACACCATTCCCGAACTCGACATGTACGACCGCGAATGGCCGATCTGGACCTACCAGGAACAGCTGCCGCCGGCCAAGTTCGTCTTCGACGACGACGGGCGCCGCGGCGCGGCGGTGGACTCGCTGGTCTCGGGCGGCTGCATCATCTCGGGCGCGCTGGTGCGCCGCTCGGTGCTGTTCTCGCGCGTGCGGGTGCACTCCTATGCGTCGGTGGAAGAGTCGGTCATCCTGCCCGAGGTCGACATCGGGCGGGGTTGCGAGCTGCACAAGGTGGTGATCGACAACGGCTGTGTGATTCCCCCGGGCATGAAGATCGGGGTGGACGCGGCCGACGACGAACGCCGCTTTTTCCGCACGCCCAGCGGCATCGTGCTCGTCACCCGCGAAATGCTCGAAAAACTGCAATGACCCTCAAGGTTCTCTACGTCTGCTCGGAGCTCTTCCCGCTGCTCAAGACGGGCGGACTGGCCGATGTGAGCGCCGGCCTGCCCCCGGCGCTGGTGGCCCGGGGGGCCGACGTGCGGCTGCTGCTGCCGGCCTTCCCCGGCCTGGTCGCCGGCGTCACGCCCGAGGGTCCGACCCTGCTGGTGCCGGCGGGCGGCAGCCCCGGCCTGCCAGCGGGCCTGGGTCCGCAACTGTCCACCGCCCACGGCCCCACGCCCTGGCTGCAGGCCGGCCGCATCACCGAGAGCGACATGCCGGTGTGGCTGTTGCATGCGCCCGGCCTGTACCAGCGCGCCGGCAACCCCTATCTGGACGAACACGGCCAGCCCTGGCCCGACAGCGCCGAACAGTTCGCCTGGCTGGGCTGGGCGGCCGCCCTGCTCGGCAACGGGCTGGACGCCGGCTGGCGGCCCGACGTGGTGCACGGGCACGACTGGCACACCGGTCTGGCGTTTGCCTACCTGCACGAACTCGCGCGGCCGGCCGAACCCCGGCCGGCGACCGTGTTCACCGTGCACAACCTGGCCTACCAGGGTGTCTTCGACGCCAGCCTGCGTCCCCGCCTGGGCCTGCCCGACGGGCTCTTCCATGTGCAGGGACTGGAATTCCACGGACAGATCAGCTTCATGAAGGCGGCGCTCAAGTACAGCGACGCCATCACCACCGTGAGCCCGACCTACGCACGCGAGATCACCGGCGCCGAGCAGGGCTGCGGACTCGACGGTGTGCTGCGCCAGCGCCAGGCACAGCTGCACGGCATCCTCAACGGGGTGGACGACGCGGTCTGGAACCCGCTGACCGACCCGCTGGTGCAGCCCGGCTTCGATGCCGACCACCTGCAGGGCAAGGTCCTGGCCAAGGCCCGGCTGCAGCAGCGCATGGGACTGGAACCCCGCGCCGACGCCTTGCTGTTCTCGGTGGTGAGCCGCCTGACCGAACAAAAAGGCCTGCACCTGCTGCCCGCGGTGGTGGACGACCTGGTGCAACGCGGTGGCCAGCTCGCGGTGCTGGGGTCGGGCGATGCCGCCATCGAGCAGGCGCTGCGCGACTGCGTGCGGCGCCACCCGGGCCAGGTCGCGCTGACCGTGGGCTACGACGAAGCGCTGGCGCACGGCGTCATTGCCGGGGCCGACGTGATCCTGTTGCCCTCGCGCTTCGAGCCCTGTGGACTGACCCAGCTCTACGGCCTGCGTTACGGCACCCTGCCGCTGGTGCGGGCAGTGGGTGGACTGGCCGACACCGTGGTCGACTGCAGCCTGGAGCATCTGGACGACGGCAGCGCCAACGGTTTCGTCTTTCAAGACCTCGATGTGCCCAGCCTGCTGGGCGCGTTGCGCCGGGCGTTTGCACTGCAGCGCCGGGCCGCCGATTGGCGCAGCGTTCAGCGCCATGCCATGGCGCTGCGCTTTGGCTGGCCTCGCGCGGCCAGCGACTACCTTCGCGTCTACGCCTCCGTCCTGCCGGACGCGGTCGACCCCTGATCGCCTGCACGGTTATTGCTTCAGTCTTTCAGCACCCTCCCGGACAACCCCCGCCACGCCCGATGCCATGAACCACACCGAGCCCACCTCCGAAACCGTTGCGTTCGAATACGACCAGATGGACAACAGCGTGGACGCCCTGCGCAAGTCGATCGCCAACCGGTTGATCTATTCGGTCGGCCGCGACCCGCGCTCGGCGACCCGGCGCGACTGGCTGTTTGCCCTGTTCCACGCCGTGCGCGACCGCATGATGCACCGCTGGCGCGAGACCCTGGCCACGTCGCAGGACCACGACGCCAAGCGCGTGTACTACCTGTCGATGGAATTCCTCACCGGGCGCGCGCTCACCAACGCCCTGCTCTCGGTCGGCATCCTGGACGAGGCCCGCACCGCCTGCACCCAGCTCGGCGTTGATTTCGATTCGCTGATCGACCTGGAGAGCGACGCCGGGCTGGGCAACGGTGGCCTGGGTCGGCTGGCGGCCTGTTTCCTCGACTCCATGGCCACGGTGGGCATCCCCGGCATGGGCTACGGCATCCGGTACGACTACGGCATGTTCGCGCAACGCATCGTCGATGGCCGACAGATCGAGGAGCCCGACTACTGGCTGGTCAACGGGAATCCCTGGGAATTCATGCGCCCCGAATTCAGCTACACGGTGCAGTTCGGCGGGCGGCTGCTGCAGACGGAAGGCCAGGTGCGCTGGCTGGACACCGACGACGTGATCGCCACCGCCTACGACACCGGCGTGCCCGGCCACGAACTCAGCAGCGTGGCCACCATGCGCCTGTGGACCGCACGCGCCACCAGCGGCATCAACCTCGACGCCTTCAACAAGGGCGACTACATGCGGGCGGTGGAGGCGAAGAACGAATCGGAGAACGTCTCGCGCGTGCTCTACCCCGACGACAGCACCGAGCACGGCAAGGAGCTGCGGCTGCGCCAGGAGTACTTCTTCGTCAGCGCCTCGCTGCAGGACATCGTGCGCCGCTTCCTCAAGCACCAGGGCAACTTCGCGTTGTTCGCCGACCGTGTGGCGATCCACCTCAACGACACCCACCCGGCACTGGCCGTGCCCGAGCTGATGCGCCTGCTGGTCGACGAACAGGGCCTGGACTGGGACACCGCCTGGGGCATCTGCAAACGGGTCTTCAGCTACACCAACCACACCCTCATGCAGGAGGCGCTGGAGACCTGGCCGGTGGAGATCCTGGGGCGGCTGCTGCCGCGGCACCTGCGCATCATCTACGACCTCAACGCGATCTTCCTGGCCGAGGTGCACGAGCGCTTCCCGGGCGAGAACGACCTGCTGCGCCGCGTCTCGCTGATCGACGAGCGCGGCCAGCGCCGCGTGCGCATGGCCTACCTCTCGGTGCTGGCCAGCCACAAGGTCAACGGCGTGTCGGCCCTGCACAGCCAGCTGATGGTGCAGACCATCTTTGCCGACTTCGCGCGGCTCTACCCCGAGCGCTTCTGCAACAAGACCAACGGCATCACGCCGCGGCGCTGGCTCTCGCAGGCCAACCCGCCGCTGGCTGGCCTGATCGACGCGCGCATCGGCACCAGCTGGCGGCGCAACCTCGACGAGCTGGAACAGCTGCGCCCGCTGGCCAGCGAGCCCGAATTCGTCAGCGCCTTCCAGCAAGCCAAGGCGCAGAACAAGCGCCGGCTGGCCGATCGCATCCTGGCCGAGACAGGCGTGGTGGTGAACCCGGCCAGCCTGTTCGACGTGCAGGTCAAGCGCATGCACGAGTACAAGCGCCAGCTGCTCAACGTGCTGCATGTGGTCACGCGCTACCAGCAGATCCTGGCGCACCCGCATGCCGACTGGGTGCCGCGCACCGTGGTGTTCGCCGGCAAGGCGGCTTCGGCCTACTTCATGGCCAAGCTGGTGATCAAGCTCATCAACGACGTGGCGCGCGTGGTCAACCACGACAAGCGCGTGGGCGACCGGCTCAAGGTGGTGTTCATCCCCAACTACCGGGTGTCGCTGGCCGAGGTGATCATTCCCGCCGCCGATCTCTCCGAGCAGATCTCCACCGCCGGCACCGAGGCCTCGGGCACCGGCAACATGAAGTTCGCGCTCAACGGGGCGCTGACCATCGGCACCTGGGACGGCGCCAACATCGAGATCGCCGAACACGTGGGGCTCGAGCACATCTTCATCTTCGGCCACCGCACCGAGCAGGTCGCGGCGCTGCGCGCCAGCGGCTACAACCCGCGCCGTTACTACGACCACAACTACGACCTCAAGACCGCCATCGACCGCATCGCCGAGGGCGCCTTCAGCCCCGAGGAGCCCGGACGTTTCCAGGACATCACGCGCACGCTGCTGGAGTCCGACTACTACCTGCTGCTGGCGGACTACACCGACTACCTGGCCGCGCAGCACAAGGTCGACGAGCTCTACCGCAACCCGGACGAATGGACCCGTCACGCTGTTCTGAACGTGGCCGGCATGGGCGCCTTCTCGTCGGACCGCACCATCCGCGAATACGCCAGCGAGATCTGGAACGTCAAGCCGCTGTTCCCCTGACCCCGGCCTGCGGCCGGGGCCGCGTGCCAGAATCCGCCGCATGCGGCAGCCCTGGCGTGTTTCCTGGTGGTGGGTCGTCGGCGGGGCGGTGGTCGCCCTGGCCGGCGCGACGGTCATCGCGCGCCAGTCGCTAGATGTGAAGAGTCAAGAGGTTGTTTCTTGACGAGCTGAGTCTGGACATGGGA
>NZ_JAUCZG010000012.1 GCF_030373225.1 Hydrogenophaga sp. | reverse complement strand
CCACCCTCGTTCATTGAAACCCAGGGTGTTGCACTTCACTTTTGAATCCGCCCAGCCTTGTGAGATTGAGCAGTGCCGGCATGATTCGAATGGAATTGAATGAAGGCCAGATCTGGCCTGGGGTTTTGCTGGTATTGCCGCACTTCGCAACGCCAATTCCCATTGAAACTGGAATGGAAGTGGAACGGGGATGGAATCAGGGATGGAATCGGGGAATGGCCGTTTTCAATGACTGCCATCTGTATTCATTCGATGCTATGGGTCCAAAGATCCATGGCCCATACCCCGCCAGCAGTATTTTGAAACTGCCTCGCCGATATCGGGCGCCTTCCCCGCTCATGCGGCTCTGCCAGACACGCCTCACCCACGAATCATTCGTGACAGGATTCACATTTCCGGTCGGACCGGCAATTGGCGAGCCTTTCTGGATTGCCCGATGAAATGAAACATTCAATCGCTTGAATGGCGGCGCACGCCATCGGCGTGATTGATCAAATCCCCAACGGAGCCGATTGCAATTCAATATAGTGCTGTTGAAGTATTGGCTGGGCATGGCCCGGTTTTCAGAATCGCCGGACTCCGCAGCCCGATGTTGCGGGATGCCCAATGCGGTGCCATGGATGCACCACCGTGCCACGTTGTGGCCGCTTCGGGCGCAGCCAGGAAGGGGCACGGAGTCATGGCAATTCAAGGTCGCGGGGCGTGGCACGGCTGGTTCATTCGAGCGGCGCTCTGGGCCTTGATGACCGGCGCCACGCATGCCCAGGCGCTGTCGCTGTCGGATGCAGACACCCAGGATCTCGCCCCTGCGCTCACTTTCCTGGAAGTCGAGGACGCCAACCTGTCGGCGCGCGAGATCCGCTCACCCGACCAGGCCCGGCGCTTCCAACCCCTCCCGCACGGCACCGACATCCCCGGCTTCGGCTACCGCAACGCCACCTTGTGGCTCAAGGCAGCGCTCGATGTGTCGACCCAAACGCCCGTTCACCGGGTGCTGCAAGTCGCCAACCCGCAACTCGACCGGATCGAGGTTTTTGTCTTCTCCCCCGATGGCCATCTCCAGCAGGCGCTGGGCGGTGACCACGTGCCGTTCGCCCGTCGCGTCATGCCGCACCGCCACCACGTCTTTCCCGTCACGTTTGCCCAGACGGGAACGCACACGGTGCTGCTGCGCATCGACTCCACCAGTTCGATGAAAGTCCCTGTTTCGCTGCTGAAACCCCAGGCGCTGATGAGCCAGGACCATCGGGCGTATTCGTTGCTGAGCCTGTACTTCGGCCTGATGGCGGGCCTGTTCGCCTACAACCTGCTTCTGTTCGCGGCGATTCGCGACCCGGTGTACCTCTACTACATCAGCTACGTGGCAGCGATGGCACTGGCCCAGCTCGCGCTCACTGGTCTTGGCGCCCAGTTCTTCTGGTCGGAGCAAGCCCGCTGGGACCACTTCGTCCCGCGGCTTGCGCAGGCCGCCAGCGCCTTCACCGCCGTTCTTTTCGCTCGCCACTTCCTGCACAGTCAGACCGAGTTGCCGCGCCTGGACCGGGTGCTGCGCTTTCTGCAGTTCGGCTGGTTGCTGTACCTCGCGCTGCTGCCCTGGATGCCTTTCGGTTTTTCCCTCAAGGTCATGATCGCCTTGGTCATGACCACCACCGTGCCGCTGGTCCTTGCGGGGCTCGACCGTCTCTGCGCGCGCCGCACGGGCGCGCGGTATTTCCTGCTGGCCTGGGCGCTGCTCATGGCGGGTGCCGTGACGGAGTCGCTGGTGGCGCTGGGATGGATGCCGGTGCCCGGATGGCTCACCCATCCGGTGATGGTGGGATCGGCGCTGGAGATGCTGTTGCTCTCGTTTGCGCTGGCCGACCGCATCAAGGAAGAACGCCAGGCCAGGGAGCGCGCCGTGAGCATGGGCATGCGCGAGCTGGTGAAGAAGGAAGAGGCGGAGCGCGTGTCGCACGAAAAGTCGCGCTTTCTGGCGGCAGTGAGCCACGACCTGCGGCAACCCTTGTTTGCCCTGAGCCTGGCGGCGGAAAGCCTGCATGCACAGGAGCCGGCCCGCGAGCCCCTGTTTCAGCAGATGCGGTCCTCGCTGGAGTCGGCCAATGGCTTGCTGGACTCCATCATGACCATGGCCCGGCTGGAGTCGGGTTCGCTCAGGGCCAGCAAGACCGACTTTTTCGTTCAGCCGCTGCTCGACCGGATCGACCTCACCTTCAGGAGCCAGGCCCTGTCCAAGGGCTTGCGCTGGGACGTCACGCCCAGCCTGGCCTGTGTGAACAGCGATCCGATCCTGCTGGAGCGCATGGTCATCAACCTGGTGTCGAACGCCGTGCGGTTCACGCAGTCGGGCGGGGTGCTGGTTTCCTCGCGGGTCCGGGGGTCGAGCCTTCTGCTTCAGGTGTGGGACACCGGCCCCGGCATCGACCCGGTGCACCACGAAAACATCTTTTCCGAATATTTCCGGGGTGAGCCTGAAACCGAACGCGACAACGGCGTTGGACTGGGCCTGGCGATCGTCAAGACCTGCGCGGACCTGCTCGCGGTCCGGGTCACCATGCGGTCCGTTCCGGGTCGTGGTTCATGCTTCTCCCTGCTGGTGCCACTGGCCAGATCCCGGTCAGACCGCAGCGACCGGTCGGGAGATCCTCAGGACGCTCCCGAAAAAAGCACGACCGAAGCATCGGTCTGAATCAACGCCAGCGGGTAGCGCTGGCCGGCGAGGTGGTCTTCCATGCAGCGCAACACGAGCGGGCTGCGATGGCGCAATACGCTGGCGCGGATCTCCTCGGGCGTGAGCCACAGGGTTCTCACGATTCCGGTGTCCAGCGCCAGCCCCGGTACTGATTCACCCAACTCACCGCAAAAGGCAAAACGCAGGTAGGTGATGTCTTCGTCGCCGGCTTCTGCTCCGGCTTTTCCCGCCCTTTGAAACCTCGACAGGTAGACACCCACCAGGTTCGTGGGAGTGAACCGGTGAGCGGTTTCCTCCAGGGTCTCTCGCACCACACCGTCAGCCGGGCTCTCGCCAGGATCCAGGTGGCCTGCGGGATTGTTCAACCGCAAGCCTTCGGGCGTGTGCTCCTCGATCAGCAGGTAACGTCCATCGCGCTCGATGATGGCGGCAACGGTGACACTGGGTTTCCAGCGCCCGGCTGGTGTGTTGTGTGACATGGGATCGGGTGTAACCAAATCGGGTGTTGCGCGCATACACGCGTTCAATGATCATTTCACCACCGAAATGGAGCATATCAACACCCTTGCGCCAGCTGCATTGCGCCGATTTGCAAAGCCCTGGCGGCGCCTTGGCCCTGCGCTTTTGTGCGCCTGCCTGCTGTTAACGTCACAGCTGGCCCTCGCCACTGAGGCATTGGCGCCCTTGCGCGTTGACCGCGACATGCACAGGCAGGACCTGACCGCCTCGACCGAGTATCTGGTGGACGCCAGCGGGCAGGTTTCGACGTCGACACCCTGGAGCGGAGATCCACAATGGGCCCGACTTGACGGCCCGTTGCGCTTCAACCGCATGGCCAACAGCGAACCCACCCTGTGGCTTCGCGTGCCGGTGCAGGCGCCCCCCGGGGAAGCCTTCGACCGCCTGCTGGTGATCGACAGTCGCCATGCGCAACGGGTGGAGATGCTGTGGGCGGGCGAGGATCAGGTGCCGGTCGTCCTGGCCGAAAGCGGGTTGCAGCTCATGGCGCAAGGACTGGTGGAACCTCGCGCCGCGCCCGCGCTGGCCTGGCGGGTGCCACCCGGGGCGTCGGGGCATCTGTACCTCAAGCTCGCCACACGCGTCTCGCCGTGGGGCGGCCTTGAGTTGTGGGAGCCGGCTGCCCACGAGCGCGCGGTGGGCGCGCGCAACCTTGGTCTGGGCATCTACTTCGGTGTGCTCGCGGGCTTGATGCTGTCCAACATCCTGTTGTGGCGGGTGCTCAGGGACCGGGCGCGGCTGCTCTACCTGATGTCGTGCCTGTCGTTGATCGGGTTCCAGGCAGCGACTTCCGGCCTGGGCCTGGTGGTGGTCTGGACCGGCCTGGCCCACTTCAACCCGCTTTTCATCGCCGTCTCGGGCTGCATGATGGGTGTTACGGGCATGTTGTTTGTCGTGTCGTTCTTCGACATGGACGAAGGCTCGCCCCGGGTGAGCCTGGCCTTGAAGCTGCTGGCCGTCTTGTGGCTGTTGGCGCCGCTGCTGCTGGCCCATCCGGGCGCCATGCCCTGGTTTGAGCGGCTGATGCCGGTGCTCTCCGTGCTCACCCTGCTGGCCTTGATCACGGCTGCGGTGCTCGGCCTTCGTTGGGGCCGGGCGGGAGCGGGCTACTTTGCCGTGGCGTGGTCGATCTACGGCGTGGCCATCCTGCTCAGGATTCTCATGCGGGTGCAGTTGTTGCCCGAGGTCGGCTGGGTCTACGACGCCTTCTACTGGGTGACTGCGCTGGAAATGGCGCTGCTGGCACAAGCACTGGCTGTGAAGGTCCGGGAGACGAACAGGGCGCATCGGGAACTCCTGATCCGCCGAGAACGCGACCAGGCGTCGAAGGCCGCCGCCGAGCAGTCCGTGGTCGACAAGTCCCGTTTTCTGGCTGCGGTGGCGCACGACATCCAGCAACCGCTCTACGCCATCGGCCTTGCGGCGGAGGCGCTGAGCCGCCAGCGCCTGCCCGAGCCATCACAGGCACCTCTGTCGCAGATTCGCGCAGCAATGAACGCAGCCGACGAGCTTCTCGCTGCCCTGGTCCGGGTCGTCAAGCTGGACGCCGATTCACTCCGGACAGAAATGGCGGAGGTGTCGCTGCAGGACTCGCTGGAAAGAATCGATTCGATGTTTTCGCCGGTGGCCCAACAGAAGGGACTGCAGTGGCGGGTCACGCCGTGCATGGAGCGTGTGCTGACCGACCCCGCGCTTCTGGAACGCGTGGTCGGCAACCTCGTGGCCAATGCCATGCGATACACAGTTCGTGGGGGCGTGCTGCTGAGTTGCAGGAAGCGCCGCACGGGGCTGTTGATCCAGGTTTGGGACACGGGCCCGGGCATCGCGGCGCAAGAGCAGGAGCACATCTTCAAGGAGCATGTGCGCGGCCAGGCGGCGCGCCCGCAGGATGGCGGGCTCGGCCTGGGACTGGACATCGTCCAGCGTTGCGCCGCACAACTCAACATCGTCTTGACGCTTCGCTCCAGACCTGGCCGGGGCACCTGCTTCGGCTTGCTGGTGCCGTTCCCCCCTGAGCCGGACAGCGGAGGGCGCGGCAAGAACGGCGGGTGAGCGTGGTGGGCTTGTCCCGCCAGTGGCTCCCGCGCTGGGGCCTTTCAGTTAAGCTTCGCGGCTGCCTGTTACAACCACCGAGCGAGGAGACGTTCATGATGATTGGTGTACCCACTGAAACCACGGTGGGCGAAACGCGGGTGGCCGTCACGCCCGAGACCGCCAAGAAATACGTGGCCCAGGGCCACACGGTGCGCGTGCAATCCGGGGCCGGTCTGGCCGCCAGCGTGACCGACGCAGCGTACATCGCGGCCGGCGCCGAGATCACCGATGCCGCAGGCGCGCTGGGCGCCGACCTCGTGCTCAAGGTGCGAACCCCCTTCGACAACGAGCTGGCGCTGATGAAGCCGGGCGCCACCGTGGTGGGCATGCTCAACCCTTTCGATGCCCCCGGCCTGCAGCGCATGGCCGCAGCCGGCCTCACCGCCTTTGCGCTTGAAGCCGCGCCGCGCACGACGCGCGCACAGAGCATGGACGTGCTGTCCTCGCAAGCCAACATCGCCGGCTACAAGGCCGTGATGCTCGCGGTGCACCACTACCAGCGTTTCTTTCCCATGCTGATGACCGCGGCCGGCACCGTGAAGGCCGCGCGCGTGGTGATTCTGGGCGTGGGCGTGGCCGGCCTGCAGGCGATTGCCACCGCCAAGCGCCTGGGCGCCGTCATCGAAGCCTCCGATGTGCGTCCCAGCGTGAAAGAACAGGTCGAGTCGCTGGGCGGCAAGTTCATCGACGTGCCGTATGAAACAGCGGAAGAGAAGGAAGCCGCCGAGGGCGTGGGCGGTTATGCACGACCCATGCCGCCGAGCTGGCTGGAGCGCCAGAAGCTGGAAGTGGCCAAGCGTGTGGCGCTGGCCGACGTGGTCATCTCCACCGCGCTGATCCCCGGGCGCGCCGCGCCGGTTCTCATCACCGAGGACATGGTCAAGTCGATGAAGCCCGGCAGCGTGATCGTGGACATCGCTGCCGGAAAAGGTGCCAACGGCGTGGGCGGCAACTGCCCGATCACCGAGACCGACCGCACCGTGGTCAAACACGGCGTGACCATCGTGGGCGAGACCAACCTGGCCGCCATGGTGGGGGCCGATGCCTCGGCGCTGTATGCGCGCAACGTGCTCGATTTCCTCAAGCTCATCGTCAACAAGGACGGCGCGCTGCACGTGGACATGGAAGACGACATCGTCGCAGCCTGCCTGATGGCGCAGGGCGGTGAAGTGAAACGCAAGAGCTGAACGAGACACCAAGGAAAAGACCATGGAAGCTGTATCCCCCACCGTTCTCAACCTCATCATCTTCGTGCTGGCCATCTACGTGGGTTACCACGTGGTGTGGAACGTCACGCCCGCGCTGCACACACCGCTGATGGCGGTGACCAACGCGATCTCGGCCATCGTGATCGTGGGCGCCATGCTGGCGGCAGCCCTGACAGAGACCCACCTGGGCAAGACCATGGGTGTGCTGGCCGTGGCGCTGGCAGCGGTCAATGTGTTCGGTGGCTTCCTGGTCACGCGGCGGATGCTGGAAATGTTCAAGAAGAAAGAGCGCAAGGCGCCGGTGGCTGCTGAGGGAGCGCACAAATGAGCGCCGCGCAGAACCGCTTCAAGCCAGCTCGCACCCCCTTGGGGGGCAGTGAGTACACGCCAGTGACGAACGTGGGGGTCCAATAATGTCCATGAATCTCGTCACGCTGCTGTACCTCGTTGCCAGCATCTGTTTCATCCAGGCCCTCAAGGGCCTGAGCCATCCCACGACGTCCATCCGTGGCAACGTCTTCGGCATGACCGGCATGGCGATCGCCATCCTCACCACGGCGGCGCTGATCGTCGAACTCTCCGGCGGCAAGGCCGAAGGCATGGTCTGGGTACTCGTGGGTCTGGTGGTGGGCGGTGGCGCCGGCGCCATCATGGCCAACCGGGTCGAGATGACCAAGATGCCCGAGCTGGTGGCGTTCATGCACAGCATGATCGGTCTGGCTGCGGTCTGCATCGCGGTGGCCGTGGTGGCCGAGCCCTACGCGTTCGGCATCGTCGCCAAGGGCGTGCCGATTCCCTTCGGCAACAAGATCGAGCTCTTCCTGGGTGCGGCCATCGGCGCCATCACCTTCAGTGGCTCTGTCATCGCCTTCGGCAAGCTTTCGGGCAAGTACAAGTTCCGACTGTTCCAGGGCGCGCCGGTCACCTTCTCCGGCCAGCACATGATCAACCTGGCGCTGGGCCTGGCCACGGTGGGCCTGGGTGTGTTCTTTGCGTTCACCGAGAACTGGCCCGCCTTCTTCGCCATGATCGCGCTGTCCTTCGTGCTCGGCGTGCTGATCATCATTCCCATCGGTGGCGCCGACATGCCGGTGGTGGTGTCCATGCTCAACAGCTACTCGGGCTGGGCCGCCGCCGGCATCGGCTTCTCGCTCAACAACTCGATGCTGATCATCGCCGGCTCGCTGGTGGGCAGCTCGGGCGCGATCCTGAGCTACATCATGTGCAAGGCCATGAACCGCTCGTTCTTCAACGTGATCCTGGGCGGCTTCGGCGGCGAGGCCACCACCGCGGGTGGGGCCAAGGCCGAAGCGCGGCCGGTCAAGAGCGGCAGCGCCGACGACGCGGCCTTCGTGCTGGGCAACGCCGAGACGGTGGTGATCGTGCCCGGCTACGGTCTGGCCGTGGCACGCGCGCAGCACGCGGTGAAGGAACTCGCCCACAAGCTCACCGAAAAGGGCATCACGGTGAAGTACGCCATCCACCCGGTGGCCGGGCGCATGCCGGGCCACATGAACGTGTTGCTGGCCGAGGCCGAGGTGCCTTACGACCAGGTGTTCGAAATGGAAGACATCAACGGCGAGTTCGGCCAGGCCGACGTGGCCATCATCCTGGGCGCCAACGACGTGGTGAACCCGGCGGCCTTGCAGAAGGGCAGCGCCATCTACGGCATGCCGATTCTCGAGGCCTACAAGGCCAAGACGGTGATCGTGAACAAGCGCTCGATGGCCGCCGGTTATGCCGGTCTGGACAACGAACTCTTCTACATGGACAAGACCATGATGGTCTTCGGCGACGCCAAGAAGGTGGTGGAAGACATGACCAAGGCCATCGAATAACGGCCGCAGGGCGCGCGCCGATCGGCATTCAAAGGGGGCGGGTCGCAACACCAGCCCCCTTGGTTTTTGTAGCAACGATCGTCCGCTCGACAAGCCTTCGGGCCCCATCGTCAGAAAGACGTAAGGGAAAAACACGAGACCTGGCCGCCCTTCGCGGCCCGACAATGGCGGGTTGCATTCAATACCAAGTTCTGGAGATCACGCATGACCGCATCAACGGCCGACCGTCCCTGGCTGGGCTCGTATTCCCCCGGTGTGCCCGCAGACATCGACGTGGCGCAATACAGCTCGCTGGTGCACCTCATGGAGGAGAGCTTCGGCAAGTTCGCCAGCCGCCCGGCCTACAGTTTCATGGGCAAGCAGGTCACTTTTGCCCAGACCGACAGCCTCTCCCTGGCGTTTGCCGCCTACCTGCAGGGCCTGGGCCTGGTCAAGGGCGATCGCGTCGCGATCATGATGCCCAACGTGCCGCAATACCCGGTGGCCGTGGCGGGCATCCTGCGCGCCGGGCTGGTGGTGGTCAACGTGAATCCCCTGTACACGCCGCGCGAACTCGAACACCAGCTCAAGGACTCCGGCGCCAAGGCCATCGTCATCATCGAGAACTTCGCCGGAACACTGCAGCAATGCATCGCCAACACGCCGGTGAAACACGTGGTGCTCACGTCCATGGGCGACCAGCTCGGGCTGCTCAAGGGCGCGCTGGTGAATTACGTGGTGCGCAACGTCAAGAAGATGGTGCCGGCGTTCAGCCTGCCCCAGGCCGTGCGCTTCAACGAAGCCATTGCCAGGGGCACGCGCGGCACGCTCAAGCGACCGGACATCAAGCCCGACGACATGGCCGTGCTGCAATACACCGGCGGCACCACCGGCGTGAGCAAGGGCGCGGTGCTGTTGCACCGCAACGTGATTGCCAACCTGTTGCAGTCCGATGCCTGGAACGAGCCGGTGATGAAACGCGTGCCCGAAGGCGAGCAACCCACCAGCGTGTGCGCCTTGCCGCTCTATCACATCTTCGCGTTCACGGTGAACATGATGCTGTCACTGCGCACCGGCGCCATGACCATCCTGATCCCGAACCCGCGCGATCTGCCGGCGGTGCTCAAGGAGCTGGGCAAGCACACCTTCCACAGCTTCCCGGCGGTCAACACCTTGTTCAACGGCCTCGCCAACCATCCCGACTTCAACACCGTGAACTGGAGCAACCTCAAGGTGTCGGTGGGCGGCGGCATGGCGGTGCAAAGCGCCGTGGCCAAGCTCTGGCTGGAGAAGACCGGCTGTCCGATCTGTGAAGGCTACGGCCTGTCCGAGACCAGCCCGTCGGCCACCTGCAACCCGACCACCAGCACGTCTTTCAGCGGCACCATCGGGCTGCCGCTGCCCAACACCTGGATGAAATGCCTGGACGACGACGGCGTCGAGGTGCCGATGGGCCAGCCCGGCGAGATCGCCATCAAGGGCCCGCAGGTGATGGCAGGTTACTGGCAGAGGCCGGACGAAACCGCCAAGGTCATGACGCCGGACGGTTACTTCAAGACCGGCGATGTGGGCGTGATGGACGAGCGCGGCTTCTTCAGGATCGTCGACCGCAAGAAGGACATGGTGCTGGTGAGCGGCTTCAACGTGTATCCGAACGAGGTCGAGGACGTGGTGTCGCAGCTGCCGGGCGTGATGGAGTGCGCCGTGGTCGGCGTGCCCGACGAGAAGTCGGGCGAAGCGGTCAAGCTGGTGATCGTGAAAAAGGACGAGGCTCTGACCGAAGCCCAGGTGCGCGACTACTGCAAGACCAACCTCACCGGCTACAAGCAGCCCCGGGTGGTGGAATTCCGCACCGAGCTGCCCAAGACACCGGTGGGCAAGATCCTGCGTCGCGAGCTGCGCGACAAGAAATAGTGGCAGGCCCCACCGCCGTCGTCAGCGCGCTGCATGAGGAGCTCGCGGCCGTGCTCGGACTCATGCCCGACGAGCAACAACAGACCATCGGCGGGCGCAGTTTCTGGCGCGGCCACCTGCACGGCCAGGACGTCGTGGCCGTGCTCTCGGGCATCGGCAAGGTGGCCGCGGCCACCACGGCCACGGTGTTGATCGAGCGTTTTGGCGTGCAGCGGATCGTGTTCACCGGCGTCGCCGGTGGCCTGGGCCCGGGCGTCAACGTGGGCGACGTGGTGGTCGCGCGGCAGTTCCTGCAGCACGACCTGGACGTCTCGCCGATCTTTGCGCGCCATGAAGTGCCGGGCTATGGCCGTTCAAGCTTCGACGCCGATGCGGATCTGACCACTCGACTGGTGCGCGCCAGCGAAAGCGTGCTGGGCGCCTTGCCGGCGCTGCTGCCCCAGGGCGTGCGCAGCGCCTTCGGCCTGCACGCGCCAAGGTGCCACCAGGGTCTGCTGATCAGTGGCGACCGGTTCGTGTCGACCACGGCCGAGAGCGAAGCCCTGCGCCGCGAACTGCCGCTCGCGCTGGCCGTGGAGATGGAGGGTGCCGCGTTTGCGCAGGTGTGCCACGACTACGGCGTTGCGCTGGCGGTGGTGCGCACCATCTCCGACCGCGCCGACGACGCGGCCCACGTGGACTTTGCTCGTTTCCTGCGCGAGGTGGCGAGCCCCTACAGCGGTGCCATCGTCGAGGCGCTGCTCGGCGGGCCTACAGCCACCTCAACAACAGCCCGGCCACCAGCGGCAGCGCCACCGCGCTGAACAGCGCCGACAGCCCCATCGCCAGGCCGGCGAAGGCGCCCATCTCTTCACTCACCTGGAAAGCCCGCGCGGTGCCGATGCCGTGCGCGGCGGTGCCGAGCGCGAAACCGCGCACGATCGGGTCCTGGATGCGCAGGGCATCGAACAGGAAACGCGCGCTGGCCGCACCCAGGATGCCGGTGGCCACCACCAGCACGGCCGTCAGCGACGGAATGCCGCCAATCTTCTCGGCGATGCCCATGGCCACCGGGCTGGTGACCGACTTGGGGGCCAGCGAGGCGAGCGTCGCCCTGGAGGCGCCCAGCGCCCAGCCCACGCCGACGGCGGTGACGGTGGCCGCCAGCGTGCCCACCACCATCGCGCCGGCGATCGGCAACCACAGCCGCTTCAGGCGCGCGAGTTGTTCGAACAGCGGGATGGCCAGGGCCACCGTGGCCGGGCCGAGCAGGAAGTGCACGAACTGCGCGCCCTCGAAATAGGTGGCGTAGGGTGTGCCCGTGGCCCAGAGCAAGCTGGCCAGCACCAGCACCGAGATGGCCACCGGGTTGGCCAGCGGGTTGAAGGCCGTGCGCTGGTACAGCAGGAAGGCCCCCTGGTAGACCAGCAGCGTGAGCGTGAGGCCCAGCAGCGGCGTGGCCGCGAGGTAGACCCAGATGTCGGCGAGCGCGCCGGGCAGGGGCAGCGCGGGGTTCATGGCGCAGGGCGCTTCATGCGCCTGATCAACCAGGCCATGGTCAACGCCGCACTGGCCAGGCCGACCAGCGTGCTGACCACCAGCGCCACGCCGATGGCCAGCGCCTCGTCGCCCAGCCGCTGCAGGTGCAGCATGACGCCCACGCCGGCGGGCACGAACAGCAGCGACAGATGTTGCAGCAGGGACTGCGCGGTGGGCTTGATGGCGCCCAGCACCGAGGGCCGCAGCACCAGCGTGGACAGCAGCAGGGCCAGGCCCACCACCGGGCCGGGCACGGGCACCCCGAAGGCCAGCACCAGCGCCTCACCCATCAACTGGAACACGAGCAGGGCGGCCAGCGCGGGGATCATGGCGCGATCAGCATCTCGTCCAGCACTTCAACCCAATGGCGCACGGGCGTGGTGGTGCCGCTCTGCAAATGCGTGATGCAACCGATGTTGGCACTGGTGATCACGCTGGGCTGGAGTTCGCCGAGGTGACCGAGCTTGCGGTCGCGCAGGCTGTAGGCGAGTTCGGGGTTCAGCACCGAATAGGTGCCGGCCGAACCGCAGCACAGGTGCGCCTCGTTCTTCGCCACCTGCACGGTGAAGCCCAGCGCCGCCAGGTGCTGCTCGACGCCGCCCTTGAGTTGCTGGCCGTGCTGCAGGGTGCAGGGCGGGTGGAAGGCGATCACGCGCGAGGCGTCGGGCAGGTGTTTCAGCAGGGGCCGCAAGGCCGGCACGAGCGCGGGCAGCAGCTCGCTGAGGTCTTGTGTGAGTTCGCTGATGCGGGCCGCCTTGGCAGCGTAGGCCGGATCGCCCTGCAGGATGTGTCCGTACTCCTTGACCGTCACGCCGCAGCCCGAGGCGTTCATCACGATGGCTTCCACACCCTGCGCACCGTCGATCAGCGGCCACCAGGCGTCGATGTTGGCGCGCATCTGCGCCATGCCGCCGTCCTGGTCGTTGAGGTGGAACTTCACCGCGCCACAGCAACCGGCCGCCGGCGCCAGCACACCCTGGATGCCGGCCGCGTCGAGCACACGCAACGTCGCGCTGTGGATGCTCGGCATCATGGCCGGCTGCACACAGCCCGCGAGCAACAAGACCCGGCGCGCGTGGGTGCGGGTGGGCAAGCGACCCGCCGGGCGCGGCGCGGGCACCTTGTTCTGCAGCGAGGCCGGCAACAGCGGGCGCACCAGCTGGCCGAGCTTCATGGCCGGGCCGAACAGCGGCGATGGAAGCCCCTCCTTGAGCAGCCAGCGCACGGCTTTCTCTGCCGCCGGACGCGGCACTTTTTCATCGACCAGCTTGCGTCCGATGTCGATCAGATGACCGTAGTCCACGCCGCTGGGGCAGGTGGTTTCGCAGTTGCGGCAGGTGAGGCAACGGTCGAGGTGCAACTGCGTCTTGCGCGTCGGCTCGGCGCCTTCGAGCACCTGCTTCATCAGGTAGATGCGCCCGCGCGGGCCGTCGAGCTCGTCACCGAGCAACTGGTAGGTCGGGCAGGTGGCGGTGCAGAAACCGCAATGCACGCACTTGCGCAGGATGGCCTCGGCCGCACGGCCCTCGGCGCGGGCCTGGTATTCGGGGGAGAGTTGGGTTTGCATGGGATTCAGGCCATGCGGCCTGGATTGAAGACGCCTGCGGGGTCGAAGGCTTCAAGGAGACGCGACTGGATGGCTTGCAATGCGGCGCTCTGGCTCTGGAAGCGGGGCACGCCGGGCGCGCCATCGACCCCGGCGCGAAACAGCGTGGCGTGGCCGTTGACCGCACCGGCTGCCGCGCGCAAGTCGGCGGCCGCCGAGGCCGGTGCCCACAGCCAGCGCTGCGCGCCCTGCCATTCGATGAACTGTGGGTAAGGCAACGCCAGCACCGGCGCCGTCTGAGGAACCGAGAGGCGCCACAGGCACAGCCCGGGCGGCGGCGTGGTGAAGAACGGCAGTTGCTGATCACGGCAGGCGTCCCAGTCGGGCCCCGCCTGGGCGTTGTCCATGCGGGTGCCACCGGCCTCTCGCGCCATGCGTTCACAAGCCGCCTCCACCGCGGCCACCGCGCCGCGCAGCCGCACGAACAGCAGCTCGGGGGCCTCGGGCCGGGTGGTGTCCTTGACCCAGCACGACGCATTGATCGGCAGCGGCTGCCCACCCCAGCGGTGCAACTGCTCCAGTGCGTCGTGCTGTCCCAGCGGAAAAACCACGGTGGCTTCGGCCAGGGCCACCGGCAGCACCTTGAGGCTCACTTCCGTGATCAGGCCCAGGGTGCCCATCGATCCGGCCATGACCCGGCTCACGTCGTACCCGGCCACGTTCTTCATCACCTGGCCGCCAAAGGTCAGCCGTTCGCCGCGGCCGTTGATGAAGCTGGCGCCCAGCACGTAGTCACGCACCGAGCCGGCCGTGGCACGCGCCGGGCCAGCCAGGCCGGCGGCCACCATGCCACCCACCGTGCCCCCAGGGCCGAAGCGCGGCGGCTCGAACGGGAAACACTGGCCCTGCCCGGCCAGCAAGGCCTCCACCTCGGCCAGCGGCGTGCCCGAGCGCACGGTGATCACGAGCTCGGTCGGTTCGTAGCTGACGACACCGGTCCAGTCAGCGGTGGAGAGGGCGGCGCCCGCGGTGGGCGCGCC
Organism: Hydrogenophaga sp.; assembly: GCF_030373225.1. Classification (GTDB taxonomy): domain Bacteria; phylum Pseudomonadota; class Gammaproteobacteria; order Burkholderiales; family Burkholderiaceae_C; genus Hydrogenophaga. The sequence goes on along the minus strand of NZ_JAUCZG010000012.1, from coordinate 105,709 downwards.
ATAAAACGACTTGGTGTTGCCGCCGACGATGCGCAAGGGCTGGCGCTCGGCGCTGGCTTGCAGGATCTGCTCGATCAGGTGGCTGGGGTGTTCGGTGGTGCTGGCTTGCATCCGGCCGATGGTAGTCGGCGGGGCTTCACCGCACTTTGATTTTTTTGCACGGCCGGATGCAAACCTGCCGGGCTATCTTGTGTATCCAAGGCACATGCCCGCATTCGCCCGCCCTTTGCATTCGCGCTTGAGGCGCTTTTCGCGTGCCGCCGGGCTTTCTTCCGACGGGGCCTTGTGAAACTTCACCGACGCAGGTTGGCGTGGGGCGCCACCCTTGGGCGCTTCGGCAGCCCGGGCGCAAAGCGCAAAGACGGCACACAAGGCGGCCACCGTGTGGGTGAAAGAAGCTCGGTTCATGGATTCCTCCTGGTCGCTGCGAGACAAGCGCAGTAACTATAAAGAATTCATCAAACAGAAAAAACCCGCGTGCCGGGCGGCAACGCGGGTTCAACTTCCACAGGAGAGATTCGACAACCGCGCGGAGGGGACCTTCGGTGAAGAGAGGACCGGTCCGCGGGTGAAGCCCCGCAGGGCTCAGCGGTTGTACGCCGTCTCGCCGTGTGCGGTGATGTCCAGGCCTTCGCGCTCGGCTTCTTCCGACACGCGCAGACCGACCATCATGTCCACGATCTTGTAGCAGATGAAGGCCACCACGGCAGACCACACCATGGTGATCAGCACGCCTTCGGCCTGCACCACCATCTGGCTGGCGATGGAGTAGTCGTCGCCCTTGATGCCACCCAGCGAACCGGCGGAGAACACACCGGTGAGCAGCGCGCCCACGATGCCACCCACGCCGTGCACACCGAACACGTCCAGCGAGTCGTCGGCACCCAGCATCTTCTTCAGACCGGACACACCCCACAGGCACAGGAAGCCGGACACCAGGCCGATGATGATGCCGCCCATGGGGCCCACCGAACCGCAGGCCGGGGTGATGGCCACCAGGCCGGCAACCGCGCCGGAAGCAGCGCCCAGCATCGAGGCCTTGCCTTTGGAGAGCGCCTCACCGACACACCAGGCCAGCACCGCAGCGGCAGTGGCCAGCAGGGTGTTGATGAAGGCCAGACCCGCGCCGCCGTTGGCTTCCAGGTTGGAGCCGGCGTTGAAGCCGAACCAGCCCACCCACAGCAGCGAGGCACCCACCATGGTCAGCGTCAGGCTGTGGGGAGCCATCGACTCCTTGCCGTAGCCGATGCGCTTGCCCAGCATGTAGGCACCCACCAGGCCGGCCATGGCGGCGTTGATGTGCACCACGGTGCCGCCAGCAAAGTCGAGGGCGCCCTTGTCGAACAGGTAGCCACCGGCACCCCAGACCATGTGCGCGATCGGCAGGTAGCTGAAGGTGAACCACAGGGCACAGAACATCAGCACGGCGCTGAACTTCATGCGCTCGGCGAACGAGCCCACGATCAGGGCGCAGGTGATGCCGGCGAACGTGGCCTGGAAGGCGACGAAGATCAGCTCGGGAATCATCACCCCCGGGGTGAACGTCGCGGCCAGCGTATCGGCCGTGATGCCCATCAGGAACACCTTGTCGAGGTTGGCGATGATGAGGCCCTCACCACCGAACGCCAGGCTGTAGCCGTACACGGCCCACAGCACGACGATCAGCGAGAACACCACCATCACCTGCATCAGCACCGACAGCATGTTCTTGCTGCGGACCAGGCCGCCGTAGAACAGGGCCAGGCCGGGCACGACCATCAGCACGACAAGGATGGTGGAGACCATCATCCAGGCCACGTCGCCCTTGTCCATGGTTTCCTTGACCGCTTCTTCTGCGGGTGCCTCTGCCGCCGCAGCGGGTGCCTCGGCCGCCGCAGGTGCGGCAGCAGGGGCTTCGGCGGCGGGGGCAGTCGCCGCCGGCGGTGCTTCGGTGGTGGTCTGCGCGGTGGCGTTGAGGCCGCCGAGGGCCAGGCCCACGCCCAGCAACAGGGTTGCAATGAGTTTTTTCATGTCCGTGATCTTTCTGGTTCAGTGGCGATGATCAGAGCGCTTCTTTGCCGGTCTCGCCGGTGCGGATGCGAACCACCTGTTCGAGCGATGTGACGAAAATCTTGCCGTCGCCGATCTTGCCGGTGCGTGCTGCACCTTCGATCGCTTCGATCACGCGGTCGACGAGGTCGTCCGAGACGGCCGCTTCGATCTTGACCTTGGGCAGGAAGTCGACCACGTATTCCGCGCCGCGGTACAGCTCGGTGTGGCCCTTCTGGCGACCGAAGCCCTTGACTTCGGTCACGGTGATGCCTTGCACGCCCATGCCGGAGAGTGCTTCACGCACTTCGTCCAGTTTGAACGGCTTGATGATGGCTGAAACCATTTTCATGCTGCTTTTCCTCTTCTTGAACAGGAGGGTGATGGGACCGGATGGCCGACACCGAGGGGTGAAACGAATTCGGCATGCCTGGGGCAGGCCAATCGCGGTGGGCTGACTGCCGCATGGAAAACCACGCTTCGAATCAATCGCTTACAAGCCTTAGCAGGGAATATGCCAACCCGCGTTCCGGGTACCCGCAGGGGTTGCGGCTCCGGGCCGCCATTACAGTGCCCGCGGCGGCGCCGGCAGGCCCTGCCAGCGGCCCCCACCCGACGGGCCGCACCGACAAAAGGCACCCGGGTCGTCGCCGCCCGGAAACATTGCACCATTCAAGTGCACGCGAGCGGGCAGATCGGCATCCAAACCCCGGCGCCCAGAGAAACGCACCGAAACAGGGAGTGAATCATCATGAGTCTGTCATTGGTGCGCAGCCGTGCACTGCTCGGTCTGGACGCGCGCCCCGTGCGGGTCGAGGTTCATCTGGCCAACGGCCTGCCCGCCTTCACCCTGGTCGGCTTGGCCGACACCGAGGTGAAGGAGGCCCGCGAGCGCGTGCGATCGGCGATCGCCAACGCCGGGCTGGAATTTCCTTCCAACAAGCGCATCACCGTGAACCTGGCGCCGGCCGACCTGCCCAAGGATTCCGGCCGCTTCGACCTGCCGATCGCGCTGGGCATCCTGGCCGCCAGCGGGCAGATCAGCGCGGCCCGGCTGGCCGACTGGGAGTTCGCCGGCGAACTCTCGCTGGGCGGTGAGCTGCGCCCGGTGCGCGGCGCACTCGCCATGAGCCTGGCCCTGCACCGCGACGCCGGGGCTGAAGCCGCCAACGCCTGTCTCGTGCTGCCGCCGGGCAGCGCCGAAGAGGCCGCCCTGGTGCCGCAGGCGCGGGTCTACCGCGCGTGCCACCTGCTCGATGTGATCGCGCGCTTTTTGCCCGAAACCGCAGGGGCCCCCGAGGCGCCCGACGACGCTGGCTGGACGCGACTGGCGGCCCACACCATGGGCCATGCCCCGCCGCTGGCCGACCTGGCCGACGTGAAAGGACAGGGCGCGGCGCGGCGCGCGCTCGAGATCGCGGCCGCCGGCGGGCACAGCCTGCTGATGACCGGGCCGCCCGGCGCCGGCAAGTCCATGCTCGCCCACCGCTTCGCCGGACTGCTGCCGCCGATGACCACCGACGAGGCACTGGAGGCGGCCGCGCTGGCCTCGCTGGCCGGCCGCTTCGAGCTCACTCGCTGGGGCCAACGCCCCACCTGCGCACCGCACCACAGCGCCAGCGCGGTGGCGCTGGTGGGTGGCGGCTCACCACCGAGGCCGGGCGAGATATCGCTCGCCCACCACGGCGTGCTGTTTCTGGACGAGCTGCCCGAGTTTCCCCGCGCCGCTCTCGAAGCCCTGCGCGAACCACTGGAAAGCGGACACATCCGCATCTCGCGAGCCGCCATGCAGACCGAGTTTCCGGCCCGTTTCCAGCTGGTGGCGGCCATGAACCCCTGCCCCTGCGGCTTTCTGGGTCACCCCACCCGGGTCTGCCGCTGCACACCCGAGCAGGTGGCGCGCTACCAGGGCAAGCTGAGTGGGCCGCTGCTCGACCGCATCGACTTGCATGTGGAGGTGCCGGCCCAGCCGCCCGAGACCCTGCTCAACCACCAGGTGGGTGAATCGAGCGACAGCGTGCGCGAACGGGTGGTCGCTGCACGAGCGCGGGCTCAGAGGCGGCAAGGCACGGCCAACCAGGCGCTGGCAGGCCTGGCGCTGGACGAGCACGCCCACATCGACGCCACCGCGCTCAAGTTCCTGCACACCGCCGCCACCCGCCTGGCCTGGAGCGCGCGCGGCACCCACCGCGCCATGCGGGTGGCGCGCACCATCGCCGATCTGGCGGGGCAGGACGCGGTGGGGGTGGCGCACGTGGCCGAAGCAGTGCAGTACCGCCGGGTGGTGCAAAAGAACGGCTGAAGTCGCGTTAAATAATACTTTTATATTATTTTCTACGGTCTGCAGCCTTCAATAGAGTCGCGAGACCAAGGAGGCAGGACAACATGACTGTGAAGAAAAGGGAACGCCCGAGAAGATGGTGGGCTCATCTGGCCGTCTTGTGGTTCGCACTGGCGCCGACCCAGTTGCTCGCCGAAACCAGATGCCTCGACGTAAGCAGTTTCGACTACACGATGCCGGAAACCTTCACCCCGGCCGAACAACGCGCACACGAGTTCATTTACCAGTTCCGGTTTTACCGGGGCCATGGCGTCCTGGAAAAATACACCGCGGGCAGCCTGGCAGAGCTGCCGCCGCTGGAACAGGGCACGCTGGTGGGCCATGCTTCTTCCGTGCAGTGGCTTTCGCCCGACATCACCATGTCGACCGACCTGTATCTTGAGTACGACCAGCACCTCTAAACGGTAGACGTGCACGCGGTCAACCTCAGCCAGACCCTGTGCACACCGCAGGGAAGCTGCCGCCATTTTCAATACGTGTACTTCCGTCGAGGCTGCGTCACCGCCACTTACACCCCCTACGTCATTTCGCTCACCGGCTCCTCGCGAACCATCGACAAGGACCTGACGCCCATCGACCTCACACTGAGCCTCACGCTCAACGGGCGCCCTGCTGCCCACAAGCCGGTGAGCATCGTGGCCTCCGATCAGTGGCGACACGGCTTCCTCAACTGCAGGGGACCCTGTGCGGGATTCCCGTGGCAAACAAACGGTGAGGGCCTGCTGCTGCTCACATACGTGCCCACGCAGCCAGCCAGCGAACCCATCGAGTTCGTGGCCAGTTGTGAGCATTGCGGCAACAACGCCAGCTGGGTGGTGCAATCCCGGAGGGACATCGTGATCGGGTTTTTCAATGGAGTGGCGAACACGCGCGATGCGGCCCAAAGCGGCATGGATCGGCTCAAAGACGAATTTGGCTCCCAGTACAAGGATGCTCAGCTGAAATACGCCCAGTTCTACAACCAGACCGCATGTGGCGATGCCTGGTACGGAAGGTTCAGTTGTCTGGAAGACCTGGCTGAAGTGTTCGAGCAACGGAGCCAGGAAACGGGTGGCGTGTTCGTCGACCGCTGGGAAACCTTCTGGGATGTGCTGGCGGGGCGCCATGCGCAAGCGACGTCGTTCACAGGCCGCCTGCTTGGCCTGCTGGGCGACGGCGGCAACGCCTTGCTGCAGTCGCTGGACGCCACCGCCAGCGCCCTGCTCAACCAGTTGGCCCGAGAAACGCTCAAGCTGCTGACCCTCTTTGCCGACTCGCCCACCTACGAGAACCGCGCGGACCACATGACGCGCCTCTGGCGCCATGCCGATGCTGGAAGCAGCCTGCTGCTGGTGGCGCATTCGCAGGGAAACCTGTTCGTCAACAGCGCCTACGACGCACTCAAAGCCGCCAAACCGGATGCCCGTGCAGAGGTTGTGCATGTCGCTCCTGCCTCACCCACGCTGCGCGGTGAGCACGTGCTGGCCGACATCGATCTGGTCATCAACGTCCTGCGGGCCAGCGGCCTCAACAGCGTGCCGGGCGTGAACATTGCCCTGCCGCCGAGCAGCGCAGACCCCACAGGTCACGGCTTGGCGCCCACTTACCTCGACAAGACGCGAGCGGCGTACGGCAAAACCAGAAGCCTGATCGAGCAATCGCTGGGTGTACTCGCCCAATCCATCCCGGGAAACACGCCATGAACATGCGCTATTTCAATCCACTGCTTCCGTTGGCCCTGGCGGCCTGGGTGTCCGCCTGCGGCGGCGGCGCGGCCTCCAAAGAATCGGGCGCACCGCCGGGCGCTGCGGCGGTCGCACTGGCCGAACAAATCAAGGCGCTGGAGGCCAGCGGCCAGTTGCCCAAGCTCGACCGCTCACCCGACATCCGGGGATCGGACAACGACAACAACGGCATCCGCGACGACATCGACGCCTGGCTTGCCGCCCAACCCATCTCGGACGAGGAAAAGAGGGGCGCACAACAGATGGCCCGTGTAAACGCTTCTGCGATCGCCTTTCTGGCGGACCAGATGGACCGGCCTTTCCTTTGCCAGCAACGACACGTCCTTCTGCCTTCCTGATCCACGCTCCGTGAGTGCAACTGGTATGGTTTCCGGTTCCCCCCTTCCTGCTGGAGACACCATGACCTACCCCGATACCCAACTGTTCATCCACGGCCAATGGCGCGAGGCCGCCGCCGGCGAAACGCTCGCTGTGTTCAACCCGGCCACCGGCCAAGAGATCGGCCGCGTGGCGCATGCGCGCACCGCCGACCTGGACCTGGCGCTGGAAGCCGCTCAAAAGGGCTTTGAAGTCTGGCGCGACACGCCCGCCATCAACCGCTCGAAAACCCTGCGCGCGGCCGCTGCCCTGCTGCGCGAACGCGCCACCGACACGGCCCGCCTGCTCACGCTGGAACAGGGCAAGCCGCTGGCCGAGGCCAAGGGCGAGGTGCTGGCCGCGGCCGACATCATCGACTGGTTCGCCGACGAAGGACTGCGGGTGTACGGCCGCATCGTGCCTTCGCGCGGCAACCTCGCCATGCGCCAGATGGTGCTCAAAGACCCGGTTGGCCCGGTGGCCGCGTTCACGCCCTGGAACTTCCCCATCAACCAGGTGGTGCGCAAGCTCGCCGCCGCGCTGGCCACCGGCTGCTCGATGATCGTCAAGGCCCCGGAAGAAACCCCGGCCGCGCCGGCCGCGCTGGTGCGCGCCTTTGCCGACGCCGGCCTGCCACCGGGCGTGCTCGGTCTGGTATACGGCACGCCGGCGGAGATCTCCAGCTACCTGATTGCCCACCCGGTGATCCGCAAGATCACCTTCACCGGCTCCACGCCGGTGGGCAAACAGCTGGCCGCAATGGCCGGCCAGCACATGAAGCGGGTGACCATGGAGCTCGGCGGGCACGCGCCGGTGATCGTGTGTGAAGACGCCGACGTGGCGCTGGCGGTGAAGACCGCCGGCGGCGCGAAGTTCCGCAACGCAGGGCAGGTGTGCATCTCGCCCACGCGTTTTCTGGTGCACGAGAGCATTGCCAGCGAGTTCTCGGCGGCGCTGGTCAAACACGCCAGCGGCCTGGCGGTGGGCGACGGCACGGCCGAGGGCACGCAGATGGGCCCGCTGGCCAATCCGCGCCGGGTGAGCGCCATGGCCGAGTTCACGCAGGACGCGGTGGAGCGCGGCGCCACGCTGGCCACCGGCGGCGCACGCATCGGCGAGGCGGGCAACTTCTGGCAGCCCACGGTGCTCACCGACGTGCCGCTGGACGCACGCGTGTTCAACGACGAGCCCTTCGGCCCCATGGCCGCGGTGCGCAGCTTCAAGACGCTGGACGACGCCATTGCCGAGGCCAACCGCCTGCCCTACGGGCTGGCCGGCTATGCCTTCACCCGCTCGCTGAAGAACGCCGACCTGCTGGCGCGCCGGGTCGAGGTGGGCATGCTGTGGGTGAACATGCCCGCGATGCCGTCGGCCGAAATGCCGTTTGGGGGTCTGAAGGACTCGGGCTACGGCTCCGAGGGCGGGCCGGAGGCGATGGACGCCTACCTGAACGCCCGGTCCATTTCCATCATGAACGTCTGAATCGGAACCACCCCCTGCGCCGCTGCGCGGTGTCCCTGGATGGCGCTGCTTCAAGCGGGACAAGCCGAGCCCCGGCGAAGCTTGAGCCGCATCACCCCTTGTTGGGGCCCAGCTTGTTGGTGAACGCCACCACGAGCGCGGTCATGAAGAAGAACGCCTGCAGCTCCAGGCGCCAGCCGCCGGTGGCCGTGATGTCCATGAAATGGGTCATGTGGGCCAGGCCAACCGCAAACGCCATGTTGATCGCGATCACCAGGGCCGCCGGCACCACCCACACCCCGGCGAGCAGGAGCAACGGCGCGATCAACTCACCGATGTAGACGCCGTACGCGAGTAGGCCAGGCAGGCCCTGGCCCACGAGCATGCCTTCGATGCCGCCCACACCCCCCGTCACCTTGGCCCAGCCGTGAAAGATCATGAGGATGGCGAGCGTCCAGCGCAGCAGGATCACGCCAAAACGGGGCTGGTTGAAAAGGTTGTTGATGGCGTTCATGTGTTTGAAATGCGGTGAACAAAAAGAAAGGACTCCGAAAGCTGACCCGCAGGGCCGGCTTCGGTTCCGGACGGCATTGAAACCGGCTTAGAGATTCGGCGCCAGCCAGCGCTGCAGTTCTTTCTCGGCCACTGCGCTGCGCCGGGCCAGGTCGGCCAGCTGGTCGTCGCCGATCTTGCCCACGTTGAAGTAGGTGCTCTCGGGGTGGCTCAGGTAGAAGCCGCTCACGCTGGCTGCGGGGGTCATCGCCAGGCTGTCGGTCAGGCCCATGCCGATGTCGTCGCACTGCAGCAGCTCGAACATGGCGCGCTTGACCGAATGGTCCGGGCAGGCCGGGTAACCGGGCGCCGGCCGGATGCCCTGGTACTTTTCCTTGATGAGGGCTTCGTTGTCCAGCGCCTCGTCGCCCGCGTAGCCCCAGAGGTCGGTGCGCACGCGGTGGTGCATGCACTCGGCCAGACCCTCGGCCAGGCGGTCGGCCAGGGCCTTGAGCATGATGGCGGCGTAGTCGTCGTGGTCGTCGAGGAACTGCTTCTCCTTCTTCTCCACCCCCAGGCCCGCGGTGACGGCGAACACGCCCACGTAGTCCTGGGCCAGGCCCCTGGGCGCCACGAAATCGGCCAGGCAGCGGCTCGGGCGCATCACGCCGTCCACCTCGAAACGCTCGGTCTGCTGGCGCAGGCCGTGCCAGGTGAGCGCCACCTCGCTGCGGCTGTCGTCGGTGTAGAGCTCGATGTCGTCGTCATTCACGCTGTTCGCCGGGTACAGGCCCACCACCGCGCTGGCCGTGAGCCAGCGTCCTTCGATCAGGCGTTGCAGCAAACGCTTGCCGTCGCTGAACACGCGCCGCGCCTCTTCGCCCACCACCTCGTCCTTCAGGATGTCGGGGAAGGGCCCGGCCAGGTCCCAGGTCTGGAAGAACGGCGCCCAGTCGACGTATTTCACGATCTCGTTGAGGTCGAAGTTCTTGAACACGCGCTTGCCGATGAACCGCGGCTTCTTCGGCACAAACACGCTCCAGTCGATCGGCGTCTTGTTGGCGCGCGCCTTGGCCAGCGGCCACAGCGGCACCTGCTTCTTGTTGGCGTGCTGGGTGCGCACCTTGTCGTAGTCGGCGTGGAGGTCGGCGATGTACTGCGCGGCATGGTCGGACAGCAGCCCCTGCGCCACGCCCACACTGCGTGAGGCGTCGGGCACATAGACCACCGGGCCGCTGTAATGCGGCGCGATCTTCACCGCGGTGTGCACGCGGCTGCAGGTGGCGCCACCGATCAGCAGCGGAATCTGCTTGTCGCGGAAATGCGCGTCTTTCTCCATTTCGGCGGCCACGTACTGCATTTCTTCCAGGCTGGGCGTGATCAGGCCCGAAAGGCCCACGATGTCGGCGCCCTCGGCCTTGGCCATGGCCAGGATCTCGTGGCAGGGCACCATCACGCCCATGTTCACCACCTCGAAGTTGTTGCACTGAAGCACCACGGTGACGATGTTCTTGCCGATGTCGTGCACATCGCCTTTCACGGTGGCGATCACGATCTTGCCCTTGGGCTTCACGTCTTCGCCGGCCGCCACCTGGGCCAGCTTCTCGGCCTCGATGTAGGGCAGCAGGTGCGCCACGGCCTGCTTCATCACGCGCGCACTCTTCACCACCTGCGGCAAAAACATCTTGCCCTGGCCGAACAGGTCGCCGACCACGTTCATGCCGTCCATCAGCGGGCCTTCGATCACGTTGAGCGGGCGGCCGCCGCCGGCCTCGATCTCGCGCCACATCTCTTCGGTGTCATCGCTGATGAAATCGTTCATGCCGCGCACCAGCGCGTGGCTCAGCCGCTCGCGGATCGGCAGTGCGCGCCATTCGTTCTTCTTGCTGTCGTCCTTGGCCGCTCCCTTGGCGTTTTCGGCCACTTCCACCAGGCGCTCGCCCGCGTCTGCCCTGCGGTTCAGCACCACGTCTTCCACGCGCTCGCGCAGCTCGGGCTCGAGCTCGTCGTACACGCCCACCATGCCCGCATTGACGATGCCCATGTCCATGCCGGCTTGAATGGCGTGGTACAGGAACACGGTGTGGATGGCCTCGCGCACCGGGTCGTTGCCACGGAAGCTGAACGACACGTTGGACACACCGCCGCTGACCTTGGCGCCCGGCAGGTTCTGCTTGATCCAGCGCGTGGCGTTGATGAAGTCGACCGCGTAGTTGTTGTGCTCTTCGATGCCGGTGGCAATGGCGAAGATGTTGGGGTCGAAGATGATGTCTTCCGCGGGGAAGCCCACCTCGTCCACCAGAATCCGGTAGGCCCGCTCGCAGATCTCGACCTTGCGCTCGTAGGTGTCGGCCTGGCCTTTTTCATCGAACGCCATCACCACGGCGGCCGCGCCGTAGCGCTTGACCAGCCGCGCCTGGCGCTTGAACTCGTCCACACCCTCCTTCATGCTGATGGAGTTCACCACGCCCTTGCCCTGCACGCAGCGCAGGCCGGCTTCAATGACTTCCCACTTGGAGCTGTCCACCATCACCGGCACGCGCGCGATGTCGGGCTCGCCGGCGATCAGGTTGAGGAACTTCACCATCGCGGCCTTGCTGTCGAGCATGGCCTCGTCCATGTTGACGTCGATGATCTGGGCACCGTTTTCCACCTGCTGGCGCGCCACCGCGAGCGCCTGCTCGTACTCGCCGTTGAGGATCATGCGGGCGAAGGCCTTGGAGCCGGTGACGTTGGTGCGCTCGCCCACGTTCACGAACAGGCTGTCAGAACCAATGCGCAGCGGCTCCAGGCCGGAGAGCAGCATGGGTGGCACGGAAACGGAAGGGGAGAGAGGTTCGGACATGGGGCTCACCAAGGCGGTTTTGCAGACAACAGACTGGTGAGCGCCGTTTTGGGCCTGTTCATGCCCACCCAAGCCTGACGCACACGCAAGCCCTGGGGGCCGGTGGCGCTGCAGCGCTCCTTGAGAGGTCGCGATTTTAGCGCGTGGGACCCTGGCCGTCCGTCCTCCCTGAGCCCGCCCTTCGACAGGCTCAGGGCGAACGGGTATCCGATGCGGCGTTCTGCAGGTGACGTGGTGCGATGTTTGCTTGACCCTCCTCATGCCCCCCCACCGCACCGACCCCGACCACCCCGGCACCGACTGGCACGCCCAGGAGCTGCTGCTCATGCGCGAGGTGATGAAGCTGGTGGGACGCAGCCTGGCGCCGGCGTTTGTGCTGCGCGAGATGCTGCACCTCATGAGCGAACTGCTGGGTTTGAACCGCGGGCGCATGGTGCTGGCCGACGATGCCCTGGCCGGCCAGGTGAAACACGCCCGCACCGCGTCCATTCGCCACGCCTACGGCCTCACCGCCGGGCAGGTGGCCAGCGGCGTCTACCGCTGGGGCGAGGGTATCACCGGGCGGGTGCTGCAGACGGGTCTGCCCGCCATCGTGCAGGACGTGGACGCCGAGCCGCTGTTTCTGTTTCGCTGCGTGCCGCGCAGCCAGCTGCCGCCGCAGACCGTGGCCTTTCTGGCGCTGCCCATCGAGGTGAACGGCGCGACCATCGGCGTGCTGGCCTGCCACCGCATCCGCAGCCGCCAGCGCCATTTGAACGACGACCTCGCGCTGCTGCGCATCCTGGCCACGCTGGCCGGCCAGCTGCTGCAGCTGGAACAGCTGGTGGCCGAGGAAACCCGCCAGCTCGAAGAGCGCAACGCCGCCCTGGCCCGCGCGCTGGACACCAGCACCGCGCGCTACGGGCTCATCGGCCGGTCGCCCGCGCTCCTGCAGGCGCTCGGTGAACTGGAACGCGTGTCGCAATCGCAGGCCACGGTGTTGCTGCTCGGCGAATCGGGCACCGGCAAGGAGCTGTTTGCCCGCGCCGTGCACCTGGCCAGCGGCCGGCACGACCAGCCCTTCATCAAGGTGAACTGCTCGGCGATTCCCGAGACGCTGTTTGAATCAGAGCTGTTCGGCTATGAGCGCGGCGCCTTCACCGGTGCCAACACCGCGCGCGCCGGCTGGTTCGAACAGGCCAACGGCGGCACCATCTTTCTGGACGAGATCGGCGAGCTGCCGCTGGCCATGCAGAGCAAGCTGCTGCGCACCCTGCAGGAAGGCACGCTGGTGCGCCTGGGCGGCACGCGCGAAGTGAAGGTGAATGTGCGCCTGGTGGCCGCGACCAACCGCGACCTGGCGCGCGAGGTGCAGGCCGGGCAGTTCCGCCAGGACCTGTACTACCGGCTCAACGTGATCCCGATCCGCCTGCCCAGCCTGCGCGAGCGGCGCGAAGACATCCGCGCCCTCGCCCTGCATTTCGTGAACCGCGCCAACCAGGCCCACGAACGCAACGTGCACCTGGCGCCCGAGGCCATGGCGCGGCTGGAAGCGCACGACTGGCCGGGCAACATCCGCGAACTCGGCAACCTCATCGAGCGCCTGGTGCTGCTGACCGACCACACCCGCGTGACCGCCGTGGCGCTGGAGCGCTTCATGCCCGAGTCCCTGTCGCCCCTGCCCGCCACCGAACCCCCACCCGCGCTGCCCCTGCCCGCCGGCCAGGTGCGCGACTACCAGAGCGCCCGCTCCCACAGCCCGCAGGTCTTGCAAGACGCCCTGCTGCGCCACCAGGGCAACCAGACCCAGGCCGCCCAGAGCCTGGGACTCACGCTGCGGCAGTTCAGCTACCGGCTGCGCAAGGCGGGATTGCGGTGAGACCAAGGCCATGGCCCCCGGCGCTGCAAGGCTCGGCGATACTCGAAACAGCATCCCGGTGAGCGCCCGGTCCTGAGCCTGACCCACTGCGCTTCACCCACCCTCCAATACAACCGAATACGACAAATCATGGAAAAGCTGCTCTCGGGCGTGGGTTCGCTGCTGTACGGCATGCGCTTCACCATGCTCTTTTTCTACGTCGGGCTGGTCGCCATCATCTTCGGCATCCTGGGCAAGTTTTTGCTGGAAACCTACAAGCTCTTCACCACCCTGATGTTCGAAGATCTGCAGAAGATCGACCTGATCATCAAGGTGTTGGAGCTGGTGGACATGACCATGGTCGCCCAGCTGGTCTGGGTGGTGGCGCTGGCGGGTGTCTCGCTGTTCGTGACCACCGGGCACTTCGATTCCAAAGAGATGAAAAAGCCCGACTGGCTCGACCACGTCAACACCTACAACCTCAAGCTCAAGCTGGCCTTCGCCATCATTTCCATCTCGGGCGTGCACGCGCTCAAGACCTACCTCAGCGGCGAGCTGACCCTGGAGAACATCCAGGTCGTCACCATGGTGGCGGTGATCCACTTCACCTTCGTGCTCTCGGCCATCGGCATCTCGTTTGCCGAGCGGCTCACGCGCGAGAAACACTGAGGCAACGCCGGGATGAAAACCATCGACGAAATGCTGAACCTGGCCCTGCTGACCCCCGACGAGCACCAGCAGATCAGCAGCTGGATCGCCCAGGCCGACACACCCGACGAGATCCTGAAGATGCCGCCCCTGCTGTGGCGCGCGGTGGAACGGGCAAGTGCGGTGATGGGGATTGACGAGGACCTGCTGCGGCCACCTGCGCTGGATGCGGACCACTTGCGCCTGGAATGACCTGGCGCCCCACGTCTGAGCCGATGCGGTCAATGAGCCGCCAATGCCTGCCGATCGCGCGATCCGCTTTCTGACGAGTCACCTCCGGGCCTCCTCGACGCCAACATCGGGAAAGACGGCAACGCATGGACGGGCGCACCCTTGCAGTGCGTTTCGTCGCAAGTTTTCAGGTATGAAACCTGCTTGCTGTCACCTGTTGGTCTTTTGTCAGTATGCGAAAAACGAAAAATACGGGCCAATAAATCGATTAGACATGGGAGGACTCGCGGGTACATCATCTTTCAAAGCAACCGAATTTGAAAGTTATCGATGGACTTGTCACTTTTCCCGCGCATCGCACTTGGGCACTTCCCGACCCCTCTGGAGCCGATGGGCAATCTCACGGCCTTGCTGGGCGGACCACGCTTGTGGGTCAAGCGCGACGACTGCACGGGGCTTTCCAGTGGTGGCAACAAGACCCGCAAGCTCGAGTACCTGATGGCTGAAGCCGTCGCCACACGCGCCGATGTGGTGATCACCCAGGGAGCGACGCAGTCGAATCACGCGCGCCAGACCGCCGCCGCTGCCGCCAAGCTGGGCATGAAGTGCCATATCTTGCTGGAAGACCGCACCGGCAGCACCGATGCGGACTACACCGACAACGGCAACGTGTTGCTCAACCGCCTGCACGGCGCCACAGTGGAACGGCATCCCGGCGGGACCAACATGCAGCAGCAGATGGAACAGGTCGCCGAGCGCCTGCGAGGCGACGGGGCGAACCCCTACGTGGTGCCGGGTGGTGGCTCCACCCCGGTGGGGGCCCTCGGCTATGTGAACGCCGCCATCGAACTGGTCAGCCAAGCCGCCGCGAAGGGCTTGAAGATCGACTATCTGGTGCATGCCACTGGCAGCGCCGGAACCCAGGCCGGACTGGTGGCGGGACTGCATGCGATCAACAGCGATATCAAGTTGCTCGGCATCGGCACGCGTGCCCCCAGGGACAAGCAGGAGACCATGGTGCACGACCTGGCCTGCCGCACGGCGGACCACATGCGCATGCGCGGAGGTGTTCCCAGGGAGCTGGTGGTGGCGAATTGCGACTACGTCGGCCCAGGCTATGGCATGCCAACGCCGGGGATGGTGGAAGCAGTGGAGCTGCTGGCGCGCACCGAAGGCCTGTTGCTCGATCCGGTGTATTCCGGCAAGGGCATGGCAGGACTGATCGATCTGGTTCGCAAAAACCATTTCAAGGCCACCGACAACGTGGTCTTTCTGCACACCGGTGGATCGGTCGCGTTGTTTGGGTACGGAGAGGCCTTCGGCCTCAAGGGTTCGCAGGGTTGATCGGCCGCGCTGAAGCACAGCGAAGCCGATCGTGTTCATGGTTCTTTCAACTGGAGATGTCACGATGTTCAAGAAAAACGCTTTCACGCTGCTGCGTTTCACCGCGATAGCCTGTGCCGCGACCGCAGTCCTTGCGTCTGCCGCCCAAGCACAAACCACGCTGCGCCTGTCCACCTACGTGAACGAGGTCGACATTCGCTACGAGGGATTCAAGAAGTTCGCTGAACTGGCCAGCGCCAAAACCGCCGGGCGGGTCAAGGTCGAAATTTTTTCGTCCTCCACCCTGCACGGCTGGAGCGAAGGCGTGGACGCCATGCTGGGCGGGGTGTCCGACATCAGCTGGGTCTCGGCCGACAAACGCCTGCCCTGCTACCGGGTCACATCGCTCTACCCGATGGCCGTGGACATGAAAAAGCAGATTGAGCTCGACGCGGCCTACGCCGCGCTGATTGCACCCGAAGCGACCAAGGCGGGCCTGGTGCCGCTGATCAATTCCAACTATTCGTACGACCAGGAGTGGTGGTTCAAGAACCCCAACACCGATCTGGCCAAGCTCGACGGCAAGCTGGTGCGCTCCATCGGCCCGATGGTGTCGATGATGATCGAGACCTGGGGCGGCAAGCCGGTGTTCATTGCCCCCAAGGAGGTGTTCCAGTCGGCCGAGCGCGGCGTGGTGGACGGCATCAACATGGGCGTGGCAACCTACAGCGCCTGGAAGCTCTGGGGCGTGATGCCGCACATGGTTCAGTCCAACCTGTTCTACGGCAACATCCAGTACATGATCAGCAAGCGCAAGTTCGACGCGCTCTCGCCCGCCGATCAGAAGGCCCTGCAAGCCGCGGCGACCGAATCCGAGGTATGGCTCAAGCCGCGCTACGAGGCCTGGGTGGACGCGAGCATGGCCGATGCGGTGAAGCAAGGTGGCACGGTGACCAAGATCACCGCCGAGAAGCGCAAGGCCCTGCTGGACAGCGTGGTCGGCAAATGGACTGGTGAAGTGGATACCGGTTGCGGGCCGGAGATGGCCGGCAAGGTGCGTGCGCTGTTCAAACAGCACTCGCTCTGAAAACCATGCTGGCAACCCTTGAACGGGCTACGGAGCGGCTGGCCGTCTGGATGGCCGCTCTGGGCGCACTGATCATCGTGGTGCAGACGGTGTGGATCTCCTACGGCGTTTTTGTGCGCTACGTGCTGGGGCGGCCCGACGGGACGGTGACGGAGGCCACGGCCATGTTGCTGTTTCCCGCCGCCTTCCTGGGCCTGGCGTTCGCGCTGAAGGAAAACGCCTACCCCCAGGTGTCGTTCCTGCTGGACGCGTTGAAGCCCGGTCCGCGTCGGTGGCTGGTCGCGCTGAACCTGTTCCTCATGCTGGTGGTGGGCGTGTTCTTCTCCATCGCCGGGGTGGAAGCCACGGTGCGCTCGTTCGACTCGGGCGCGGCATCGGAAATCCTGTTGTGGCCGCGCTACCTGTTCTGGGCACCCGGGGCGGCCGCCCTGCTGGTGTTCACCTTCTACGCCGGCGTGCGCTTTCTGTCGGCGCTTTCCAGCCCCAGCGCAGCGAACCCCCACGCAGCGAAATCAACGCACTGAGCCGGAGTCATCATGGAGTGGTATCACGTTGGTCTTGGTCTGTTGGGGCTGCTGGTGCTGTTCATCGGTATCGGCTTACCCATCCCTTTTGCGCTGGCCCTGGCCGCCATGCCGTTCCTGCTGCACATCCAGGGCTGGTCCACCGCTCTGGTGAGCACGGAGCTGAAACTGTGGGGGGTGTGGATTGACTACATCCTTTTGGCGGTCCCGCTGTTCGTGTTTCTGGGGGAGCTCATCGGGCGCTCGAACATCGGCCCCAACCTCTACCAGTTCATGCACAAAGGCGTGAGGGTGCGAGGATCGGCCGCCTACGGCAGCATTGCCGCCTGTGCGGGCTTTGGTGCTGTGTGTGGTTCTTCCATGGTGGGCTCGCTCACCATCGGTGGGGTGGCGCTGCCGCAAATGACCAAGCTGGGCTACAACAAGCGCCTGTCCAGTGGCGTGCTGGCGGCCGGCGGCACGCTGAGCGTGCTGATTCCGCCCAGCCTGATCCTGCTCTTCTACGGCATCGTCACCGACCAGTCGATTGGCGAACTGTTCATTGCAGGGGTGATTCCCGGTCTGGTGCTGGTGACGCTTTTTGCGCTGGTGGTCTACATCTGGGGCCGCATGTACCCCAGCCACATACCCGATGCCGACAACGCCCCGCGTGCCACCGTGCGCGAACTGCTGCTGGCGGTGGGACCGATCTTCATCATCGGGCTGGTCATCACACTCTCCATTTACACCGGCGTCGCCACGCCCACAGAAGCGGCTGCGGTGGCGGCCTTGCTGACCACCATCCTGGCCTTCACCGTCGGCGGGCTGGACTTCAAGGGCTTCAAGGAATCGTTGCTGGCCACCATGCGCACCATGGGTTATCTGGGTTTGCTGCTGTCGGCCGGCGTGCTGTTTGGATTCGTGCTCACCTACTACCGTGTGCCACAGCAGTTCACCGAGCTGTTTCTGTCGTACGAACTGAGCCCCTATGCGGTGCTGGCCATGGTGATCGCGTTCTACGTGATCCTGGGCATGTTCCTGGAGCCGGTGTCGATGACCTTCATCACGCTGCCCACCATTTACCCTTTGATGCACGCTGCAGGTTTCGACCTGATCTGGTTTGGCATTGTGTTCACCATCACCATGGAAATTGCCGTGCTCACGCCACCGGTAGGACTCAATCTCTACGTGATTCAGGGCATCAGCCGGGGCACCATTCCCATCAGCGACGTGATCATCGGCTGTCTTCCATTCCTGGCCTGCATGGTGGTGCTGATCGGACTGGTGATTGCCGCACCTGAAGTGGCGCTGTGGCTGCCGTCGGTGATGAAATGACCACCCCTTCGGACGCCCTGCATGTCGAACGCATGGGCAGCGGCGAGCCGCTGGTGCTGGTGCATGGCTATCTGGGAGGCTCCAGCCAGTGGGCCGCCGAGCTGCAGGCGCTGAGCCCGCACCTGGACGTGATCGCCCCGGACCTGCCGGGTTTTGGCAAAAGCCGCCACCTGGCATCGCCCGATGACATGAGTGGCCACGCGCAGGCGGTGCTGGGCTGCCTGGACCGGTTGGGCGTGCAGCGCTTTCACCTGCTTGGCCATTCAATGGGGGGCATGATCGTTCAGGAAATGGTTCGGCTGGCTCCGCAGCGTGTCAACCGGCTGGTGCTGTACGCCACCGGACCGCTCGGTTTGTTGCCCGGCCGGTTCGAGACCATGGCTCGCTCTCGCGAGCGACTGGCTCAGGACGGCGTGGAGGCCACGGCTCGACGCATCAGCGCCACCTGGCTGCTGCATCGGGAGGCTTCACCCATGGCACAGACGCTCGGCGATCTGGCGGCGCAGGCCAGCGCGCAAGCCGCCCAGGCGGGACTTTGGGCCATGGAGCGCTGGGATGGCCGCGCGCACCTGCCCAATATCACCCAACCCACACTCATCATCTGGGGCGACCAGGATCGAAGCTACCAATGGCCACAGATCGAGACGCTGTGGCGCGAGATCGCCGGTGCTTCCCTGGCCGTGTTGCCGCATTGTTCGCACGCGCTTCATCTCGAATACCCCCGCTTCTTTCACAGCCTGTTGCTGGACTTTCTTCTGGGGCCCGGCAACCAGCCAAAGTCGGCAAGTCCGGTTGGCTGAAGCCTCTCGATTTACCGGGATCACAGGATTTTCTGGCCTGCCTGCGGCAGCCGACAACTTCACTCCCACACCATGTATTGGACTGCCCATGGAACTCAAGTGGCTGGACGACTACCTCGCATTGATTGAGACCGGTTCATTTTCCGCCGCCGCTGAAAAACGCCATGTGTCGCAGCCGGC
Organism: Hydrogenophaga sp.; assembly: GCF_030373225.1. Classification (GTDB taxonomy): domain Bacteria; phylum Pseudomonadota; class Gammaproteobacteria; order Burkholderiales; family Burkholderiaceae_C; genus Hydrogenophaga. Next base: position 86,517 of record NZ_JAUCZG010000012.1, on the reverse strand, counting down.
GTTCTCCCGACGCATTCAACTGCTGGAGAACTGGTTGGGGGTGTCTCTCATCGACCGCTCGCGCAAACCCCTGCGGTTCACAGCGCTGGCCGAGCAGCACGAGGTGGCTTTTCGCAATCTCGCAACACACATCTACGAGTTTCAATCCACGCTCAGATCGGATGCAACGCAATCCCCAGGCATGGTCATGGCGGCGCAGCACAGCCTGGCAGCAGCTTATTTGCCAACGTTCCTGGAAGAACTGCGCGCGCTCATGCCCGAGCAGCGGTTCAGGATCCGCTCACAGAACCGGGACGATGGCGTGGCGTTGCTGGTTCGTGGCCAGGCCGACATCCTGTTGACGTATGAGACCCGCCAGATCGGTAGCAGCGTGCCGCCTCAACTGGCCACGTCCTGCACGTTGGGGGAGGATGCGCTGGTGCTGGTGGCAAGCGCCCGGTTGTGCGCCTCGAATGATTTCGTACAGCCGGATCGCCCGCTGCCCTTGTTGTGCTTTCCGCCCGAGAGTTTCTTTGGGCAGGCCGTTCGCGCGCACGCATTGCCCGAGCTCATGCATGCCCGTCTGGTCGCGGTTCAGTATGTGAGCGAATTCAGCCTGGGCTTGCGCGAAATGGCGTTGATCCACCAAGGGGCCGCCTGGCTTCCACGCAGTCTGATTGCCCAGGACCTGAAACAAGGCACGTTGCGCGAGCTCGTTTCCATGGGCAGCTCTGTGCCGCTGACCATCGTGGCCTATTTTGCGAACCGCAACGGCAACGCCCTGCAAAACGTCGCGGCCCGGCTGATTGCAGCGCGCGGTGGTGAAACGACCACGTCAAACACCGAGCCAACGTGACCCAGGTACAGCGGCGATTCGGAGGCCGTGGATGTTGAAGCCAGGGGAAAGCACCTCAGCCGCTTCGGGCCGACCGATGTGGCACCCTTCGGCATGGTTTGCATTCGCTCGCGTCCTCCTGCCGGGCGTGCTGATGTGTGTGGTGATAGCGCTCGCGTCCACCTTTCTTTCAGAGCACTACGGTGGCCCACTGCTGCTGTACGCATTGCTGATCGGCTTGTCGTTTCACTTCATTCATGACAGCCCAAAGGTCAAGCTCGGGGTGGATTTCTGCGGTCGCACCTTGCTGCGCATCGGCGTTGCGTTGTTGGGAGCCCGCATCTCGATCGAGCAAGTGACCCAATTGGGGGTTGAAGTGGGCATGGTCATCCTGTTTGCGCTGGTGCTCACGATTCTGGTGGGCGTGTGGTGGGCGCGCGGCCTGGGGCGCACCAGAGAAGAAGGGTTGTTGTCGGGCGGGTCTGTTGCCATTTGCGGGGCATCAGCCGCACTTGCCATTGCAGCCGTGTTGCCACAATCCAAAGCCAACGAGCGCTTCACCTTGTTGGCCGTGGTGGCTGTGACCGTTCTCTCGACCATTGCGATGATCGTGTATCCATTGGTCATACAAGCCTTGCAACTCTCACCAGCCGCGGCGGGGGTTTTTTTGGGAGGCACCATCCACGACGTGGCACAAGTGGTGGCAGCGGGCATGCTGCTGGGGCCCGAAGTGGCCGATACCGCCACGGTCGTCAAGCTGTTCAGGGTCATGCTGTTGATGCCCGTGGTGATGGTCATCTCATTCATGTACCGGCATCAACAGGCACAGGAAGAACAAGAAAACGCTCTGCCCTTGGTGCCTGGTTTTCTGTTGGCGTTCGTCGTGATGATGCTCATGTCTTCCTCCGGCCTCATCCCCGAAAGAGTGGTGCAGGTCGCGTCTGATCTCTCCCGCATTTGCCTGGTTCTGGCCATTGCAGCGGTCGGCATCAAGACGAGCATCGAAGACCTCTTGAAGCTGGGCTGGAAACCTCTGCTCCTGTTCATTGGCGAAACCGTGTTCATCGCCGTCTTCGTGCTCATCTCCGTGATGCTGCTTGTCGCGAAATGAAAGGCCACTCCGACAGGTAGAAAAATCCATGGATCCAGGCAGTGGTTTGGTCAGGTCCTCAAGCTCCCTGCCGTTTGCGAACTGCCTCCCCAACACTGTGTCGACATTGTGTCGACACAGTGGCGCACCCAGCCAGCGCCGACAGCCAGCGCCTCCCCGCCCCCAACCCGGATAAACCCAACAAATTCAACGCCCTTTGCGCGTTGACACACCCGCGCGCGCGCCTGGCACGTTGGTTGCGTTGGAGACCTCAGGCCATCCTGCCTGCCGCCACTTCCGCGAGGTCTCCATGAGCATTGACGCCACCCTGATCGCCCCCGCCCAGCTTGCTGCACTGCAGTCTTCCGAACCCGTTGTGGTCATCGACACGCGCGATGCGGACACCTTTGCGGCCGGGCACATTCCCGGCGCGGTGAACCTGCGCGAAGTGTTCACGTATCTGGCCACCTCCACGCCCGAAGGTCTGCAGGCGCTCAAGGCCACCTTTGCCGAAGCGTTGGGCGCCGCCGGTTTGTCGGGCAAGGAGACGGCGGTGTTTTACGAAGACGCGATGAACAGCGGCTACGGCCAGTCGTGCCGTGGCTACTACCTGCTCACCTGGCTGGGCTACCCCAGCATCAAGGTGCTCAACGGTGGCTTCAGCGCCTGGAAGGCCGCCGGTCTGCCGGTGTCCACCACAGCGGCCACGCCCAGCCCGGCCACCTTCCCGAGCGATCTGCCCACCGCCGACGTGATGCTCACGCAGGACGATGTGAAGGCCGCTCTCGGTACCGACACCGTGTTGCTCGACGTGCGCGACATCGACGAGTGGATCGGCGAATCCTCGTCGCCGTACGGCAAGGACTTCGCTCCCCGCAAGGGCCGCCTGCCGGGCGCCAGGTGGCTGGAGTGGTACCGCTTCATGAAGCCCTCGGCGCAAGGCCCGGTGTTCAAGACGCCCGACGAGGTGAAGGCCGAGTGCGCCACCGCCGGCATCACCACCGACGACACCATCTACCTCTACTGCTTCAAGGGCGCGCGCGCGTCCAACACCTTCCTGGCGCTCAAGCAGGCCGGCTTCTCCGACGTGCGCATGTACTTCGGCTCGTGGAACGAATGGTCGCGCGACGAGAGCCTGCCGATCGAGACCGGTCTGCCGATCGCCAAGTCCACCAAGAAGCCTGCGCTGGCCCTGGCCGCCTGATCCCTCTTTCCCGACCCCTGAACACCTGGAGACACCATGTCCGCTACCGACACGCTCGAGCCTGTGACCACCGTGAAGGCCTACCTGCGCCCCATCGACAGTGAAGGCCTCGCGGCCTTTGCCGCCAAGGGCCGGGCCAACCCCGCCAGCCGTGGCACCAACAAGGTCCACACCGTCATGGAGGGGCAGTACCGGTCGCTGTCCACCGTGGGCCAGCACGCCCCGGTGGTGGTGGACGAGCCGCTGCACCTGTTCGGCGAAGACACGGCCCCGGCGCCCGGCGAGATCGTGCTCTCGGGCTTGGGCGGGTGTCTCGCGGTGGGCATCACCGCGGTGGCCACCTGGAAGGGCGTGAAGCTCAGCAAGCTCGAGGTCTTCATGGAAGGCGACATCGGCAACCCCGCGGCCTGGGGCGCTGGCGGCGCGCTGGAGAAGCTGCCGGCCGAGATGGGCTTTCAGGCGATCCGCGTGAAGGTGGTGGTGGAGGGCGATGCGTCGCGCGAAGTGCTCGACGAGATCGTGCAGCACGCCAACTTCTACTCGCCGGTGGCCAACAGCATGCGCAACCCGATCCCGTTCGAGATCGCGCTGGCCTGAAGGCTTCGACAGGCTCGGCCCGAACGGGACTTTTCCGTTTGCCCTGAGCCACCCCCACCGTTCGCCCTGAGCCTGTCGAAGGGCCCACCCTCTTGATGGAGCTTCAATGAACCCGAACGATCTGCCCCGCGAGCTGACGCAGGAAGCGTCGTCCAACGAATTGCTGGCCGCGGTGCGTGCGGTGGCGCAGGGACCGCTGGCCGACGTGGTGGAGGCCTGCGACCGCGACGGCTTCTACCCGCGCGATGTGTTGCAACAGCTGGGCGCCATCGGTGTGTTCAGCGCGCACCTTGACGCTCCCGTGGGCCGGGCCGACTACGGCCTGGCCATCCGCGCCATGGCCGAGGTTTCGCGGGTGTGCGGTGCCACCGGTTTCATGGTGTGGTGCCAGGCGGTGTGTGGCCTGTACATGCAGGCCTCGGGCAACCCGGCGCTGATGGGCGAGGCGCTCACCGCGCACGCCAGCGGCACCACGCTGGGCGGCACCGGCATGTCCAACCCCATGAAAAGCTACGCGCAGATCGAAAGCCTGCTGCTCAAGGCCACGCCGGTGGAGGGCGGCTACCTCGTCAACGGCACGCTGCCCTGGGTGAGCAACCTCGGGCCCGACCACGCCTGCGGTGTGCTCGCAGCGGTGATGAACGGGGACGAACCCGCCGGGCGCGAAGTGATGTTTCTCTTGCGTTGCAACGCCCCCGGCATGGAGCTGCGCGAATGCCCGAGCTTCTCCGCCATGGAAGGCACGGGCACCTACGCGCTGCGCCTGACCAACGTGTTCATCGGTGCGGACGAGGTCATGGCCGAGCCGGCCAAGCCTTTCATTGCGCGCATCCGCGCCGCCTTCGTCATGCTCCAGTGCGGCATGGCCGTGGGCGTCACGCAGGGCGCCATCGACTCCATCTGGGAAGTGGAAGCGCAACTGGGCCATGTGAACCAGTTTCTGGAAGACCGGCCCGACGCACTGCAGGCCGAGCTGGACGCGCTCACCACCCGCGTGATGAAGCTGGCCGAGACACCCTTCAACCCCTCGGTGGAGTTTTTCATCGACGTGCTCGATGCGCGCGCGCACGGCGCTGAACTGTCACTGCGCGCGGCGCAGTCGGCGCTGCTGCACCAGGGTGCACGCGGTTACCTCATGAGCTCGGCCGTGCAGCGCCGCGTGCGCGAGTCGCACTTCGTGGCCATCGTCACGCCCGCCATCAAGCACCTGCGCAAGGAGATGGCCCGGCTGTCCGCCGAGGTCATGCCGGCATGAACACCCCAACGTCCGAGATGAGCCCCACACCGTTCGGGCTGAGCCTGTCGAAGCCCTCACCAGAAGCCACCGTGCAAGCACTCGCACCCTGGCAGCAATACATCTGCGACGCCTGCGGCTACATCTACAACGAAGCCGACGGCGACCCCGACGGCGGCCTCGCTCCCGGCACGCGCTACGCCGACATCCCCGAGGACTGGGCCTGCCCACTGTGTGGCGTGACCAAGGCCGACTTCACGCCGTACACGCCGCCCAGCCTCGAAGCCCTGCGCGCAGGCATGACGAACAGCACCCCGGTGGCCACACGCGGCGCGGCGGGCGTGCTCATCGTCGGCGCCGGGCGCGCCGGTTGGCAGATGGCCGAAGCCCTGCGCGCGCTCGACGCCACCTTGCCCATCACCGTGGTCACCGCCTGCGCCGGCGACGTGTACGACAAGCCCATGTTGTCCATCGCCATGGCGCGCAGCACCGCGCTGGAAGCCATGGTCAAGGAAAGCGGCGCGGCCGCCGCGGCGCGCCTGAACGTGCGCCTGCTCAGCCACACGCAAGCCGTGCGCATCTGCACCGACACCCGGCAGCTGCGCACCACGCGCGGCAACCTGAAGTACGACCGGCTGGTGCTGGCCCACGGCGCGCAAGCCGCGCTGCCAGCCACGTTGCCGGCCGCGATGTGCTGGCGCGTCAACCACCTGGCGGTCTACCAGAAGCTGCGAGCAGCACTCGGCGACACACCGAAAGACGTGACCATCGTCGGCGCCGGCCTGATCGGCAGCGAACTCGCCAACGACCTCGCGCTCGGCGGCCACCGCATCACGCTGCTGGACGTACAAACCGAGCCGCTCGCGCGCTGGAGCGCCGAGGGCGCAGGCACACAATTGCTGGACGCCTGGAAAGACCTGGCCATCCGTTTCGTCGGCGGCGTGCAGGTGGCGCAGCTGGAGCAGGTGGCCGGCCGTTACCGCATCACCACCACCTGCGGCCAGCGGTTTGCTGCCGACCAGGTGATCGCCGCCGCCGGCCTGGTCACACCGCCGCGCCTGGCACAGAGCGCCGACCTGCAGTGGGACAACGGCATCGCCGTGGACCCGGCGAATCTCAAGACCAGCAACGGACACATTCACGCCATGGGCGACTGCATCGCCATCCAGGGCCAACCCAGCCGCTTCATCGAACCCATCGCCCGCCAGGCCCGGGCCATCGCCGCCGACATCTGCGGCGCCGCCCCGGCACCCTACGAGCCGCGCGCAGCGGTGGTGCGGGTCAAGACGACGTCACGGCCGTTGACGCTGCATTGAGCCCGACGGGTTGGATCGGCACGACGCGCCGGGTCGGCCGGTCCGCCCGCGCCCGCAACTGCCCGCAGCCCGCCTCCACGTCCTGCCCGGCCGACTGGCGAAGCTTGGTGAGGATGCCGCGGCGGTGCAGTCGTCGGGCCATGTCGGCGGCCTGGTCACTGCTCGGGCGCCGGTAGGGCAAACCGTCCACCGTGTTGTAGGGAATCAGGTTGAGGATGGCCGACTTGCCGTGCAGCAGTCGCACCAGCTCCTCGACCTCGTCGTCGCCATCGTTGATGCCGGCCAGCAGCGTCCACTGGTATTGGATGGGATAGCCGGTGGCGCGCGCGTAGCGCTCGCCGGCGTCCACCAGCTCGGCGGGTGTCATGCGCGGTGCGCGCGGCAGCAGCTGTTCGCGCAGCGCCGCCCGGGTGGTGTGCAGCGAGAGTGCCAGCGCCGGTTTCACCCGGCCCAGCGGCAGGGTTTCGAACACGCGCGGATCGCCCACGGTGGAGAACACCAGCTGCTTGTGGCCGATGTTGCCCAGGGTGCCGAGCAGGTCGATCGCCTCCATCACGTTGTCCAGGTTGTGCGCGGGCTCACCCATGCCCATGAACACCACTTTGTTCACCGGCCGCAGCGTGCGTGCCAGCGCCACTTGCGCCACGATCTCGGCGCTGCCGACCTGGCGGACCAGGCCACCCTGTCCGGTCATGCAGAACACGCAACCCACCGCACAACCCACCTGTGTGGACACACACAAGCCGCCACGCGGCAGCAGCACGCTCTCCACCGTCTGGCCATCGGCCAGCGCCACCAGCAGGCGCGCCGAGCCGTCATCGCCCGGGTGTTCGGATTGCAGCACCGCCAGGGCCGCGAGCTCCCGGGTGAGCGCAGGCAGCGCCGCCACCAGCGTGGCGGGCAGGAAGTGCGCCACCTCGCGCCGCCCGCTGTGCTGTGGCAGGGCCTGCGACCACAGGCGCAGCACGCGCTGGGTGTGGCGCGGGTTGGCGCCCAGGGCTTGCAGGCGTTGGCGGAGGTGTTCGATGCGCATGGGGGTTGAAGCTTACCGCCGCCACCGGATTGAACCTGCCAACCATGGGGAGGACGCTGGCCCGTTAGAGTGGTTGGTCGCAAGGAGAACAACCGATGAAAACCGCTTCTTTCATTCAACGCAGCGAAGGCGGTCACTGGGTCGGCGACGGCTTTCCGGTGCGCACGCTGTTCTCGTACAACGACCGGCCCGAGCGCTTTTCGCCGTTCCTCATGCTCGATCACGGCGGCCCGACCCGCTTCGAGCCCACCGCGCAGCGCCGCGGCGTGGGCCAGCACCCGCACCGCGGCTTCGAGACTGTGACCATCGTCTTCGACGGCGAGGTCGCGCACCGCGACTCCAGCGGCGGTGGCGGCACCATCGGCCCCGGCGAGGTGCAGTGGATGACGGCCGCCGCCGGCATCGTGCACGAGGAGTACCACGGCGAACGCTTCGCCCGAACGGGCGGGCCGTTCGAGATGGTGCAGCTCTGGGTGAACCTGCCGGCGCGCGACAAGATGGCCGCACCGGCCTACCAGGGCATCACGCGCGACCGGATTCCCGAGGTCGCCCTGCCCGGGGGCGCGGGCCTGGCGCGCATCATCGCCGGCGAACTGCAGGGCACGGCCGGTCCGGCCAGGACCTTCACGCCCATGCAGGTGTGGGACCTGCGTCTGAAGGCCGGCCACAGCGTGACGCTGCCGGCCGCAGCGGGTCACACGACGGCACCGCTGGTGTTGCGTGGCCACCTGCGCCTGGCCGATGGTCAGGAGGTGACCGCCGGGCAGATGCCGGTGTTCTCCCGCGAGGGCGAAGATGTGCAGCTGGAGGTGCTCGAAGACAGCACCGTGCTGTGGCTCGCCGGTGAACCGATCGACGAGCCGGTGGTGGGGTATGGCCCGTTCGTGATGAACACGGAGACCGAGATCCACCAGGCGTTCGCCGATTTTCAAAGTGGCCGCATGGGGCGCATCGCCGCCGCAGCCTGAACAGGAGAACGCCATGCTGGAGATGGTCATCACCGCGCGCGCCGCCGACCTGGGCCACGGCCTGACCGTGCGGCGCGTGCTGCCCAGCGCCAGGCGCCGCATGGTCGGCCCCTGGATCTTCGTGGACCACGCCGGACCGGTGACGCTGGCACCGCAAGACATTGCGGGCGCCGACGTGCGCCCGCACCCGCACATCGGGCTGTCCACCGTGAGCTACCTGCTCAGCGGCGAGGTGGCCCACCGCGACAGCCTGGGCGTGCACCAGCTCATCCGGCCTGGCGACGTGAACTGGATGACGGCCGGGCGGGGCATCTCGCATTCGGAGCGCTTCACACACCCCGACTCGTTTGCCGGCGGCGGCCTCGAACTGATGCAGTTGTGGGTGGCCCTGCCCGAGGCCGATGAAGAAACCGAACCGGCCTTCACCCATTACCCGGCGGCCGACCTGCCGGTGCGCGACGACGCCGGCGTGTGGATGCGCCTGATCGCGGGCGAGGCCTATGGCATGAGCAGCCCGGTGAAGACACACTCGCCGCTGTTCTACCTGCACACCGAATGGCAGGCCGGCGCGCGCCTGGCCCTGCCCGGCGGGTACAGCGAACAGGCGGTGTACGTGGCGCGCGGCGAAGTCGAACACGCCGGCCAGACCTGTGTGCCCGGCCAGCTGCTGGTGTTCGGCAACGACACCGATGCGGTCATCACCGCGCGGGAGAAAAGCACGCTGATGGTCTTTGGCGGTGAGCCGCTGGGCGAACGCCATGTGTTCTGGAACTTCGTGTCCTCGCGCAAGGAACGCATCGAACAGGCCAAGGCCGACTGGGTGGCGGGGCGCTTTGCGCTGCCGCCGGGGGACGATCAGGAGTGGATTCCACTGCCGGGATAGAGGCCTGCGATCCGCACGACGTTTGGTATATTCTTACCATTCATTGATCGATCGATCAGGAGCCAGACATGTCTTCCACCGCCACCCTGTCCAGCAAATTCCAGATCTCCATTCCCAAGGCCGTTCGCGACGAACTGCGCTGGGAGGCCGGGCAGGAGTTCGTTTTCATTCCCAAGGACAAGGGCGTTCTTGTGATGCCGGTCCCCGAACTGAAACAGCTCGCCGGCATTGCCAAAGGTGCCAGCCCGACGGGGTACCGGGATCGCAAGGACCGCTACTGATGGCGGCGCACATGCGCGTGGTGGACACCTCGGCCTGGATCGAATGGCTGATCGCCTCGCCGGTCGGCAAGAAGCTGGCCCGGGAAATTCCTGAAAAAGACCTGTGCCTCGTACCGACCATGGTGCAGCTGGAACTGTCCAAATGGTTGTGGCGGGAACTGGGCGAATCGCAGGCCGATCAAGTGATCGCCTACACGATGAAGTGCCAGGTGGTACCGCTGGACACCACCACCGCCCTGCTGGCAGCCGATCTGCACCGACAACACAAGCTGGCCACGGCCGATGCCATCGTGTATGCCACGGCGGTGCAACGGGGCGCCGAACTGCTCACCTGCGACGCCCACTTTGAAGGCATGCCCGGGGTCGTGCTGATCCCGAAGTCGCCCATGCGCTGACGCGCCGCCTCACACCCCGAGGTAGCGCCCCGGTCGGTGGTTGAGCGCGAGGATGGCGCCGATCGCCACGGCACCCACCACCGACTGCAACACACGCTCGGGCGGCACCACCGCGAAGGCGGTGAGCACCACCAGCACATCGACCGCCATCTGGATGTAACCAGCCCTCATGCTGCGGGTCTGCTGCAGCCACTGCGCCACGATGTTCACCCCGCCGACGCTGGCGTGGTGGCGCAGCAAGGCGAGCAGCCCGAAGCCGATGAGAAAACCACCGACCACCGAGGCCACCCAGGGGTTGAGCAACTCGAAGCGCACCACGCGCGGCGCCAGCGCGGTGCACAGCGACACCAGCGTCACCGCACCGAGGCTCTTGAGCGTGAACTCCACGCCCAGCCGCTTCCACGAGAGCCAGAAAAACGGCAGGCTGAACACGAAGAAGCACAGCGCCAGGTTCAGCCCGGTGGCGTAGCTCACCAGAAAAGCCACGCCGGCCACGCCGCCCGTGAGCAGCCCGGCGTGGGCAAACATGGTCATGCCCAGCGCCACAAAGAGCGACCCGGCCACCAGCGCATGGCCGTCGTCGAGCCAGGAGTGGGTGAGGCGGATCAGGGGAGAGGTGGGCATGCAGGTATCAAAGCACATCGTGTGCCTCGGCCTGCAGGATCGCACTGTGGGGCGGGGATGGAAGGCGGCAACGAGGGTCCGGTTCTGCCGGCCCAAGGTGCCGCCCCCTTTTCAGGGGGGACGCGCGCAGCGCGGCGGGGGGTCAATACTGCTTGTACGGCAGGAACTTGCCCGACATCACGATGTTCACCCGGTCACCGTTCGGGTCGGCCTGGCGCTGCATGTCCATCTTGAAGTCGATCGCGCTCATGATGCCGTCGCCGAACTCTTCGTGGATCAGTTCCTTGAACGTGGTGCCGTACACGCTCACCAGTTCGTAGAAACGGTAGATCAACGGATCGGTGGGCACCGAGGTCGGCAGCGAACCCTTGTAGGGCACGACCATCAGCCACTTCTGCTCGTCGGCGCTCAGGCCGAAGATCTTGCCCAGCACCTTGGCCTGCGCAGGCGTGGCGGTCATCTGGCCCAGGCACAGCGCGGTGGTCCATTCCTTGGACTGGCCCACCTTCTTCGCCACGTCGGCCCAGCTCAGGCCCTTGGTGACTTTGGTGCTGATGATCTTTTCGGTGACGTCGAGTCGGCTCATGGGTTGCCTCGTTGTGTGTTGAAGGAAGGATGAAAGACGGTCAGTGGGCTTTTGCCCTGCTGACCAGGAAATCGACAATGTGGTTGCGCAGCTCGTAGTAACCCTCGAGGTGGTGCAACAACGCGCGCGTGCGCTCGCGCGGCAGCGGATTCACCACCACCTCGGCCATGCCACCGGCCACGTAGCCGTTCGGGCCTTCGTTGCCGTTGCTCATGAGCAGGATGCGGTCGGCCAGCAGGATGGCTTCATCCACGTCGTGGGTGATCATGAAGACGGTCTGGTGCGTCTCGCGCACGATGCCCATCAGCTCGTCCTGGATGGTGCCGCGCGTGAGCGCGTCGAGCGCGCCGAAAGGTTCGTCGAGCAGCAGCATCTTGGGCTGGATGGCGAACGCGCGCGCAATGCCCACGCGCTGCTTCATGCCGCCCGAGAGCTGGCTGGGCTTCTTGTCGATGGCCGGGGAGAGGCCCACCAGCGCGACGAATTTTTCGGCGTGCTCGTTGATCTGCGCCCGGCTCCAGTCGGGCCAGCGCGACTTCACGGCGAACGCGATGTTCTGCCGCACCGTGAGCCAGGGCATGAGCGCGTGGCTCTGGAACACGACACCGCGCTCCAGGCTGGGCCCGGCGATCTCGCGCCCGTCCATGAAGCAGTGGCCGGAGGTGGCGGTGTCCAGGCCGGCGAGCACGTTGAGGATGGTGGTCTTGCCGCAGCCGCTGTGGCCGATGATGCAGACGAACTCGCCCTTGTCGATGGCGAAGGACACGTCGGCAAACACCGGCTTGTCGGTCTGGTAGGCCTTGGCGAGGTTTTCAACCTGGAGGAAACCGGTCATCTTGGAAGCTTTCTTTGGGGCCGGCGCACTGGCGTGGGGCAGGGAGACGCTGGCGCGCACGCTGGTGTCACTCCACATAGGTCACCGCCTTCTGCGCCTGAGCGAACATGAGGTCGAGCAACATGCCGACCAGACCGATCACCAAAATCGCGAAGATCACGTTGGTGAGCGAGAGGTTGTTCCACTCGTTCCACACGAAGTAGCCAATGCCGGTGCCGCCCACCAGCATCTCGGCCGCCACGATCACCAGCCAGGCGATGCCCATGCTGATGCGCATGCCGGTCAGGATGGTGGGTGCGGCCGCAGGCAGGATCACCTGGAACGCCTTGCGGATCGGGTTCACCTCGAGGGTGCTGGCCACGTTGAGCCATTCGCGTTTCACGGCAGACACACCGAAAGCGGTGTTGAGCAGCATCGGCCAGATCGAGCAGATGAAGATGACGAACACGCCGCTCACGTTGCTGTCTTTCAGCGTGTAGAGCGCCAGCGGCATCCAGGCCAGCGGGCTGATGGGTTTGAGCACCTGCACGAACGGATCGAACGCTTTGCTCAACAGCGGCGACATGCCGATCAAAAAGCCCAGCGGAATGGCCACCGCCATCGCCAGCAGAAAGCCCACCGCCACCCGCGCCAGCGAATGCGCGAGCTGAATGCCCACGCCCTTGTCGTTTGGACCGTTGTCGTAGAACGGGTTCGACAGGTGTGCCCAGCTCGCCTCGGCCACGGCCCAGGGCTGGGGGAACCCGGTGGTTTTCTCTGCGCCCGGGTCTTTGCCCAGCAGTTTGGCGTACTCGATTTCTTCTGCTGTCATGCCGGCGCTCGACCCGCCCACCGAGGGCGCCGAGGTGCCCAGATGCCAAGCGCCGACGAGCAGCACCAGCATCAGCAGCGAGACCAGCGCCGCACGCAGGTTCAGGTTGAGCGACTTCATCTCAAGCCGCCTTGCTGATGGCGAAGCTCTTGGCGTACTCGGCCGCCTTGGCCGGGTCGAACTCCTTGCCCATGATGGTGTGCTTGGTGTAGCCCGAGCCGGCCTGGAATGGCATGCCCAGGTCTTTCATGTGCTTGCGCGCATCGGTGATGAGGAACACGCGCTCGGCGATCTGCTTGTAGTTCACATCGCCCTTCACATAACCCCAGCGCTGCATTTGCGTGAGCATCCACACCGCCATGCTCTGCCAGGGCATGGGGTCGAAGTCGGCGCGGTCGGGCACATTCACCACATTGCCCAGACCGTCGGCAAAGCGGCCAGTGAGCACCTGCGCCACCACCGTCTCGGGCTGGTTCAGGTAGGCCTGCGGCGAGATCACCTTGGCGATCAGCTCGCGGTTCTTCGGCTGGCGCGCCATGGCCGCGGCGGTGAGCACCGCGCGGTACAGCGCGGCGAAGGTGTTGGGGTTTTGCTGGATGAACTCGGTGCTGGTGCCGAAGGCGCAGCAAGGGTGGCCGTTCCACAGGTCCTTGGTCAGCACGTGCAGGAAACCGATTTCGTCGAACACCGCGCGCTGGTTGAACGGGTCTGGGCCAAGGTAGCCGTCGATGTTGCCGGCGCGCAGGTTGGCCACCATCTCCGGCGGCGGCACCACGCGGATCTGCACATCGGTGTCGGGGTTGATGCCGGCTTCGGCCAGGTAATAGCGCAACAGGAAGTTGTGCATCGAATACTCGAACGGCACGCCGAACTTGAAGCCCTTCCACTGCTTGGGGTCGCGCTTGTCCTTGTGCTTGTTGTGCAGCGTGATCGCCTGGCCGTTGGTGTTCTGGATCGTGGCCACGTTCATGGGCACGGCGTTGGAGCCGGCACCCATCGAGATCGCCAACGGCATGGGTGAGAGGAAGTGCGTTGCGTCGTACTCCTTGTTGATCATCTTGTCGCGGATCAGCGCCCAGCCGGCGGTCTTGATCACCTCGACATTGAGGCCCTGCTTTTCGTAGAAGCCCAGCGGCTTGGCCATGATGAGTGGCGTGGCGCAGGTGATCGGGATGAAGCCGATCTTGAGGTTGGTCTTCTCCAGCGCGCCCTTCTTGTCCTGGGCCATGGCTTGCAGGCTGGCCACCGGCAGCAGGCTGGAGATGGCGGCCATGGCCGTTCCCTTGCCCACGGCGCGCAGGAAGCGGCGGCGCACCGCGTCTTGCGGGAACAAGGCCTTCATCAGCGTGGCCTCGATGAACTCGTTGCTGTAAGCCTCGAACTCGGCCGTCTCGCTGCGCTCGCGCAGGGTGCGGGTGGCCTGGGCGGCACCGGCCTGCTCCGCTTCGTGCTCGGCCACGGTGTGGTCGCGCCCGCAGCTGCACTTCATCATGAGCGGACGGTCGGCGTTGTAGGGATCGAAGAACTCAGACATGGCGCACCTCTGGAGTTGAAGATGCTTCATGCATTGCAAGCAGCGGGCCAAGCTGGGCGATTCAGGGTCTGTTTCGAAGGCCGAAGCGCATTTCGCAGCCACGGCAACCACCCCCTGTAGGGCTGGCCCTACACGAGCCGCTCAGGATCGTTGCGCCAAGGCAGACACCGCGCCCACCACCAGGGGCACGGGCGGCCAGCCGTCTGCTGGAGCAGACACGGAAGGCGCGCAGCGTGCGGTTCGGTGCCGAATCGGATCGGCAGCTCGCAACCTTCACCAAGCCGAGCACCAACCTGGACGGCTGCCGCCTTGTCAGGCACCGCCTTGGTGCCGAATCAACCCTTGCCGATGGCAAAGGACTTCACATACGCCTCGGGCTTGGCGGGGTCGAAGGTCTTGCCCATGATCACGTGGGTCTTGCTGTTGGTCGAGGGCGCGGTGAAACCCAGCTCGGCCATGCGCTTGCGCGCGTCGGTGGCGAGAAAGACCTGCTCGGCGATCTGCGCGTAGTTGATGTCGGTCTTCACATAGCCCCAGCGCTTCATCTGGGTGAGCATCCACACCGCCATGGACTGCCAGGGGAAGGGATCGAAGTTGATGCGGTTGGGCTCGTTGCGCACCGAACTCAGGCCATCCGCAAAGCGCCCGAGCAGCACCTGCTCCAGCACGGTGAGCGGCTGATTGAGGTAGTTCGGCCCGGCAATCGCCGCAGCCACCGCGGGGCGGTTCTCCATCCTGGAGCAGTGGAGGGTGGAGGTGACGATGGCGCGGAACAGAGCGGCAAAGGTGTTGGGGTTCGTTTCCACAAACTTGCGCGTGGCGGCAAAGGCGCAGCAGGGGTGGTTGTCCCAGAGCTCGCTGGTGAGCAGGTGGATGAAGCCCACGCCGTCAAACACTGCGCGCTGGTTGAAGGGCTCGGCGACGATGAAGCCATCGATGTTTTCGGCGCGCAGGTTGGCCACCATGTCGGGCGGCGCCATCACGCGCAGTTGCACGTCGGTGTCCGGGTCGATGCCGTTTTCGGCCAGGTAGTAGCGCAGCAGGAAGTTGTGCATGGAGAAGTCGAATGGAATGGCGAACTTCATGCCCTTCCACTTCTTCGGGTCGCGGTTGTCCTTGTGCTTCACATGCAGGGTGATGGCGTTGCCGTTCACGTTTTCGATCGCGGGCATCACCATCGGCGTGGCATCGGCGCCCAGCCCCATGCTGATGGCCAGCGGCATGGGCGAGAGCATGTGCGAGGCATCGAACTCGGCGGCGAGCGTCTTGTCGCGCACCACGGCCCAGCCCGCGGTTCGGTTGAGTGAGACCTTGAGCCCTTCTTTGGCGTAAAAGCCCAGCGGGTCGGCGGCCACCAGTGGCGTGGCGCAGGTGATGGGCAGGAAGCCGATCTTGAGATCGGTCTTCTCCAGCGGCCGGCGGTCTTGTGCCAGGGCCTGCATCGCGCCCATGGGGAACAGGCTGGCGATGGCCGCCATGGCGGTGGGGCGGCCCACCGCTTTCAGAAAGGCTCGGCGCACCGGCTCCTGCGGAAACAGCGCCTTGACCAGCGCCGCCTCCATGAAGTCGGCACCGCGCTGTTCCTCGCTGTTCATGCCCGCGTTGTTGACCAGGCGCTGCGGTCCGGCGTGCGCCGCACCAAAGGCCTGAATGTGCTCGGCCACCGAGTGGGGCCGGCCACAGGCACAGCGCATGCGCAAGGGTCGGTCGGCATCGAAGGGATCGTAATCAGCGGTCATGGCACACCTCGCAAGTTGATGGACGGGGTGGGTGACGCAAGCGCCGCGCCAGATCGCGCTTCCCGCCGAGAATCGACGTGGGCATTTCGATGCCACGTAGGGCCAGCCCTACAAACCCGGCCTGAGCCGGCCCGCACGGCGGCGATCAGGCAGTGGCTTGCCCTGGCTCGGCATGGCGCGCGTGGCGCTCGGCGGAAAGCGCGAGCTCCACGTCGTTTTTCGCACCGGTCTTCTCGAGAATGCGTGCACGGTAAGTGCTCACGGTGTTGGGCGCGAGACCGAGCTGTGCACCAATCTCGCTCACGGTATGCCCCTGGGTGAGCAGGCGATACACCTGATGTTCCCGGTGCGACAGGGCTTCGGGGCCGGCCTGTGTGCGGGCCTGGCCCACTGCGACGGCCAGCGCCTCGGCCGTGGCTGCGTTCAGGTAAATGCCACCGTGAGCCACTTTGCGCACCGCAGCCAGCATGTCGTCGGGGTCGGCGCTCTTGTTGAGGTAACCGCTGGCGCCCAGGCGGATGCAGCGCACCGCGTACTGCTTCTCCGGGTAGGTGCTGAGCATGAGCACCGGCAGGCGCGGGTGCTCGCGCTTGAGGGCTTGCAGCACGTCGAGTCCGTCGATGCCCGGCAGCGCGATGTCCAGCAGCACCAGACCCAGACCCGCCCCGCCGGGTGCACACAGCGCCGCCACCTGCGCCAGCACCTCGTGGCCGGTGGGCGCCTCGGCGACCACCGTCACATCGGGTGCATCGGCCAGCACCTGCTTCAGACCTTCGCGCACGATGCGGTGGTCGTCCCCGATGAGCACGCGGATGGTGTCGGGGTCGGTGGTGGTCATGCCGAGGCCTCTGCAGGAATGGCGACCGCCAGGCACATGCGCGTGCCGGCGCCGGGCGCGCTGGAAATATCGATGCGGCCGCCAAAGTGGCGCGCGCGCTCGCGCATGCCCATCACCCCGTAGGCGTCGGCCGCCTCGAAGGCCTGGGCCGGCGCGCCGACACCGTCGTCCTGCACCGACAGGCTCAGCACCCCCGCCTGCACGGCGATGCGCACCTCCAGCGTTCGGGCGTGCGCATGCCGCCCCACATTGCTCAGCATCTCCTGAAAGATGCGGAACACGCCCATGGCCAGGGGTTCTGCCGGATCGGGCGCGTCGTCGACGTCCATGCACCAGTTCAGGGACATCTCGGCCGATTGCACGAACTCCTGCGCCTGCCATTCGAGCGCGGCCCACAGGCCCTGGTGGTCCAGGATGCTGGGGCGCAGGTCGGTGATGATGCGGCCCACGTTGTCCACCGCGTTTTCGATCAGCCGGCTCATGTTCTGGCACTTGCAGCGCATGCGCTCGCGCATGTCGCCGGCCGCCTCCAGCGTGCGCTGCTCCTGTTCCGACAGGCGCTTGTCCAGCCAGTTCACGTCCATCTTGAGGGCCACCAGCAGGCTGCCGAGTTCGTCGTGCACCTCGCGTGCGATGCGGGTGCGTTCCTCCTCGCGCACCGCCTCCGACCGGGCGGCCAGTTCACGCACCTGCTTCAGGGCGGTGGCCAACGCCAGCGTGCGCTCATCCACCCGTTCTTCCAGTTCGTCCTTGGCACGCTGCAGGGCATCGGCAGCCCGCTTGCGCTCGGTGATGTCGACGAAGGTCACGACCGCGCCCCGCACCTCGCCGCCGTCGATGATGGGATGGCTGGAGTACTCGACCGGGAAGGCCGTGCCGTTGCGCCGCCAGAACACCTCGGTGTCGATGCGGCAGGGCAGGCCTTCCCGGAAGGCCTTGAAGATCGGGCAGTCTTCCACCGGGTAGTGCGCGCCGTCGGCGTGCGAGTGGTGGGTGAAATCGTGCATGTTGCAGCCCAGCAGCTCGTCGGGCTCGAAGCCGATCATGCGGGCGCCGGCGTGGTTGATGAACACGCACAGACCGTGCAGGTCGATGCCGAACACGCCCTCACCGGTGGACGCGAGCAGCAAGGCCAGTGGGTCGCCCCAGGCGCGGGTGGAGGGGTCGGGCGCGTCGATCTGCATCAACGCAAGGCACGCAATGAATGTGCCAAAGCGGTGCGCGGCGACGGGCGACAATGCAGGACACCCCACTTCGCAGCCCACCGGTACCCCCCATGGCCCTGTTCGACAGACTGTTCGGCGAGCGCTACGCCGCGGCCCGGGCGCGCAAACGCCGCCGCAGCCGGGTGATTGTTTCCTCCACCGCCCACCGGGCCGCCGAGCTGCTGCGCTCGACCAACGCGCTGATCCAGCTCAGCGAGGCCGAGGCGCTGACCGTGGTGGGCTTCATGGAACTGCGGCGCTGCGCCGAGGGCGAGGCCATCATCCGCCAGGGCCACAGCGGCGGAGAAGACGGCTTCATGGCGCTGCTGATCGAGGGCGAGGTCACGGTGGAGGCCGTCACCGTCAGCCGCACCGAGCCGCACACGGTGAACGTCCTCGGGCCGGGTCACCTCATGGGCGAGATGTCGCTGATGGACGGCGAGGCCCGTTCGGCCACCTGCACCGCCAGCACCGAGGTTCGCTGCGCCGTGCTCACACGCTCATCGCTGCAGATCCTGATCAAGGAAGAGCCCACCACCGCCGCCAAGCTGCTCAGCGCCGTGGCCCAGCGCCTGAGCCAGCGGCTGCGCGACAACGACACCAAGCTCCAGCTGTACGGTCAGCTCGTGCTGTCGATGCAGCAGGAGATCGAAAATCTGATTCCCGAACGCGAACGCGACTGAAGGCGATCCGGCGCCGGGCCGCCCCAAGGCGGGGCCGCCCCAAGGCGGGGCCAACCCCCCCGGGGGGCAGCGGACCTCGCGCAGCGGGGGAGCGTGGGGGCGAAGCGGCCCAGCCGCCGGGCCGCCCCAAGGCGGGGCCAACCCCCCCGGGGGGCAGCGGACCTCGCGCAGCGGGGGAGCGTGGGGGCGAAGCGGCCCAGCCGCCGGGCCGCCCCAAGGCGGGGCCAGCCCCCCCGGGGGGCAGCGGACCTCGCGCAGCGGGGGAGCGTGGGGGCTCACAACCTCAAGTGTTCGGAGCCGTCTTGCTGCTCCAGACCATGGTGATCGCGAGAATGGAAATCACCACGCCCAGGGACACCGTCACTGGAATCTTGAAGATGTCGATCAACAGCATCTTGGTGCCGATGAAGACCAGGATCACCGCCAGACCATAGTTGAGCAGGTGGAAGCGGCTGGCCGCGGCCTGCAACAGGAAGAACATGGCGCGCAGGCCCAGGATCGCGAACACGTTGCTGGTGAGCACGATGAACGGGTCCTTGGTGATGGCGAAGATCGCCGGGATGGAGTCGACCGCGAAGATCACATCGGTCAGGCCCACCAGGCAGATCACCATCAGCAGCGGTGTGGCGATGCGCTTGCCGTTCTCCACCGTCCAGAACTTCTCGCCGTCGAACGACTTGCTCACCGGCAGCAGCTTGCGCAGCAGCTTGAGCGCGGGGTTGTCTTCCAGGCTGGGCTCCTGGCCGGCCGCCCACCACATCTTCACGCCGGTGAGCACCAGGAAAGCGCCGAACACGTACAGGATCCAGTGGAACTCCGCGATCAGCCAGCCGCCCACCAGGATCATCACCGTGCGCAGCACGATGGCGCCCACGATGCCGATCATGAGCACGCGCTTCTGGTAGGCCGGCGGCACGGCGAAGTAGGTGAAGATGAGCAGGAACACAAAAATGTTGTCGACCGCCAGGCTCTTCTCGATCAGGTAGCCGGTGAGGAACTCGAGTGCCTTTTCATTGGCGATCTCGGTCGAGCCCGTGGTGTCCTTCACCGCCCACCAGAAGAAGGCGTTGAACATGAAGCTCAAGGCCACCCAGACGAGCGACCAGCGCAAGGCTTCCTTCACGCCCACCACATGGGAGCCCTGCTTGCTGAGCACGACAAAATCGACGAACAGGGCGACGATGACGATCGCGACAAAGACGACCCACAGCCACAACGGGGCAATGCTTTCCATGAGAAACCTCGGATTGGTGTTGAAGGAACACCCCAAGGTCTTGCCATCACCGCCTGGTTGGCGGCTGGAGGTTTCCGGCGGCCGGGCGACCGCGTATTGACGAAAACCCCACCTGCCAGGGCCCGGCTCGGCGCCGGGTGGCAGGTCGACTACTCCCCTTGAAGGGAAGCGCGATTGTGGTTGCGAATCAGAAGTTCCACCAACTGAGATACCTTCCGTTTTTTCCTGAAGGTCCGGCGTGGATCAGGCGGCTTCCTTGTAGAAGAACTCGCGCCGCAGGCTGCGCGGAGCCAACGGCTCCACACTGTGGTGAATGGCTGCGATGTGTTCCGGCGTGGTGCCGCAGCAACCGCCCACGATGTTGACCAGCCCCTCGGCCGCGAACTCGCGCAGCAGTTGGCTGGTGTCTGCCGGGGTTTCGTCGAAGCCGGTGTCGCTCATGGGGTTGGGCAGGCCGGCGTTGGGGTAGCAGCTGATGAAGGTGTCGCCCGCCACCTTGGCCAGCTCCTGGATGTAGGGGCGCATGAGCGCAGCACCCAGGGCGCAATTGAGGCCCACGGCCAGCGGCTGCAGGTGGCGCACGCTGGCCCAGAAAGCGCTGACCGTCTGGCCGCTCAGGATGCGGCCGGAGGCATCGGTCACGGTGCCGCTGATGATGAGCGGCAGGCGCTCGCCACTTTTCTCGAAGTACTCGTCGATGGCGAACAGCGCCGCCTTGGCGTTGAGCGTGTCGAAGATGGTCTCCACCAGCAGCACGTCGGCCCCGCCTTCCACCAGGGCCTCGACCTGCTCGAGGTAGGCCGCGCGCAGTTGCTCGAACGTCACGTTGCGCGCGCCGGCATCGTTCACGTCGGGACTGATGCTCGCCGTCTTGGGCGTGGGGCCCAGGGCTCCGGCCACGAAGCGGGGCTTGTCGGGGGTGCTGAACTTGTCGCACGCGGCGCGCGCGATGCGCGCCGAAGCCAGGTTCATCTCGCGCGCCAGATGCCCCATGTCGTAGTCGTCCTGGGCGATGCTGGTGGCGCCGAAGGTGTTGGTCTCGATGAGGTCGGCGCCGGCGGCCAGATAGCCCTCGTGGATGTCCTGGATGACATCGGGGCGGGTGAGGCTGAGCAGCTCGTTGTTGCCCTTGACGTCCTTGTGGAAGTCCTTGAAGCGCAGGCCGGCACCGTCGGGGCCGGCATAGCCATCCCCGCGGTACTGCGCCTCGCCCAGCTTGAAGCGCTGGATCATGGTGCCCATGGCGCCATCGAGAACGGCGATGCGGTGTTTCAGGATCTCGGGCAGCGCCGTGGCGCGGGTGTAGGCAGGACGTGTCATGCCCGGATTGTAAGAAGCCACCCGCCGCAAGACCTCTCACCCCAAGGGGCGGCCCCGGGCTTTCCCCGACAATAGCGGGCATGAAACATCTCTCGCCCACACAGGCCTGGGCCTGGTTGCAGGCCGAACGCGCCAGCCGCGAAGCCCGCGGCGAGGCAGCGCCGCTGTTCGTGGACGTGCGCATGGAAATCGAATCCCTCTACGTGGGCCGCCCGCCCGGCGTGGAGAACATCCCCTGGTACGAATACCCCGACCTCACGCCCGACCCGGCGCGTTTTGCCCGGGCTGTCGAACAGGAGGCGGGCGACAAGGACCGCCCGGTGCTGCTGATCTGCCGCAGCGGCAAACGCACGCTGGACGCGGGCAAGGCACTGGAAGACGCGGGCTTCGCCCACGTGGCGCATGTGGTGCACGGCTTCGAGGGCGAACTCAACGAGGACTTCAAGCGGTCCAGCCTCAACGGCTGGCGCTTTGATGGTCTGCCGTGGGAACAGATGTAGTGGGTGCGATCGACATCGCGCCCGGCGGCGAAATCCTGGAGGCCAGCGTCGGCGTTCTGCAGGAGGTGTTCGGATTCGAGGCCTTTCGAGGTCCGCAGGCCGAGATCGTGGCGCACGTGGGCGCTGGGGGCGATGCACTGGTGCTCATGCCCACGGGCGGCGGCAAGTCGCTGTGTTACCAGGTGCCGGCCATCGTGCGCGAACGCCGCGGCCAGGGCCTCACGGTGGTGGTGTCGCCACTCATTGCGCTCATGCACGACCAGGTCGGTGCACTGCTCGAGGCCGGTGTGGCCGCCGCCTTTCTCAACTCCAGCCTGTCCAGCGAAGATGCGCAGCGGGTGGAGAAGGAGATGCTGCGCGGCGAACTGACCCTGCTGTACGCCGCGCCCGAGCGCCTGACCACACCACGCTTCCTCGCGCTGCTCGACTCGCTCCGGGAACGCGGCAAGCTCGCGCTGTTTGCCATCGACGAAGCGCATTGCGTGAGCCAGTGGGGTCACGATTTCCGCCCCGAGTACCGCGGCCTGGTCGTGCTGCACGAGCGTTTTGCCGGCGTGCCTCGGGTGGCGCTCACCGCCACCGCCGACGACCTCACGCGCGCCGACATCGTGGAGCGGCTGCAACTGCAGGACGCACGCACCTTCATCAGCAGCTTCGACCGGCCCAACATCCGCTACCAGCTGGTGGAGAAGAAAGACGCCACCGCACAACTGCTGCGCTTCATCCGCGACGAGCACACCAGTGGCGACGAACACGACGCCGGCATCGTGTACTGCCAGTCGCGCCGCCGGGTGGAAGAGGTGGCCAAGCTGCTGTGCGAGGCGGGGCTGCATGCGCTGCCGTACCACGCCGGCCTGGACGCGGCCGTGCGGCAAAAACACCAGGACCGATTCCTGCGCGAAGAGGGCCTGATCATGGTGGCCACGATCGCGTTCGGCATGGGCATCGACAAGCCCGACGTGCGTTTTGTGGCGCACCTGGACATGCCCAAGAACATCGAGGGCTATTACCAGGAGACCGGCCGCGCCGGCCGCGACGGGGAGCCTGCCAACGCCTGGATGGCCTACGGGCTGCAGGACGTCGTGAACCAGCGCCGCATGATCGACGAGAGCCCGGCGGCCGACGAGTTCAAGCAGGTGATGCGGGGCAAGCTCGACGCCTTGCTCACGCTCGCTGAAGCCAGTGACTGCCGCCGCGTGCGCCTGCTTTCGTACTTCGGAGAAGACAGCAAACCGTGTGGCAACTGCGACAACTGCCTGCACCCGCCGCAGCTCTTTGACGCCACCGAATCGGCGCGCAAGCTGCTCTCGTGCATCTACCGCGTGCAGCAGTCCAGCGGCATGGCATTTGGCGCCGGGCACATCATGGACATCCTGCGTGGCAAGGTCACCGAGAAAGTGACCCAGCACGGGCACGACAAGCTCTCCACCTTCGGCATCGGCGCCGACCTGTCCGAGACGCAATGGCGCGCCCTGCTGCGCCAGCTGATCGCCCGCGAGGCGGTGCAGGTGGACGCAGCGCACTACAACACGCTGCACCTGCAGGACGCGGCGCGCGAGATCCTCAAGGGGCAGAGCGCGGTGTGGCTGAAGTCGCTCGCGGAGAAAGCGGCGGGCCCGGGCCGGGTGAGTCGCCAGCGCAGCGCACGCGCCGCCGTGGCGGACGACGGCCAGCCGCTCACGCTGGCGGCGCGCGACTGCCTGGACGCCCTCAAGGCGTGGCGCGCCGGCGTGGCCAGAGAGCACAACCTGCCGGCCTTCGTGATCTTTCACGACGCGACCTTGCGTGCGATCGCCGCACGCCAGCCGCAAACCCTGGCCGATCTCGACGGCATTGCCGGCCTGGGCGTGAAAAAACGCGAGGCCTATGGCGCCGAGGTGTTGCGGGTGGTGAGTGCTTTCGGGTGAGCGGTCCCGGAACGTCGCGACCCCCACGACCACCATCGGCTGACAGGCGCCACCGTTCATCGCAAAGAGGCGTTTTCAGACCGTTCACCGCTCAAGAACGCGCCGGCTCTGACGATGCTTGAGGTGTACCCGGGGTTCGTCCCGGTCACCCCGAACATCTCGAACGGAGCACTGCATGTTTTCCTGGCTGCCCTGGATTGGCAAAAGCAAACGGGTCCAGTACCACGACACGCAAGTGCTGGAGCTGGACTTTCTGGTCGACGAGTTCCACGCGGCCATGGCCGACATCCAGGACCCCGTGCGCGTGCGCATCCATGCCGCGTTGCTCTCGTGCCAGAGCCCCAAGGACCTCTGGTTCCTGCGCAGCAAACTCTTTGCCCTGATCTCCAAGCACCACTGCGAGAGCGTGGCCAACACCCGCATTTCGCGCCTGGACCAGAAGCTGCGCTTCTTCGTGGACAACCACCCGGACTATTCGCCGGACGAACTCCCCAGCAAGCCCATGACGCTGCTGCATTGAACCCCCCGCGCCGCCTGCGGCGTCACCCCCAGGGGGGATGAAACAAGGCCACCCTCGGGTGGCCTTTTCCCTGGGCGTGCACGCTCAGTGCACAAACCCCATGCCGCGTGCCTCGCGCACCTCGGGCTTGATGCGGTGCTCGGCTTCCAGCTGGGCAATGAACTCCTCGGGCTCGAGCACCTCGGCCAGGATCTCCACCTGACGCTTCACCGCCGCGAAGTCACCCGGGCAGAGCTGGTCGAGCCTGGCCAGGCGGGCGGCGTGCGCGACGTCCAGCCGTGAGCGCTCGCCTGCAAGCGCCTCCACCACGAACATGGCTTCGCGCTGCTCGGCCGTGAGCGGCTTGAAACGGATCTTGAAGGTGAAGCGCCGCAGTGCCGCCTGGTCGATGCGGTCCATCAGGTTGGTGGTGCAGATGAAGATGCCGGCAAATCGCTCCATGCCTTGCAGCATCTCGTTGACCTCGGTCACCTCGTAGGTGCGTTGCGCACCCCGGCGGTCCTGCAGGAAGCTGTCTGCCTCGTCCAGCAGCAGCACGGCTTTCTCGGCCTCGGCCTCGCGGAACATGGCGGCCATCTGCTGCTCGGTCTCGCCCACGAACTTGCTCACCAGGTCACTGGCGCGGCGGATCATCAGCGGGCGCTCGAGCTGTTGGGCGAGGTGCTCGGCCAGCGCGGTCTTGCCGGTGCCGGGAGCCCCATGGAAACACAGGCAGCCGTGGCCGCGCGCCTTGAGCGCGGCGATCACGCGCGGCAGTTCGTAGCGCGACTCGACGTTGAGCATGTCCAGGCTGTACTGGGTGACGCCCGGGCGCTGCACGGGATCGGGCTTGCGGCCGAGCGCGAGGTCGGCGTTTTTCAGTTGCCGCTCGATCAACTCGTCGAGCATCGGTGCCGACGCCGCGCGCGCCTTGACGCTGCGGCGCGTGGCCGGTTTGGCGGGGCTGGCGGCGAGCCCGGCGAAACGCACAGCGGTGCGGATCTGGGCCGGTGTGAGGCCCTTGCGCTCGGTCAGGCGGGCCACCAGCGCGTCGGACACCGGCACGCCTTCGAGCGTCTTGCGCACCAGCTGTTCACGCGCACCGGGCGGCGGGCTCTTGAGTTCGAGGTGGTAGGCAAAGCGCCGGCGAAACGCCGGGTCGATCTGTTCGATGCGGTTGGTCACCCAGATCGTGGGCACGGCGTTGGTTTCCAGGATCTGGTTGACCCAGGCCTTGCCGCTGACACTGCCGGTGTGCGAGGAAGCCACATGCTCGGCCCGCGCCATGATCTGCGCGGCCTCGCTGGAGATCGGCGGAAACACGTCTTCCACCTCGTCGAACAACAGGGCCGAATGCGCGGTGCCCTTGAGGAAGACCTGCGCGATCTGCAGCGAGCGGTAGCGGTCGCGGCCCGAAAGGGCATTGCCGTCGCGGTCGGCGTATTCCACTTCGAACAGCTCCAGACCAGCGGCCTGTGCCAGCACCCGCGCGAGCTCGGTCTTGCCGGTGCCCGGGGGGCCGTACATCAGCACGTTCACGCCCGGCTCCTTGCGCGCGACCGCCTCGCGCAGCAGGCCGCACAGCAGGCGCACGTCTTCGCCCACGTAATCGAAGTCCTTCGGCGTGAGCGCCGAGCGCGCCGCCGGGCGCGTGAACACCGCCATGAGTTCGCTTTGCGTGCGGTACTCGCGCATGAGCACCGGCGGCAGCTTTTCACTGACCTTCATCAGGTCGGCCAGGTCGGTGATGTTGTGTTCGGAGATCAGGTTCTCCACCATGCCGATGCGCTCCAGCCGCGAGCCCGCGCGCAGCGCCTCGCCCACCTCGCTGGCCTTCACGCCGGCCACGTCGGCAATGGCCGCATAGGCCTCGGGCGCGTTGTTGACCTTGAACTCCACCAGGATGGAGCGCAGGTCGCGCTGGTAGCGCGCGAGCGTTCCGTAGAGCAGCAAGGCGCGTTCGGCGCGGTTGAGCTGCAGCAGGCCGGCGAGGGCGTCGATGTTTTTCTCCACCAGCGTCGATTGTTTCTTGAGCGCATGGCTGAGCCATTCGCCGGTGACGGCGAGCACCGAGAGCAGGTCTTTGGGCGACTCCTTGGCATATTCGTCGAGGTAGAAGAAGAGCGTGCCTTCTTCGTAGGGGCCGCGCCACACACCATAGCGCTCCATGAAGGCGGTGGTGGGGAGCTTGTCGTGCCCGCTCCAGAGTTCGTTGTCCTTGCAGCGGCGCTGCAGAAACTCGCGCAGCCGCGACAGCACGGTGAGCGGCCACACCAGATGTCGGCCGGCGAGCGAGAGCAAGGTGTTGAGGTCGCGGCGCACGTTGAAGCGGGGCCCCTGGCGAGCCGCGAGCGTTAGCACGAAGTGCGAGCACATGAGGTCGAGCACGGGGGCCTGGCGAAGACCGTGCGGCACGAACACCCGTCCCTCGCCCACAAAGGGGTTTCGGCCCTCCCGCGGATCGACCAGGGTACGGCCTGCAGGGGGTGCAGGCAGCACGGAACGCTTGATCATCCAGACCCCTCCAGAACGTGCTTCCAGTGACGCCGTGCCGGGACATCCGGCATTCAAATGGACCATAACCCAGCTTGATCAATCATGGAAGCGAGTGATGAAGCGTGTTTGTGGGATTTGTCCGGCTTTATGGAAGCGCGGCGCACGCTGCGCCGGTTCACAATCTCGCGATGCTGGAACTCAAAGACATTCAAGCCGCCGCCGCCCGTCTCACCGGGCAGGTGCTGGACACGCCCTTCGTCGAATCGCGGACCATTTCGCAGCTCACGGGCTGCCAGGTGTTCCTGAAGTTCGAGAACCTCCAGTACACCGCTTCGTTCAAGGAACGCGGTGCCTGCAACAAGCTGGCCCAGCTGGGCACCGACGAGCGGGCGCGCGGTGTGGTCGCCATGAGCGCAGGCAACCATGCCCAGGGCGTGGCGTACCACGCCCAGCGCCTGGGTCTGCGCGCGGTGATCGTCATGCCGCGCTTCACGCCCGGTGTGAAGGTGGAGCGCACGCGCGGCTTCGGCGCCGAGGTGGTGCTGCACGGCGACACGCTCGATGAATCCCGTGCCCATGCGCACGAACTGGCGCAACGGCAGGGTCTGGTGTTCGTGCACCCGTACGACGACGAAGACATCGTGGCGGGCCAGGGCACGGTCGCGCTGGAGATGCTGCGCGTGCAACCCGACCTCGACACGCTGGTGGTGGCCATCGGCGGCGGCGGCCTCATCGCCGGCATGGCCACCGCCGCCAAGGCGATCCGCCCGGACATCCAGATCATCGGCGTGCAGACCGAGCGTTTTCCCGCCATGTTCAATGCGATCAAGGGCACCCACCTGCCCCAGGGCACCAGCACGATTGCCGAAGGCATTGCCGTGGGCACGCCCGGCGTGATCACCGAAGCGATCGTGCGCCACAAGGTGGACGACCTGTTGCTCGTCGACGAGGGTGACATCGAACAGGCCATCGTGATGCTGCTGGAGATCGAGAAAACCCTGGTCGAAGGCGCGGGGGCCGCCGGCCTGGCCGCGCTCATCCGGCATCCGCAGCGCTTTGCCGGCCAACGCGTGGGGCTGGTGCTGTGCGGCGGCAACATCGACCCGCTGTTGCTGGCCTCCATCATCGAGCGCGGCATGGTGCGCGCGGGCCGGCTGGCGCGCATCCAGGTCAATGCGCGCGACGTGCCGGGCAACCTTGCCCGCATCACGGCCACGGTGGCCGACGCCGGCGCCAACATCGACGAGGTGCACCACCAGCGCGCCTTCACCCTGCTCGCGGCGCAGAACGTCGCCATCGAACTGGTGCTGCAAACGCGTGGGCGGGAGCACATCGCGCAGGTGATCGAGCGTCTGCAGCAAGCCGGTTTCGACACGTCGCTGCTCTGACATCGCGGCCCGGTCGAGGTTGACGCTGGCCGGAGGGCTCTGCATCATGGGTTCGGTCCCGACTCACGAACCGGAGCAACGCCATGAACACCAATGCCTTGTGGGACTCGCTGCAGAACAACCTGGGCACCCACATCCCCCAGTTGCTCGGCGCGCTTGCGATCTTCATCCTGGGCTGGCTGATCGCCGTGCTGGTG
Source organism: Hydrogenophaga sp. (assembly GCF_030373225.1). Classification (GTDB taxonomy): domain Bacteria; phylum Pseudomonadota; class Gammaproteobacteria; order Burkholderiales; family Burkholderiaceae_C; genus Hydrogenophaga. The sequence goes on along the minus strand of NZ_JAUCZG010000012.1, from coordinate 58,306 downwards.
CGGGCGGCCACGCGCAAGAGCCTGGGCTTTGTCGGCGTGAACCACCGCTTCGGCAAACTCACCGGCACGGGGGTGGACATCGAGGGCGCGGTCGCGCTCGGCCTGTTCTGGGTGGTGATCCTGCTCACCCTCGTTGCGGTGTTCAATTCCCTGGACCTGGCGATCGTCTCCGGTCCTTTTTCGGCCTTCACCACACAGCTCTTTGAATACGCGCCCCGCCTGTTGGGGGGCCTGGTGCTGGCGCTGGTGGGCTGGCTGGTGGCCAGCGTGGTGCGCGCCGTCGCGCAAAAACTGCTGGACAAGACCACGCTCGATGAAAAACTGTCCGAACACGCCGACATGGCGCCCCTCGGCGAAGGTCTCGCAGGAGCGCTGTTCTGGCTGGTGATCCTGCTGTTCGTGCCCGCGATCCTGGGTGCGCTGCAACTCGAGGGCCTGCTCGACCCGTTGCGCGGCATGGTGACCAAGACCCTGGACATGCTGCCCAACGCGGTGGCCGCCTTCGTGATCGGTGGTGTCGGCTGGATCGTGGCCACCGTGCTGCGCAAACTCAGCACCCACCTCAGCCGCACCGCCGGCATCGACTGGCTCGGCAGCCGCGCGGGTCTGGCCGGCACGGTGCAGCTGTCCAGCGTGATCGGCCTGCTGGTGTTCATGGCCGTGTTCCTGCCATCGCTGATCGCAGCGCTCGATGCGCTGAAGATCGAGGCCATCTCCCGGCCAGCCACCGACATGCTGTCGCGCCTGATGCAGGCCGTGCCCAACATCGTGGCGGCCGGCTTGATCCTGGTCGTCACCTGGCTGGTCGCCAGCTTCGCCAGCCAGTTGCTGACCAGCCTGCTCGCCGCGCTGGGTTTCGACACCCTGCCGGCCCGCGTCCAGCTGGCCCATGCGTTCGAGAACACCAGCGCGTCCCGGCTGGTTGGCCGGGTGGTGCTGTTCTTCGCCATGCTCTTTGCGACGGTCGAAGCAGCGGCACAACTCGGGTTCGGCCAGGTCAGCGACATGGTCGCCAGCTTCATCCGCTTCGGGGGCGACATCCTGCTCGGTTCGGCCATTCTGGTGATCGGCTTCTGGCTGGCCAACGTGGCGCACGACGCCATCGACCGTGCCAGCGGCGCCGGCACCCAGGGACTGGCGCGCGTCGGCCGCTATGCCATCCTGGCGCTGGTGATCGCCATGGGCCTGCGTGCCATGGGCATCGCCGACGACATCGTCAATCTGGCCTTCGGGCTCACACTGGGCGCGGTGGCGGTGGCGTTTGCGCTGTCGTTCGGCCTGGGTGGGCGGGAAGCAGCCGGCAAACTCATGGACCACTGGCTCGCGCGCTGGCGCAAGGAGGATTGAATGGGTCAACAAACGCCCGCCCCTGTTTCGGTGGAATCGCTGCAAGGCCTGCTCACGGCCTGGTTCGCGCCCTGGGTGCAGGCGCTCGGGCTGCAGGTCGAGTCGTTTGCCGACGGCGTGGTCACGCTGCGTTTGCCGCAGAACGACCAACTCGCGCGCGTGGGCGGCATGTTGTGCGGCCAGGCCATGATGTCGGCCGCCGACACCGCCATGGTGCTGGCCATCGTGACCCAGCTCGGTGATCAGCGTCCCATGACCACCGTGCAGCTCAACACCAGCTTCCTCAAACCGCTGTCGGGCCAGGACGCCCGCGTCACCGCCCGGGTGGTGCGGGCGGGCAAGAACCTGGTGTTCGGCGAAATCGACATCGCCGGTGCCACCGACGGGCGCAGCGTGTGCCGCGCCAGCACCACGTACGCCCTGCTGTGAGGCGACTGCCTTAAAATCCCGCCAGTTTCATCTTCCGCAGGACCCAAAACATGGACCACCACGACGCCCACACCCCCAGCGACCAACCCCAGGACATGGTCGAGTCCATCGTTCCTTTCATGCCCGTGGTGCTGCCGGTGGCCGGCGGCGTGCTGATGTTCCTGCTGGCCTTCATCGCCGTTTTCATGGCCTGACGCACCCGGCACCGGCCCGACGGCCGAACGCCCCGGGGGCGTTCGGCCGTTTTGTTTGGCGGCCCGTGCAGGCCCAGACCGTTTAATGCATCACGTTATGCGGGTTTTGCATGTAACCAGTTCGTAACCCGGCGCCCGGTTTCATAAAATCGGAGCAAGGACGACACACGGACCGAGCCGCGGGCACACCAACCCGCCCCTTGTCCTCTGGCTGACCAGCGCCAACCGCTGTTGAGCCCACCGCGCCGACCACCCCTTTCAAGCACAAGGGACACCCGACAGCCGCCCTGCTGCATGCCCTGCAGCCCGCGGCTGTCGGCGTCTCTGGTGCGCACCGGTTATCAACTTCTGGAGCCTTCCCATGAACTCTCCCGTGATGCAGGGACTGACCCTCAACACCCCTTCCCATGTCAGAAATGCCCGACTGATCGCCTGGGTGGCCGACATGGTGGCCCTGTGCAAGCCCGACAACGTGCTCTGGTGCGACGGCAGCGACGAGGAATACGCGCGCCTGTGCGAACTGCTGGTGAGCGCCGGCACGATGAAGCGGCTCGACCCGGTGAAGCGGCCCAACAGCTTTCTGGCCTGCTCCGACCCGTCGGACGTGGCCCGTGTGGAAGACCGCACCTTCATCTGCAGCGAGCAGCAGGAAGACGCCGGCCCGACCAACAACTGGAAGGCACCGGCCGAGATGCGCGCCACGCTGCAGCCGCTGTTTGACGGATGCATGCGCGGGCGCACCATGTACGTGGTGCCCTTCAGCATGGGCCCGCTCGGCAGCCCGATCGCCCACATCGGCATCGAGCTCACCGACAGCGCCTATGTCGCCGTCAACATGAAGCTGATGACGCGCATGGGCAAGGCCGTGTTCGACGTGCTGGGCACCGACGGCGAGTTCGTGCCCTGCGTGCACACCGTGGGCGCGCCACTGGCTGCGGGCGAAACCGACCAGACCGGCTGGCCCTGCAACCCGACCACCAAGTACATCGTCCACTACCCTGAAACCCGCGAGATCTGGAGCTATGGCTCGGGCTACGGCGGCAACGCGCTGCTGGGCAAGAAGTGCTTCGCGCTGCGCATCGCCTCCACCATGGGCAAACAACAGGGCTGGCTGGCAGAACACATGCTCATCCTGGGCGTGACCAACCCTGAAGGCCGGAAGTACCACGTGGCTGCGGCCTTCCCGAGCGCCTGCGGCAAGACCAACTTCGCCATGCTGATCCCGCCCAAGGGCTTCGAGGGCTGGAAGGTCACCACCATCGGCGACGACATCGCCTGGATCAAGCCGCACGCCGACGGCCGCCTCTATGCGATCAACCCGGAAGCGGGCTACTTCGGCGTGGCCCCGGGCACCAACACCCTGACCAACCCCAACTGCATGGCCAGCCTGGACCGCGACGTGATCTTCACCAACGTGGCCCTGACCGACGACGGCGACGTGTGGTGGGAAGGCATGAGCGATGCACCGGCGCACGCCATCGACTGGCAAGGCAAGGACTGGACGCCGCAGATCGCCAGGGAAACAGGCGCCAAGGCTGCGCACCCGAACGCCCGTTTCACCGTGGCCGCGACCAACAATCCGGCGCTCGATGCGGCCTGGGACGACCCCGCCGGCGTGGCGATCGATGCCTTCATCTTCGGCGGACGCCGCTCGACCACCGTGCCACTGGTGACCGAAGCCCGCGACTGGACCGAAGGCGTGTACATGGCCGCCACCATGGGTTCCGAGACCACCGCTGCCGCCTTCGGCGCGCAAGGCGTGGTGCGCCGCGACCCGTTCGCCATGTTGCCTTTCACCGGCTACAACATGAGCGACTACTTCCAGCACTGGCTGGACATGGGCGCGAAACTGCAAGCCCAGGGCGCCAAACTACCGGGCATCTTCTGCGTCAACTGGTTCCGCAAGGACGAGGCGGGCAAGTTCGTCTGGCCCGGTTTCGGCGAAAACATGCGCGTGCTCAAGTGGATGATCGACCGCCTCGAAGGTCGCGGCCAGGGTGTCGAACACGCCTTTGGCGTGAGCCCGCGTTTTGAAGACATCCACTGGGACGGCCTGAATTTCTCGGCCGAACAGTACCGGACGGTCACACACATCGACCGCGCAGCATGGAGCACGGAGCTTGCGCTGCACAGCGAGCTGTTCACCCAGCTCGCCCACCATTTGCCAAGGGAACTCGAGGAGACAAAAACGAAGATCGAGAAGCGCCTGGCCGCCTGAGGCCGCCGGCCCCGACACGGTCGGGCGGCACGATCTGCCACCCACCGCCGCACCCCGGGCCAAGAAGCCCGGACGAAAAAAAAGCCACCGCACCCGGTGGCTTTTTTGTGGGCGCCCGGCAAACGGGCGTTCAGAGGTAGTGGTTGTGCATGTGGCGCGCGGCGCGGGCCTGGCCCAGACGCTCCCAATAAGATGCGGTCGGTGCCGCGGCGCCGGACGCCACTGGCAGGCCCAGCGGAGCGAGCGCGGTGTCGAAGGTGCCGGCGGGCTCGTCCGCTTCGGCGCGGGTGCGGGCCAGCGTCAACTCGCCCATCAGACGCGGGTCGTGACGGGCCATTTCCCACAGGCGGGTTTCGGCACGCGCCTCGGCCAGCGACTGCGACCAGCTGTCCAGCACCACGATGCCGCGACGGGCGAGGCGGCGGGCCGAGTCGGCAAACAGCGCCAGACCGGCGAACACCACCACCCACAGCAACACCCAGGCCAGGAAGAGATGCCCATCGGCCCAGGTGCTGATCAGGCGGTCGGCAAGGATGACCATGGCGGCCACCACAGCGGCGAGCAACAGGGCGGCCAGGCCACGCGAGCTGTCGGCTCGGCGCGGCTGGCGGCCAGCCGGGGAGGTGCGGCCGAGGCCAATGGAAACAGTGGGGTTGGATGCGAGGGTGCTCATGGCGGGCTCCTGAAGGAAAGAATGTCTTTTGGACCACGCAATACTAGGGTTAACCCGCATTTCACGCCAATTTATCTTTGTGATGTCTTACATTCATCAGGGTGATGAATAGCCTGAACTTCCGCAACCTCGACCTGAACCTGCTGCGTGTGTTCGACGAGGTGATGACCGAGCGAAACCTCACCCGGGCCGCCCACAGTCTCTCGATGACGCAGCCGGCGGTGAGCAACGCCCTGCGTCGCCTGCGCGAGGTGGTTGGCGACGATCTGGTGCGCCGGTCGGGCTATGGCGTGGAGCCCACGCCGCTGGCATTGAGCCTGTGGCCATCCGTTCGGGACGCGCTGCACCTGCTGCGAGAGTCGCTGGCGCCGGGCACCTTCGACCCGCTGAGCGCCCACAACGCATTCGTGCTGGCGATGGCGGACGCCACGGCCGCCAAGCTGGTGCCCGGCCTGATCGACATTTTCGAAACCGAGGCGCCCGGTGTGAACCTGCGGGTGGTGCCGCTCACGACGCGCGATCCACGCGGTCTGCTCGAAGACGGCTCGGCCGACCTGGCCATCGGGCATTTTCCGGGCGTGCTCGCCGAACTCGGCGCCTTGCACCTGCAGGAGAACAACCCGCAGTTCCTGCATCAGCGCCTGTACGACGGCGAGTACGTGGTGGTCATGCGCAAGGGCCATCCCCTGGCCGGGCAGCCGCTGACCCTGGACGCCTACTGCGACGCACGCCACCTGCTGGTGAGCTTCTCCGGGCGGCCGTTCGGTTTCGTGGACGAGTCGCTGGCCGCGCTCTCGCGACAGCGGCGCGTCGTGCTCACGGTCAACCAGTTCTTCACCGCCGGCCGTGTGGTGGCCACCACCGACTTGCTCACCGTGCTGCCACGCCACTTCGTCGGCGCCACCGGGATCGAGCACGAACTGGCCCTGCTGGACCTGCCCCTGCCGGTGCCCGCCGTGCATGTGGACGCGCTGTGGCACCGCCAGGCGACCCACAGCAGTGGCCACCGCTGGTTGCGCCAGGTGGTGGAACGGGCGTCGGCGGTCGGGTTCCGCAGTGCCGAATCCTCCGCTTCCAAACCGTCCCGGCGCCGAACACGCAAGCCGCCAGATTCCGTTTGACAGGGCTGGCCGACAATGCCCGCATGAAGATCCAACTGCTCAGCGACCTGCACCTGGAAGCCAATCCCGGATTCGTCGCGGTCCCGGCGCCCGAGGCCGATCTGCTGGTGCTCGCCGGTGACATCGGCTCCTACCAGACCCGCCGGGACGGCAGCGTGATGAACGAGCCCGACTGGGGTCTGCAGCGGTTTTCCCCGTTGCCGGGTCACGCCGGCTGGCCGGTGCCGGTGGTCTTTGTTCCGGGCAACCACGAGTACGACGCGCTGGACGTGGACGAGACCCACGCCGCGTTGCGGAAGGCTTGCGAACGCCTCGGCATCCAGTGGCTGGAGCGGGAAAGCCTCCAGACGCACGGCGTTCGCCTCATCGGCACCACCCTCTGGAGTGATTTCGATGCCCTGGCCGACCATGCCCCGACGCCCACGCCCGCGCGGCACAGCCGCGCCGGTGCGGTGGCCTTGAAGCGCGCACCCGACCCTCTGACGCACCGCCTGCGCCAGCGCGAGAAGGCCTTTCGCGCGGCCAATCACTATCTGCAGACGATGGCCAGCCAGCGCAACGGGCGGCTGTTCGACGCCGAAGCCATGCGCTCGCTGGCTCTGGACTGCCAGCACTGGCTGCGCGCTGCGCTGGCCGAACCGTTTGACGGGCCCACGGTGGTCGTCACCCACTTCGCGCCCACGTTGCACAGCATGGACCCGCGCTACGGCATGACGCCGGGCACGGCGGGCTTTTGCAACGGCCTGGACGATTTGCTTTCGCACGCCGACTTCTGGCTGCACGGTCACCTGCATTGCCCGACCGACGTGCAGGTGGGGCGATGCCGCATCGTCGCCAATCCACTCGGCTACCACGACAAGAACGAGCAGGCGTCATTCGTGCCGGCGCGATGCATCGATGTGAGCGCGGAGGGGGTGGCTCCTGTTCACCCGCCAGCAGTTTGAGCCAGCGCAAGAAAACGGCGCGCGATGCCCCTAAACTCGGTGAGAACCTCATCGAAACCCAAGGAGACCGCCATGAAGATCCTGCTCGCCGTCGATGGCAGCGCGTACACCAAGAAGATGCTGGCCTACCTCGCCACGCACGACGAGATGTTCGGCACCAACAACACCATCACCCTGGTGACCGTGCAGCTGCCTTTGCCGCCGCGTGCCCGCGCGGCCGTGGGTGCCGACATCGCCAACGGCTATTACGCCGACGAGTCGGCCAAGGTCACGGCACCCGTCGTCAAGTTCCTCAAGCGCCACGGCATGGAGCCCACGGTCGTGTCCAAGGTGGGCACACCGGGAGAGCTGATCGCCAAGGTCGCCAACGAGGGCAAGTTCGACCTGCTGATGATGGGCTCGCACGGCCACAGCGCCCTGGGCAACCTCGTGATGGGCTCGGTGGCCACCAAGGTGCTGGCGCACTGCAGCGTGCCGGTGCTGCTGGTTCGCTGAGGCCTGCTTCGCCCACTGAAAAGGCCGCAACCGCGGCCTTTTTCGTTGCAGCCGGGCGGCGCGGTCAGCGGGATTTCAGCCCGTCGAAACAGGTGCTCAGCACCATGTCGATGATCTCGTCGTTGCCGTACTGCCCCGAACCCTTGAGAAAGCCGAGCACCGGATCGCAGGCGCGGGCGAACAGGGTGTAGAGCACGGCGATGGCGGGCAAGGTGTTGTTGAGGCTGCCGTCGGCCTGGGCGAGGGTGATCCAGTTGCCCAGCCGCTCGCTCACGTCCATGAGGCCATCAACGTAGGCCTTGTTGGTCGTCAGCGAGGCGCGCAGGCTGGAGTTTTCGCTCGGCAGCGACGGCATCTCGCCAGCCAGCTGTACCTCCATGGTCCAACGGGCCACGGCACGCAACTGTTCGATCGGCTGCTGGTTCGCGCGTCCTTCCAGGCTGTCCAGGAAGGCACGCGCCCGGTCCATGACGCGGACCATGGCCGCAGCCGCCAGATCTTCCTTGCTGGGGAAATGTTTGTAGAGGCTGGCCTTGGCGATGCCGACCTCGGCCGCCACCTCGTCCACCGTCATGGCGTCAAACCCTTTTTCGGCCAGCAACCGGTTCACGGCCGAGACGATCGCGTCTTCGCGCGCCAGGTGCATCTGTTGGCGGAAGCTGCGTTTCAGAGGGGTTTCGTCAGGGGATTTCGGGACTGCGCTGGTCATGGACAACCTTTTGGGACGGACGCGATTCTGCCCGAGTTCGACGATCCCGTCGATATCCCTACCGAAAAGTAATGTTACAGACTATTCAGTCTATTTATCAACCAGTCGGGATAGCATCCGCTCCGGACAGCAGCCAAAGCCGCTGTTGACATGCGCTACCCCCTCCTCAACCCGAAACAAGGACTCCCATGAAAAAGACATTGATCGCCTCCATCCTCGCCCTGGGCGCGCTGGGCTCCGCACAGGCCGCCGACATCGTGGACACCGCTGTGGCCGCCGGCTCCTTCAAGACCCTGATGACGGCGGTGCAGGCTGCCGGGCTGGTCGACACGCTCAAGGGTCCGGGCCCGTTCACCGTGTTCGCACCGACCGACGAGGCCTTCGCCAAGATCCCCAAGGCCACGCTGGATGCACTGCTGAAGGACAAGGCCGCCCTGACCAAGGTGCTGACCTACCACGTGGTGCCTGGCAAGGTGATGGCCGCCGACGTGAAGGCCGGCATGGTGAAAACCGTTCAGGGCAGCTCGATCACGGTGGCCACCATGGGTGGCGTGAAAGTGGACGCCGCGAACGTCGTCAAGACCGACATCGCGGTCGACAACGGCGTGATCCATGTGATCGACACCGTCATCATGCCCAAATAAGTTGGCACTTGCTCTCAAAAATCCCCGCACGCGCGGGGCTTTTTTCGTCAGGCCACTGGCCGCAAATTGTTGCTGGCCGCCACGCGCAAGGCCTTGCTCAGTCCGTCCAGCACGTCGGAGCTCAGGTTCCAGCAGTGCCAGTACAGCGCCACACCGAGCCGGTGGCGCGGGGCCAGATTGACCAGTTCACCCGACTCGATCAGCCCCCGCACCCGCAATTCGGGCAGCACGCTCACACCCCAGCCAGCCTGCACCGCGCGCACCTGCCCCTCGCTGGATGGCACGAACAGCTGTTTCAACATGACCCGTGGCAGACCGAAGGCTTTGGTCACGAACCCATGCTGCAGGTTGTCCTTGCGGTTGAAAGCCACGAACGGAACCTTGTGGAAGTTGTGTGCGGTCAGGCCTTTGGGCAGATGCAGCGCGGCGAAGTCGGCTTGCGCCACGGCCACGTAGTCCATCGACCCCAGGGCTTCCATCTTGCAGCCGCGCAGCGCCTGCCCCAGCGACGTGACACAGCCCAGCACCTGGCCTTCCCGCAGCCACTCGTGGGTGAACTCCTGGTCGTCGGTGATGATTTCGATCGGCAGGCCGTTCTGCGCCAGCGCGTCTAGCGCCGGCAATGCCCAGGTGGCGATGCTGTCGGCGTTGATGGCCACCGAGATCCGCTCTTCTTCGCGGCCGCTGCCGGTGGAGCTGGGCGCGAGCTCCTTGAGGTCTTTCTCCAGATCGGCGCGCAGCAGCCGCATCATCTTGGCGTGCTTGAGCATGAGCTGCCCGGCCGGCGTGGGTTTGAGCGGGCGGCTGCGCACGATCAGCACGGTGCCGACCTGTGCCTCCAGGGCACGCAATCGCTGCGACACCGCCGACTGCGTGATGGACAGCCGCTGCGCAGCACGTTCGAATCCGCCCTCTTCAATGATGGCGGCCAGACATTCGAGGGCATCGGGATCGAAAGTGCTCATGGGTGCTCGCTGGTCATATAAGCAGATCTGATGCCCAAAATTTTAGTTTAATTGCGCTTCACTTCGCAGAGCCTTCTTCAGATACTGCACCCAGTTCAATACCCTGAGGAGCAGTTCATGCAGGTCACCATTCTGGGCGCAGGCATCATCGGCGTCAGCACCGCATGGCACCTGATGCAGCGCGGTCACGAGGTCACCTTGGTCGACCGGCAGGCCGACGCGGCGCTGGAGACCAGCTTTGCCAATGCAGCACAGATCTCGGTGAGCTACTGCGAGCCCTGGGCCAACAAGGACGCGCCGCTCAAAACCCTGAAGTGGATGTTCTCGGACGAATCACCGCTGCTGTTCCGTCCGCAACTCGACTGGGCACAGTGGCGCTGGGGCCTGCAGTTTCTCGCGCAATGCAACGACGCGGCGTTCGAGCGCAACGTGGCGCAGCTGGTGGCCCTGGGCTCCTACAGCCACGCCGCCCTGAAGGCGGTGGTGGCCGACACCGGCATCGAATACAACCGCCTTGAGCGCGGCATCGCGCACTACTACACCGACCGGAAATCCTTTGACGGCGCGGCCGAAGCCGCCGCCGTGATGCAGCGCTTCGGCGTCAAGCGCCGGGTGGTCTCGCTCAGCGAACTGCTCAAGATCGAGCCCGCGCTGGGCGCCTTTGCCGAGCACATCGTGGGGGGCACCTACACCCAGAGCGACGAGTCGGGCGATGCGCGCAGCTTCACCCAGCAGCTCGCAACCCTGTGCGGCCAGCGTGGCGCACGGCTGATGTTCGGTCACGACATTCAACGCCTGGACAGCGATGGCCGCGAGATTCGCGAAGTGCAGGTGCGCGACCGGCAGAGCGGCCAGGTCCGCGTGCTCAAGTCCGACGCGTTTGTGGTGGCCTGCGGTTCCTACACCACGCCGCTGCTCAAGACGATCGGTGTGGATGTGCCGATCTACCCCGGCAAAGGCTACAGCGCCACGCTGCCCTTGCTCAAGCCCGAGCGGGCGCCCGAGGTGAGCATGATCGACGACCAGCTCAAGATCGCTGTCTCCCGACTGGGCAACCAGCTGCGCGTGGCCGGCACGATTGAACTGGGCGGGTTCGACCTGTCGCTGGAGACACCGCTGGCGCGCAAGCGCTGTGACATGCTCGTGCGCCGCATCGAGCAGGTGTTTCCCGGCGTGGCCGACACCCGCACGCCCGAGCAGGGCGGCGACCCGCAATACTGGTGCGGCCTGCGCCCGGCCACGCCGACCAACATTCCCCTGATTGGCCGGCTGCCGCTGAGGAATCTCTGGATCAATGCCGGGCATGGCACCCTGGGCTGGACCCACGGCGCCGGCTCGGGCAAGGCGCTGGCCGAGCTGATCCATGGAGAGCAACCCGCCATGGACTTCGGCTTTCGGGGCATGCCGCCGACGAGGCGCAGCACTCCGGTTTCGTCGCGACTGCGGGTCGCCCAGCCACCCGGCCAGGCCTGAACAGGCTGCAGGTCGGCAGAACGATCCGTCCATACCGCCAGAAGGCCATCTGTGGGGTCGATGCATCACGGCATTCCAGGGACGGCACCGCGACCCGCCGCCGATCGCAGAGAATCAACGCTCTGCCGCTCCACGCCTTCTTTCGCATGTCCTCTGACCGATCCACCGCCCTCCAGGCCCGCTCACCCGATTTTTCGGCTCGCGAGTTCCGCGCCTCGCTGGGGATGTTCGCCACGGGCGTGACCATCGTCACCGCCCGCACCGACCGTGGCGAACTGGTGGGGCTGACGGCCAACTCGTTCAACTCGGTCTCGCTGAATCCGCCGCTGGTGCTCTGGAGCCTGGGCCGGGCGGCCGGCTCCCTGCCCGCCTTTTCCAACGGCCTGCATTACGCCATCAATGTGCTGGCGGCCGACCAGCAGGCGCTGGCCGAACAGTTCGCCGCCAAGGACACCGACCGCTGGGCCGGTGTGGCGTTTCGCGAGGGCGGCAACGGCGCGCCGCTGCTCGAAGGTGCCGCCGCCACCTTCGAATGCTTCAACCGCAGCCAGTACGCCGAGGGTGACCACGTGATCTTCGTGGGCGAGGTGGAACGTTGCAGCCACCGGGCGGAAGCGCCGCCGCTGCTGTTCCACGGCGGGCGTTTCTACACCGAACACCCGCTGTGAGTCATGGCCCGCCCGGCTCTGCGAGCCCGGGCGACAGGCAACGCGCACCGACCTCGCGACAATCGCCTGCATGAGCCCCGCCACCGTTCGCAAAACCCACCTCGACACCCTGGCCATCACCTTGCTGGTGGTGTGCTGCGCTTTCTGGGGCTTTCAGCAGATCCTGATCAAGGCCACGGTGGGCGAAGTGCCGCCGCTGTGGCAGGCCTCGCTGCGATTCTGGGGTGCCACCGCGCTGCTGTGGATGTGGTGCCGGGCCCGTGGTGTGCCGCTGTTCAACCGCGACGGCACGCTCAAGGCCGGCTTGCTGGCCGGGCTGCTGTTCGCCGGTGAGTTCGCCGGCATCTACCTCGGCCTGATGCACACCAGTGCGTCACGCCTCACAGTGTTTCTCTACACCAGCCCCTTCGTCGTGGCGCTGCTGCTGCCGCGCGTGGTGCCGGGTGAAAAGCTGCGGCGCATTCAGTGGATCGGACTGAGCCTGGCGTTTGCGGCGGTGGCGGTGGCGTTCAGCGAGGGCTTCACGGCCCCTTCGGCCCCGGGCCAGTGGCGCGGCGACGCCCTGGGACTGGCGGCCGGCCTGCTCTGGGGCCTGACCACGCTGACCATCCGCGCCTCCCGCCTGTCCACGGCCAGTGCCGAAAAGACGCTGTTCTACCAGGTGGCCGTCACGGCCGTGGTGGCGCCCTTCCTGTCGCTGGCGCTGGGCGAGGCCTGGGCGCTGGACTACTCGGCCAGGGCGTGGACGTCCATCGGCCTGCAGACCGTGGTGGGCGCTTTCGCCAGCTACCTCACCTGGATGTGGATGCTGCGCGTGTACCCGGCCACCCAGATGTCGACCTTCACCTTTCTCACACCGGTGTTCGCCTTGCTGTTCGGCGTGGTGCTGCTGGGCGAGCCGCTCACGCTGCAGCTGGTGCTGGCCCTGGTGGGCGTGGCGGTCGGCATCGTGCTGGTCAGCAAACGCTAGCGAGGCCCGCCCGGTTCTTCCTGCCCTGCCCCAGGGGCTCACCGCCTCAGTCGCCCGCGAGATGGCGCTGCGCAAACGCCTCGTACCACGCCAGACATCCCGGGTTGGCCATGGCCTCCTTGTTGATCACCTTCTCCAGCGGCTGGCCGAGCAACAGTTTCTTGATCGGGAGCTCCTGCTTCTTGCCCGAGAGCGTGCGCGGGATCTCGGCCACCTGCAGGATCTCGTTGGGCACGAAGCGCGGCGACAGTGCGGTCTTGATGCGGTCGTGGATGCGCTGACGTGTCCCGTCGTCGAGCACCAGGCCATCGCGCAGCACCACGAACAAGGGCATGTAGCTCTCGCGACCGAGGTACTCGAGATCCACCACCATGGAGTCCATCACCTCGGGCAAGGCTTCGACCGCGCTGTAGAGCTCGCTGGTGCCCATGCGCAGGCCGTGGCGGTTGATGGTGGCGTCCGAGCGGCCATAGATCACGCAGGAGCCGTCCGGGTGGATGCGCAGCCAGTCGCCGTGGCGCCAGACGGCACCGGCCTCCGGGCCCAGATCCCTGTCGCCGGGCCGCCCCAAGACAGGGAGAGCCCCCTCGGGGGGCAGCGGACCTCGCGCAGCGGGGGAGTGTTGGGGCGAAGGATTCACCGCCGGGCCGCCCCAAGGTGAATCAGCCCCCTCGGGGGGCAGCGGACCTCGCGCAGCGGGGGAGCGTGGGGGCTCAGCCATGCTGTCGCCGGGCCGCCCCAAGACAGGGAGAGCCCCTCCAGGCTTGCGCCCATGACCGGGCGGATACATGTCGAAGTAGCTGCCCAGCAGGCGCTGGTTGCCGACATCGCCCACGAAGTACAGCGGCATCGAGGGAATGGGTTGCGTGCACACCAGCTCACCCACCTCGTCGACCACCGGCTCGCCCTGCTCGTTCCAGGCCTCCACCGCGCAACCCATCAGGCGGCACTGCATGCGCCCGGCAGTCTGGGGAAGATCGCGGTTGCCGCCGATGAAGGCGCCGGCGAAGTCGGTGCCGCCCGAGATGTTGCACCACCAGATGTCCTGATCCTGCTCCGGCTGAGCCATCCCTTGCTCCAGCGGAGCCACGCCCCGTTCGGGCTGAGCCTGTCGAAGCCCCGCATGAGGGAGCCCTTCGACAGGCTCAGGGCGAACGGACAGGGCTTGGCGCTTGCGCACCCTGCGGAACTGCTGCGTCCCCCAGTTCTGCGCGTCTTCCGACAGCGGCGAGCCGGTGCTTCCGAGCGCGCGCACCGACGACAGATCACCGCAGGTCGACAGGTCCACGCCGGCCTTGAGGCAGTTGGCGAAGAACGCCGCACCTGCGCCGAAGAAAGTCACGCGCTGCTCGGCGGCGAAGCGCCACAGCGTGGTCCAGTCGGGCTTGTCTCGGGAGCCGCCGGGGTTGCCGTCGAAGATCACGCAGGTGGTGCCGCCCAGCAGCCCGCCGGCCTGGGCGTTCCACATCACCCAGCCGGTGGAGCTGTACCAGTGGTAGCGCTCGCCCCAGCTGTTGGGCTCGTAGCTGCAGCCGATGTCGTTGTGCAGGATCTTCAGTGCCAGTGCCACGATGGTGGTGCCGCCGTGGCCGTGCACGATGGGCTTGGGCAGGCCGGTGGTGCCGCTGGAGTAGACGATCCACAGCGGGTGGTCGAAGGGCAGCCAGAGTGGCTGGAACTGCGCCACCGCCGTGTCCATGCGCGACAGCGCCTCGGCGAAGCTGGTGCAGGGTGCGGCAGCCTGCAAGGCCCGGTCGGTGGCCTCGGCCACATCCTCGGCGTCGGCCGCCAGGTTGGTGTGCAGCACCACATGCCGCACCGTGGGCAGGGCCGCGCGCAGTTCGGCCACCACGGCCAGGCGGTCGAAGTCGCGCCCGCCATAGGTCACGCCGTCGCAGGCGATCAGCACCACCGGCTCGATCTGGCGGAAGCGGTCGAGCACGGCGTTGGTGCCCATGTCGGGCGCACAGATGCTCCAGACGCCACCGATGCTCACCGTGGCCAGAAACGCCACCATCGCTTCGGGGATGTTGGGCAGGTAGGCGGCCACGCGGTCGCCGGGCTTGACGCCCTGGTCCTGCAGGTGCAAGGCCAGCGAGGCCGCCTGGCGGCGCAACTCGGGCCAGCTCAGCTCCACATGCCGGCCCTTTTCATTGCGGCTCACGATCGCCATGAAACCGGCCTCGTGCGCGGGCTGCACGTGGCGAAACACCTGCTGGGCGTAGTTGACCTGGGCGCCCGGGAACCACCTGGCGCCGGGCATCACGTTGCGCTCCAGCACCGCGGTGTGCGGGGTGGGCGAGCGCATGTCGAAATAGTCCCAGATGCTCTGCCAGAAGGCGTCGAGGTCGGTCGTGGACCAGTGCCAGAGCGCCTCGTAGCTGTCGAAGCTCAGGCCGCGCTGCTCGGCCAGCCACTGCTGGTACAGACGGATCTGTGGCGTGAAGGGAGGTGTGCTTGTCTCGTTCATTCGGGTGTCCTTTTTCATGCAAGGGTAGCAGCGCAGCGCGTGGTGCGGCGATCGTTCGGGCAAAGGTGGCGCCCGGGGGCAGGAGGCGTGCCCGGCTCCGACTACGATCGACCCATCATCGACTCGGAGAACCGCCATGGGCATGTTGAACTGGACAGAAAAGAGCACCTCGGTGCTGGACCAAGGAGGCGTGATCGCCCCCGACGAGCGCCTGCCGTGGCCACAGACCACCGTCATGGGCGTGCAGCACGTGATCGCGATGTTCGGGGCCACGGTGCTGGCGCCGCTGCTCATGGGCTTCAACCCCAACGTCGCCATCCTCATGAGCGGCATCGGCACGCTGATCTTCTTTGTCATCACCGGCGGCAAGGTGCCGAGCTACCTCGGCTCCAGCTTTGCCTTCATCGGCGTGGTGATCGCCGCCAGCGGCTACGCCGGGCCAGGCCCCAACGCCAACCTGGGCGTGGCACTGGGCGGCATCATCATCTGCGGCCTGGTCTACACCGTCATTGGCGTCATCGTGCACGCCACCAATGTGAAGCACCACAAGTCGCAACCCATGGCCGGCATGGAAGTGGACGAGGTGGACGAAGGCGCAGCCGTGCACTGGATCGAGCGCCTCATGCCGCCGGTGGTCACCGGTACCGTGGTGGCGGTCATCGGCCTGAACCTGGCGGCCATTCCCATCAAGAACATGGCCCCCACCGGCTTTGACGCCTGGATGCAGGCCATCACCTTCATCAGCGTGGCGCTGGTGGCCGTGTACGCGCGTGGCATGACGCAGCGCCTGCTGATCCTGGTCGGCCTGATCGCCGCCAGCGTGGTCTATGCCGTGCTCACCAATGGCCTGGGCCTGGGCAAACCCATCGATCTGTCGGGCATCGCCAACGCCGCCTGGTTCGGCCTGCCGACCTTCGCCGCGCCGGTGTTCCAGGCCCAGGCCATCCTGCTGATCGCGCCGGTGGCGCTGATCCTGGTGGCAGAAAACCTGGGCCACATCAAGGCCGTGAGCGCCATGACCGGGCGTGACCTCAACCCGTATCTCGGCAGGGCCTTCATCGGCGACGGTGTGGCCACCATGCTCAGCGGCGCGTCCGGCGGCACCGGCGTGACCACCTACGCCGAGAACATCGGCGTGATGGCCGCCACCAAGATCTATTCCACCGCCATGTTTGTCGTGGCCGCCTGCATCGCCATCGTGCTGGGCTTCTCGCCGAAATTCGGCGCGTTGATCCAGGCGATTCCGCTGGCCGTGATGGGCGGCGTGTCGATCGTGGTGTTCGGCCTGATCGCGATCGCCGGCGCCAAGATCTGGGTCGACAACAAGGTTGACTTTTCAGACAACAGGAACCTGCTGGTGGCCGCCATCCCGATCATCCTGGGCACCGGCGAGTACACGCTGAAGTTCGGCGAATTCGGCCTGGGCGGCATCGGAACCGCCACCTTCGGCGCGATTTTTCTCTACTGGCTGCTGAGCCGCCGCAAGGCCTGAGCGTCCGGGGGCGTTAGCTGCGTTCGCAGCGCCCCTGGGCCGTCGCCTGACCCCGGAAATCGCTGCTCCAGGTCTGCGCGGCCGTGTCGATCTGGATGCGTTCGTTGTCGATGGCGGTGAGGATCACCGTCTCCTGGATCGCGAAGGTGTACACCGGCACGCCGTCGATCTGCACCGATCGCACCCGCCGGTCGTCGTAAGCGATGAGGACCGTGCGCGTCCAGGTGGTCCGGGCGGGCAGGTAAACCGCTTCGCAGACCAGCGTCACTTCGCTGGCCTTGGGGGCGGCTTGGGCGGGCGCCTTGTTCTGCGCTGCGGCCGCGAGCGACAGCGCGCTGGCCACCCCGCCCGCCAGCATCAGCGCCGCCTTCATTCGGCCGCGCCCTTGGCCATGCGCTCGCTCTTCCAGTACACGTCGTCGCCGCCGTTCATGCGGTTGAGCACGCGGGCCAGCACGAACATGAGATCGCTCAGGCGGTTGAGGTACTGGCGTGGCGTTTCCTTCAGCGCCTCTTCGTTGCCCAGGGCCACGACCGCGCGCTCGGCACGGCGCGCCACGGTGCGGCAGACGTGGGCCAGGCTGGCGGCCCGTGTGCCGGCGGGCAGGATGAATTCCTGCAGGCGCGGCAGCGTTTCGTTGTGGTTGGCCAGCGCTTGGTCGAGTGCGATCACGGCCTCGGGCTTGAGCAGCTCGTAGCCTGGAATGGACAGCTCGCCACCCAGGTTGAACAGTTGGTGCTGGATCTCCACCAGCAGGCCTCTGACCTCGGGCGCCATGTCTTCGCACAGCAGCACGCCGATGTTGGAGTTGAGTTCGTCCACCTCGCCCATGGCGTGCACGCGCAGGCTGTTCTTGGAGACGCGGGTGTTGTCGCCCAGGCCGGTGGTGCCGGCGTCGCCGGTGCGGGTGGCGATCTGGGTGAGGCGGTTGCCCATGGGAGATCCTTGAAATGACGAAAGCTGTGAATTGTGCGGGATTGTGTCTGGTGCAAGCGAGTTGTCCATCAGGCAACAACGGGCAAAACCGCTGGCACGGGGCGCGGGGGCAAGCGTTAATGGGCGCCTGTTCATTCCTTCGGGAGACACCGATGAAGCAACGCCGACAACGACTCGCCGACTTTGAAGCCCGCAGCGTGCAACTGATCGCCGCCTGCACGCTGGGCCTGGCCGGCATGGCGAGCGTGCCGCCCGGCCAGGCAGCGCGCATCACCGGCCAGGCCACCAGCCTCACGGGCGCAGGCGGCCACCCCGCCGCCTCCGGCAACACCGGCGCAACACGCGCCCCGGCGGTGTTGCTGCAGGGCGGGAAAGCCCGCAGCTGAACGGGCCCGTGCGAGACCCCCTGCGCGGGACGCCGGGCTTAAACTGGCCGGCTGCACAAAACAGCCCGGAGACCGCCCATGAACGCCCCCACCGCCCACAGCCACCTGGCCCCGCAAGTCCACCAGCGCGCGGTGCCGCCCGAACTGATCAGCGCGCTGCAGGCCCGCTTCGGCGCGCAATGTTCCACCGCGCTGGTGGTGCGCGAGCAGCACGGACGGGACGAGTCCGTGTACGAGGTGCCGCCTCCGGCGGCGGTGGTGTTCGCCCAGAGCACCCAGGACGTGGCCGACGCGGTGAAGCTGGCTGCGGCGCACCGGGTGCCGGTGATCCCGTTCGGCGTGGGCTCTTCGCTCGAAGGCCACCTGCTGGCCGTGCAGGGTGGCATCAGCATCGACGTGAGCCGCATGAACAGCGTGCTGGCCATCAACGCCGAAGACCTGACCGTGACGGTGCAGCCCGGCGTGACGCGCAAGGCGGTCAACGAGGCGGTCAAGAGCGAGGGCCTGTTCTTCCCGATCGACCCGGGTGCCGACGCCTCCATCGGTGGCATGGCGGCCACCCGCGCCAGCGGCACGAACGCGGTGCGCTACGGCACCATGCGCGAGAACGTGCTGGCGCTGCAGGTGGTCACCGCCAGCGGTGAGGTCATTCGCACCGGCACGCGCGCCAGGAAGTCATCGGCCGGCTACGACCTCACGCGCCTGATGGTGGGCAGCGAGGGCACGCTGGGCGTGATCACCGAGGTCACGCTCAAGCTCTACCCGCTGCCCGAAGCCATTTCGGCCGCCACCTGCTCGTTTCCGAACATCGAGGCGGCGGTGCGCACCGTCATCCAGGTGATCCAGCTCGGCGTGCCGATCGCGCGCTGCGAGCTGATCGACCACAACACGGTGCGCATGGTCAACGCACACAGCAAGCTCGGCCTGCGCGAGGAAAACATGCTGTTGATGGAATTCCACGGCTCACCCGCGAGCGTGAAGGAACAGGCCGAAACAGTGCAGGAGATCGCGGGCGACTTCGGCGGCCAGGCCTTCGAATGGGCCGACACCCCCGAGGAGCGCACCCGGCTGTGGACCGCGCGGCACAACGCCTACTTCGCCGCCATCCAGAGCAAGCCCGGCTGCCGTGCGATCAGCACCGACACCTGCGTGCCCATCTCGCGCCTGGCTGACTGCCTGCTCGACTCCGTGCTGGAGGCCGACGCCGCCGGCCTGCCCTACTTTCTGGTCGGGCACGTGGGCGACGGCAACTTCCATTTCGGTTATCTGATCGACCCGACCAAGCCCGAAGAGCACACCCTGGCCGAGCAGCTCAACCACCAGCTGGTGGCGCGCGCACTCCGGCTGGAAGGCACCTGCACCGGCGAACACGGCGTGGGCCTGCACAAGATGGACTTCCTGCTCACCGAGGCCGGCAGCGGCGCGGTGGACATGATGCGCACCATCAAGCGCGCGCTCGATCCCGACAACATCATGAACCCGGGCAAGATCTTCGCGATGTGAGCGGCGGCCTGCCGCGGTGACGGCCCCCGGGATGTCCCGCTCCCGGGCCGCTGCCGGCGCCGATAGGATGACATTCCCTTCATCATCACGTCCCGGAGGTCACATGGCAGGTTGGTACGAAGTGAACAAGAACGCCAAGGGCCAGTTTTCGTTTGTCCTCAAGGCGGGCAACGGCGAGGTCATTCTTCGCAGCGAACTCTACGAGTCGCGCGCTGGCGCCGACGGCGGGATCGCATCGGTGCAGAAAAACAGTCCCATGGAGGCGGCCTACGCGAGCGCCGAGGCCTCGGACGGCCGCTTCTACTTCAACCTCAAGGCCGCCAACCACCAGGTCATCGGCACCAGCCAGATGTACAGCACCGCGGCCAGCCGCAGTGCGGGCATCGCGTCGGTTCAGGCCAACGGCTCGACCACGGACGTCCGCAGCGCCGCCTGAAAGGCCACGCGGGCGCGGTGGCCCGCGCGCTCAGTGCCCGCCGCCGCGCAGCTTGTCGATCAGGCCGTTGAGAGCGTCGAGGGAGCCGAACTGGATCGCGATTTCGCCCATCTCCTCGATGCGACCGTGGCGCTTGACGCGCTTCTTCACCCGCACCTCGACCTCGGCCATCAGCAGGTCGGCCAGTTCTTCCTCCACGCGGCGGGTGTCGCGCGACTTGTCTTTCTTGAGCTTCTGGGGCGAAAGCGCAAACTCCGCCCCGAGCTTCTTCACCAGGCTTTCCGCTTCACGCACCGACATCTTTCTGGCGGCGATCTGGTTGCCGGCGGTGATCTGGCTGGCCTTGTCCAGCGCCAGCAAGGCGCGTGCATGGCCCATGTCCAGGTCTCCTGCCATCAGCATCGTCTGCACCGGTTCGGCCAGTTGCAGCAGGCGCAACAGGTTGCTGGCGGCGCTGCGCGAGCGGCCCACGGCCTGGGCCGCCTGTTCGTGAGTGAGTCCAAACTCCTTCACCAGACGTTGCAAGCCGTGCGCCTCCTCCAGTGGGTTGAGGTCTTCACGCTGCATGTTCTCGATCAGTGCCATGGCCGCGGCGGACTCGTCCGGCACATCGCGCACCAGCACGGGCACGCTTTCGAGCCCGGCAAGCCGGGAAGCGCGGAAGCGGCGCTCGCCCGCGATGATCTCGTACTTGCCGGCGTCGGGACCGCTCGCGAGCTGACGCACCAGGATCGGCTGCATCACGCCCTGGGCCTTGATGCTCTCGGCCAGTTCGTAGAGGGCGCCCTCGTCCATGCGGGTGCGGGGCTGGTACTGGCCGGCCACCAGCGCGCTCAGGGGCAGGCTCGAGGGCAGGCTGCCCGGATCCGCCGGTGCGCTGTCCACCACCTTCGGGCCCAGCAGGGCTTCGAGTCCGCGGCCGAGGCCTTTGGGTTTTTTGGTGACCATGGATCGTGGTGCTTTCGAAAAATGTCAGAGGTTCATGAGTTCGGCCAGCACGGCATGGCCGCTGGGCCAGTCACCCAGGCCGGACTCGGCGTTGATGTGGCCCGCATCGCCCAGGTCAACGAAGCGCGATCCCCAGGCGGCCGCCAGGCTTTGCGCGCGCTCGAAGCTGCAGTACGGGTCGTTGCGGCTGCCCACCAGCACACTGGGGAAGGGCAGGCGCTGCGTGTGAATGGGTGCCCAGCCGGGCAGGATCGGGCGCATCGACTCGTGTTCGGCATCACCGGGCGCCACCAGCAGCGCAGCCTTCACCCGGGACGTGTTCTGCGAATGCGCGGCCCAGGCCGCCGTGTGCAGGCAACCCAGGCTGTGCGCCACCAGCACGGCCGGCTCGTCGCAGGTGAACAGCACCTCCTCCAGCCGGGCGATCCAGTCGCCACGCCGGGGCCGGATCCAGTCGTGCTGGTCCACCCGGCGGTAGGCATGGCTGGCTTCCCAGCGACTTTGCCAGTGGTCCGGGCCGCTGTTCTGCCAACCCGGCAGGATGAGGACGTTGTGGGGTTTCACGTGAAACAGGCCCTAGAACTTGCCGATGCGCGCCACCATTTCGGAAGCGAACGCCACGAACGCCTGGCTGCCGCGTGCCGAGGGGTCGAAGATCACGCCCGGCAGGCCGTAGCTGGGCGCTTCGGCCAGGCGCACGTTGCGCGGGATGACCGTGTCGAACACCTTGTCGCCGAAGTGGGCCTTGAGCTGGTCACTCACCTGCTGCTGGAGTGTGATGCGCGGGTCGAACATGACCCGCAGCAACCCGATGATGGCGAGATCCTTGTTGAGGTTGGCGTGCACCTGCTTGATGGTGTTGACCAGATCGGTCAGGCCTTCGAGTGCGAAGTACTCGCACTGCATGGGCACGATCACCCCGTGCGCGGCGCACAGGCCGTTGAGGGTGAGCATGCTCAGCGACGGCGGGCAATCGATCAGCACGAAATCGTAGCTGTCCAGCACCTCGGCCAGCGCGGTTTTCAGGCGCTTTTCACGCCGCTCCACCTCCACCAGCTCCACCTCGGCGCCGGCCAGCTCCCGATTGGCGCCCAGCACGTGGTAGCCACACTTCTCCGAGTACACCGCCGCCTCCGCCACCGAGGCGGACTCCAGCAGCACGTCGTACACCGAAAGCGCCATCTGCCGCTTGTCCACGCCCGAGCCCATGGTGGCGTTGCCCTGGGGGTCGAGATCGACCATCAGCACCCGCTGGCCCACCTTGGCCAAACCCGCCGCCAGATTCACCGTGGTGGTGGTCTTGCCGACGCCACCCTTCTGGTTCGCAATGCAAAAGATCTTGGCCATGTGTGCTTACTTCGAGATGGCCAGCTTGATGCCGAAACCGATGAGGAACAGACCTGCCACCTTTTCGAGAATGCGGCCAATCACGGGATTGGCGCGCATGCGGGCGGCGAGAAAATGGGTGAGCAGGGTGACCGCGAGGCCGTAGGCAAAGGTGAGCACCGCGATGGTGGCGGCCATGGCGCTGAAGGTCACCAGGCCCTGGTGACGTGCCGGGTCCACAAACAACGGGAAAAAAGCCATGTAGAAAACGATGGCCTTGGGGTTGAGCAGGGTGATGACGATCGCTTGCTGGAAATACTGGCGCGGGCGGATGTTGAGGATGGGCGCGTCGCCCGGCCTGGCGGCCAGCATCTTGAACCCGAGCCAGGCCAGATACGCCGCGCCCATCCACTGCACCGCCCCGAAGGCAGCGGGGTATGCCGTCAGCAGCGCCGCCACCCCGGCGACCGCAAGCCACATCAGCACCTGGTCGCCGGCGATCACGCCGAGGGTGGCAGCCAGCCCGCCCCGGATGCCGCCCTTGCCGGTGGATGTCACCAGCGCCAGATTGCCCGGGCCGGGAATGAGCAGGAACACGACGATGGCGGCGACAAAAGCGCCGTGGTCTGCGATGCCGAACATGGAGAACCCCCGGGATGTGGAGGGTCGAGTTTACGTGAAGGGTCTCCTGGCCCCGGGCTCAACTCCGCGTTTCGTGCGCCTCAAGCCACAGCCGGCGGCCCCGGCCGCATCCAGACGATGCAGCGCTCGGCGTCCAGCCCGGGCACCCGGAGCTGTTCCACGTGAAACACATCCACGGCGCCGGCCTCTGCCTGCAACGTGGCCAGCTCGTCGCCGGGGTGTTTGCCCTTCATGGCCATCCAGATGCCGCCCGGGTTCAGCGCCGCCTGCGACCAGCGGGTGAAGTCCACGAGCGAAGCGAAGGCGCGCGAACACACCACGTCATGGCCCTGCCCCGACAAGGCGTTGAGGCTTTCCACGCGGGCGTGCAGACCACGCAGGTTGGGCAGCTTGAGGGTGGCGGCGGCCTGCTGGATGAACGCCGCTTTTTTGGCCACCGTGTCCACGCAGGTCACCTCAATCTGCGGGCAGGCGATGGCGATCACCACACCAGGAAGCCCGCCACCGGAGCCGACGTCGAGCAGCTTCACCGGCCGATCGCCGACCTGCTCAAGCAGGGGTGTGATGGCCGCCAGACTGTCGAGCAGGTGGTGGGTCATCATCTCGGCCGGATCGCGCACGGCCGTGAGGTTGTAAACCTTGTTCCACTTCTGGAGCAGGCCCAGGTAGTCCAGCAACAGGTCGACCTGGCGCGCGTCGAGCGCGAGCCGGAGCGATTGCAGACCCGCCTGCAGGGTGGCCCTCAGTTCGCTCATGCCGCCACGTCGCTGGAAAGGTCGGCCGCCACCGGCAAGGTGGCGAAGCCCTTGAAACCGCCCTTCTTCAGGTGGATCAGCAGCAACGAAATGCTCGCGGGCGTGATGCCCGAGATGCGCGAGGCCTGTCCCAGCGTTTCGGGCCGGTGTTTCGCCAGCTTTTGCCGCGCCTCGATGGACAGGGCCGCCACCTGCAGGTAGTCGAGATCGGCAGGCAGCTTCAGACCTTCGTAATGGGAAGCCCGCTCCACCTCGGTTTTCTGGCGGTCTATGTAGCCCGAGTACTTGGCCGCGATCTCCACCTGCTCCACCACCGGCTCCAGCAGCACACCCAGTGTTTCACGTGAAACGTCCGCGCCGGCATGTCTGCCGCCATCGAGCCCGACCAGATCGGCATAAGCCACGCCGGGCCGGCGCAGCAGGTCGAACAGGTTGTGCTCGTGTTCGATCGCCTTGCCCAGCACCCGCTCGGACTCGGCCGCAGGCAGGTTGCGCGGGTTCACCCAGGTGGCTTTCAGGCGCTCGGTTTCACGTGAAACCGCATCGCGCTTGCGGCAAAAAGCGTCCCACTGCGCATCGCCCACCAGGCCCATGCGGCGCCCGGCTTCGGTCAGGCGCAGGTCGGCGTTGTCCTCGCGCAGCTGCAGCCGGAACTCGGCCCGGCTGGTGAACATGCGGTAGGGCTCGGTCACGCCCTGGGTGATCAGGTCGTCCACCAGCACACCGAGGTAGGCCTCGTCGCGCCCGGGCAGCCAGGCGCCCTCGCCCCGGCATTGCAGCGCGGCATTGATGCCGGCAAACATGCCTTGCGCTGCCGCCTCCTCGTATCCCGTGGTGCCGTTGATCTGGCCCGCAAAAAACAGGCCCTGGATCTGTTTCGTCTCGAAGCTGCTCTTGAGCGAGCGCGGATCGAAGTAGTCGTATTCGATGGCGTAACCCGGGCGCAGGATGTGCGCGTTCTCCAGCCCCTTCATGCTGCGCACCAGCTGGTACTGGATGTCGAACGGCAGGCTGGTGGAGATGCCGTTGGGATAGACCTCGTGTGTGCTCAGGCCCTCGGGCTCGAGAAAGATCTGGTGGCTGTCCTTGTCGGCAAAGCGGTTGATCTTGTCCTCGACGCTCGGGCAATAGCGCGGACCGACCCCCTCGATCTTGCCGGTGAACATGGGGCTGCGGTCGAAGCCGCTGCGGATGATGTCGTGCGTGCGCTCGTTGGTGTGGGTGATCCAGCACGGCACCTGCCGCGGGTGCATGGCGGTGTTGCCCATGAAGCTGAACACCGGCACGGGCTTGTCGGCGTTCATGCCGCCGGGCACGCCATCGCCGGGTTGTTCGGTGCACAGGGAATGGTCGATGCTGCGGCCATCGAGCCGCGGTGGCGTGCCGGTCTTCAGGCGGCCTTGCGGCAGCTTGAGCTCCTTCAGGCGCGCCGACAGCGACACCGCCGGCGGGTCGCCCGCACGGCCGGCGGCGTAGTTGTTCAGGCCCACATGGATCTTGCCGTCGAGGAAGGTACCGGCGGTGAGCACCACCGTGCGGCTGCGGAAGCGGATGCCCACTTGCGTCACGGCGCCCACCACGCGGTCACCCTCGACCATCAGGTCGTCCACCGCCTGCTGGAACAGCCAGAGCCCGGGCTGGTTCTCCAGCATCCGGCGGATGGCGGCCTTGTAGAGCACACGGTCGGCCTGGGCCCGGGTGGCACGAACGGCGGGGCCCTTGGAGCTGTTGAGGATGCGGAACTGGATGCCGCCTTCGTCGGTGGCCAGCGCCATGGCACCGCCCATGGCGTCCACCTCCTTGACCAGGTGGCCCTTGCCAATGCCACCGATGCTGGGGTTGCAGCTCATCTGGCCCAGCGTCTCGATGTTGTGGGTCAGCAGCAGCGTCGTTTGGCCCATGCGCGCGGCGGCGAGCGCGGCCTCGGTGCCGGCATGACCGCCGCCAACGACGATGACATCAAATTCCTGGGGATACAACATGACCGTGGTGCTCCGGGACCGCGAGGGTCCGCCATTCAAACAGGGGCCTCGCTGAGGCAACCCGCGATTTTCCCACCTTCGCGCGGTTTGTGCCCGCGCCAGCCCCGGGGGCCTCGGGGTCGGCAGGCCTCGGCCACAATGGGCGCATGAGCACACCCCTGAACCTCCTCGTCTTCGCCGGCAGCACGCGCGGAAAATCCTTCAACCGACAGCTCGCCACCGCGGCCGCAGCGCACGCCGGCCGCGCCGGGGCCCGGGTCACCCACCTTGAACTCGCCGACTTCGACCTGCCGCTCTACAACGCCGACCTCGAAGCGCGCGGCACGCCCGCCGCCGCCATCCGGCTCAAGGAGCTCTTTCACGCCCATCCGGCCTGGCTCATCGCTTCGCCCGAGTACAACGGCAGCTACACCGGCCTCTTGAAAAACACCATCGACTGGGTCTCCAGCCCCGTCAAGGGAGACCCGCTCTGGTCCAGCGGCACCAAGCCGTTTGCGGGCAAGGTGGTGGGGCTGATGAGTGCCTCGCCTGGTGCCATGGGTGGGCTGCGAAGCCTGTCCCACCTGACGCCACTGCTCCTGAATTTGAAGTGCTGGGTCGCGCCGGAGCAATTCGCGCTGTCCCGCGCGGGCGAAGCCTTCGACCCCGATGGCCAGCTCTCCTCCGAGGCCGCACGCAAAGGCCTGCACAGCGTGGTCGACCAGGTGCTGTGGGCTGGCCAGCGCCTGCTGCCCTGACGCCTGGCCATGGTCGCGGCCGCCCGATCCTCCCTGACCTGCCGACCCGGCTGTGCGGCCTGCTGCACCGCCCCGTCCATCAGCAGCCCGCTGCCCGGCCTGCCGCTGGGCAAACCGGCCGGCATGGCCTGTCCGCACCTCGACGGCGCCCTGCGCTGCCGACTCTTCGGTCTGCCCGCTCGCCCGGCGGTGTGCAGTTCGCTCGCTCCCGGTCCCGACATGTGCGGCAACAGCCGCGAAGACGCCATGGCCTGGTTGACCCGGCTGGAACGCGCCACCCAACCCTTCGTCCCATGAACACCTCCGACTGGCAGACCCTCGCCCACCTCTACCCCGCACTGCAAGATGCGGTGACCGCCCCTGAAGCCGAGGCTTTGGCCGTGATGGACGCGCCGGCCGGAACCACCCTGTTTCGTGAACAGGAGCGCTGCGGCGGCTTCCCGCTGCTGCTCAGCGGTGAGGTGCGGGTCTCGCGCTCGGCCAGCAGCGGGCGCGAGCTCGAGCTCTACCGCGTGGTGCCGGGCGAGATGTGCCTGGTGTCGTCGTCGTGCCTGTTTGTGGACCAGCCGCTGAGCGCGCACGGCGTCACGGTCAAGCCGACCCGGCTCGCACTGCTGGCGCCCGCCGCCTTTCGCGACGCGCTGGCCCACCCCGGCTTTCGCGACTTCGTGCTCGGCCTGTTCGCCGCGCGCCTGGCCGACCTCACCGGCCTGATCGAGGCCATCGCCTTCCAGCGCCTGGACAGCCGTCTGGCCGCTGCCCTGCTAGGCCACGGCACCCAGGTGCACGCCACCCACCAGGCGCTGGCCGACGAACTCGGCACCGTGCGCGAAATCGTCACCCGCCTGCTGCACCGCTTCGAGCGCGATGGCTGGGTGGAACTCTCGCGCGAATGCATCACCGTGCGCGACAGCGCCGCCCTGCGCTCGCTGGCCGCCCTGCAGCCCCGCTGAACGCCGCCAGCCTGTGTGACCCAGGTCACATACCCGAAGCGCGCGCACAGGTCCAATGACCTCAAGCCACCTCAACCCGGGGCGGCTTCTTTCAACGGAGAAACACCATGACCAAAAACGTCGGCGGCATCGACCGCGGCCTTCGCATCACCCTCGGCCTGGCCCTCATTGCCGCGGCCGCCACCGGCACCGTGGGCTGGTGGGGCTATCTCGGCGTGGTGCCCCTGCTCACCGGCCTGGTGGGCTGGTGCCCCCCTTACGCCATGCTGGGCTTCAACACCTGCTCGATGAAGAAGTGAGCGCGCCGGTGAACTTGTCCTCGCTGGGACACGACAAGTTCGCCTGAGCGGCATACAGTGCATGGCTCGCGCCCGCCCGGGGCGCGCCAGGAGACACACCATGCACATCCCGTCCCTCAAGGAAGTGGTCAGCGCCGAAGAATGGGCGCTGCGCTGCGACCTCGCCGCCTGCTACCGGCTGGTGGCTGCCTACGGCTGGAGCGATCTGGTCTTCACCCACATCAGCGCCAAGCTGCCCGATTCGGTCACCGGCGGCGAGCACCAGTTCCTCATCAACCCGTACGGGCTCACGTTCGACGAGATCACGGCCAGCAGCCTGGTCAAGGTCGACATGGCCTGCAACAAGCTGCTGGACTCGCCCTTCCCGGTCAACCCGGCGGGCTTCGTGATCCACAGCGCCGTGCATGAAGCCCGGCCCGAGGCCGGCTGCGTGATGCACACGCATTCGCGCGCCGGCGTGGCCGTGAGCGCACAGAAGGCCGGCATCCTGCCCATCAGCCAGCAGAGCACCTTCGTGCTTGCCTCGCTCGCGTACCACGCCTACGAAGGCGTGGCCCTGCGCTCCGAAGAGAAGCTGCGGCTGCAGGCCGACCTGGGCACCGCCAATCACCTGGTGCTTCGCAACCACGGCCTGCTCACCGTGGGCAAGACCATCCCCGACGCCTTCCTGGCCATGTACACGCTGGAGAACACCTGCCGCATCCAGATCGACGCGCTGGCCGGCGGCACCGAACTCACCCAGGTCGACCCTGCCATCCTGGCCAACATGGCCGACGTGATGCGCGTGGCCACTGCGGGGCTGGGGTCGCAGCTGGCCTGGCCGGCGCTGCTGCGCAAGGTCGAGCGGCTCGATGCGGGCTACAAATCCTAGACCCGACCGACGAAGGCGGTCATGCCCTCGAGCACCGTGCGCAAGCGCATGAGCTCGCGCGAACCGTCCAGCCGGGATGACAACGCCGCCAGCCTGGACACCCGTCCCAGGCGGGGCAGCAGGTGGGCGATGAAGTCGTGCAGCGCCGGGCCGCCGGTGCCGGCGTCGGCATAGGCCTGCAGCACCGCGCGCACCGCATCCGGCCCCAGCGGCTGAAGGTAGCGCGCCAGCGACAGCAGCAACTGCAAGGCGTCGTAGACCTGCACCAGCGCCAGCGCCATGCCGGGCCTCAGGCGCTCTTCAAAGTCGAGCCGGGCAAAGTGCTCGCCGTTCCAGGTGAGGTTTCGCGTCTGCGCGCCGCCGTGCCAGTGGCCGCGCGCGTGGAATGCCGCGAGATCGGCGCTGGCCGCACACATCAGCGCCAGCCGCTCGGTGCCGGGCGACCGGTGCAACACGTGGTCCAGCGTGTCACCGATGTCACTGGTGGTGAGGGAAAAACCATCGAACGCCAGCACGGCAGGAACGCGCTCGCCGGCGGCGGCCAGGTCCAGCAGGCGCTGGTGCTCGAAGGCCAGCAGCTCGGCGCCATCGGTCTGGCGCACCGCGTGCCACGGCACCGGCACGCCGACAAAATGCGCGAACAGCCAGATGCTGGCGGACTTGCGCCAGCTGCGCAGCGGCCGGTCGGCGGTCTTGGTCCAGGTCTTGGCGGACGCGGTCGGGGCGGCAGTGGCGGCGGGGGTGTTCAAGCAGCCGGATTATCCCGAAAACCCCCGGGGGCAGCGGCGCAGGGTGCCGGCGGTCAGGCTGCGTTGCCGTAGCGCTCCAACTCCCAGTCACTCACCTGCTGGCTGTGGCTGGCCCACTCGGCGTGTTTGAGCGCGAGGAATTCCGCGCAGAAGGCTTCGCCCACGGCAGCGCGCAGCGTCCCGTCGCGCTCCAGCGCCTGCAGCGCGGCGAACAGGTCGCGTGGCAGCGCTTCGGGCAGGGCACCGCCACGCGCATGCACCTCGTACAGGTCATCGGCGCAGGGTGAGGCAGCCGGCAGCGACTGCTCGATGCCCGACAGACCGGCCGCCAGTGTGGCGGCGATGGCGGCGTACACGTTGCACGACGGGTCGGGCAGGCGCCATTCGATGCGCCCGGCCACGGCGCGCACGAGGCAGGTGCGGTTGTTGTCGCCGATGGCCTTCCACACCGGCGACCAGGTGGTGCCCGAGGCGCTGCGGCTGGCGGCCAGCCGCTTGTAGCTGTTGACCGTGGGCGCGCACAGCGCGGCCAGCGCGTCGGCGTGGTGCAGCAGGCCGGCGGCAAACTGGTGACCGGTGGGGCTCAAGCCCAGCGCGCCGCTGGCGTCGGACATCACCGCCCGACCCTGGTCATCGGTCAGGCTCAGGTGGAAATGCAAGCCGCTGCCCGGCGCGTGCGCCAGCGGCTTGGGCATGGTGGAAAACACCACGCCATGCTGCGCCGCCACCGCCTGCGCGGCGAGCTTGAAGAGCTGGTAGCGGTCGGCGGCGGCGAGCGCCTCGTCGTGCTGGTAGTTGATCTCGTACTGGCCACACGCGTCTTCGTGGTCGATCTGCTGCAACTGGAAACCGAGCCCGGTGAGCGTCTGGCGCATCGCCTCGAGAAACGCGAAGTTGCGGCCGATGGCCTGCAGGTCGTACGAGGGTTTGGCGAGCAGGTCCTGCGCATCGGCCACCTGCCAGCGGCCCTGTGCGTCGCGTTTGAGCAGGAAGAACTCGGGCTCGATGCCGACCCACAGCGTCCAGCCGCGAGCCCGGAGGCGTTCGACCTGGCGCTTGAGCACCTGGCGAGAGCAGGTGTCCAGCGGCTCGCCACCGGCAAAGCCGTCGCACACCGCGTGCGCCACACCGGGCATGAAAGGCAAGGGGCGCAGGCTCTGCGGCACCACCCGGCCCATGTACTCGCTGCGTGCGCCCATGCGCGGCAGGCCGGTGCCGCTGATGCTGGGGCCGGAGAAGCCGGCACCCGCGCTCACCGCACCAGGCAGGCCGTCGAGCGGCACCAGCTTGCCCTTGGGGCCGCCGGGCAGGTCGGTGAAAGTGGTCAGCACCGAGTGGATGCCCTGCGCGCGCAGGGCCGCCATCCGGTCTTCCAGCGACAGGCTCAAGCGAGCACCTCGGACAGCGCTGCGTCGAACACGGCCAGCCCTTCGGCGAACACGCTGTCTTCAATGGTGAGCGGGAACAGGAAACGGATCACGTTGCCATACACGCCGCAGGTCAGCAGCAGCAGGCCGCGCCGGAGTGCTGCAGCCTGCACCTTCTTCGTGGTGTCGGCATCGGGCGCGCCGGTCGCGTCGATGAACTCGCAGGCCACCATGGCGCCCAGGCCGCGCACGTCACCCAGACGCTTGGGGTACACGGCACGCTGCGCAATCAGGTGGCCGATCAGCTGGTCGCCCAGCTTCTGCGCGCGCTCGGGCAGGCGCTCCTCGGCCATCACATCCAGCACCGCGTGCGACGCGGCGATGGCCAGCGGGTTGCCCGCATACGTGCCACCGAGGCCGCCGGGGCCCGGACCGTCCATGATGGCGGCCTTGCCCGACACCGCCGACAGCGTGGTGCCGCCGGCCATGCTCTTGGCCATGGTCATGAGGTCGGGGCTCACGCCGTAGTGCTCCATGGCAAACATCTTGCCGGTGCGCGCAAAACCGGTTTGCACCTCGTCGGCCACCAGCAGGATGCCGTGCTGGTCGCACAGCTCACGCAGCCACTTCACGGCCGCCGGCTGGATCGGGTTGAAGCCGCCCTCGCCCTGCACCGGTTCGAACACGATGGCCGCCACGCGGCTGGGCTCGATGTCGCACTTGAAGAGCTGCTCCATCGCGTGCCTGGTGTCGTCGAGCGACGCGCAGTGGCACGGAAACGGCACGTGGTAGATCTCGGGCGGGAACGGGCCGAAGCCGGCCTTGTAGGGCTGGACCTTGCCGGTGAGCGCCACCGAGAACATGCTGCGGCCGTGAAACGCACCGCCAAACGCAATGACACCGGTGCGCCCGGTGCTGTAGCGCGCGATCTTCATCGCGTTCTCGATGGCTTCTGCGCCGGTGGAGAAAAACGCGGTCTTCACCGGGCCGTCGATCGGCACGATGGCATTGATGCGCTCGGCCAGCGCCACGTACTCGGTGTACGGCACGACCTGGTAGCAGCTGTGCGTGAAGCGCTGCAACTGGGCAGCGATCGCCGCCTGCACCTTGGGGTGCAGGTGGCCGGTGTTGAGCACCGCGATGCCGCCGGCGAAGTCGATGAAACGGCGACCCTCGATGTCCCAGAACTCGGCATTCTTCGCCTTGTCGATGAAGAAGTCTCCCATCACGCCCACGCCGCGCGGTGTGGCGTCGAGCCGGCGCTGGTGCCAGGCGGCGTTGGTGTGGGGTGCGTTCAGGTGCTCGGACTTTTGCGGTGCGTTCATGGTGCGTCTCCTTTAAATACCAACGAGGGGCTGCGAGGTGTCTTTTCCAAGGGCACCGCGGAACCGGCTTTGCCGGGCCGCCAGTGCCGCCCCCCTCTGGGGGGTGACGCGAAGCGGCGCGGGGGGCGACGGTTAAACCGGGCTGTCGATCCGGATCCAGGTGGTCTTGGTCTCGGTGTACTTGTCGAACGCATGCAGCGACTTGTCCCGCCCCACACCGCTCTGCTTGAAGCCGCCAAACGGCACGGTGATGTCGTCCTCGTCGTACTGGTTCACATGCACCGTGCCGGCGCGCAGCGCACGCGCCACGCCGTGCGCCTTGTTGATGTCGCGCGTCCAGACCGCAGCCTGCAGCCCATACACACTGTTGTTGGCCTCGCGCACCACCTCGGCCGCGTCGATGAAGCTGAGCACCGAGAGCACCGGGCCGAAGATTTCCTCGCGCGCGATCGTCATCTGCGGCGTCACGCCGTCAAAGATGGTGGGCAGCACGTAGTTGCCACCGGCCACCGGCATCGAGGCCTCGCCGCCGGCCAGCAATGTGGCGCCCTCGCTCTTGCCCGATGCGATGTAACGCAGCACCGTGTCCATCTGCACCTTGTCGACGATGGCGCCCATGGTGGTGGCCTTGTCCAGCGGGTTGCCCGGCTGGTACTGCGGCACCAGCTTCAGGGCTTTTTCCAGAAACGCGTCCTTGATCGAGGCCTCGATGAACAGGCGCGAGGGCGCGTTGCAGCTCTCGCCCTGGTTGAAGAAGATGCTGCCCACGGCGGCCTCCACCGCGCGGTCGAGGTCGGGGCAGTCGGCGAACACGATGTTGGGCGACTTGCCACCGAGTTCGGTCCAGGCCCGCTTGAGGTTGCTCTGCCCGGCCATCACGTGGATCTGCTTGCCCACCCGCGTGCTGCCGGTGAAGGCAATGCAGTCCACGTCCATGTGCAACGCCAGCGGGCTGCCGGCCTCGGGGCCGTAGCCGGGCACCACGTTGAACACCCCCGGCGGGATGCCGGCGGCCAGCGCCAGCTCGGCCAGGCGCAAGGCAGACAGCGGGCTCTTCTCGCTGGGCTTCAAGACCACCGAGTTGCCCGCGGCCAGCGCGGGTGCGATCTTCCAGGCCGCCATGATCATGGGGTAGTTCCAGGGCACGATCACACCCACCACACCCACCGGCTCGCGGGTGATCAGCGCCAGCGCCTGGCGGCCCGTGGGCGCGATCTCGTCGTACACCTTGTCCACCGCCTCGCCATACCAGCGGATGCAGTTGGCCGCGCTGTTCACGTCAACGCCCTTGGCGTACTTGATCGGTTTGCCCATGTCCAGCGTTTCGATCAGGGCCAGTTCGTCGGCGTGGGCGCTCACCTGCTCGGCGAACTTGATCATGATGCGTTTGCGCTGCGCCGGCGCCATGCCGCTCCAGCGGCGGTCTTCAAAGGCGGCACGGCCGGCAGCCACCGCCGCATCGATGTCGGCCTCGCCACAACGCGCAACAGCGGTGAGCAGGCGACCGTCCACCGGCGAAATGCAGTCAAAGGTCTGGCCGTCGCGCGCAGCGGTGCGCTCGCCGTTGATGAAGGCGCGGCCGTCGAAGGAAAGGGCTGAGGCCTGGGGCGAGATGGCGGTCATGGTGGCGGTGGTGAATCCCGTTCGCCCTGAGCTTGTCGAAGGCTCACCAACGCTATGGCGAGGGCTTCGACAAGCTCAGCCCGAACGGAGGGGGTGAACAAGTGGCCTCATGCTACGCCCGAAACACTCGCTGCTGCAAAGCCACTTTGCCCGGCGTCCAGCGATCCAGTGGGGCTCAGGACCGCAGCGCCGCCGCCACTTCCCGTTCGCGCTTTCTGGTCGAGCGCGCCACCCACACCGCATAGCCCACGATCACGATGGTCACCGTCACGATCAGCAGCGTGGCCGCGGCATAGACCGTGGGGTTGATGCCGCGCCGCGCGTAGCCGAAGATCACCTGCGGCAAGGTGTTCACACCCGGCCCGGAGAGGAATTCGGCAATCACCACGTCATCGAACGAGAGCGTGAACGCAAGCAGGAAGGCCGCCAGGATGGCCTGGAAGATGTTGGGCAGCGTGATCAGGAAGAACACCTGGTGCGGCCGGGCGCCCAGGTCCATGGCCGCCTCTTCAATGGAGCGGTCCATCTCCATCAACCGGCTCTGGATCACCACCATGCCGTAGGCCATGCCCAGCAGCGTGTGGCCGGCGATGATGGTGATCAGGCCGCGCTGCGGCCAGCCGAACAGGTTCTGCGCACCCACAAAGAGCAACAGCAGCGACAGGCCGATGATCACCTCGGGCATCACCAGCGGCGCGTTCACCATGCCACTGAAGACGGTGCGACCGATGAAGCGGCGGTAGCGCACCAGCACGAAGGCGGCAAAGGTGGCCAGCACCGCCGAGAGCACACCGGTGACCGCCGCGACCTTGATCGACAGCCAGAAGGCATCGACGATCTTGGAGTCGCGCATCAGCGCCTCGTACCAGCGCAACGAGAAACCGGTGAAGCGAGCGTCCTGCCGGGTGCTGTTGAACGAAAACACGATCATGAACAGCAGCGGCAGGTACAGGAAGGCGAACACCAGTGCCAGCCAGGCCTTGCCGAAATGTTTCTCGAGCAGTTGTTTCATCGGGAGTCCTTCGCGAATGGGCCCGGGGCGGTCATTTGTCGTCTGCCGTGGAGCGGTAGTACATCGCCAGCGGAACGACGATCAGCGCGATCATCACCACCGCCAGCGCCGTGGCGCGAGGCCAGTCGTTGGCGGTGAACATCTCGTCCCACACCACGCGCCCGATCATGAGGTTTTCCGGTCCGCCCAGCAGCGACGGAATCACGAACTCACCCACGCAGGGAATGAAGACGAGCATGAAGCCGGCCACGATGCCGGCCTTGGACAGCGGCACGGTGACCAGCCAGAAGGCCTTGAACGGCGTGGTGCCCAGGTCGTAAGCGGCCTCCAGCAGGCGGAAGTCCATCTTCACCAGGTTGGCGTAGAGCGGCAGCACCATGAAGGGCAGGTACACATAGGTCATGCCGATCAGCATCGACACATTGGTGTAGAGCATCTGGATCGGCTCGTCGATGATGCCCAGCGACATCATCAGCCGGTTGAGCACGCCCTGGTCGGTCAGGATGCCCTTCCAGGCGTAGACGCGCAGCAGGAAGGACGTCCAGAACGGCAGCATCACCATGAGCAGCAAGGCCGGGCGGACACTGGCCGGCGAGCGGGCGATGAAATAGGCGAACGGATAACCGATCACCAGGCAGAAAAACGCCGTGGCCAGCGCGTAGCCGATGGACCGGATGTAGGCATCGACATACAGCGTCTTGAACAGCGGCGCGCCCTCCTCGGTGCGGAAGATCGCGAGGTAGTTCTCGTACCTCAAGCTCAGGATGCCGGTCACCGGATCCCAGATCGGCTTGAACGGGCTGATGTCCCCGCCCATGTCGACAAAGCTGATGTAGAGCAGGATCAGGAACGGCAGAAAGAAGAAGACGATCAGCCAGAGAAAGGGCACGCCGATCACGAAGCGTTTGCCGGGAACAGGAAGTGAAGATGCCATCGTTGTGCTCCAGAACTTCAGTCGGCGAAAGGGCCTTCAACCAGGGGTGCGGAGGAACCGGCTTCGCCGGGCCTCTCGCGCCGTCCCCCTACCAGGGGGGATGGCCGCGAAGCGGCGCAGGGGGGTCAATCCCTGAGCACCACGCCGGCCACATCGCTCCACCAGAAATACACCGTGTCTTCCCAGGTGATGTCCGAGAGGTCCTGGCGCGAGGTGTTGGCCTCGGTGATCTTGAGCTTGCTGCCGTCGCTGGCCTGAACGATGTAGGTGTTGTAGGAGCCGAAGTAGGCGATCTCCTTCACCACACCCGTGAACAGGTTGACCGACACGCCTTCGGGGCGCTGCTTGCTGATCTCGATCTTCTCGGGCCGCACGGCCAGGGCCACCGGCATGTTGAGGTGGCCCGGCACACCATGGCCGACCTGCATCTCGCCGATGGCGGTCAGCACCGCGCAGCGGTTGGGCTCGTCCTGGCTGAGCTTGCCTTCGAACAGGTTCACGTTGCCGATGAAGTCGGCCACGAAGCGGTTGGCCGGGTGTTCGTAGATCTCCTCGGGTGTGCCCACCTGCAGCACGCGCCCCTTGCTCATGATGGCGATGCGGCTCGCCATGGTCATGGCCTCTTCCTGGTCGTGGGTGACCATCACCACGGTCACGCCCACTTTCTCGATGATGTTGACCAGCTCGAACTGGGTCTGCTCGCGCAGTTTCTTGTCGAGCGCGCCCAGGGGTTCGTCCAGCAGCAGCATCTTGGGCCGCTTGGCCAGACTGCGCGCCAGCGCCACCCGCTGCTGCTGGCCGCCGGAGAGCTGGTGCGGCTTGCGCTGGGCGAACGGGGTGAGCTGCACCAGGGCGAGCATCTCGTCGGTGCGTTGTTTCACCTCGGCCTTGGGCAGGCCTTCGCGTTTCAGGCCGAAGGCCACGTTTTCCCAGATGCTCAGGTGCGGAAACAGCGCGTACGACTGGAACATCATGTTGACCGGGCGCTCGTAGGGCGGCATGGACGCCACGTCCTGGCCGCCCAGCAGGATGCATCCCGAGGTCGGCTTCTCGAAGCCGGCCAGCATGCGCAGCAAGGTGGACTTGCCGCAGCCCGAACTGCCCAGCAGCGCGAAGATTTCGCCCTTGCCGATCGACAGCGAGACCTCGTCCACCGCGGTGGCATCGTCGAACCGCTTGACCAGTTTCTCGGTGACCAGATAACCCGTTGACTCTGCCATCGTGGATTCCGTTTCTTCGCTGCTGCCAGCGAGCTGACCCAATGAAAAAGGGCTGTTCAACCGCAGTGGAAGAACAGCCCCGGGAGCCTGCGCGTGGCCCGCTTACTTGCCGCGCTTGAACGCGTTGTAGGTGTCGTTGAGCGTGCTGGCGATGTCGTTGGAGTAGCCACCGGTGGGGATCAGGCGCGCGGTGTCTTCATCGCTCAGGAAGATGGTCTTGTTGTTCTTGACCTCGTCCTTGATGTCGGCCAGGGCAGCCTTGTTGCCGGTGGGGTAGTTCATCTCGTTGGCCATGGCCGCACCATTGGCAGCGCGAAGGTAGAAGTCGATGAAGGCGTGCGCGTTGTTGACGTGCTTGGCGTCCTTGGGGATGGCCATGGTGTCGATGAACACCAGACCGCCACCCGTGGGCAGCAGCGGGATGATCTCGTCCTTGCCGCCGGTTTCCTTCACGCGGTCGGCAGCGATGTTGATGTCGCCCGACCAGCCGATGAAGGCGCAGGCCTTGCCGCCGGCGATGTCGTCGATCATGGTGCTGGAGAACAGGCGCACGTCCTTGCGCACCTTCATCAGCATCTCACCGGCGAGCTTGAAGTCTTCCGGGTTCTCGCTGTACGCAGGCTTGCCCACGTAGTTCAGCGCCACCGGCAGGATCTCGCTGGGTGAATCCAGGTAGGCGATGCCGCAGGAGCGCAGCTTGCTGGAGTACTCGGGCTTGAAGACCAGGTCCCACGCGTTCTCGGGCATGGGCATGCCGCCCAGGGCCTTCTCGACCTTCTGCTTGTTGATGCCCACCGTGGTGAAGCCCCAGGCCCAGGGCACCAGGTGCTTGTTGTCGGGGTCCACGCCGGCGATCTTGGCCATGAACTCGGTGTCCAGGTTGGCGTGGTTGGGGATCTTGCTCTTGTCGATCGGCTGGTAGAGGCCGCCCTCGACCTGCTTCTTGGCGAAGCCGGCGGTGGGGATCACGATGTCGTAGCCCGAGTTGCCGGCCACCAGCTTGGCGTGCAGGGCCTCGTTGTTCTCGAAGGTGTCGTAGTTGACCTTGATGCCGAACTCCTTCTCGAAATCGGCCACCAGGGTTTCGGTGATGTAGTCGGGCCAGTTGTAGATGTTGAGGATCTTCTCGTCGTCCAGCACCGGGCCGGCAGGGGCTGCGGGCGCGGCCGGCGCGGCGGCCACAGGCGCGGGCGCGGCCGGCGCGGCAACGGGTTCTTCCTTCTTGCCACAGGCAGCCAGCAAGATGGCCGACATCGCAATAACCAGTACGTGTTTCTTCATGGTGGGGCTCGCTCCTGAGAGGGGTTGATCAACGACAAATCGAACCGAAAGGCGTGGAAATGACTCAACAAACGTCTAGCAAGTTCCAGACCCGCTGCTGCCGCAATGGCACCTCAACGGTGCATTTCGGCGCGCTGCAAGGCGCATTCTATTCACGCATGCTGACCAGCGGCGCGCAACTGGGCCAGAGTGGCGTCCAGGCAGGTGTGGATCAGCGCCATCATCTCGTCGATCTGGACCCGCGTCATGACCAGGGGCGGCGAGATGATCATGCGGTCGCCCACGGCGCGCATGATCAGTCCGTTCCTGAAGCAATGGGCACGGCACATCATGCCCACGCCGAGGTCCGGATCGAAGCTGGCGCCGGTGGCCTTGTCCTTCACCAGCACCAGCCCGGCGACGAAGCCGCAGGTTTCGGCCACGCCCACCAGCGGATGTTCGTTGAGCTCGGCAAAGCGCTGCGCCAGGTAGGGCCCGATGTCGTCCTTCACCCGTCCCGGCAGGTTCTCGCGCTCCATCAACTCGATGTTGGCCAGCGCCACCGCACAGGCCACCGGGTGGCCGCTGTAGGTGTAGCCGTGGTTGAACTCACCGCCCTGCTCGATCAACACCTTGGCCACACGGTCGCCCACCATCACGCCGCCCAGCGGGATGTAGCCGCTGGTCACCGCCTTGGCGAAGGTGATGAGGTCGGGCCGGTAGCCGAACTTCTCGTAGGCGAACCAGTGGCCCAGACGGCCGAAGGCGCAGATCACCTCGTCGGAGATCAGCAGGATGCCGTACTTGTCGACGATGCGCTGGATCTCGGGCCAGTAGGTGTCGGGCGGGATGATCACGCCGCCGGCGCCCTGCACCGGCTCGGCAATGAAGGCCGCCACCTTGTCGGCGCCCAGTTCCAGGATCTTCTCTTCCAGCCAGCCGGCAGCGCGCAGGCCGAAGGCGTCCTTGCTTTCACCGGGCAGCGCGTTCTCGAAGAAGTAGGGCTGGCCGATGTGCGTGATGTTGGGAATGGGCAGGTCGCCCTGCGCGTGCATGCCGCTCATGCCACCCAGCGATGCACCGGCCATGGTGCTGCCGTGGTAGGCGTTGAGCCGGCCGATGATGACCTTGCGCTGCGGCTGGCCCAGCAGGTCCCAGTAGCGGCGCACCATGCGCACGTTGGAGTCGTTGCTCTCGCTGCCGCTGCTCGAATAGAACACGTGCTCGAAGCTGCGACCGCCGATGGTGGGTGCCAGCGAGGCCAGCTTGGCCGCCAGCTGCACCGCCGGCACGTTGGTGGTCTGGAAGAAGCTGTTGTAGAAGGGCAGCGTCATCATCTGCTGGTGCGCGGCATCGGCCAGGGCCTTCTGGCCATAGCCCACGTTCACGCACCACAGGCCGCTCATGGCGTCCATGATCTTGTTGCCCTCGGAATCCCACACGTAGATGTTGTCGGCGTGGGTGATCACGCGCGCGCCGCGTGTGGCCAGGTCACCGTGGTCGGTGAAGGGGTGGATGAAGTGCGCGCTGTCCAGGGCCTGGATGTCCTGCGTGCTCAGGTGCTTCGGGTCGATCGGTGCGTTCATGACGGGATCCTTCGTGATTGGTTCAAACGTGCAGCAGCAGATGCTCGCGTTCCCACGGCGAGATCACCTTCATGAACTCGTCGAATTCGAGCTCCTTGATCTCGGTGTAGATGGTGATGAATTCCTTGCCCAGCACGTCGTGCAGGTCGGTCTCGCGGCGCAGCCAGTCGAGCGCCTCGCCCAGGCTGCGTGGCAGCGAATAGGGCGAGAGGTAGGCGTCGCCCTTCATCTCGGGCTTGGGCTTGATCTTGTTCTTCAGGCCCAGATAGCCGCAGGCCAGCGTCATCGCCATGGCCACGTAGGGGTTGGCGTCGGCGCCGATCACCCGGTTTTCCACCCGGCGCGCTTCGGGACTGGAGATTGGCGAACGGATGCCCACCGTGCGGTTGTCGTGGCCCCATTCGATGTTGATGGGAGCCGCGGTGTGGCGCGAGAGACGGCGGTAGCTGTTGACGTACGGCGCCACCAGCACCATGGCCGCGGGAATGTAGCGCTGCAGGCCGCCGATGTAGTGGTAGAACGATTCGGAAGGCGTGCCGTCGTCGTTGCTGAAAATGTTCTTGCCGGTGGCCTTGCTCAGGATGCTCTGGTGGACGTGCATCGCCGAGCCCGGCTCGCCGGCGATCGGCTTGGCCATGAAGGTGGCGTACATGTCGTGGCGCAGCGCCGACTCGCGCACCGTGCGCTTGAAGAAGAACACCTCGTCGGCCAGGCCCAGCGGATGGGCATGGAAGAAGTTGATTTCCATCTGCCCGGCACCGGCCTCGTGGATCAGCGTGTCCACGTTGAGCTTCATCTTGTCGCAGTAGTCGTAGATCTCCTCGAACAGCGGGTCGAATTCGTTGACCGCGTCGATGCTGTAGGACTGGCGCGAGGTCTCGGCACGTCCGCTGCGCCCGATCGGCGGCTTGAGCAGCGTGTTCGGATCGGTGTTGCGCGCCGTCAGGTAGAACTCCAGCTCGGGGGCCACCACCGGGTTCAGGCCCTCGGCGTCGAACAGCTCGCACACGTGGCGCAGCACACTGCGCGGCGCAAAAGGCACCAGCTTGCCGTCGTGATCGAAACAATCGTGGATCACCTGCGCGGTGGGGTCGGTGGCCCAGGGCACGATGCGCGCGGTGGTCGGGTCCGGGCGCAACTGCATGTCGCGGTCGGTCGGCTCGATCACGTCGTAGTACGGCCCGCTGGCCGGAAACTCGCCCGTCACCCCCATCGCCACGATCGCCTGCGGCAGACGCATGCCGCGGTCCTCGGTGAACTTCTCGCGCGGCAGGATCTTGCCGCGCGCCACCCCGGTCAGGTCGGGCACGAGGCACTCGACCTCGGTCACGCGGTTCTCGTTGAGCCAGCGTTCCAGATCGTTGAAGGTCATTTTCTTGTCAGTGGCTGTCATGTGCCGTCTCCGTTGTGGTCGCAAAGAATGTCCAGGGGCATCAAGGGCCCGGCTCCGCCGGCCCGGGATGCGGTGTTCATGTCAGGCACTCGAACTGGCCGGGCTGCGCGACAGGTCGGCGGCCTGCAGGCGCAGGCTGTTGCGCGAACGGCAGGCACGGCCGAACGCTTCAAAGATGGCGGCGTAGAACGGCGTTTCCCAGCAACGCCATTCGGGGTGGAACTGCACGGCGTAGGCAAAGGTGCGCGCGCCGCGCACGCCGAACGCTTCGACCACGCCGTCGGGCGCGTGGGCCAGTGCCTCCAGGCCCTCGGCCAGTCGGTTGATGCCCTGGCCGTGCAGCGAATTGACCTGGGTCTCGGGGCCGCCGGCCCACTGCTCGAACACGCTGCCGGGGGCGAAGCGCACGCTGTGGCTCGGCGCGTACTGTTCGTCGGGTGGCGCCGTCTTGGGTTCGCGGTGGTCCATCAGGCCGGGCACCTCCTGCACGCGCTGGTGCAGCGTGCCGCCCAGGGCCACGTTGATTTCCTGGAAGCCGCGGCAGATGCCCAGCAGCGGCACGCCCTCGCGCACGCAGGCCTTCACCAGGGCGAGGGTGAGCAGGTCGCGATCGGCATCCAGTGGCAGGCTCGGGTCCGCCACGTCCTCGGCGAAGTGCGAGGGGTGCACGTTGGAGGGGGAACCGGTCAGCATCACGCCGTCCACCAGCGCCAGCAGGTCGCTGATCTGGTCGGTGTCGGCCAGGGGGAACATCACCGGCTGGGCCTGCGCCCCCACCTTGACCGCCCGGGCGTACTTGTCGCCCAGCAGCAAGAAGGGCATCTGGTGACCGTGGTCACCCATCAGACGGTGGTCGGCAGGCAGCCAGACCATGCTCGGCGGCTTGTTCATGTTCTCTCCAATGCAATGGGACCCATTGTGAGGACACAATTGGTTCACACTGAGGGCCAGTTGAGCCCACCCCGTGGTGCCACTTGAAAGCCCCCCTGCGCCGCTTCGCGGCTTCCCCCTGCTGGGGGGACCACACCTGCGGCCTGGCAGAGCCAGTTCCGCGGTGTGTCTGGAAGGGGCACGTCGCTCCGCCTTCTGAATTGGAATCCTTTAGATGCTGTCCGAATTCCTGCTCGCCGAAATGAACCGCCTGGGCACCCAGGACGCGCTGCCGCTGCACCGCCAGCTGTACGAGGCGCTGCGCCGCGCCATGCTCGACGGCAAGCTCGGCGCGGGCGAGCGCCTGCCTTCCAGCCGCGACCTGGCCGAGGACCTCCAGCTCTCCCGCAACACGGTGGTGGCGGCGATCAACCAGCTCAGTGTCGAAGGCTATCTGGCCAGCCGCGTGGGCAGCGGCACCTATGTGAACGACAACGTGCCGCGCGCCGCGCCCGGCCGGGGTGCCCGCAGCGGTGGCCAGCCCGCCACCTTGCAGGCCGGGCGGCTGTCCGCGCGGGGCATTGCGCTGTCCACCACCTTCTGCGCCACCGAGCTCGAGGTGCAGCCCTTCACACCCGGCATGGTCGACTTCAGCGCCTTCCCCGTCGCGCTGTGGCAGCGGCTGCAAAACAAGCACTGGCGCATGACCTACCCGGACATGCTGGACTACAACACCTCGGGCGGCTACGCGCCGCTGCGCCGCGCTGTCGCCGACTACCTGCGCGTGTTCCGCAGCGTGCACCTCGAGGCCGACCAGGTGGTGATCACCAGCGGCACGCAGCAGTCGCTCGAACTCTGCGCGCGCCTGCTGGCCGACCACGGCGACACGGTGTGGGTGGAGGACCCGGCCTACTGGGGCGCGGTCAAGGCCTTCATGGCCACGGGCCTGGCCATTCACCCGGTGCCGGTGGACGAGCAGGGCATCAGCCCGAGTGCGGGCGACAGCACCCACCCGCCACGCCTGATTTATGTGACACCCTCCCACCAGTACCCCACCGGCGCGGTGATGACGCTGCCGCGGCGCCACCAGCTGCTGGCCACGGCGCGCGCGCACGACGCCTGGGTGCTGGAAGACGACTACGACAGCGAATACCGTTTCAGCGGTCCACCCATCTCCAGCCTGGAGGGCCTGGACACCGACGGCCGCGTGCTCTACATGGGCACCTTCTCCAAGGTGCTCTACCCCGGCCTGAAGCTGGGCTACCTGGTGGTGCCCAAACCGCTGGTGGCGGCGTTCAAGCAGGCCCACTACGACCTCAACCGCCCGGGCCAGATGCCGGTGCAGGCCGCGCTCGCCGAGTTCATCGAGATGGGCCACTTCTCCAGCGCCTTGCGCCGCGCGCGGCAGAACTACGCCGAGCGCCGCCAGTGCCTTCTGGGCGCACTCAAACCCGTGCTCACGCCTGGCGGCCCGTACATCAGCGGCGCCGAACAGGGCCTGCACCTGTGCCTGCGGCTGCCCGGCGACATCGACGACCGGGCGCTGGCCCAGCGCATCGCCCAGCAGGGCCTCACCGTGCGCCCGCTCTCGGCCTACTGCCTGCAACGCCAGGACCTCAAGGGCCTGGTGATCGGCTACGGCTATGCACCGCTGGCCGACATCGCGCGTTGCGGGCCGGTGCTGGCCGGCCTGGTGGGGCAGGCCCTGAGGGCCTGACGGGCGGACGGACATCACGCATTCCGTGTCTGTC
Organism: Hydrogenophaga sp.; assembly: GCF_030373225.1. Taxonomy (GTDB): domain Bacteria; phylum Pseudomonadota; class Gammaproteobacteria; order Burkholderiales; family Burkholderiaceae_C; genus Hydrogenophaga. The sequence goes on along the minus strand of NZ_JAUCZG010000012.1, from coordinate 14,630 downwards.
GGGTAAAGACCCTGCTCGCCGCAGGTTTCGCGCCACGGCCTTGTGCGGCAACGCACAGACCCTGCGGCGGGCTGCGCTCAATGTCGGCGTCACCCCCACAGGAGACGTTGACATGAAACACTTTTTCGGCCTTTTGCTGACCACTTCCACGCTGGCGCTGAGCACGCAGGCGGCCGCCCAGGCCACGCTCTTTGCCAACGACAACTTCGCCGGACAGTCGCTGCGCATGACCAACCAGGTGCCCAGTCTCAAGCGCTACAACTTCGACAATCGCGCGTCCTCGATCGTGGTGGTGGGCAACCGCCTGGAGGTGTGCGAGGACGACAGCTTCCGGGGACGCTGCACGGTGTTGCGCCCGAGACGCTACACCGCCCTGTCGCAGCTCGGCATCGAAGACGGCATTTCCTCGGCGCGCGTGCTGGCCGCCGACGAACGCGTGAGCGAGAACCGCTACGCGCCGCTGCCCGGCACCGCGCCGGCCGCCGTGAGCATCACCTTCTTCGAGGGCGAGCGTTTCCAGGGTCGCTCCTACACCGCCTCCGGACAGGTGCCCAACCTGCGCCGCACCGGCTTCAACGAGCGCGCCCAGTCGGCCGTGGTGTCGGGCGAGCGCTGGGAGGTCTGCGACAACAACCGCTACAGGGGCCAGTGCATGGTGCTCAAGCCGGGGCCATACCCCTCGCTGGCCGCCATGGGCCTGAACGACGAGGTCTCCTCGGTGCGCGCCGTGGCGCGCAGCGCCCGTGTGGCCGACGACCGCTATGCGCCCGCCCCGATGCTGGCCTACGACGGACGCCGCCGCAACGGCGAGCGCCTGTATGAGGCAGAGATCAGCTCGTCGCGCGCCGTGCTGGCCACTTCCGGCCAGCGCTGCTGGGTCGAGAGCACGCAGGTGCCGGCCGAGCGCGGCGGTGCGAACATCCCGGCCGCCGTGGTGGGCGCCCTGCTCGGCGGCATCCTGGGTCACCAGGTCGGCAACGGCACCGGCCAGGACGTTGCCACCGTGGGTGGCGTGGTGGCCGGGGGCGCGATCGGCGCCCAGTTCGGTCGCGACGGCAAACCCACGACGCAGGACGTGCAGCGCTGCGAGGCGGTGCCCGGCGGCGCACAACCTGCGTACTGGGATGTGACCTACCAATTCCGCGGCACCGAGCACCGCGTTCAGACCGCTGCTGCGCCCGGCAACCGCATCACCGTCAACGAGCGCGGCGAGCCGCGTGAGCCCGACGAGCCGCGCTGACCCGCGAGCGGCCGGTTCGCTGGCTCAGAGCGCGTCGCGCAGGCGGTGCCAGAGCATGCCCAGCGCCAGGCTGGGCGTGCGCAGCAGCGACCCGCCGGGAAACCGGCGATGCTGCAGCCGGGCGAACACGTCGAAGCGCCCGGCCTGCCCGGCCACCGCTTCGGCCACCAGCTGGCCCGCCAGGCCCGTGAGCGCCACGCCGTGGCCGCTGAAGCCCTGCAGGTAGTACACGTTGTCACCCAGCCGCCCGAAATCGGGCGCCCGGTTCATGCTGATGTCGACAAACCCGCCCCAGACGAACTCGACCGGCGCCTGCGCCAGCGCCGGGAACACCTCGCCCATGCGGTGCGCCATCACGGCCGACAGCCTGGCCGGCGTGCGCGTGGTGTAGCTCACCCGGCCGCCAAACAGCATGCGGTGATCGGCGCTGAAACGGAAATAGTCGAGCACGAAGTTGTTGTCGCACACGGCTGCGTTGCCCGGAATCAGGCGCGCACAGAGCTCGGGATCGAGCGGCGCCGTGCCAACGATGTAGGTGCCCACCGGCATGATGCGCGGCGCGATTTCGGGCGCGACCGCCGGGCCGTATTCGGGGAGCATGCAGTTGCCGGCCAGCACGGCGAAGCGCGCCCTCACCTGCCCTTGCGCGGTGCGCGCCACGAGCGCGGCGCCGCGCTGCAGGTCGGTCACCGGTGAGTGTTCGAAGATGCGAACGCCGGCGGCCTGTGCCGCGCGCGCCAGCCCCAGTGCGTATTTCAGCGGGTGCAGGTGGCCCGAGCGCTGCTCGCGCGCGGCGGCCACGTAGCGCGGACTGCCGATCAGGCGCGGCAGGTCGGCGCCTTCGGCCCAGTCCACCTCGATGCCGCGCTGCCGCAGACCGTCCACTTCCTCGATCAGCGCTCGCTGCTTGCGCGCCGAGTCGGCCACGTACACATAGCCATGCACCCGGTCGCATTCGATGCCGTGCCCAGCGATGCGCGCGTCGATCAGGTCGATCGCCTGCAGCGACATGTCCCAGGCGCGCCGGGCATCGGCGGCGCCCAGCTGGTCTTCAAAAGGCCCCTGGCCGCTGGCAAACCCCACGATGGCCTGGCCACCGTTGCGCCCGCTGGCGCCGCTGCCGATGCGCTCGGCCTCCAGCAGCACCACGCTCAGGCCACGCTGCGCGAGTTCGAGCGCGGCGCTCAGCCCGCTGAAACCCGCGCCCACCACCACCACGTCCACGCTCAGCGACTCGCGCAAGGCGGCGCAGGCGGGCGGGCGCTGCACGCTGGCCTCGTAATAACTCTTCTGGTTGAGCTGGGTGTCGGAACCGATCAACGAGGCCATGTTCAGGCTCCCTCGTGTTTGGCGACCTGACCACTCAGGTAGGTCCACACGAAAGTGGCCGCTGCGTTGCTGGTGAGCTCTGCGTGGTCGTAGGCCGGGGCCACTTCCACGCAGTCCATGCCCACCCAGTTCAAGGGGGCGAGTTCCTCCAGCAGGGTCAGCACCTGCGAACTTGTCATGCCGCCGGGCTCGGGTGTGCCGGTGCCGGGGGCAAACGCGGGGTCCAGGCAGTCGATGTCCAGCGTGAGGTACACCGGCCGCTCGCCGATGCGCGCACGGATCGCGTCGATGACAGGCTGCAGCCCGGCGCCGTCAAGCCCGCGCAGGGCGCGTGCGGTGAAGATCTGCCCACCCTGGTCGGCCACGTACTCGCGCGCGGCGCGCTCGCCGCTGGAGCGGATGCCGATCTGCACCGTGTGGGTCGCGCTCACCAGGCCTTGCTGCAGCGCCTCGAAGGTCCAGGTGCCGTGGCCCGAGGGCTCGCCGAAATGGTCGCTCCAGGTGTCGCAGTGGGCGTCGAAATGGACGAGCGCCAGCGGCTCGCCGCCGTGGCGGGCCTTCGCCGCGCGCAGCAGCGAGAGCGTCACCGAATGGTCACCTCCCAGGAACACGCAGTGGTGCCGGGCCATCAGGGCCGCGGCCTGGGCCTCGATGTGCTGTCGCACTTCGGGCAGCGGCGAGGCGTTGGGCAGGCGCATGTCGAGCGCGTCGCCCAGGTGCTCCAGCGGCGAGACGTTGAACACCGGGTGGATGCCGTCGCACAACATCAGGCTGGCCGAGCGAATGGCCTGCGGACCGAAACGCGCGCCGGGGCGGTTGGTCACCACGCCGTCGAAGGGCACGCCGGAGATGGCAAACGCCTGGTCGGTCAGCGGTGCGCAACCCAGGAATCGGTTGCTGTTGCTGGCGTAGGCAAACTGACCCATGGCCATGGTGGATCCTCGGTGGAGTGTGGCGAAGTGGAGCCAGAAGATACCCCTCGTGAACGGGGCACGTGAGTCCAATTCGGTCGGCTGACCAGCGTCCACCGACGCCGGTGCTCATTGGCCGAACAGGTCTTTCAGGCCCTCCCCGAGCCGGTCGCCGAGGTTGGCGCCCGCGCCCGTGCCCACACCGGGCATGAGCGCGGTGCCGATCGCCGCGCCCAGCAGGGCCGAGCGGCTCAGGCTCAGGCTCGGATCGTCCAGCGTGCCGCCCACCACCAGCGGCACACCCACCACGTCCCCGCCCGCACCGCGCGTCACGTCCACCCGCACCCGACCCGACAGGGCGCCGGACGGTGCCACCGTCACCGCGCCGGTGGCAGCCAGCGCCCCCGAACTGGCCACCAGATTCGTCAGTTCGATCTGCTGCCCGCGTGTGCGCACCTGCCCGGCCAGCGTGTCCAGCCCGGTGCTGCCACCGCGCGACAGGCCCACCGTGGCCACCGCGCGGGCCAGGTCCACGCCCTGCAGCACGGCGTTGTTGACCGTGAAGCGGGTCTGGGTGCGCAGCGCCTGCGCCACCGCGGCGGCGCCCGCCGCCGGGTTGATGCGCGCCGACAGCGTGGTGCTGGCGTCGAGCCGGCCGGTGAGCGTGCGACTCGGTGCGGTCAGCGCGAACACCTCCACGCCCCGGGTTTCCAGCGCGCCCTCGAACGTCAGGTCGCGCGCCCGGGCCGAAGCCTCGGGCAAGCGCAGCCGCAGCGGTCCCTGCAGCGTGCCGCCGCCCACCTCGACCTTCAGGTCCCAGGCGGTCGCCGCATCGGTCTGGCGTTGCAACACCGCCCTGGCGCCTTCCAGTGCACCCCGGAGCACCGTCACCGTGGCCCGGGCCGGCCAACCGTCCTCGTCGAGTGCGAGTTCGGCCTGCACCGTGCTGCTGCCGCCCTGCGTGCCGATCCAGGTCACGTTGTCCAGCACCACCCGGCGCGGCAGCCAGCGCAGGTCGGAGGCGGGGTCATCGGGGCCGGGCGCGGCCGGTGTGCTGGCCGGATCCTGGGCACGCGCTCCCAGCAGCACCAGGGTGGTCTGCGGCAACACGGCCTTGCGCACGACCAGCGTGGCCATCTCCAGCCGGCCCTGCAGCAGCGCCGACCACACCGGGCGCGCCTGCGCACGGGCCACGGTGAGGGCAGGACTGGCCTGCACGGTCAGGCCTTCCAGCGCCACGGACGGCAGCAGGAACAGATCCACCGACACGCGCGACAGCGTCACCGGCAGGCCGAGCCGGGCCGAGGCTTCGCGCTCCACGCGCTGGCGAAAGCCGTCGCTGCCGGTCCACTGGCCCAGGGCCCACACGGCCAACAGCAAGAGCAGCACCACCAGCCCCGACACGGACCCCGTCCAGATGAAAAATCGACGCATGGGCGGATTGTGCCCAGCGGATCAGAGCGCGCGCTGGCGCAGCGCCAGTGCCGCACCGATCCACAGCGCCACCGCCGAAAACACCAGCCCTTCGCGCAGCCCCTGCGCGCCACTGGACCCGTCGGCGATGAAGCCCACCACCGTGGGCCCGACGATCTGTCCGGCCGCGAACACGATGGTGAAGGCACTGATGCCCGCCGCCCACTGCGCCGGCGGCAGGTTGTGCCGCACCAGCGCGGTGGTGGACGCCACCACCGACAGAAACACGCCACCAAACAGCAGGCCCGAGGCGATCACCCACACAGGATCCCGGGTGAGCGCCGGCACGATTGCCGCGAGGCCCAGCAGCGCGTTCAGGCGCGCCAGCGCCTGCCCGTTGCGGTGCCGGTCCAGCAGGCCGGCCCAGATGCGCGAGGACGCCACCACCGCCAGGCCGAGCAGGGCATAGAACAGGGTGATGGCGCCGCTGGAGCTGCCCTGCTCGCGCAGCAGCGCGATCACAAAGGTCATGTAGCCGATGTAGCCCACGCCGAAGCCGGCGTAGCCGGCCAGCGCGAAGGCGAAGTCGCGCAGGCGGAACGCGCGCTGTCCGCCGGCGGCCGTGCTGGCCACGGGCGCCGGCTGGTTCGCCAGCGCGCGCGCCGGCCAGGCCATCAGCGCCGTGGCCAGCAGGCACACAGCCGCCAGCGCCCACCAGGCCCAGGCCCAGCCGTGCGGCTGCCCGGCGGCCGCGGCCAGCACCGGCGGCACGCCCAGCGCCGAGATCACGATGCCCAAACCCGTGCCACCGTAGTAGATGCCGAGCAGGAAACCGCTGCGCTGCGGCTGTCGCGCACCCAGCCGCGCCGCCAGCAGCCCGCCGGCGATGAACACCAGCGCACTGGCCACACCGGCCAGCAGGCGCTGCACGAGCAGCGGTGCAGGCGCCGTGAAAAACCCGCTCAGACCCATGAACAGCGATGCGCCCAGCGACCCCGCGATCAACAGCCCGGTGGGCGAGAACCGCCGCATGAGCCAGGGCGTGGCGAGCGCACCGATGAGGTAACCCACCGCGTTGAAGGTGTTCATGGCACCGGCCAGGGTGTAGCTCCAGCCGAGGTCGTCGCGCATCGGCGGCAGCAGCAGGCCATAGGCAAAGCGCGTGATGCCCAGCGAGACGGCCGCGCCCAGCGACAGCGCCAGCGCCAGGCGGATGCAGGACGCGAGGTCGGCGGTGTTCGCTGCGGGGGAGGGGGTGGCGCGCATGGGTCTGCCATTGTCGGTGCCAATTCACGGTCGCCGCAGACAACCAATGCGCGCGCGGCGCCCACGGCCCCCGCGCCCGGCTTAAGCTGCCCGCCATGAAACCACTGGCCACCGACACCCTGCGCGCGATGCTGCACACGGAGCGCGAACGCTTCATCGCCAGCCACCCGCAATCGATGGCGCTGGCACGCGCCGCCCATCGGCACTACCTGTTCGGCGTGCCCCTGCACTGGATGCGCGACTGGCCCAGCCCGGCCACCCTGTTCGTGGCACAGGCGCAGGGTGCCACGCTGACCTGTGCCGACGGCCTGCACCACAGCGACTTCTGCCTTGGCGACACCGGCGCCATGTTCGGCCACAGCCCGCCGCCGCTGGCGCGGGCCATCGCCGCGCAGGCGGCTCGGGGACTGACCTGCATGCTGCCGGCCACCAACGCTGCCGACGTGGGTGAAGCGCTCGCCAACACCTTCGGCCTGCCCATGTGGCAGATGGCCTTGTCGGCCAGCGACGCCAACCGTTTCGTGCTGCGCTGGGCGCGCGCCATCACCGGCCGCAGCCAGCTGCTGGTGTTCGACGGCTGCTACCACGGCGCGGTCGACGACACGCTGGTCGACAGGGACCCGTCCAGCGGCGCCACGCTGGCACGTCCGTCGGTGCTGGGGCAGGTGCACAACCACGCCGCCTTCACCCGCGTGGTGCCGTTCAACGACCTGGATGCACTGGAAACGGCGTTGAAGCAGGGCGACGTGGCCTGCCTGCTGGCCGAGCCCGCGCTCACCAACTTCGGCCTGGTCCCGCCAGAGCCCGGTTTCTGGGCGGTGGCCCGCGCGCTGTGCCGCGAGCACGGTGCGCTCTTCGTCTGCGACGAAACCCACACCATCTCCACCGCGCGCGGCGGCTACGCCCGTGCCCATGCGCTGGACCCCGACTTCATGGTCGTCGGCAAGGCGGTGGCGGGCGGCCTGCCGTGTGCGGTGTACGGCTTCACACAGGCCGTGGCCGAACGCATGCTGCGGTCCAAGAACGCGGCTCCCGAAGGCCACAGCGGCATCGGCACCACGCTCGCCGGCAACGCGCTCACGCTGGCCGCGCTGCAGGCCTCGCTCGACCACCTGCACACCGAGGCCAGCTACAGCCACATGCTGACTGTGGCGGCCGCGCTGGAGCAGGGCCTGCGCGAGCGCATCCACGCAGCCGGCAGGCCATGGACCGTCACCCGACTGGGCGCCCGCATGGAACTGCAGTTCATGGCGCACACCCCGCGCAACGCCCAGGACGTGCGCGATCAGGCGCAAGGCGAGCTCGAGGCCCTCGTCCACCTTTTCATGCTCAACCGGGGCGTGCTGCTCACGCCCTTCCACAGCATGATGCTGATCTCACCCGCCACGACCCCGAGCGATGTGGCGCGGCTGCTGGGCGTGTTCGACGAATGGCTGGACGCCCTGGCGCGGTCCTGAGCACCCACAGGCCGCACCGGCGTCGCGGGGAGTCCTCCCTCAGTCCCCGAGGCCCACGGGAGCGGGTGCCCGCATCACGATCCGGGTGAACAGGCGGTCGAACTGCGGGTCGCGCGCGCCCTTCTCGTCAAGTGGGTCGCGGTGGGTGGCAAAGGCCACGTTGAGTGCGTGCCAGTCGGCCTCGGTCAGGCCCTTCTCGGCCTCCGGCAGGAGCACCGATTCTTCGAGCCGCATGTGCTCCAGGTAGAACTGCACATAGCGCAGCGCTTCTTCCTCGAACGCCGCGCGCCGGCTCTCGCCCAGGTACTCCCAGGCCATCAGCAGGTGCATCAGTCCGCGCACCCGGACCTCGCCGCTCATGTGGTCGCTCTCGAGGCGTTCGATGGTCGACATCACGTGCGGCGCCACACGTGCCACACGCGGGAACAGCAAGTCCGACTCCTTGGGATGGTGCAGCTTCTCGGGAAACTCGTCGATGTAGAACAGCATGGCGCGCAGCACGTCGAAGTACTGTTCGGGCGCGTGCTTGCCATCGGCGTCGGGCCCTCGCTGGATCATCTGCAGCATCGACTTCAGCATCGCGGCCAGGCTCGCGTGTTCGTCACGGATCACGCGCAGGGCACTGTGGTTCATGGTTGTCTCCTGGGATGCACTTCAACAAGGTCCCGAGCTTCTCCCAGCATTCACCGGCCTGCCTTGACACAGGTCAAGGCATCGGGCCCGGGGCCCGGCGCTGTGGCGGCTTCCAGCGCTTGAGCAGCAAGGCGTTGCTCACCACGCTGACCGAGCTCAGCGCCATGGCCGCGCCCGCCACCACCGGACTCAGGAAACCCAGCGCCGCGAGCGGAATGCCGGCCACGTTGTAGGCAAAGGCCCAGAACAGGTTCTGCCGGATCTTGCTCACGGTGCGGCGCGAGATGTCGAGCGCGGCCGCCACCATCAGCGGGTCGCCCCGCATCAGCGTGATGCCGGCCGCGTGCATGGCCACGTCGGAGCTGCCGCCCTGGCTGTGGCTCATGGCCATGCCGACATCGGCCACCGCCAATGCGGGGGCATCGTTCACACCATCGCCCACCATGACCACAACATGGCCGCCCTGCTTCAAGCGGCTGACCACCGCCGCCTTGTCACCCGGCAACACCTCGGCAATCACCTCGCCGTCGGCCGCGCGCAGACCCAGGCGCGTGGCCATGGCCAGGGCCGCGCCCTGGTTGTCACCCGACACCATGAACAGCCGCATGCCGGCCGCGCGCAGTTCGGCGATGGCCGCGGCTGCACCCACCTTGGGTTCGTCGCCAAAGGCCAGCAAGGCCAGCGGAGACCATCCGGTGCCGCCGGCAGCCTGGCTGGCCAGCACCGACACGGTCGACCCTTGTTGCTGCAGCGCCTGGGCCCGCGCGGCCAGTGGCCCCAGATCGATGCCGAGCTGCGCCATCCAGCGCAAACTGCCCAGCGACAGGCGGGTGCCCTGCACCGTGCCCTGGCTGCCGCGGCCCGACACGGCCTGCACGTCCTGCGCCGCATCGGGTGCCACCGCCAGCGAACGGGCGTGGGCAGCATCCAGCACAGCGCGGGCCAGCGGGTGCGCACTCTGTGCCTGCAGGGCCGCCGCCGTCTGCAGCACCGACACCTCGTCAACGCCTGGGGCCGCTTCGATCAGCAACAGGCGCGGATGCCCCTCGGTCAGGGTGCCGGTCTTGTCGAACGCCACGGTGTCGACCTTGTGCGCGATCTCCAGCGCCTGTGCGTCCTTGATCAGGATGCCGTGCTTCGCCGCCACGCCCGTGCCCGCCATGATGGCCGCCGGTGTGGCCAGACCCAGGGCACACGGGCAGGCAATCACGAGCACGGCCACCGCGTGGATCAACGCTTCCTCCATGGGCGTGCCGGTCCACAGCCAGCCCAGCATGGTGAGCAGCGCAATCACGAGCACCACTGGAACAAACACGGCCGCCACCTGGTCGACCAGCCGCTGCACCGGCGCCTTGCCGGCCTGCGCGTCCTGCACCAGCGCAATGATCTGCGCGAGCACGCTGTGCGCACCGATGGCGCGCACCTTCACCTCCACCGCTCCTTCGCCGTTGAGCGAACCGCCGGTCACACCGTCACCCACTTCCTTGGGCACCGGCATGGCCTCACCCGTGAGCATGGATTCGTCGGCCTGCGTGCTGCCCTGCACCACCGTGCCATCGGCTGCGAACCGCTCACCCGGCAACACGCGCACCACGTCACCCGGCAACAACTCGTCCACCGCCACATCGGTGATCTCGGTGCGCACAAGGCCATCGGGCAACAGGTGCGCGCGCTCGGGACGCAAGGACTGCAAGGCCCGGATCGCGCTGGTGGTCTGGCGCTTGGCGCGCGCTTCAAGCCACTTGCCCAGCAGCACCAGTGTGATCACCACGGCCGAGGCCTCGAAATACAGGTGCGGCATGTCGCCCGCAGCGGCACGCCACCACAACCAGACGGACAGCGCCCAGGCCGCCGTGGTGCCGATCGCGACCAGCAGTTCCATGTTGCCGGTGCGCGCCTTGAGGGCGTGCCAGCCGGCGCGGTAGAAGCGTGCGCCCAGCACGAACTGCACCGGCGTGGCCAGCACAAACTGCATCCACGCCGGCAGCATCCAGTGCCCGCCGAACAGGTCTCCCACCATGGGCAGCACCAGGGGTGCCGACAGCACGATGCCGATCAGCACCGGCAGAACATCGCGTGGCAAGCCGAGCCAACCAACCACGGCGGCCTCTTCGATGGCATCCATCGAGCGCGGCTCGTAACCCGCATCGCGCACCGCACGCTTGATGCGGGCCAGCGATGCGGGCGCATCGCCACCTTCGATCAGCACCCGGGCCGATTCGGTGGCCAGGTTCACCGTGGCTTCGGACACGCCCGGCTGTTTCTTCAACGCCTTCTCGACGCGAAGCACGCACGAGGCGCAGGTCATGCCGCCAATGCCGATGTCGATTCGACCGGGCGGTTGGGAAGTGTCTGTGGTGGTCATCGTGTTCATCGAGCCAGCATAAGCTTTACCACCATGGGAAGGTCAAGCAGGGTCTGCGCTTGACCTTCACATGGTGTCAAGGATGACAATGCGCTCTCTCCAATCCATCAAGGAATTCCCATGAGCGAAATCTTCACCGTGCAAGGCATGACCTGCGGTCACTGCGAGAAGGCCGTGACCATCGCCATCCGACGACTCGACCCCAAGGCACAGGTCACGATCGACCGGGCACAGAACCGCGTCGAAGTCGACACCACACAAGACCGCGACGCGCTGGCCGAGGCCATTCGCGAAGAGGGCTACCAGGTGGCCGCCTGATCACCGCCGGCGCCATGAACACCCTGCAGGACGAAGCACCCGAACTGCGGATTGCCTGGCCGATCAACATCGGCAAGGCCGCAGCGCTCAGCGGCATCTCACCCAAGATGCTGCGCCACTACGAAGCATCGGGGCTGCTCGGTGGCGTGGTGCGCACCGACAGCAACTACCGCCAGTACACGCTGGCCGATGTCCACACGCTGCGCTTCATCCGCCGCGCCCGCGACATGGGCTTCGGCCTGGACGCCATCGCGGAGCTGGTGAGCCTGTGGCACAACCGCAAGCGCAGCAGCGCGACCGTCAAACGCATCACCCGCAAGCACCTGGACGAACTCGCGCAGCGCATCCAGGCCTTGCAGGCCATGCAGCGAACGCTCGACAGCCTGATGCACCTGTGCCCGGGCGATGGCCGCCCGGACTGTCCGATCCTGGACAACTTCGCGCATGCGCCCGACGAGCCGGCAACGGCCGCGAAAAGCGGAACAAAACTTTACAAGCCCGCCACAACGGCCGCACCGCGCAGAAACACCCCCCGACCACACTGAAGCCATTCCAGAGCCGCTTCCCATGGCTGTGGTGATTTTTCTTCAACGGTCACAAGGAGTGAACATGACATCGATTCCCAAACGTGCACTGATGGCTGCCGCCCTGGCAGCTGCCTTTGCCGGCCTCTCGGCCACCGCCATCGCCCAGAACACCCCGGCGGCTCCCGCAGCACCCACCACCACCCAGCAAGCGCAGGAAGGCGCCAGGGATGGCCAGCGCGATGCAAAACGCGCCGAGCGCATGGCCCGCATGCAGCAGCGCATGGCCGAGCGTCAGGCGGCCCTGAAGGCCGAACTGAAGATCACCGCCGACCAGGAGCCCGCCTGGAACGCCTTTGTGGCCCGCACACAGCCACAGGCACGACCGGCGCGTCAGGGTCCGCGCGAAGACTGGTCGGCACTGACCACACCCCAGCGGCTCGACAAGATGGCGGCCATGAAGGCCGAACGTGATGCCCGCATGGGCCAGCGCCACGACGCGATCAAGAGTTTTTACGCCGCACTCAATGCCGAACAGCAAAAGGTGTTCGATGCCAGGCAGATGCAGGGTTACCAGCGCGCCGGCATGAAAGGTCACGGCAAAAACCACCACCACGGCGGCGGACACCACCGCATGGGCAGCACGATCTGACCGGCTCCCAAGCCGGGGGACTTCTCTGCGCTTGTTCTTATAGATTCCTTTAATACAAGATAGCAGTAGTAGTAGAGGGCGCTGTCCACTGTGGACAAGCGCCCTTTCTCTTGTCCGATCAAGGACTTGGCCCCGTTCAAAGGCTGTGTGAAGCACCCCTGGCCCGGTCGGCCGAAAAAAGGATAACCGCCAGGTTTTCAACCGCCCTGTGGATAAGTGCTGGCTTGTTCAAAAGATATACACAGGTTTGTTGTCCGAACGGCGGAAACATGCCCTGACACCTGGGCACATGCGCTTGCCGGCGCCGTGCAGCCCGGCTGTTAAACTGCGCCGCTTCATGACCGACCCCCGGCGCTTTGCGACGCGCGGGCCGGCGGCCTTTTTTGTGAGCCTGTTCCGCCCATGTCTGTTGCCCTCGCAGGAAACGCGCCCACCACCTTTGAAATCAAAAGCGCCCACCTGCCCCTGGTGGCGCTCATGCTCAAGTCGTCCGACCTCGATCGCCTGGCACTCGAACTGGCCCAGCGCTTTGGCGACATTCCTGACTTTTTCGACCACGATCCACTGGTCATCGACCTGCACCCCCTGAACGTGGCCGAGGCCCAGGCCTTGCCCGATTTCGGTGCCTTGCAGGCCTTGTTGCGCCAGTACCGGCTGGTGCCGCTGGCGGTGCGCGGCGGCACCATCGAACAGACCCGGCTGGCCCTGGCCGCCGGTCTGACCAACACACCCGACGCATCGGTGCAGCGCGCACCACCGTCCGTGATGCCGACCGACATGGTCGTGCCGCCCGAGCCGGTGGCCGCCGCAGCGCCCGCTACCCCGGCGTTCGCGCCCGGCGCGCTGGTCATCGACAAACCCCTGCGCTCGGGCCAGCAGGTGTATGCCCGCGGGCGCGATCTGGTGATGATGGCCATGGTCAACCCGGGTGCCGAGGTGATTGCCGACGGCCACATCCATGTGTACGCACCGCTGCGCGGCAAGGCCATCGCCGGCGCCCGTGGCAACACCGATGCACGCATCTTTGCCCTGGGCATGGCACCCGAGCTGATCTCGATCGCCGGCATCTACCGCACCAGCGAAGTGCCCTTGCCCGACACCATCCAGGGCAAGCCGGCCCAGGTGCGTCTGCTGCCCGGGCCCGACGGCGACAAGCTGGTGATCGACGCCCTCGGCGTTTGACACCCCCCATTTTTCGAACAGAAGGACCTTCACCATGACCAAAATCGTTGTCGTCACCTCCGGCAAGGGCGGTGTGGGCAAGACCACCACCAGCGCCAGCTTTGCCTCCGGCCTTGCCATGCGCGGTCACAAGACCGCCGTCATCGACTTCGACGTCGGCCTGCGCAACCTCGACCTGATCATGGGGTGCGAGCGGCGCGTGGTGTATGACCTGATCAATGTGATCCAGGGTGAAGCCAACCTGAATCAGGCGCTGATCAAGGACAAGCAGTGCGACAACCTGTTCGTGCTGGCCGCCAGCCAGACGCGGGACAAGGACGCGCTCAGCCAGGAAGGCGTGCACAAGGTGCTCAACGACCTCGCTGCCATGGGCTTCGAGTACATCGTGTGCGATTCGCCCGCCGGCATCGAGACCGGTGCGCTCATGGCCATGCACTACGCCGACGAAGCATTGATCGTGACCAACCCCGAGGTCTCCAGCGTGCGCGATTCCGACCGCATCCTGGGCATGCTGGGCAGCAAGACGCAGCGCGCCATCGAAGGCAAGGAACCCATCAAGGAACACCTGCTGATCACGCGCTACAACCCCACGCGCGTGGCTGACGGGCAGATGCTCTCGCTCGAGGACATCCAGGACATCCTGCGCATCAAGCTCATCGGCGTGATCCCCGAAAGCGAAAACGTGCTGACCGCGTCCAACCAGGGCACGCCCGCGATCCACCTCAAGGGCACCGATGTGGCCGAGGCCTACAGCGATGTGATCGACCGCTTTCTGGGCGCAGACAAGCCGCTGCGTTTCATCGAGGCCGAGAAGGCCGGTTTTTTCAAACGCCTGTTCGGGGGGAAGTGACGCATGTCGATCTTTTCCTTTCTGCTCGGCGAGAAGAAAAAAACCGCCAGCGTGGCCAAGGAGCGGCTGCAGATCATCCTGGCCCACGAACGCAGCGGCCGAAGCGCCTCCGAACCCGACTACCTGCCCGCGCTGCAGCGTGAACTGGTCGCCGTGATCAGCAAATACATCAAGATCAACCCGGACGACATCAAGGTCCAGCTCGACCGCCAGGACAACCTGGATGTGCTGGAAGTCAAGATCGAATTGCCGGACCGGAAGTAGGGCCCCCACGCTGCCCCGCTTCGCGAGGTCCGCTGCCCCCCGAGGGGGCTGATCCGGCTTGGGGCGGCCCGGCGCCGGATCTGCGTGCCCCCACGCTCCCCCGCTTCGCGAGGTCCGCTGCCCCCCGAGGGGGCTGATCCGGCTTGGGGCGGCCCGGAGCCGGATCCGGAAGCCCCCACGCTCCCCCGCTGCGCGAGGTCCGCTGCCCCCCGAGGGGGCTGGGCCT
>NZ_JAUCZG010000011.1 GCF_030373225.1 Hydrogenophaga sp. | reverse complement strand
GATTCTTGAAAAGTTGCACCGACTTTGCTCACGTATCAGCGGGACAGGACACTAGAGGCCGGGGCCGCCTTCAGACGGCCGTTTCGTCTTCTTCACCGGTGCGGATGCGCACCACCCGCTCGACCGAGGTCACGAAAATCTTGCCGTCGCCGATCTTGCCTGTGCGGGCCGCGCGAATGATGGCGTCGACGCAGCGCTCGACGTCGTCGGTCTTCACCACCACCTCGACCTTCACCTTGGGCAGGAAATCCACCACATACTCCGCGCCGCGGTAGAGCTCGGTGTGACCCTTCTGCCGCCCGAAACCCTTGACCTCGGTGACGGTCAGGCCGGTCACCCCCTGCTCGGCCAGGGCCTCGCGCACCTCTTCGAGCTTGAACGGTTTGATGACGGCGGTGATCTGTTTCATGCAATGTCTCCAGGCGTGTCTTGGGTGAAGGGGTCGTCGATTCATTATGCCCAAGGCCCTCGCCCAGGTTCTTACACTGGGCCGTCAACCCCACCCACTGAACACCATGACCCACGTCCTGCCCCGCCACGTTCCCATCACCGTCGCCTTTCGGGGTGGTCATCCGGAAAACCTCCACCACGGCTCGCTGGCGGTGGTCAACGCGCAGGGCGAGTTGCTGGCCAGCGTGGGCGATGTGGACTCACCGCTGTTCACCCGCTCGTCGCTCAAACCCTTTCAGGCCATGCCGCTCATGGCACATGCCGACCGCTATGGCCTGAGCGATGCCGACGTCGCCCTGCTGTGCGCCAGCCACAACGGAGAACCCATGCATGTGGAGCGCGTCGCCGCGCTGCTGGGCCGGATCGGTGCCGGCGAATCCAGTCTGGCCTGCGGCACCCACGTGCCCTTCTTCTTCGGGGCCACTGGCGCAGCACCCGAGCCCGGCGCCCGGTTCAACCGCCTGCACCACAACTGCTCCGGCAAGCACACGGGCATGCTGCTGCTGGCGCACGCGCTGGGCGCGCCGCAGGGCGGGTATCTCGACGTGGGGCATGCGGTGCAACTGGAAATCAGCCGCAGCGTGAGCCACTTCTCGGGGGTGCCGATGAGCCAGCTTGTGCGCGGCACCGATGGCTGCAGTGCACCGAACGTCGCCTTGCCCCTGCGCTCACTGGCCCACGCGTTTGCCCGGCTGACACTGCCCACACCCGACCCGGTGTACGGCAATGGACCCAGGCGCATCGCTCGCGCCATGAGCCAGCACCCGGAGCTGGTCAGCGGCCAGGGTCGCAACGACCTTGTTTTGATGCGCGCCGGGCGCGGCGACTGGGTGAGCAAGGTGGGGGCCGACGGCGTGCAGGCACTGGCCAGCTTCAGCCGCGGCATCGGCATTGCAGCCAAGGTCAGCGACGGGCTGCTGCCGCCCTTGATGGTGGCGTTTGTGTCGGCCCTGGAGCAACTGGGCTGGCTCGATGACGAAAGCCGCGCCGCCTTGGCCAGCCTCATCCCGCCGCCGTTGAAAAACGCCGCCGGCATCGAGGTCGGCGAGATGCGTGCTGTGCTGGAACTGCGTTCCGCCTAAGCCCGGTATTTGCTGGTGATCGGGTAGCGCCAGTCCTTGCCGAAACTGCGGTGGGTCACGCGAATGCCCACCGCCGCTTGACGGCGCTTGTACTCGTTGATCCGGATCAGCCGCACCACCTTGTCCACGTCGGCGCGCTCGAAGCCGGCCGCCACGATGCTGTCCGGGCTCTGGTCGTTTTCCATGTAGCGCTCGATGATCGCGTCGAGCACCGGGTATTCGGGCAGGCTGTCCTGGTCCTTCTGGTCCGGGCGCAGTTCGGCACTCGGCGGGCGAACGATGATGCGTTCCGGAATCGGCTGCACACCGGTGCCGTAGGGGTCGTGGGCGTTGCGCCAGCGGGCGAGCTGGAAGACCATGGTCTTGACCACGTCCTTGATCACCGCAAAACCACCGGCCATGTCGCCGTAGAGCGTGCAATAGCCGGTGGCCATCTCGCTCTTGTTGCCGGTGGTCAGCACGATGCTGCCGAACTTGTTGGACAGCGCCATCAGCAGCGTTCCGCGGATGCGCGCCTGCAGGTTTTCTTCGGTCGTGTCCTCGGGCAGGCCGGCGAAGTCGCTGGCCAGGCAGGCCTTGAAGGCCTCGAACGGCGGCGCGATGCCGATTTCGTCGTAACGCACGCCCAGGCGCGCAGCCATGTCGCGCGCGTCGATCCACGAAATGTCGGCCGTGTAGGGCGAAGGCATCATGACCGCGCGCACCCGGTCCCGGCCCAGCGCATCGACCGCGATCGCCAGCACGAGCGCCGAGTCGATGCCGCCCGACAGGCCCAGGATCGCGCCCGGAAAACCGTTCTTGCCGATGTAGTCGCGCACGCCCAGCACCAGTGCATGCCACAGGTCGGCCTCGGTGCTGTGGGCGCGGTCCACCTCGGCTGTGATCTGCCAGCCGGATGCCTCGCGCGTGAAGGCCGCGTCGAACAGGGTCTCTTCAAAACTCACCGCGCGCCCGGCCAGGGAACCATCGGCCGCGAGCACGAAGCTTCGTCCTTCAAAAACAATCTCGTCCTGCCCACCCACGAGGTGGGCGTACACCAGTGGCAGACCGGTGGCCAGGCAGCGCACACGCATGGCGGCCTCGCGATCGCCACCCTTGCCGGCATGGAAAGGTGACGCATTGATGACCGCCAGCAACTGGGCGCCGGCCGCCTTCGCGTCCGCCGCCGGCGCGTCGAACCAGGCGTCTTCGCAGATCAGCAGGCCCACACGAACCGCTTGGCCATCGCTGCCAGCCACATCGAACACGCAGGTCTCGGTGCCCGGCACAAAGTAGCGGCGCTCGTCGAACACCTGGTAGTTGGGCAGCTCGCGCTTGGCGCAGGTGTGGGTCACGGCGCCGGCATGCAACACGCTGGCGGCGTTGTGCAGGTGGGCCACCGACACACTGCGTTCGCGCCGCTGCCCCGGGGCCACGGCGGGCCTGGCCGGGTGTCCCACCACGATGTGCAGGCCTTTGAGGTGTGCGGTGCCGCTGGCCACGGTTTTGAGGGCATCATCACAGGCGTCGATGAAGGCCGGGCGCAGGTACAGGTCTTCGGCGGCATAACCGCACAGGGCGAGTTCGGGGGTGAGCAGCAGGTTCACGCCGCGGGCGTGGGCCGTCTCTGCGGCTTCGATCATCTTCCGGGCGTTGCCCGCCATGTCGCCCACCACGAAGTTGAGCTGGGCCACGCAAATGGAAAGAGTCATGGGGTCTGAAAACGTTGTGAAATGGGCTTTGCGCTCGCTGTGCACCGGAGCCGCAGGTGAGTGAATTTGATTATGTCACCCGGGTCTTTTCGTCCCCGGCGCAGATCGAAGAGTCCGCATGGAATGCCCTGCTGGCCCTTGAACCCGATCCCAGTCCGTTCATGCGCCACGAATACCTGGTGGCCCTGCACGAAAGCGGCAGCGCGCGGCCCCGCGCGGGGTGGCAGGCACAGTTCGTCACGCTCTGGCGCGCAGGCGAACTGCAGGCCGCCTGCCCGATGTACCTGAAGAACAACTCGTACGGCGAATACGTGTTCGACTGGGCCTGGGCCAACGCCTATGCGCAGCATGGGCTGGACTACTACCCCAAGGCGCTCGTGGCGGTGCCGTTCACGCCGGTGCCCGGCGCGCGACTGCTGGCCCGCAATGCCTCGGCCCGCGCCGCCCTGGTCAAGGCCCTGATCCAGCATGTGCGCAACGAGGACCTGTCGTCGGTGCACCTCCTGTTCGCCCAGCCCGCAGATGTCGCTGCCTGCGAAGAGGCCGGCATGATGCTGCGCCACACGGTCCAGTTCCATTGGAAAAACGAGGCGCCCGGCGCAGCAGGCCTGTCGTCATCGTTCACCAGCTTCGAGCATTTCCTCTCCAGCCTGCAACAGGAAAAGCGCAAGAAGATTCGCCAGGAGCGACGCAAGGTCACCGACGCCGGTGTGACGTTTCGCTGGTCTCGCGGGGCCGACATCACCGGGTCGGACTGGGACTTCTTCTACCGCTGCTACGAACGCACCTACCTCGAACACGGCAATGCACCCTACCTCAACCGCGACTTTTTCCGTCGCATGGCGCAGACCCTGCCGCAGCACTGGCTGCTGTTCGTCGCCGAGCGCGAGGGGCGCGCCATCGCCTGCAGCCTGATCGGCATCGACGAGACCGCCCGCGTGGCCTATGGGCGTTACTGGGGCGCGCTCGAACGCGTGGACTGCCTGCATTTCGAGGCCTGTTACTACGCTCCGCTGGCCTGGTGCATCGAGCACAACTTTCGGCGTTTCGAGGGTGGCGCCCAGGGTGAACACAAGATGGCGCGCGCCCTGCTCCCGGTCAGGACCACCAGCGCGCACTGGCTGGCCCATCCTTCGTTTGCAGAGGCCGTCGAGCGTTTCCTGGAGCGCGAGGGACAGGGCATCGGGCAGTACATGGACCACCTGGCCGGACGCAACCCGCTCAAGCCGGGTCTTGCGGTGCGCGCGCCAGCCCCGCCGGTGACCGAGCTGTGACTGGCCTGTCCGGCAAGTCGCTTCGCTAAACTCGCTCGCATGGACGAAACCGACGCCTTCTTCACGCACACCATCGTCGGCGCGCCTTTCTCGGTGCTGCTCGGGCGCCGCCAGGCGCCGGCCAGTGTGTCGACCCAGGGACTGGAGGTGTCGCTCGCCGACGGCCGGGCGGGCCTGAGTGAAGGCTGGCGCAGCTGGGCCTTGCTGGACCACCTCGACCTGCCGGCCGGCACGCCCCGACGCCGCCCCAAACGCCTGCGCCGCTGGCTCGAACGCCATGCCTTGCTCATTGCGGTGTCCGGTCTGCTGATGGTGCTGGGCAGTGCGCTGTTCTGGGGGCTCATGCAGCTGCCCGCCACCGGCTGGATGCCTGCGGGCTGGACAATGGGCTGGCCATGGAACTGAAGACACCACAGGACACCTTGACCATCGACCCGGTGGCGATGAACGTCGTCAACCGCGTGGCGGTGGGCGGAAAGCTCCACGGCGAGCTGGAGTTCAACGGCGGCCTGCTGGTGCAGGGAGAGGTTTCCGGCCACATCCGTGTCAACGGCCCCCTGATCATCTGGACCGGTGGGGTCGTGCGTGGCCGCATCCGCGTGCTGGGCGACCTGTACCTGTTTGGTCACCTCGGGGCCGAGGGCGCCAGCGCGGTCGAGACCAGCCTGGAATGCCAGGGCATGGCCTATGTTTCCCGAACCGGCGTGTCCACCGGTTCGCTGATGGCGCGTCGACTCCAGCTTTACGACGGTGCCAACTTGCAAGGCCCGTTCAAGACCCTCAAACTCGGGGACAACCTGCCGGTGCTCAACGACGTGCTGGCAGACCGCGGCTGAACGACGGCGCCGACAGCACCACGCCCACCAGGAAAAATCGATGAACACATACGCCGATCAAGGCAACCCATCCTGGGTGAATCCGCCCGACGACACCGTCGCAGCTGGCGAGAACCCACCTGCGATCGCGACGTCCCTGGAAGTCCCGGTGGGCAACGCCTTGCCACCGCTGCAATCGGCCTCCATTCCGGTGCTGCAGCCCTTGAACGTATCGGTGGAGACGAGCCACCAAGCCGAAGGCCTGCCCGGGCGCAGCATGCTGGCCGACGGCATGCATTTCGTCGGCAACGCCGTCTTGCGCGGCCCGTGCAGCATCGCCGGCCTGCTCGAGGGCAACCTGCTGCAGGACCAGGGCGCCGAGGTGTCGGTGGTGGTCACGGAAACCGGCCGCGTCAAGGGCGACATCACCGCACAGAAGATTTCCGTGATGGGTCAGACCAACGGCATTCTCGATGCCGGACAGGGCGAGGTCTCGCTGCACGACACGGCGCGTGTCCAGGGTCTTGTCCGGTACGGCCGCATCCAGGTCAACGGCGCCGATCTCAACGCCACGCTGGAGCGGGCGAATCCGCCGGACGGATCGTCCGGCCAGCAGCACTGAGCGGCCGACCCGCCACGTGCACAGTCTGCGTGCCTCCCGAGCGCCCATCCCCACCTCGCGCCGTGCCCGACAGCGAGACCTTGCGCCAGGCGGCGCTTCGCTCGAGCTGGCGGCGCGATCACCGGGTGGGCCGGCGACGCCGCTGGTGGCGCTGGGCCGTGTGGGCCTTGCTGCGCTACGGTTTGCCTCTGCTGCTGTTGGCCGGCACGGTCACGGCGGTTGTCATCATCGCGCTTGCGCACACCCTGGAGAACTGATTCCATGAGCGAACAACCCACCACCACCCGCCTGGTGCCCGCCGAACGCCTGAGTGCCATCACCAGCCTGATCGCCGAAGGGTCGGTGTTCGAAGGGCACTTTCACGCCAGCCGTGACCAGGGCATCAAGATCGACGGCGTTCTCAAGGGCAACATCACGTTCGAGACCGGCGGCACGCTGCACGTGGGCGCCACCGGCGTGGTCGAAAACACCCGGCTCGAGGCCGACCATGTGTTCATTGAAGGCAAGGTGACCGGCACCGTGATTGCGCGCAAGGCGCTGGAGATTGCCGGCTCTGCCACCCTGCTGGGCGATGCGAGCTACGACGAGCTGATCGACATGCACCCCAGGGCCCGGGTGCGCGGCAAGATCGAATACCGCGGCGACATCGACGCCGCCGCGAACTGACCGGGCCGTCCCTCAGGCCTTTTGCGCCTCGTAGGCCGCCATGCCGTCAAGGATCTCCTTGTGGGCAGCGTCCTTGCCTTCCCAGCCGATGACCTTGACCCACTTGCCCGGCTCCAGGTCCTTGTAGTGCTCGAAGAAGTGCTGGATGGTGTTCAGCCGCATCGGGTTCAGGTCTTCCGGCTTCTGCCACTGGGTGTAGATCGACAGGATCTTGTCGATCGGCACCGCCAGCACCTTGCCGTCTTCACCGGCCTCGTCCTGCATCTTGAGGATGCCGATCGCGCGGCAGGGCACCACCACACCGGGGATCAGCGGCACCGGCGTGATCACCAGCACGTCCACCGGATCACCGTCACCGGAGATGGTGCGGGGCACGTAGCCGTAGTTGGTGGGGTAGTGCATGGCCGTGCTCATGAAACGGTCGACGAAGATCGCGCCGGTTTCCTTGTCCACCTCGTACTTGATCGGATCGGCGTTCATCGGGATTTCGATGATCACGTTGAAGCATTCGGGCACGTTCTTGCCAGCGGTGACGTTGTCGAGGGACATGTTGATGGTGGGAGGTTGGTTGAAAACTGAAGCAGCCGGGGCAGGCCTGCTGCCTTCTGGAGAGGCAGGCGGCGTGTCTCATGTGGTGCGCACGCCTAGGATTTACCCTGATTTTACTGATTCGAAGCTGACTTCCATGCCCGGTTTCACTTGCGCGCCCTGAATTGCCGCTAAATTCGCCGTGTTGGCCAATCGCCCTGTTTCAACGCTGTGCAATGCAGCGCAACCGGCAGCGAGGAAGCAACGCAGCGGGGGGAACCCGGAGGCGTTGCCCCTTCCAAGTCGAAACAATGAGGAGCGATTCAATGGTTGGTCAATCTGCGCTGATTTTTGCGTTGGTCTGTGGACTGGTGGCCGTGGCGTACGGTTTCTGGTCCCGCAGCTGGATTCTTTCTCAAGACGCGGGCAACGCCCGCATGCAGGAAATCGCCGGCGCCATTCAGACCGGCGCCGCGGCCTATCTGGCCCGGCAATACAAGACGATTGCGGTGGTGGGTGTCGTGCTGGCCATCCTGATCGGTGTCTTCCTGGATGGGCAAAGTGCCATCGGCTTCGTGCTGGGCGCGGTGCTCTCGGGTGCCTGCGGCTTCATCGGCATGAACATCTCGGTGCGCGCCAACGTGCGAACCGCGCAGGCCGCCACCAAGGGCATCGGCCCGGCGCTTGACGTGGCCTTTCGCGGCGGTGCCATCACCGGCATGCTGGTGGTCGGGCTGGGGCTGCTGGGTGTGGCCGGCTTCTTCTGGTTCCTGGTGGGCAACGGCAACCTGACGCCCGACAAGAACCTGGCCAAGCTGCTCAACCCGCTGATCGGCTTTGCCTTTGGTTCCTCGCTGATCTCGATCTTTGCGCGCCTGGGCGGCGGCATCTTCACCAAGGGTGCCGACGTGGGCGCCGACCTGGTGGGCAAGGTCGAGGCCGGCATCCCGGAAGACGACCCGCGCAACCCGGCGGTGATCGCCGACAACGTGGGCGACAACGTGGGCGACTGCGCCGGCATGGCGGCCGACCTGTTCGAGACCTACGCGGTGACGCTGATCGCGACCATGGTGCTCGGTGCGCTCATGGTGGCGGCCGCGCCCATGCAGGCCGTGCTGTACCCGCTGGTGCTGGGCGGCGTGTCCATCATTGCGTCGATCATCGGCTGCTTCTTCGTCAAGGCCAGCCCGGGCATGAAGAACGTGATGCCGGCGCTCTACAAGGGCCTGGCGATCGCCGGCGTGCTGTCGCTGATCGCCTTCTGGTTCGTCACGGCCTGGATCATGCCGGACAACGCCATCACCGCCACCGGCAGCCAGCTGCGCCTGTGGGGCGCCTGCGCCGTGGGCCTGTTGCTCACCGCTGCGCTGGTCTGGATCACCGAGTTCTACACCGGCACGCAGTACTCGCCTGTGAAGCACATCGCGCAGGCCTCCACCACCGGCCACGGCACCAACATCATTGCCGGTCTGGGTGTCTCCATGCGCTCCACCGCCTGGCCCGTGCTGTTCGTCTGCGTGGGCATCCTGGCCTCCTACCAGCTCGCCGGCCTCTACGGCATTGCCACCGCCGCCACCGCCATGCTCAGCATGGCCGGCATCGTGGTGGCCCTGGACGCCTACGGTCCAATCACCGACAACGCCGGTGGCATCGCCGAGATGGCCGAACTGCCCAGCAGCGTGCGCGACGTGACCGACCCGCTGGATGCCGTGGGCAACACCACCAAGGCGGTGACCAAGGGCTACGCCATCGGCTCGGCCGGTCTGGCCGCGCTGGTGCTCTTTGCCGACTACACCCACAAGCTGGAAACCTACGGCCACCAGATCACTTTCGACCTGAGCGACCCGATGGTCATCATCGGGCTGTTCATCGGCGGCATGATCCCCTACCTGTTCGGTGCCATGGCCATGGAGGCCGTGGGCCGCGCGGCCGGTGCGGTGGTGGTCGAGGTGCGTCGCCAGTTCAAGGAGATCCCCGGCATCATGGAAGGCACGGCCAAGCCCGAGTACGGCCGTGCGGTGGACATGTTGACCACGGCGGCCATCAAGGAAATGGTGATCCCGTCGCTGCTGCCGGTGGTGGTGCCGATCCTGGTGGGCGTGTTCCTTGGTCCCAAGGCGCTGGGTGGCCTGCTCATGGGCACCATCGTCACCGGCCTGTTTGTCGCCATCTCCATGTGCACCGGTGGCGGCGCCTGGGACAACGCCAAGAAATACATCGAGGACGGCCACCACGGTGGCAAGGGCAGCGATGCGCACAAGGCCGCCGTGACCGGCGACACCGTGGGTGACCCTTACAAGGACACCGCCGGCCCGGCCGTGAACCCGCTGATCAAGATCATCAACATCGTCGCGCTGCTGATCGTCCCGCTGCTGCCGATGGCGGCCTGAGCCTTCGCTGACACCTCAAACGGCCCGCTTCGGCGGGCCGTTTTTCGTTCTGACAGGCTCGGCCCCGGCACCCGCAAGCTGGCGCACCACCGCAGCCACGCTCGGCGTGAGCCGCTGCAGTTGCGCCGCTTCGCCACGTTCGATGGCCTGCAACACGAGTTCGTGGATCCCGCCCACCGCCGCCACCGCCATGGTGGGCGTGAGCACCTCGTCCTGCGCGTTGAGGGTCTCCAGCATGTAGTCGGCGAGCTGCTGCATCACCTCGCGGCGCACGGCCGCCCCCGGCGCGCCGAGGTGGTGGATCTCGACGAACAGCAGGCGGATCAATTGCGGTCCCGCCGCCAGGTGCGCCAGGTAGGCGCCCAGCGCCTGCTCGACCTGGTCCTGCCAGGGCCTCTCGGGCTGCACCGCGCCACGCAGCGTGCGCAGGGCCGACGCACTGGCCGCCCGGTACAGCTCGAGGAAACATGCGTCCTTGTCGGCGAAGTGCTCGTAGAAGGTGCGCTTGGACACACCCGCTTCGGCCACCACCGCGGCAATGGACGTGGCCGCCAGGCCCTGTTCGGACGCCACCTGCGCCATCGCCTGCAGCAAGCGTGCGCGGTGCTCGTTCGGGACCGCCTCGGCGGACAAGGTGTTCTTGGGTTTCATGAACCCGCATCTTAGGTGCAGCGCCTTGACAGGCAGCTCGTTGCGGCGCACGATTCGAAGCTGTGGTACGTCAACGTACCAGCCACCCACCCACTTCTGCGCCACGCCATGACCACCCTCACCGTTCGCCGCCTGCTGATCGATCTGGACCAACCCGTGGCACGCCACTGGTGTGCCGACGATGCCTTTCTCACCGCCTGGTTCAACGCCCTGTCGATGAGCTTCCCGGTGGGCGAGCAGTTCTTTCTCGAT
Organism: Hydrogenophaga sp.; assembly: GCF_030373225.1. GTDB lineage: Bacteria > Pseudomonadota > Gammaproteobacteria > Burkholderiales > Burkholderiaceae_C > Hydrogenophaga. The sequence continues at coordinate 112,959 of NZ_JAUCZG010000011.1, read as the reverse complement.
TCGGTGCGCCACGGCGCCCGTGGCCTGCCGCCCGAGCAGCAGGTGGCGTGGCAGGCCGAGGTGCAGGGCTTCGTGGGCCAGGAGGCCACGCACCGGCGCATCCATGGTTTGTTCAATGCACAGATCGAGCGGCACGGCCTGGTGAACACCTGGGGGCCCCGCATCGAGGAGCGCATGAAGATCCTGGCCGGCGCCGACCCGCGCCATCACCTGGCGATCACCGCGGCCAACGAGCATTTCACTGCCCTGTTCGCCGAATGGATGCTCTCCCACCCCGAGGTGTTCGAGCACACCGAGCCGCGGCTGAAGAACCTGTGGCTGTGGCACAGCGCCGAGGAGTCGGAACACAAATGCACCGCCTTCGACCTCTACCAGGCGCTCGGGGGCAGCCATGCCTGGCGCGTGAAATGGATGCGCCGCGTCACCGTGTTCTTCCTCACCGACGCGCTGCGCCAGACCGTCCTGAACCTGCACAGGGACGGCACGCTGTGGCGCTGGTCCACCTGGCGCAGCGCGGCGCGCCATTTGCTCGGCCGCGAAGGTTTGCTCAGCACCAGCTTCCGACCCTGGCGCGCCTATTTCCGCCCCGATTTCCACCCCAACCAGCAATCGAGCGATCTCTCCAGCCACTGGCTGAGCAACAACGCTGACCAGTACACGCGCGTCGGGGCGGGTTGAGCGCGCCGCCGTGTCGCCACCCCATGGGGTGTCATCGATAATGGCCCCATGTCCGAACGTGTCATCCCCCTGATCGATCAGCGCCTCGTCAACACCGTGGCACGCGTCCCCACCGCCCTGGTGGCGCCCACCGGCCTGTTGGGCGACGCGCTCGGTCGCCCGCTGCGCGACCTGCGCATCAGCGTGACCGACCGCTGCAATTTCCGCTGCAGCTATTGCATGCCGAAGGAAATCTTCGACAAGGACTACGCCTACCTGCCGCACAGCTCGCTGCTCACTTTCGAGGAGATCACTCGCGTGGCCACGCAGTTCGTGGCCCACGGCGTGCAGAAGATCCGCCTCACGGGCGGCGAGCCGCTGCTGCGCAAGAACCTGGAAATCCTGATCGAACAACTGGCGGCGCTGCGCACCACCGAAGGCCGGCCGCTCGACATCACGCTGACCACCAACGGCTCGCTGCTCAAGCGCAAGGCCGCCTCGCTCAAGGCCGCGGGTCTGCAGCGCGTGACGGTGAGCCTGGACGGTCTGGACGACAGCGTCTTTCGCGCCATGAACGACGTCGACTTCCCCGTGGCCGATGTGCTCGAGGGCATCGAAGCGGCGCAGGCCGCCGGCCTGGGGCCGATCAAGGTCAACATGGTGGTCAAGCGCGGCACCAACGACCATCAGATCCTGCCGATGGCGCGCCACTTCAAAGGCACGGGCATCGTGCTGCGCTTCATCGAATACATGGACGTGGGCGCCACCAACGGCTGGCGCATGGACGAAGTGCTGCCCAGCGCCGAGGTGGTGCAGCGCATCCACGCCGAACTGCCTCTGGTTCAGCTCGGTGCGTCCGCACCGGGCGAGACCGCCGAACGCTGGGGCCATGCCGACGGCTCGGGAGAAATCGGCGTGATCAGCAGCGTCACGCAGGCCTTCTGCAGCGACTGCAACCGCGCCCGCCTGTCCACCGAAGGGCAGCTCTACCTGTGCCTGTTCGCCAGCCAGGGCCACGACCTGCGCCCCCTCATTCGCGGCGGCGCCACCGACGCAGAGCTGGGCAGTGCGATTGCGGCCATCTGGCAGGGACGCAGCGACCGGTATTCAGAACTGCGCGCCAGCCTTCCGCCCGACGCCTCGACCGGCACCCGCAGAGTCGAGATGAGCTACATCGGCGGCTGATTGAAATACCCCTGCGCCGGTTCCACCGCATGCCGGGCAAGACACCTCTTTGATCGGAACGATTTGTGATCCACAGCCATGAAATCACGGGCCTGGTGCTCGCCGGGGGCCGCGGCTCCCGCATGGGCGGCCTCGACAAGGGCCTGCAGAACTTCAACGGCACGCCGCTGGCGCTTCACACGGTGCTGCGCCTGCAGATGCAGGAAGGCGGCCTGATCGGGGAGCTGATGCTCAACGCCAACCGCAATCTCGCCGCCTACGAGGCGTTCGGCGCGCCGGTGTGGCCCGACACCCTGAGCGACTTCGCCGGGCCGCTGGCCGGCTTCATGACGGGCCTGGAACGCTGCGAGACGCCCTACATGCTCACGGTGCCTTGCGACACGCCGCTGTTTCCCTTCGATCTGGCCCAGCGCCTGGCCAGGGCCTTCGACGACGAAAGCACCGAGATCGCCATGGCCGCCGCACCCGAGGAAGACGGGCAACTGCGACCGCAGCCGGTGTTCTGCCTGATGCAGGTGCACCTGCTCGAGAGCCTGGTGGCTTTCACGCAGGGGGGCGGCCGCAAGATCGACGCCTGGACTGCGCAGCACAAGACCGTGATCGTGCCGTTCGACCAGCCCGGTGACGATCCGCGCGCTTTCCACAACACCAACACCCTGGCCGAATTGCACGCGCTGGAAAAGGGCTGATGGCATGAAGACGATCGAGCAGATCGCGGCCGAGCTGCAGGGTTACGACCCGCAAGCGCTGAGCGCGGACCGTGTCAACGAATTCCTCGCCCAACTGGTGCAGCCGGTGACGGCCACCGAAGCGGTGGGTGTGTTCGAGGCGCTGGACCGGGTGCTCGCTGCCGACGTGATCTCGCCCATCAGCGTCCCGCCGCACGACAACTCGGCCATGGACGGCTTTGCGTTCGACAGTGCACTGCTCAAGGCGGGCGCGCCGCTGAGGCTGCGCGTGGCGGGCACCGCCTTCGCGGGCAAGGCCTGGGCGGGATCCTTGCAAGCCGACCAGTGCCTGAAGATCATGACCGGCGCCATCATGCCGGCCGCGCTCGACACGGTGGTGCCGCTGGAGTTCGTGAAGGTCGACGGTGATGTGGTCGAGATCCCGCCGGGCGTGGTGAGGTCGGGCGACAACCGACGCCTGCTCGGCGAAGACCTGATGGCCGGACAGCCGGCGTTGCGCCAGGGCCAGACGCTGGGACCGGCCGCCCTCGGCCTGATCGCCAGCCTGGGCTTGCCGACGGTGACGGTGTTCCGCCGCATCAAGGTGGCGTACTTCTCCACCGGCGATGAAATCCTCACCTTGGGTGAACCGATCCGCGAAGGCGCGGTGTTCGACAGCAACCGCTACACCGTCTTCGGCCTGCTCAAGCGCATGGGCGTGGACGTGATCGACATGGGCGTGGTGCGCGACGAGCCGGCCCTGCTCGAAGCCGCTTTCCGCGCCGCCGCGCAACAGGCCGACGCCATCATCACCAGCGGCGGGGTGAGCATGGGCGAGGCCGACCACACCAAGGCCATGATGAAGCAGCTGGGCGATGTGGCGTTCTGGCGCATCGCCATGCGGCCGGGGCGCCCGATGGCGGTGGGTCGAATCTCCGAAGCGGGCAAGTCCTCTGTGCTGTTCGGTTTGCCCGGCAACCCGGTGGCGGTGATGGTGACCTTCCTCGCGTTCGTGCGCCCGGCCCTGCAACGGCTCATGGGTGGCACGGCAACGCCGCCGGTGCTGCTGCAAGCGAAGAGCCTGGAGCCGCTGCGCAAGAAGCCGGGGCGCACCGAATATCAGCGAGGCATGGTCAGCCGTGCGGCCGACGGCTCACTCACGGTCCGCATCACGGGCAACCAGGGATCGGGCGTTCTCAGCTCCATGGTGCAAGCCAACGGCCTGATCGTCCTGCACCACGACCAGGGAAATGTTGCCGTTGGCGATCTCGTTGACGTGATGATGTTTTCTGGAGTGGTCTGAGGTTTTTCACCGGTGAGCCCGGTCATCGGCGACCACGGGGCACGGCTCCGCGAATGTCCTCCGGGGCCTGCGGCCCCTCCCCCTTTACTTCGCTGCGCCGCGTCCCATGGCCGCCGATGCCCTCGTTTGTACTCGTCCAGTGCTCACTCCAAGTTCACTTCACCTCGTGAGCGCATGGCGCTCTGCGCAGCGAAGTAAAGGAGGAGGCGGCTCCAGCCGCCGGGGGACATTCGCGGAGCAGAGCGCCATGCGCTCACGAGCCCGCGAGGTGCAGGAAAGAAACACAACGCCAGAAAGAATCACTTCGCCGCAACGACCTCTACAGGCACAGGCACATCCACCGGCGGCTGATGCGACTTCGCGCGCGACAACAGCGAATACATGGTGGGCACCACAAAGATCGTGAGCAGGGTGCCCACGCTCATGCCGCCCACGATCACCCAGCCGATCTGTTGCCGGCTCTCGGCGCCCGCACCACTGGCCAGGGCCAGCGGAATCGCGCCCAGCACCATCGCACCGGTGGTCATCAGGATGGGGCGCAGGCGCAGTGCCGCCGAACGTTTGACCGCCTCGAGCTTGTCCATCCCCTGCTCACGCAGCTGGTTGGCGAACTCCACGATCAGGATGCCGTGTTTGGTGATCAGGCCCACCAGCGTGATCAGCCCGATCTGGCTGAACACGTTGAGCGTGCCGCCGGTCAGCTTGAGCGCCAGCAAGGCGCCCAGCATGGAGAGCGGCACGCTCAGCATGATGATGAAGGGATCGACAAAACTCTCGAACTGGGCGGCCAGCACCAGGTAGATGAACAGCAGCGAGAGCACGAACACGATCGCCAGCGATCCCGATGAATTGCGGAACTCGCGGCTCTGGCCGTTGAGGTCGGTGGTGTAGCCCGCGGGCAGCAGCTCGCGTGCGGTGTCGTCCATGAAATCGAGGGCCTCGCCCATGGAGTACTCGGGCGAGAGGTTGGCCGTGATGGAGGCGCTGCGGCGCTGGCCGAAGTGGTTGAGTTCGCGGGGCACCACCACCTCGCGGGTGGTCACCAGCGAGGCCAGCGGGATCATGGCGTCGCCGCGCCCGCGCACGAACAGGCGGTCGATGTCCTCGGGTGTGCTGCGGTTGGCCGAGACCATCTGCACGACCACGTCGTACTGCTCGCCGTCGCGTTTGTAGCGCGTCACGGTGCGCCCGCCCAGCATGGTCTCCACCGTGCGTGCGATGGCATCCACGGTCACGCCCATGTCGGCTGCGCGCTCGCGGTCCACGTCCATGCGGATCTCCGGCTTGTTCAGCCGCAGGTCGGTGTCCACCTGCACGAAGCCCGGGTTCTGCGCGAGCTTGTCCTGGAACTGGCGCACCACCCGCGAGAGGTTCTCGTAGCTGTCGCCGGTGACGATCACGTAGTTGATCGGCCGCTCGCGAAAGCCCTGCCCCAGCGACGGTGGCGTGATCGGAAAGGCACTGATGCCGGGCAAGGCAGCGATCCTGGGCGCCAGTTCCCGTGCGATGTCCATGGTCGTGCGGTCGCGCTCTTCCCACGACTTGCCGCGCATGATCACGCTGCCTTGCGCCACCGACGGGTTGCCCACGATGGTGAAGATGCGCTCGAACTCGGGAATGTCCTGGCCCATGCGCTCGATCGCTTCGGCGTATTTGCGGGTGTAGGCCAGCGTGGCGCCATCGGGGCCGTTGATCGACGCCAGCACCACGCCACGGTCTTCCATGGGGGCGAGTTCCTGGCGCGTGTTCTGCAGCAACAGCCAGCTGCCCAGCGCACTGGCGAGCATCACCGCCACGACCAGCCAGCGCAGGTTCAGCGACCGACCGAGCACGCGCGCATAACCGTCACTCAGTGCGGTCAGGCGGCGTTCCATGAAGCTGTCGAAACGACCCGGTTTGGGGTTGTGCCGCAGCAGCTTGGAGCACATCATGGGCGACAGCGTGAGGGCCACGAAACCCGAGACCACCACCGCTCCCGCCAGCGCCAGCGCGAACTCGGCAAACAGCCGCCCGGTGCGCCCTGGCGTGAACGCCAGCGGCGCGTACACCGCGGCCAGCGTGAGCGTCATGGCCACCACCGCGAAACCGATCTCGCGCGCACCCTTGATGGCGGCCTCGAAGGGCTTCATGCCTTCCTCGATGTGGCGGTAGATGTTCTCCAGCACCACGATCGAGTCGTCCACCACCAGTCCGATGGCCAGCACCAGCGCCAGCAGTGTGAGCGTGTTGATCGAAAAGCCGAACAGGGCCATCAGCGCGAAGCAGCCGATCAGGCTCACCGGGATGGTCACCAGCGGAATGATCGAGGCACGCAGCGTGCGCAGGAACAGGAAGATCACCAGCGCCACCAGCACCGCGGCCTCGGCGATGGTGGTGTACACGGCCTTGATTGACCGGTCGATGAAGATCGAGTTGTCGTTGGCCACCTCCACCCGCACGCCCTCGGGCAGGTCGGCCAGGATGCGTGGCAGCATCGCCTGCACACCGGCAGACAGGTCCAGCGGGTTGGCGGTGGACTGGCGGATCACGCCCAGCGAAATGGCGTCGCGCCCGTTGTAGCGAACCGAGGTCCGCTCGTCTTGCGGCGCCTGCTCGACCCGGGCCACATCGCCGACGCGGATGGTCTGACCGTTGACGGTGCGCACACCGATCTGGCGAAACTGCTCGGGCGTCTGCAGGTCGGTCGCAGCGGTCACGTTGAACTCGCGCTGCGCGCTTTCAATGCGGCCGGCCGGCACTTCGAGGTTGGAGCGGCGCAAGGCGTCTTCCACGTCCTGCACCGTGAGGCTGTAGGCGGCCAGCCGGTCGGCATCGAGCCAGATCCGCATGGCGTAACGCCGTTCGCCGAAGATGCGCACGTCGGCAGCGCCCGGTGCGGTCTGCAGGCGCGGCTTGACCACACGGTTGGCCAGGTCGCTGAGCTCCAGCGACGACATGGCGTCCGAGGTGAGCGCCAGCCAGACCACCGGCTGGGCGTCGGCCTCGACCTTGGCGATCACCGGTTCGTCCACGTCCTGAGGCAGCCGCTGGCGCACGCGGCTGACCTTGTCGCGCACATCGGCCGCGGCCGAATCGGGATCGCGCTCGAGCTTGAAGCGCACCGTGATCTGGCTCTGCTCCTGGCGGCTGATCGAGGTGATGATGTCCACACCCTCGATGCCCGCGAGCGAGTCCTCGAGCACCTTGGTGACCTGGGTTTCGATCACCTCGCTGGAGGCCCCGCCGAAGGTGGTCGATACCGTGACGTTGGGCTCGTCGATGCGCGGGTACTCCCGCACGGTGAGGCCACTGAAGGCCACCGCGCCCACCAGCAGGATCAGCAGCGAGAGCACGGTGGCAAACACCGGGCGCCGGATGGCAATTTCAGGCAGTTGCATGGGAAGTCCCGGTGCTCGGGTGTCAGGGCCTGGAGGCAGGAGCGGCGGGCGCCGCCCCGGCGTTGGTGTTCGCCATGTTGACCACCCGCACGGGCGTGCCGTCGCGTTGCAGGCGCTGCTGCCCGGCCACCACCACGGTGTCGCCGGCGGCCACGCCCTTGACGATCTGCACCTCGGCGCCGCGGCGCACACCGGTCTCGACCTCGACGCGACGCGACACCAGCTTTCGCGCGTCGCCCTGCCCCTGCTCGTCGAGCAGAAAGACAAATTGCTTGCCACCCTGCGGCACCATCGCCTCTTCAGGCACCACCAGGGCCGCGTCGTTCACCGCGAACACGATGAGCACGCGGGCGAACATGCCGGGGCGAAGGTCTGAGCCGGGTGTTCTGGGCATCACCGCGCGCACCGACATCGAGCGCCCGTTGGCATCGAGCAGCGGGTCGACCGCCAGCACCCGGGCCTCGAAGGTCTGGCCCGGCAGCGCGTCGAGCTGCACCTGCACACCCTGACCGGCGGCGATGCTGCTCTGGTACCGCTCGGGCAGACGGAAGTCCACCGTCAGCTCGGAGGTGTCCTCCAGGTTCACCAGGGGGTCGCCATCGCCCACGTACTGGCCGAGGTTGATGCTGCGCAGGCCCAGGGTGCCGTTGAACGGCGCGGTGATGCGCATGCGCTGCATGCGCGCCGTGGCCAGCGCCACCTGGGCTTCGGCCACCTGCAGGTTGGCCTGGCTTTCTTCCACCACGCGGGTGGCCACGAAGTTCTCGGCCACCAGTTCCTGGTTGCGCTTGAGATTGGCGCGCGCGATCGAGAGTTGTGCCTGCGCCTGGCTGAGCTCGGCGCGCTGCAGGGTGTCGTCGAGCTGCACCAGCAGCTGTCCGGTCCTGACCTGTGCACCGTCGGCAAAAGCGATGCGGGCCACGCGACCACTGACCTCGGGCTTGAGGGTGACGCTCTGGCGCGAGCGCAGCGTGCCCACCGCCTGTGCGTCGTCCTGCAGCCGAACCGCCTTGACTTTCGTCACCTCGACGCCGGGTGTGCCGCCGCCGGGTCGGGCAGCGCCCGCAGGGGCTGCGGCGGGTGCGGCCGTGGCGGCCGGCGACCCTGGCTTGTTCTGCAGCCACCAGGCCGCGCCCGAGGCCAGGCCGATGCCCACAATCGCCACCAGCACATAAATCGGTTTCTGGGCCATGGTTGTTTCAGGAGAGGGTCAGACAGGGAATGCCGACAACGAGCAAGGCCCATGCCGGACCATCGGTTGCATGCTCACCGTTGCGCAATGTAACAGTGCTGAGCGAAGCGCTGGAGGCGAAGTTCCCATCGCCCCTCACGCCCGTCGGGTGCTGGTCAGCCGGGCACGCCGCGGTTGGCCAGCGCGTCGGCACGCTCGTTGCCAGGGTCTCCGGCATGACCCTTCACCCAATGCCATTCGATCTGGTGGATGCCGCCATGCACCAGGGCGTCCAGGCGTTGCCAGAGGTCAGCGTTCTTCACCGGCTGTTTGGCGGCGGTCGTCCAGCCCTTGCGCTTCCAGCCGTGGATCCATTCGGTGATGCCCTTGCGCACGTACTCGCTGTCGAGGTAGAGCGAGACCCGGCACGGGCGCTTGAGCGCGACCAGGGCCTCGATCACCGCGGTCAGTTCCATGCGGTTGTTGGTCGTTTCCCGCTCTCCCCCCCAGAGTTCCTTTTCATGCCCATCGGACTTCAGAAAGACGCCCCAGCCACCGGGCCCGGGGTTGCCCTTGCAGGCGCCGTCGGTGTAGATCACCACATGGTTCAAACGTCACACTCCTCGATGGGTTCTTGGGAAAAAGGAAATCTGTCAGCGCCGGTTGGCCACCGGCACCGGGGCGGGCGAAGCAGCGCGCCTGGGCTTCCAGGCCGGACCCAGCAGCCGCATGCCGCGCACCCGCTTGACCGCGACCACAAAATACACGGCGCCGAAAATCGGCCACCAGCGCGCGCCCGCCCGGTCCATCCACGCCGCGCGCTGCAGCCATTGGTCGGTCTTCATCGCCGGACGGTAGCAACCATACCGGTCCGACTCGAGCTCAAGGCTCAGCAGCTGCAGCCAGTCGCGCAGGCGCCAGGGACCGATGAAATCACCGGCGTCCGGCAGGAAGAGGTTGGAGGCGCCCAGCATCGACACGCCCATGCGCTCGCACAGGCGTGCGCGGCCCTGACGCAGGCCCCACAGGCTGCCGGGGTTGAAGCCGGAGATGACCACGCGCCCCTCGGGCACCAGCACCCGCTCCACCTCACGCAGCACCTGGTGCGGATCGGCGCTGAGTTCGAGCGTGTGCGGCAACACCACCAGATCAAGGCTGGCCGCTGGAAAGGGCAGCGCCGCGGCATCGGTGACCAGGGCAACGTTCAGGCGCGGCGGCGCACCGGCAGCCCCGCCCGCGTCCACCGCGGCGGTGCTGGCCGGCAGCGTCTCTTCAGGCAAGGCCAGCCAGCGGTGTGGCATGCGATTGGATCGCAGGGTCTGCAGCTCGGGCAGACCCAGTTGCAGCGCGTTGTAGCCAAACAGGTCGGCCACCGCCAGATCGAACTGGGCCTGCTCCCAGCCCAACAGGTATTGGCCTGGCGGGGTCTGGAACCATTCGGTCAAACCATTCATTTTTTCGGGCATCGATCGCTGGGGACGGGCATGGAAACAGCCGAAGTCTGCGACACTGCAAACCACCGGGCAAACCCCCGCACTCTACACGCCCAACCCATCGAGACACACCCTTCGACCCATGGAACTTTTTCCCCTGCCGGCCTTCAGCGACAACTACATCTGGACCTTGAGCGACGGCCAGCGCGCGCTGGTGGTGGACCCGGGAGAATCCGACGGTGTGCTGGCCTGGCTCGATCAACACCGGCTGCAGCTCGACACGATCCTGATCACCCACCACCACGCCGATCACACCGGGGGCGTGGCAGCGCTGCGCGAAGCCACGGGTGCACGGGTGATCGGGCCGGCGTACGAGCCCATGCCCGAGCCACTGCAGCGCGTGGGCGCCGGTGAAGAGGTCGAAGCGCTCGGTCTGCGCTTCGAGGTGATCGAGGTGCCAGGCCACACCGCCGGCCACATTGCCTTTTTTGCCGCCGGGGCCGAAGGCTCACCCTTGCTGTTCTGTGGCGACACGCTGTTTTCGGGTGGCTGCGGTCGGCTCTTCGAAGGCACGCCCGCGCAGATGCTCGACTCGCTCTCGCGGTTGGCCGCGTTGCCGTCGGCCACGCGCGTGTGCTGCACCCACGAGTACACGCTGTCCAACCTGAAGTTCGCCCAGGCGATCGAGCCCGAGAACGACGACCTCACCGCTTACACACGGCACTGCCAGCAACAACGTGCCCTGAACTTTCCCACCCTGCCCAGCTCCATCGGGCTGGAGAAACGCATCAACCCGTTTCTGCGCACGGCAGAGGCGAGCGTGGTGCAGGCGGCCCGGTCCCACGAGCCGGCCACCGCTGCCGATGCCGTGTCGGTCTTCGCCACGCTGCGGACCTGGAAAAACAACTTCAAATGACCCAAGCTTCCGATTTGCAGACACGCCCTCTCCCTTTTCCGAGCCAGCACCGCTGGCGTGCCGCTGCCGCCCTGGCCCTCGGCCTGTTCCTCACCGGTTGCGCCACGGTCGACACCGGCTCCGCCAGCAGCACCCCTGTGGTTCAAGACCCCGTGGCCACCGCACCGAGCGGGCCGCGCCTGCCCTCCTACCGGCTGCCCGGCAACATCCCGCTGAGCGACATCGGCGTGGCCAGCACCAGCGTGCCACCCGTGGCCACACTGGCCGCCCCGGCCGACCTGTGGGAGCGCATCCGCCGCGGCTTTGCCATGACCGACCTCGACAGCGATCTGGTGCGCGACCAGGAGCGCTGGTACGCCACGCGCCCCGACTACATCCAGCGCATGACCGAACGGTCGAGCCGCTACCTGTTCCACATCGTTGAAGAGATCGAGCGGCGCAACATGCCGATGGAGCTGGCGCTGCTGCCCTTCATTGAAAGCGCCTTCAACCCGCAGGCGGTGTCCAGCGCGCGCGCCGCCGGCATGTGGCAGTTCATGCCCGCCACCGGGCAATCGTTCGACCTCAAGCAGAACGCCTTTCGCGACGACCGCCGCGACGTGCTGGCCTCCACCCGCGCAGCACTCGACTACCTGCAGCAGCTGCATGGCCGCTTTGGCGACTGGCACCTGGCGCTGGCCGCCTACAACTGGGGTCAGGGCAATGTGAACCGTGCCATCACCAAAAACCAGCGCCTGGGCCTGCCCACCGGCTACACCGACCTCAACATGCCGCTGGAGACGCGCATGTACGTGCCCAAGCTGCAGGCGGTGAAGAACATCATGGCCCGGCCCCAGGCTTTCAACACCACCCTGCCCCAGATCGGCAATCACCCGTTCTTCGACACCGTCACCCTCGAGCGCGACATCGACGTCGCGGTGATCGCCCGCCTGGCCGAGGTGAGCGAGGCCGACTTCCGCGCGCTCAACCCGTCACTCAAGCAACCGGTGGTGATGGCCGCCGGCACACCCAACATCCTGCTGCCCTGGGACAACGCGGTGATCTTCCAGAACCAGCTGCAGACCCACACCGGTCCGCTGGCCAGCTGGACGGCCTGGGTCGTGCCCGCCACCATGACCGTGGCGCAGGCCGCTTCGCGCGTGGGCATGAGCGAGAGCGAACTGCGCGCGATCAACAACATTCCGCCGCGCATGAGCCTGCGCGCCGGCTCCAGCCTGCTGGTGCCGCGCACCGGCCAGCGCAACAGCGACGTGCCGCTGCACGTGGCCGACAACGCACGGCTCAGCCTGCAGCCCGATGTGGTGCTGCGCCGCTCCGTGGTCAAGGCGCGCAAGGGCGACAACCTGGCGCGGCTGGCACAGCGCTACGGCGTGAGCGCGGTCAGTGTGGCGGGCTGGAACAAGCTGGCGGTGAACGCCGCCCTCAAGCCCGGTCAGCGCGTCACGCTGATGCTGCCGCACAGGGTCTCGAAGGCGGCGTCCGGCAGCGTGCCGTCGAAGAAGCAGGCGGCGAGTTCCGGCAGCACCCGCAAAGTCGCCAAGACCGCCGGCAAGCCCACCAAGGCCAAAGCCAAGGCCGTGGCCGTGGCCGGCAAGAAGTCACCCGCCAAAGCCGCCTCGTCCAGCGCCAAGACGCGCGTGGCCGACACCGGCCAGGTGAACAAAAAGCCCTGAATCGGCGGCGCCTTGCCTCAGGCCTTGAAGCGGGCCTTGGCCTTGCGCGCGAACACGTTGGTGAAGGTGCTGGCCAGGTCGAACCGCTCCATCGAACCGGGCTCGTCGAACTGGGCCACCAGGCGCGCTGCGATCTCCGGGCCTCCGGGAGGCATCACGCCGTCCGGTGACCATGCCTCCCGCGCGCGGTTGAATGCGGCCAGGTAGAGCGAACGATCACCCTGGAAATACCGCTCCGGCACCACCCTGACGATGTCCGACGGGCCGGCCGTCTGCAGCCATTTGAGCGCATGCACCATGGCGTCGGCCATGGACTGGCTGGCGCGCGGGAACTGGGTGAGGAATTCGCCGGTGGCGCACAGACACGCCGAGGGCATCGGCCCACCGAACACATCGGCATTGCCGCGCAAGCTGCGCGTGTCGGCCACCACACGCAACTCACCCGCCTGCTCCAGGTGGGTGATGGCCGGGTCGGGGTAGCTGATGGCGTCCAGCGTGCCGTTGCGAAAGGCGGACACCGCCGCCCAGGCATTGGGAATCGCGACGAACTGCACATCGTTGGTCTTGAGACCTGCGCCACTGAACACCGCGCGCGCCACCCGGTGCGAAGTCGAGCCCAGCGCCTTAACACCGATGCGTTTGCCCCGCAGGTCGCGCACCTGGCGGTAGTGCGGCATGGTCCTGGCCGACACACCGACGACGATCTGGGGCGTGCGGGACTGCAGCACGAAGGACTGCAAGGTCTGGCCGCGCATCTGCCAGGCGATGGTGCTGCCGTAGGAGCCCGAGACGGCGTGGGCGGCACCCGACATCAGCGCCTGCAAGGACTGCGCGGCATCGGGGAAGTCCCTGAGCTCGACGTCCACGCCCTCGCTGGCAAAGTAGCCCAGCCGATCGGCAACCGTCAGGGGAAGGCACGAGAAGTCGGAGCGGTTGTCCACCGCAATCACCAGCCTGGGCGCCGTGCGTGGCAGCGGAGTGGCCGGCGGCGACGTCAGTTGGGCGCGCCCTTGCGGAAGCCCCGCTGCCAGGGCCATGGCAGCGGCCGCCCGACCCCAGTCTCTCCGATTCAACATGCCGGATCTTCCTCTCTGTATTGCTTTATGAATACACAGAGCCTAGGTGGGCCACCAAAAACCCGCATCGGGACCATTCCCGAGCGGGTTTGTACGGAGCGAAATCAGGGTCTTTTTTGCAAGCCGACGTAACCGGCCCGGTGCCTGCGGTCGCTGCGCTTCAGGCGAACAGGATCGCGACGTTCGCCACCAGGGCCAGCACCCAGACCAGCGTGCGAACCGTGGCCATGTCGGCCACGTACATCATGATGTAGAGCAGGCGCAGCACGATGTAGAGAAAGGCCAGCACATCCAGTCGCAACTGGGCCGCGCCGAGCTGGTGAGCGATGATCACGGCCCCGATGAAGAACGGCAGCGCCTCGAAGCTGTTGGCCTGGGCCGCATTGGCACGCGCGCGCCAACCGCCCTGCTTCTCCAGCCATTGCCGCGGATGGTTGTTGTCGTAGCCGCCCTCGCGCTTCGGCCTGGAAAACGTGCCCCACTTGGCCAGCCCGGCGCACAGGATGGGCAGCAGGGAGGCCACCAGCACGCACCAGTAGGCCACGGTCAATCCCGCCAGTTTCATGGATGAATTCCTTCAAGAAAATGCATCGGGTGGCTTCAGCGCCGGTCCACCAGCGCGTGCGCGATGGTGCCAAGGTCCACGTATTCCAGTTCGCTGCCCACGGGCACGCCGCGCGCCAGCCGCGTGACCTGCACGCCACGTCCTTTGAGCGCCTGCGCGATCACGTGGGCAGTGGTTTCGCCCTCGGCGGTGAAGTTGGTGGCCAGGATCACCTCACGCACCTCGGACACGCCGGTCGGCGTCTGCGCCGGGGCATCGATGCGGTCGAACAGCTTCTGCAGGCCGATGTCGTGCGGTCCCACGCCGTCGAGCGGGCTGAGTTTGCCCATCAACACGAAGAACAGCCCCTTGTACGCGCCCGTGCGCTCCAGCGCGGCCTGGTCGGCTGGCGTCTCCACCACGCACAGCTGGCTGCGGTCGCGCCGCGGATCGAGGCAGGTGTGGCAGATGGCGTCTTCGGTGAAGGTGTGGCACAGCGCGCAGTGCTGCACCGTGGCAGCCGCGTGGTCCAGCGCGCGCGCCAGCGCCAGGGCGCCTTCACGGTCGTGCTGAAGCAGATGAAACGCCATGCGCTGGGCCGACTTCACGCCCACGCCGGGCAGGCGGCGCAGGGCCTGCACCAGATGTTCGAGGGAATGGGCTTCGGCCATGCGCAGGAGCGGTGGCCTTCAGAAAGGAAATTTCATGCCGCCGGGCAGGCCGGGCATGCCGGCGGTGAGCTTGCCCATCTTCTCGGCCGAAGTCTCTTCGGCCTTGCGCACCGCTGCGTTGAAGGCCGCAGCCACCAGGTCTTCGAGCATGTCCTTGTCGTCGGTGAGCAGGCTGGGGTCGATGGTGATGCGCTTGACATCGTGCTTGCAGGTCATGAGCACCTTCACCAGTCCCGCGCCCGACTCGCCCGTGACCTCCACGAAGGCCAGTTCGTCCTGCGCCTTCTTCAGGTTGTCCTGCATGGCTTGCGCCTGCTTCATGAGGCCGGCGAGTTGTCCTTTGTTGAACATGCTGTGTCTTTCTTGATGGGAATGAATGGGGGAAGGTCTCAGGCCCGTGCGGCCTTGAGCGTGCCAGGGACGATTTTGCCGCCAAAGTCGCGCATCATGGTCTGCACGAAGGGATCGCCCATGATCTGCGCTTCGGCCTGACGCTGCAGCCGCTCGGCCTCCAGCGCGAGGCGTTTGGCCGGCGAATCGATCACCGTGCCGATCTCCACCACCAGGCGCACCTGGTGGCCAATGGTCTGCAGGGCAGTGGCCAGCCGCTCGCGGCTGTTGCCCTGGTTGAGCGACTCGCGCTCCACACGCAGCACCCAGCGGTCGGTGTCACGCGCCACCAGCTGCGACTGCAGGCCGAGCTCACGGACCAGCGCAGCAATCGCCTCGCTGCGCACCAGTTGCATGACGGCCTCGAACCAGAAGTCCCCTTCTTCACTGGGGGCCATGCCCGAGAGCGCAGCCGGTGCGGCCTGGTTGCGGGCCTGCGGCTGGTCGAGCCGGCCCGGCTCACCCGCGTCCCGCACCGGAATGGCCACGGTGCGGCTCGCGGCGGGCGCGGTCTCGCTGGTGGAAGCTTCTTCCCACGGTGGCCCGTCGTCTTCGGGCCAGGGCGCCTCGTCCATGTCGGGCGGGGCCGGGACCGGGCTGGCGATGGCGACCCCGGGAGCGGGCCCGGCCACGGCAGCAACCACCGCGGGCGCCGACACCACAGCGGGTTTCAGGACGGGTGCTGCAACGGCCGGCGCCGCCAGGGGCTCAGGCGCGGCCTCAGCGGGTTTCAGAGTTTTTTTTTCCGTGGTGGCGCTGGCAGCACCCGCGGGCTTGAAGGCCAGCAGCCGCAGCAGCACCATGGTCAGACCCGCGTACTCGTCGGGCGCAAGACCGAGTTCGGTGCGGCCATGCAGGCACAGGCTGTAGAGCAGCTGGGTTTCATCGGCGGGCAGGCTGGCGGCCAGACGCTGGATCTCGACCTCGTCGGGATCCTCCAGGCCATCGGCCGACACACGGCCCGGCACCGCCTGCAGCACCGCCATGCGCTGCAGCACCCCGGTCATGTCTTCCAGCGTGGTGGCCGCATTCAGCCCGTTCAGGCGCAACGCATCGATGGTGTCCACCACGGTGGCGCCATCACTGCGGGCCAGTGCATCGATCAGGCGCAGCACGTACGAACGGTCCACGGCGCCGAGCATCTGGCGGACCGTGGCCTCCTGCAACTGCCCCCCACCGAAGGCGATGGCCTGGTCGGTGAGGGAAAGCGCGTCGCGCATGGAGCCGCGCGCCGCGCGCGAGATCAGCCGCAAAGCCTGCGCCTCGGCAGGCACCTGTTCGGCCTGCAGCACCTGCAGCAGGTGCGCCTGCACCGTCTCGGGCGCCATCGGCCGCAGGTTGAACTGCAGGCAGCGCGAGAGCACGGTGACCGGCACCTTCTGCGGATCGGTCGTGGCCAGCACGAACTTGAGGTACTCGGGCGGTTCTTCGAGCGTCTTCAACATGGCGTTGAACGCCGTGTTGGTCAGCATGTGGACCTCGTCGATCATGAAGACCTTGAAGCGGCCCTGCACCGGCTTGTAGACCGCCTGCTCCAGCAGGGCCTGAACCTCGTCCACGCCACGGTTGGAAGCGGCGTCGAGCTCGGTGTAGTCCACGAAGCGGCCGCTGTCGATGTCGGTGCAGGCCTGGCACACGCCGCAAGGCTCGGCGGTGATGCCGCCCTGCCCGTCGGCGCCGAGGCAGTTGAGCGACTTGGCCAGGATGCGCGAGACCGTCGTCTTGCCCACGCCGCGCGTGCCGGTGAACAGGTAGGCGTGGTGCAGGCGCTGGGTGGTCAGGGCATTCGAGAGGGCTTGCACCACATGGCCCTGGCCCACCATTTCGGTGAAATTGCGCGGGCGGTATTTGCGGGCCAGAACGACATAGGACATGCGTTCGATTCTAAGCGGCGGGTTCCCGGTCGCAGCCCTGCGCCGCGCTGGCGCATCGCCTACAATCACCCTCGACGGGCCTTCCCGCATGGTGAAGCGGCCAACCGGGTCAGGTGGGGAACCAAGCAGCCCTAACTGTGAATCCAGTGCCGGGGTCAAGGCTCGTCACCTTCTTCTCAAGATTCGGTCGACCTGTCGCAAGGGCTTGACCCTTTCGCAGATCGGCTGCCCACCCTCCCATCGATCGTGATACAAGCGGCGGCAAAACCAGCGAGGTGGAGCCATGGGGAAGGTGTGTGCGAAGTGTGGAACCAACAACCGCGACAAGGCCCTGTTCTGCATGGGCTGCGGCGGGAAATTGACCGCCTTGCAGGGTCCGGCGTCGGCTGAAGACACGGCGTCAAACACGACCCCACCGCGCGCCGCAACCTTCCCACCCGACACAGGTCAGCCCGCTGCTGGTGTGAAGCCGCCGGCCGCAGGCAGCACGCTCTCGAGCCACCGCCTTCTCTCGCTGGCGGGCCTGCTGCTGGCAGCCGCTGCACTGGCGATCTGGTTCCATCTGCACCAGCAGAAAGGCCGGTCGATCCCGGCAGCGCCGGTGTCCGCGCCGGCACAACGGCTGCCATGCCCCCGCAGGCACCGCCCACCAGCGCGCCGGATGCCCGAACCCCCAGCCCCACGCAACAGCCGGTGGTCGACCCTGCCGCAGCGGCCGCCGGGCTCGAGGCGGAGCAGCGCCTGAACGCATTGAAAGCACAGAACGCACGGCTGAATCAGCAACGCCTGGAACGCGAGCGGCGCGAGCGCGTGCTGGCGGCTCAGGAGCAGGCCCGCGCGGTGCAGGCCCTCGAGCGGCAGCGCGCGGAGCAGGCACGCCGCCAGGCGCAGACGCCACCCGCGCAGCCGGCCGCTGCGCTGCCCGCTGCGCCCGCCGCAGCGCCACCCGAGGCTCCGGCGCTCAACGTGGCCCGCCTGTGCGAACCGGCCGGCAATTTTTTCGCGCGCGAGCTCTGCCGCCTGCGCGAATGCCGCAAGCCTGCTCTGGCGAACGATCCGGTGTGCGTGAGCTTCCGACAGATGGAAGAAGCCAACCGGGCCAGGCAACAGAACAACTAGTCTGCCTGCGCCACCGGTGCAGGCGAGATCCAGCGACCGACACCCTCCCCCGCCGCCACGCCGCTGGCCAGACAGGCCGTGAGCAGGTAGCCACCGGTGGGGGCTTCCCAGTCCAGCATTTCGCCCGCCACAAAAAGGCCCGGGCGCCCCTCCACCATGAGGTCGTTGTTCACGGCTTCCCAGCGAACGCCGCCGGCGCTGCTGATCGCTTCATCGATCGGTCGGGCCGCGCACAGGGTGATCGGCAAGGCCTTGATGGCGGTGGCCAGACGCAGCGGATCGTTGATCGCGTCCTTGTCCAGCACCTCGTGCAGGAGGCCCATCTTGATGCCGTCGAGACCGAGTCGGCTCTTGAGGTGGTTCGACAGGCTGCGCGACCCGCGCGGGTGGCGCACCTGGGCCAGCACCTGATCGGCACTTCGGTCGGGCAAGAGGTCGAGTTCGAACGTGGCCTGGCCGTTGCGCGCGATCTCTTCGCGCAGCAAGCTGGAAGCGGCGTAGATCAGACTGCCTTCAACGCCGGTCGTTGTCGCGACGAACTCGCCCTTGCGGTGGAACCCGTGGCCCAGGCTGTCGGTGGCACGGATGGCGACCGACTTGAACGGCTGGCCTGCGAACCGCTCGCTGAAATGCGCGCTCCAGCCCCGGGCCAGGCCGTGGGCGACCGAGCCTGCCACATCGAACCCGCAGTTGCTCGGGCGCAGCGGGCTCACCGCCACGCCCTCCGCCTGCAGCCAGGGCTGCCAGGCGCCGTCGGAGCCGAGACGCGCCCAACTCGCCCCGCCCACGGCCAGCACGGTGGCGCGGCTTTGCACGTTCACCCGGGCGCCGGGCGCATCGAACACCAGCGTGTCGCTGCCCGGCCCGGCCCACCCCAGCCAGCGATGGCGCATGTGGAACACCACGGGCACGCCGCCGGCTGGTGGATGGCGCAACCGCTGCAACCAGGCGCGCAGCAAAGGAGCGGCCTTCATGTCGACCGGAAACACGCGGTTCGACGTGCCCACGAAGGTGTCGACGCCCAGACCGGCGGCCCAGTCGCGCACGGCTTGCGGCCCCCAGCGCTGCAGCAGGGCCGCCACCCGGCCTTGCGCCGTGCCGTAGCGGGTGACGAAGGTCTCCAGTGGCTCGGCGTGCGTGAGGTTCATGCCGCCCTTGCCGGCAAGCAGGAACTTGCGCCCGACCGAGGGCATGGCGTCGAACAGGTGCACGGCCAGACCGGCGCGGCTGAGCACCTCGGCGGCCATCAGGCCGGCAGGACCACCGCCGATGATGGCCACGTCGAGAGTCAGGGATGGCCGTGCGCCGGGGTCGGTCATGGAGCGATCGGTGTGTCCTGCAGTTCGATCAGTCGACCGTGCAGGTTGATGAAGGCCAGGCGCACCACGGCGCCGGGCCGCGCAGCTTGCACCGCGCGTCGGTAGCGCTGCATCTGGATCAGAAGGTCCTTTTGCTGCTGCGGGTTTTCCGCGCTCTTGAAATCGAGCACCCACCAATCGCCGGTGTCGGTGCGGCGCACCAGCCGGTCCAGTCGCAGCAGCTCACCGCCGTGGAAGATGTCGACCTCGTTGCCGGTGGCGTCGACCATGGCACCGTCCCAGGCCCAGGCGGCTTCTCCCTGCACGATGCGCCGTGCCATCGCCTGTGCCTGGGCGGCCTGGGCCGGGCTCAGCGCGAACTCCAGGGACACGGCACGGGTGTGTGCGGCCGTCCAGTCGAAAGCCTGCGCACCGGTGGGATGCCACTGCAGCAGCCGGTGCAGCGCCAGTCCGATGCGGGTGCGTTCGTCGTCGGCCAGCGGAGCCACCTGGGTCACCACCGCCGTGCCGGGCGCTTGCGCCAGCGGGGGCAGAACAGGCAGGTTGAAGGCGTCGGGCAACGGTCCCGCCGCACCCGCTGTCGGCAACGCTGCGGCGGGCAAGTCCAGCGGCCGGGTCAGTGGCAGCAGGCGCTCGTACCAGGTGGGGGCAGCGCCGCGCGCATGTGGCTCGAAGCTGGAAATCACCAGGCGCGTTTCGGCCCGTGTGAGCGCCACATACAGGGCATTGAGCTCTTCGAGCGAGCGGGCCTGTTGCTCCACCGCCAGCGCGGTGGCCGCGCAGGCCGGTGGGTTGCGCTCGCTCGCCAGAAACACGAAGCGCCGCGGCACGGGCGCCTCGCCCGGCCAGTCGATCAACACGCCCATGCTCTCGGGCCGCGACGGACCGGTGTCGGTGTCGAGCATGAGCACGGTGTGGGCCTCCAGGCCCTTGGCGCCGTGGATGGTGAGCAGGCGCACCGCGCCGCTGTTGTGCGTGGGCGTGGCCTTGATGCCGCCGGCCTTGAGCGCGCGCACGAAACGGTAGGGGGTCAGAAAACGCCCGCCGTCCTGCGCCAGCGCGTTGGCCAGCAGGTCGCGCAGCTGGGCCAGCACCCCGGCTCGCTGGCTGGCGGGCACGGCCCGGGCGAAACGCGCCAGCACGTCGCCATCGCCATAGATGGCCGACAGTGCATCGTGAGGCGGCAGGCCCTGCACCCAATGGCGGTAGCGAAGCAAGCGCACGGCGGACGCGGTGAACGCCAGCGCCAGCGGCTCGGACACTGGCGGCAACGCGGCGCGCTCTGGATCTGTCAGGGCAGCGAAGCGCTGCAGCACGGCCCACCATGAAGGCTTGGTCGGCCGGGCGTCTGCGCCGGGGCGCACCGTCCAGTGCTGCTGCAGGCGAGCCAGCCAGGCCAGCGCATCGTCGCTCCAGCCGAACAGCGGTGACTTGAGCGCGCGCGCCAGGCTCAGGTCGTGGCGGGTGGACACCAGGGCGTCGAGCAAGGCCACCACGTCCTGCACCGCCGGGGCTTCGCACAGGTCGAGTTTCTCGGGCTGTTCGCTGGCGATGCCGCGTTCGCGCAGCGCCTCGAACATCCAGGCCAGCCGCTCGCGCCGGCGTGCCAGCACCATCACGCCGTCGGCGCTCAAACGACCCGCGCCGATCTCGCCGGCCAGCCAGTCGGCGGCCTGGCGCGCCTCCAGCGCCGACAGCGTGTCCTCCATCAGCACCCGGGGGGTCACCAGGCTGTCGCGCCAGCTGGCGACATCACCGCCACCGCCGCGTTCGCGCGCGCTGCGCAGCACCTGCGGCAGGGCCACCACCTGCCCGGCCTCGAGGCTCTCGGTGGTGTGCGGCCGGAAATCGCTGCTGTAGTCCCCCGCCTGCACGGCCGCCAGCATGGCGCTGTTGAGCACATCGACGACGGCCCCCGCGCAGCGGCGGGTGTGGTCGCAAGTGAGCAAGGCGCCCGAGAGGCCTTGCACCACAAAAGCCTGCGCGGCCTTGAACACCTGCGGCTCGGCGCGGCGGAAACGGTAGATCGACTGTTTCGGATCGCCCACCAGAAAGACACACGGCGCTTCGCCCGGTCCGGCGCCCGCATAGGCCGAGAGCCAGCCGTAGAGCGCCTGCCATTGCAGCGGATTGGTGTCCTGGAATTCGTCGATGAGCACGTGGCGCACGCGCGCGTCGAGCCGCTGCTGCAGCCAGCCCGACAGCTCGGCGTCGCCCAGCAGGCGGCGCGCGGCGGTCTCGACGTCGTTCATGTCGACCCAGCCGCGCTCGCGCTTGAGGTCGGCAAAACAGGTCAGCAACACCCGTGTGAGCCGGGCCATGCGCTGGTGGTGCAGCCAGGCCTGCTGCTGGGACCGGGCGGCCAGCACCCGCAGCGCGGTGTCCTGCGCGGCACGAACCTGTTCGATGCCGGCGATCTTGTCGCTGAACTTGCGCGGCTCGTTCTTCTGCGTGAGCAGGGTCTCGATCACCCGCGCGCCGTGCTGATCGGTGAGGGCCTGTTCCAGCTCCGACCCCTTGGCGGCAAAGGACGCGGCGCTGGCCTGCCCGAGCGCCACCGCGGCGGCCGACAGCAGCTGGCGGTTGGACGCTTCTTCGACCAGCCAGCGAAGCGGGTCGTCAAAACCTGTCATCCCGGGGAACTGCTCGACCATCGTTGCCACCGAGCGCTGCACCACGCCGGCGGCATCGGCCAGCGCAAATTCCACGCGCTTGTGCAGCGCCTTGCGCAGGGCCTGCCCGGCCTGATGCCGGCCGTGTGTGGCCACCGCGTCCACATAGTCCTGGCGATCGGACGCGCTGACGGCCAGGGCGCCATAAAACCGCGGCCACACCTGGTCGATCACCTGTGTGTCGTCTTCGAGCAGTTCGTACTGCACCGGCAACTGCAGCTCCTGCAACACCGACAGCGGGGCGCCACGCAGCAAGGCCGCGAACCAGCCGTGAAAGGTGCGCACCTGCACCGGCCGGCCCAGCGCCGTCACGCGGGCGTGCAGGCTGCGGGCTTGCGGCGCGCGGCGTTCGGCCTCGGTGGCCGGCAGGCCGCGCTGCCGCAGCGCGGCCACCAGTTCCGCGTCGGACAGACCGGCCCAGCGGCGCAGCTCTTCGCCCAGGCGCTTGCGCATCTCGCCGGCGGCCTTGCGGGTGAAGGTGATCGCCAGAATGTCCTGCGGCGGGCAGCCATCGAGCAGCGCGCGCAGGATGCGCGAGACCAGCATCCAGGTCTTGCCGGCGCCGGCACAAGCTTCCACCGCGATGCTGCGCGCGGGGTCACAGGCCAGCGCATAGAAAGCTTCGCGAGTCACCGGCGCACCATCGATGCTGTAGGCGGCGGTGTCGTTCATGGCAAAGCTTTCGGGGCGCGGGTCAGCCCGGGCGTGTACCGGCGGGCGCTCATGCCGGGCTCCAGAAATCCTTGCGGCACAGGCCACGCGCCTTGCAGAACTCGCACACCCGGCCTTCGCCGAGCGCGGGCATGGGATGCCCCGCCGCCACGCGCGCCATGTCGTGCGAGAGTCCGGCGCGCAGGTGCTCGCGCGCCTCCAGCACACCGGTGTGCTCCACCAGCCGGGTCGCGCCGTCGTTGGCTGCGGCACCGGGGCGGTCGTTGATGCTGAGGTAGGCCGCGCGCAAGGTGTCGTCGGGCAGCAGCGCGGCATAGAACGCCAGCTGCACGTCTTCCAGCGGCTCCTTCAGGCGATCGGTGGTTTTGCTGCGACGCTCGGTCTTGTAGTCGATCACGAACGGGATCGGACCCTCCGGGCTGTCCTGCGCATCCACGCGGTCGAGCTTGCCGTAGAGCTTCCACGGGCCGACGCTGGCGGTCATCACCGCTTCGGCCTGCACGAAGCGGGGGCCGGGTCGCTCGGCCGTGGCCTCGAACGTGGCCAGCCATTGCAGGTACCCATCGCGCGTGGCCGGCCAGGTCACCTCATAGGGCAGGAAGCCCGCACCACCCTCGCCCGCGTTCAGGCCCATGGCAGTGGCGGTCTCCAGGGCGAGCCGGTCGAGCGAGGCGCGATCGGCCGCCTCGCCCGGGCGGGCATCGCCGCGTTGCTCGTGAAAGGCGCGCAACACCGCATGCAGCCAGTTGCCCATGTCGCGCTGGTCGGGCTCCAGCGCCAGCTCGGACGCCTCGACCAGCCGCAACTGGCGCAGGGCAAAGAACCGGTAGGGGCAGTCGCGCAGGTCCTGGTAGGCACTGGCCGAGAGCGCTGCGGGCAACACGTCGCCGGCCGAGGGCGAGGGGCGCAGCGAGGGCGCCGACAGCAGCGCCGTTGACGGGCGCGGATCGCTGCCGTGGCGGGCATCCTGCGCCGGCAGGGCCAGCACCCAGGGGCTCGGCATCACGGGCTCACCGAGCTCCTGCGTTCGCCACAGCACATCCAGACGCGGCATGCGAAGCAGCGACTGCCAGCCGCTGGCCGCCGCCAGCGACAGCGCCTCACGCGAGGGCAGACCCAGCAGTTCGCGCTGGGCAGACGTCCACGAGCCGGGCGGCTCGGGGCTGGGGTCGAGATGCACCTCGTCGCACCCGGGCACCACGGTGGCGGCAAAGCAGCGGCCGAGCAGTTGAGCCATGGGCAGGATGACCACCGACGCTTCGCCAGCGCCACGCGGCAGGAAGGTGGCGCCCTCCAGCACCTCGCGCACCCAGGTCGTGAACGCGGCCAGCGGCAGACGCGCAGCAGCACGGCCGGCACCCGCAGCGGGCCCTATCGCCGAGAGCTCGGCCGCTGCGCCTTCGTCCAGCCGCAAGACCCGCACGGCCTGCTGACCCGCCGCATCGGCCTGCAAAGCGTCCCACAGCCCGGTGGCCCTCAAGGCCTGCGCCACGGCGTCCAGCCAGGCCATCAGGCTGCGCGGTGACTGCAGGCTCTCCAGCAACGCGTGCAGACCCTCGGGCAAGGCGGCACTCAGGCTGGCGGTGCGCACGGCGGCGCGCCATTGCGACACACCCGCCTCGCGCGCCAGCTGCTCCAGGGTGAGCACCGCTTCTTCCGGCCAGCGAGTGGCCTGCTTGAGCAGATCGAGCACGTCGTCCATCGAGGCGCGCGGCGAAGCTGCGCGCAACAGGCTCATGAGTCGCGCAGCGGCATGGGTGGTGGAGAGTTTCCAGCCGGTCTCGTCGCGCACCGCCACGCCGGCGCCGTGCAACAGGGCGCTGACGCGACGCGTGAGCAAACGGTCGGTGGCGACCAGGGCCACGGGCTGGTGGCCACGGTTGATCTGCGCGATCACGCAGGCGGCGGCGCGCTGCGCCTCGTCTTCGGCGTCATCGCAGGCGTGCAGCGTCGCGTCCGTCGGCCGGTGGGCCGGCGCGTGGACAGCGGTCCACGGCAGGCTCCGTGCGCGCGCGCCCCAATGCTCGACCAGCGCACCTGCCAGCGGATCGGTCTGAAACCCTTGCAGCACGACCAGCGTCTGCGCGCCGGTGCCGGGGCTGGCTTGAGGACTCCACAAAACGTCGGTGGCGTAGGCGGAGGTGCTCGCCCAGGTCAGCGCCAGCGAGGCCACCAGCCCCTCCCACTGCAGCGAGGCCGGACCGGGCAGCAGATCGGGTTGCAGGGCTTCGGCCCAGGCGGTGCGCCGCTGCGGCGGCACCGCCGCAGCCAGGGGTGCGAGCTGTCGCGCCGCCTCCACGAGGCGCCGCACCATCACGGCACGCAATTCGGCGTCGGCCCGGGCCGGCGCCACGCGGTCGATGAATGCGCCGGCCACGAGGATGTCGCGCGCCATGTCCATGCTCAGGTCGGTTGCGCCCGGCACGAAGGGCTGCAGTGAGGCCGCCCAGTTTCGACTGGATTCGAACCGTGGTGGAAAACCGTCGGGATGGCGGGCCGACCAGGCGCGTCGCCCCACCTCCATGAGTTGGGCGTAAGGCACGAGGAACACAACACCTCCCGGCTCCAGGCCACGCTCGGCCAGGTCACGCGAGAGGGTGTCGATCAATGTGGACCAGTGGCTGGCACCCGCGGCGGTCTCAGGCACGGATGCGTCGGCAAGACCGGACTCGGCAGGCGGTTTGGCTGGCGTCATGAAAAAGGGGTTTCTGTCACAATGGCCCGCACTGGTTGGCGCTGTGGTGACCTTCAAGCCCTTGAAGCCCGCGCGAGAGCCCAAACTTTAACCTCCCCGTTCAACGTTTTTTAGGATGAATCATGGCGAGCGACCTGATCAAACATGTTTCCGATGCAAGCTTCCAGGCCGACGTGCTGGAAGCGCAGGCGCCCGTCCTGGTCGACTTCTGGGCCGAGTGGTGCGGCCCTTGCAAGATGATTGCCCCCATCCTCGACGAGGTGGCCGGCTCCTATGACGGCAAGCTCAAGATCGCCAAGCTCAACGTGGACGAGAACCGCGATGTGCCGGCCAAGTTCGGTATCCGCGGCATCCCCACGCTGATGCTGTTCAAGGACGGTCAGCTCGCCGCCACCAAGGTCGGCGCCATGAGCAAGGCCCAGCTCACGGCCTTCATCGACCAGCAACTGGCCTGATTGCCTGGAAGGTGTGCCCGGGTGCAACGCCCGGGCACCTTTTCAGCGGCTTTGTTTTCCTGTCATAATTTCCCGCAGGCGGATCCGACAGACCCCGCCCTTCATTTGCGTACCGTCCGACTACCGGACGCCAGCGCCCCCTCCCCCGGTTCCCGACTCAACTCCCTCCCGGAGTGAATTCCATGCACCTCAACGAACTCAAGGCACTGCACGTGTCTGAAGTCCTCAAGCAGGCAGAAGCGCTTGAGATCGAAAACACCGGCCGCATGCGCAAGCAGGAGCTGATGTTCGCCATCATCAAGAAGCGCGCCAAGGGCGGCGAACTGGTTTACGCCGACGGTGTGCTCGAAGTGCTGCCCGACGGTTTCGGTTTCCTGCGTGCACCCGACACCAGCTACACCGCCAGCACCGACGACATCTACATCTCGCCCAGCCAGATCCGCCGCTTCAACCTGCACACCGGCGACATGATCGAGGGCGAAGTGCGCATTCCGAAGGACGGCGAGCGTTACTTCGCGCTCAACAAGCTCGACAAGATCAACGGCCTGCCCCCGGAGGACAACAAGCACAAGATCATGTTCGAGAACCTGACGCCGCTGTTCCCCAAGGAACAGATGCGCCTGGAACGCGACATCAAGAGCGAAGAGAACATCACCGGCCGCGTGATCGACATCATCGCGCCCATCGGCCGTGGCCAGCGAGCGCTGATCGTTGCACCGCCCAAGAGCGGCAAGACGGTCATGATGCAGCACATCTGCCATGCCATCTCGGCCAACCACCCCGAGGTGGTGCTGATGGTGCTGCTCGTGGACGAGCGCCCGGAAGAAGTGACCGAGATGCAGCGCACCGTGCGCGGCGAGGTCATCGCCTCCACGTTCGACGAGCCGGCGGCCCGCCACGTGCACGTGGCCGAGATGGTGATCGAGCGCGCCAAGCGCCTGGTCGAGCTCGGCAAGGACGTCGTGATCATGCTCGACTCCATCACCCGGCTGGCCCGCGCCTACAACAACGTGCTGCCCTCCAGCGGCAAGGTGCTCACCGGCGGTGTGGACGCCAACGCGCTGCAGCGTCCCAAGCGCTTCTTCGGCGCAGCACGCAAGATCGAAGAAGGCGGCTCGCTCACCATCATCGCGACCGCACTGGTCGACACCGGCTCCAGGATGGACGAGGTGATCTTTGAAGAATTCAAGGGCACCGGCAACTGCGAGATCCATCTCGACCGCCGCCTGTACGAAAAGCGCGTGTTCCCTTCGATCCAGCTCAACCGCAGCGGCACCCGCCGCGAGGAATTGCTGCTTCAGCCCGAGATCCTGCAGAAGACCCGGATCCTGCGCCAGTTCATGTACAACATGGACGAAATCGAAGCCATGGAGATGGTGCTCAAGAGCATGAAGTCGACGAAGAACAATTCGGAGTTCTTCGACATGATGAGACGCGGAGGGTGACCCCCCTGCTCGCCTGACGGCGCGTCCACCCTGAAAAGGGAGGCAACACCTGACACCCGGCGAAGCCGGTTCCTCGGTGTTTCTGGCCAAAGACCCCTCGCTGCGGCAATGAGGGCGCGCCTGCGGGCTATAATCTGCGGCTTTACCAAACGCGACAAGTACAGGGGAATGGTTCCCTTGCGGCTGCCGCACCTGAACCTCAAGGACACGTCATGAAAGACGGCATTCACCCCAACTACCGCGAAGTCTGCTTCCAGGACCTCTCCAACGGCTTCAAGTTCGTGACCCGCTCCTGCGCCAACACGAAAGAGATGATCAAGATGGAAGACGGCCGCGAGCTGCCGCTGTACAAGCTCGACACCTCGAGCGAATCGCACCCCTTCTACACCGGCACGCAGAAAAGCGTGGACAACATGGGTGGTCGTGTGGAGCGTTTCCGCAACCGTTACGGCAAGACGGCACCCGCTGCGAAGTAAGCACGCGGCCGGCTTGCGCCTTCGACAGCGCAACGCCCTGCACAAGAAAAGCAGCTGCTTGTCCGGCTGCTTTTTTTTCGCCCTCTCCTTGTCGCACCGCCATCCCGGGCGCCTTGTATATTCCCCGCAGTGAACCAGCCCACCCCTGCCATCGTCACCCAGTCGGCCGTGCGCCGCCTTCCGCGGATTGCCCTGTTCCTGTTCTGCGTCGCCTACGTGCTGCCAGGTTTCCTGGGCCGTGAGCCCTGGAAGAACGCCGACGTGTCCGCCTTTGGCGTGATGCTGGAGATGGCCGCCGGTCACAGCGGCTGGTGGAGCCCGCAGGTTCTGGGCGTGGCGGTGGAAGAGGCGGGCCCCCTGCCCTACTGGCTCGGGGCGGTGTTCATCAAGCTGCTGCCCTTCTTCTCGCCCGAATTCGCCGTGCGGGTTCCGTTTGCCCTGCTGCTGGCCCTCACGCTGGTGTGCACCTGGTACACGGTCTACCACCTCGCCCGCCAGCCGGCTGCGCAGCCGGTGGCCTTTGCGTTCGGCGGTGAGGCCAGACCCACCGACTACGCGCGTGCGCTGGCGGATGCCGGCTTGCTGGCGCTCATGGCCTGCCTGGGCCTGGCCCAGCTGTCACACGAAACCACCCCCGATCTGGCAAGACTGGCGCTGGTTTCGCTGTTGCTGCTGTCGGCGTCGCGCCTGGCACACAGCGGTCAGCGGCATCCGCTGCACAGCCTGGGACTGTGGAGCACGGCCTTGCTGGCCTTGATGTTCAGTGGGGCGCCATGGATCGCCATCGTGCTCGGCGGGGGCCTGCTGCTGATCCTGTGGCTGTCGCGCCGCCAGCCAGGCGAGTCCGACAACGACGGGCTGACCGACGAGGCGCCTGCAACCGCTGATCCACTGATCTGGGCGGCGGTGCTGCTGGTGCTGATCGCGGGCAGCGCGGCACTGGGCGGGCAGGTTCCACGGCCCGGCCTGCAAACGGCATTTGCCGCGATCCAGTGGCAGAGCTGGGGAAAGCTGCTCGTCTGGTTCACCTGGCCCGCGTGGCCGCTGGTGCTCTGGACACTGTGGCGCTGGCGCAATCAGCTGCTGCGCCCGCATGTGGCACTGCCCTTGTGGGCGGTGCTCGTGAGCGTGGTCGACAGCGCGCTCTCGCCCGAACGCGACCGCGCCCTGCTGCTCGCACTGCCGGCCCTGGCCGCGCTCGCTGCGTTTGCGCTGCCCACGCTGCGCCGCAGTGTTTCGGCGCTGGTGGACTGGTTCACGCTGTTGTTCTTTTCGGGTTGTGCGCTGGTCATCTGGGTGATCTGGGTGGCGATGCAGACCGGCGTGCCGGCCAAGCCGGCGGCCAACGTGGCCAAGCTGGCCCCGGGCTTCGTGCCCGAGTTCTCCCTGGTCCTGTTTGTCATCGGCGCGGCGGCCACTGCGGCCTGGCTCTGGCTGGTGGCATGGCGCGTCGGTCAGCACCGCCAGGCCCTGTGGAAGAGCCTGGTGTTGCCGGCTGCCGGCAGCACCTTGTGCTGGCTGTTGCTGATGACGCTCTGGTTGCCACTGCTGGATTTCGGCCGCAGCTACGGCCCGGTCTCGCGCCGCATTGCCACCCTGGTACCGGCGCAGGGCTGTGTGCTGGTGGATGGTCTGAGCCAGGCGCAGATCGCTGCCTTGCAACACCACGGTGGCCTCAAACTGGTGCGTACCGGCGGCGAGCCGGCTGCGGATTGCCAGAGCCTGGTGGTGGCGCCGGCAAGCCAGCGCACGCTCGACCAGCGCGTCGAGCTCACCCAGTGGGCGTTCAAGTCCACCGTGAGCCGCCTCACCGACACAAAGGAGAGCCTGCTGGTCTACCAGCGCGTTGGCAACTGATGCCCTGCTGGCTCAGCCGATGACGTGATCGCGCACCCGGTTGGGCGGCAAGGCGATCGCGAACCGTGAGCCTGCTCCAAGCGCACTTTCGGCATCGATGTGTCCACCGTGGCGCTGCGCAACATGCTTCACGATGGCCAGGCCCAGCCCGGTGCCGCCGGTTTCGCGCGAGCGGCTGCGATCCACGCGGTAGAAACGCTCGGTCAGGCGCGGCAGATGCTCGGCAGCGATGCCCGGCCCGGTGTCCTTGACGAAGAACTCGGCCCAACCGTCAGAGCGCAGGCGCCACCCGGTCTGGATGAGCCCACCTCCGGGCGTGTAGCGCACCGCGTTGCTGAGCAGGTTGGACATGGCGCTCAGGAGTTCGGTCTTCGCACCCGACACCCAGATGGCCGGACCCGGCATCGGCTCGATCTGGTGGGGCACGGCAGAAATCGCCTGGGTCAGACCCCTGGCTTCCTGCACCACATGGCTGAGCAGTTCCTCGCCCTCGATCCATTCGCCCGGACCGGGCGCGGGGCTGCCTTCGAGCCGGGAGAGCGTGAGCAGGTCGCTGACCAGCGTCTGCATGCGGTGCGCCTGCTGGCTCATGAGGCCGAGGTAGCGGGTGCGATCGGCCTCCTCCAGGGGAATGCTCTGCATGGTCTCGACGAAGCCGCTGAGCACGGTCAGCGGCGTGCGGATTTCATGCGACACGTTGGCCACAAAATCCCGGCGCATGGTTTCGGCGAGCTGCACGGCGGTCACGTCGCGCGTGAGCATGAGCTTTCGTTTCTTGCCGTAGGGATGGATCTGCAGCGAGATCTTGGTGGGCTGCGAGGGCCGGGGTCCGGGGCCTTCAATCTGGATCTCGTGGTTGAACTCCCCGCCGGCCAGGTAGGCGGTGAACGCCGGGTTGCGCACCATGTTGCGCACATACTGGCCCAGGTCGCGCTGGGGGTCGAACCCCAGGTGGTTGGCGGCCGTGAGGTTGGACCACTCGATGCGGCCCGCGGAATCGAGCAGCACCACCCCGTTCGGCGACGCCTGGATGGCGGCCAGAAAGTCTTCCAGCCGCGCATCGCTGTTCTGCGCCTTCTTCTCGAGTTTCTTGATCAGCTTGCGCGCCCGGTCGACCATCTCGCCCCAGGCGCCCGAGAGGCGCGGCTGGCGCGTCACATCGGCCTTGTTGAGCCAGCGCAGGAAACTGCGGGCGCGCAAACCGTCGATGACGGACCAGGCCAGGGCACCCACGAGAGATCCGGCGAAGGTCCAGCCGGGAGAATCCTGTGTCCAGCCCAGCACCGCGCCGAATGCCACGAGCAGCAGGAGCTCGATTGCCCGCCGCGTCATGCGGCGGATATGGGAGCGCCTTGCGCCGGTCGCCCGGTGTTGTTCATGGAGGTGAGCCGGTAGCCGGCACCACGAACCGTTTCGATCATGCCCGAGGCCTCACCCAGTGATTCCCTCAGTCGTTTGACATGCACGTCCACGGTTCGCTCCTCGATGAAAACATGGTCTCCCCAGACTTTGTCGAGCAGCGTACCACGGGTGTGCACCCGTTCTGCGTGCTTCATGAGGTAGTGCAACAGCTTGAATTCGGTCGGCCCGACCTTGAGTTCGGTGCCGCGAAACGTGATGCGGTAGGTGGCCGCGTCCAGTGCCAGCTCACCCACCTGCACCGAGTCGTTGACGATCTCGGGCGCCCGCCGGCGCAACACCGCACGGATGCGGGCCAGCAGCTCCTGGGTGGAGAACGGTTTGGTGATGTAGTCGTCGGCACCGGCATCGAGTCCCTGCACCTTGTCGCTCTCGTCGCTGCGCGCGGTGAGCATCAGGATCGGGATGGTCTTGGTGCGTTCGTTCTTGCGCCAGGCCCGGGCGAGCGAGGCACCGCTTTCACCAGGCAGCATCCAGTCGAGCAGGATCACGTCGGGCAGCACGGCATCCACCTCGCGCTGGGCGGCGGCACCGTCAAACACGACCGTGGGGGCAAAGCCGTTGTGGCGCAGGTTGACCGCAATCAATTCTGCGATCGAGGGTTCGTCCTCGACCACGAGGACTCTGGGAAGTTTCCTCATCCGACCACCGACTCCACGCGCGACATCGGGGTGTGTCGCACGTCTTCTCCCTTGACGATGAAGATGATCTGTTCGGCGATGTTCTTGGCGTGGTCGCCGACGCGCTCGATCGACTTGGCCAGGAACAGCAGGTCCAGGCTGGGGGAGATGGTGCGAGGGTCTTCCATCATGTAGGTGATGAGCTTGCGCAGGAAGCCGTTGTATTCGTTGTCGATGGCGTTGTCACCCTTGATGATGGCCACTGCCATGGTGGTGTCGAGCCGGGCGAACGAGTCCAGCGTCTTGCGCAGCAGGGCCGAGGCCAGGTCGGCGGCCATGCGCAGTTCGTAGCTGGGCAGGTTGCGTGGGGACCCGTTTTCGATGATGGATTTGACCATCCGCCCAATGCGCGCCACCTCGTCGCCAGCGCGCTCCAGGTTCTGCGTGGTGCGCGAAATCGCCATGAGAAAGCGCAGGTCGCGCGCGGTCGGCTGGCGCCGGCCGATGGTGGAGATGATCTCGTGATCGATCTGCATCTCCATCTGGTTGATCCGGGCCTCGTTCTCGATGACCTGCTCGGCCGACTCCAGGCTCATGTGCACCAGGGCATAGACCGCCTGATGGAGCTGGGACTCGACCAGGCCACCCATCTCGAGGACCTGGGTGGAGATGGAGTTCAACTCGGCGTCGAACTGGCTGGATATGTGTTTGTCGCTCATGAAGGCTCTCCCGTGGTGGCTCGGAACTGACCGATTTCGATTGCCCGGCCGTTCAGCCGAAACGCCCGGTGATGTAGTCCTCGGTCTCGGTCTTGGCGGGTTTGAAGAAGATCTGTTCGGTGGAACCGAACTCGATCAACTCACCCAGGTACATGTAGGCGGTGTAGTCGCTGCAGCGTGCGGCCTGCTGCATGTTGTGCGTCACGATGGCGATGGTGTAGTCCTGCTTGAGCTCGTGCACCAGTTCCTCGACCTTGCCGGTGGAAATCGGGTCCAGCGCAGACGTGGGTTCGTCCAGCAGCAGCACGGACGGCTTGACTGCCACGCTGCGCGCGATGCACAGGCGCTGTTGCTGACCACCCGAGAGCGACAGGCCGCTCTGGCTGAGCTTGTCCTTCACCTCGTTCCACAGCGCGGCCTTGGACAGGGCCCATTCCACGCGGTCGTCCATCTCGCTCTTGCCCAGGTTCTCGTAGAGCTTCACGCCGAAGGCGATGTTGTCGTAGATCGACATGGGAAACGGCGTCGGCTTCTGGAACACCATGCCGATGCGCGCACGCAGCAGGTTGATGTCCTGCTTCTCGTCCAGGATGTTCTGGCCGTAGAAGTTGATCTGACCCTCGGCGCGCTGCCCCGGATAGAGGCTGTACATGCGGTTGAGCGTGCGCAACAGGGTCGATTTGCCGCAGCCCGATGGGCCGATGAAGGCGGTGACCTTGCGCTCCTCGATGTTCATGTTGACATCCTTCAGGCCCTGGAACTTGCCATAGAAGAAATTGAGGTTGCGCAGTTCGAGCGCATTCTTGGCGGCGACGGCGGGCTGGGCTGCAGTGGCGGTGGCGGTGTTGGGCATGGTCAGGTCCGGATCTAGGATGGATTGGGTAAGCAGGGGCCGGCCTCAGCCCGGCGTTTTCTCGCGCAGGAACACACGGGCCACGATGTTGAGCACCAGCACCGACAAGGTGATCAGCAACGCACCGCCCCAGGCCAGGCGGATCCAGTTGTCGTAGGGGCTCAGTGCGAACTGGAAGATCACCACCGGCAGGTTGGCCATGGGCGCGCCCATGTCGGTGCTGAAAAACTGGTTGTTCAGGGCAGTGAACAGCAGCGGTGCGGTCTCGCCACTGATGCGGGCCACCGCCAGCAGCAGGCCGGTCATGACACCGCTCTTGGCTGCACGCAGCGTGACCAGCGTGGCCACCTTCCAGCGCGGCGCACCGAGTGCGAAGGCCGCTTCGCGCAGGCTGCCCGGCACCAGGCGCAGCATGTTCTCTGTGGTTCGCACAACCACCGGCACGGCGATCAGCGACAGCGCCAGGCTGCCAGCCCAGCCCGAGAAGTTGCCCACCGTGGCCACGGCGATGGCGTAGACGAAGAGGCCGAGCACGATGGAGGGCGCCGACAGCATGATGTCGGTCACGAATCGGGTGAGCTCGGCGGTCTTGCTCTGGTCGCCGTATTCGGCCAGGTACACACCGGCGAACACGCCGATGGGCGTGGACACCAGCACCGAGAAGCCGACCATCATCAAGCTGCCGACGATGGCGTTGGCCAGGCCGCCGCCTTCACTGCCAGGCGCCGGGGTGGACTGGGTGAACATGTTCCAGTCCAGCGCGGCAAAACCGTTGGTGAGCAGCACGCTCAGGATCCACAGCAGCACCACCAGGCCCAGCACCATGGCGCCCATGGACAGCGTCAAGCCGATTGCGTTGGTACGCTGGCGGCCTTTGTAGAGTTGGTTGTTGAATTCCATGTCAGAACCCCTTGGCTTTTTCGGCGCGCATCATCAGGATCTTGGCCGCCGAGAGCACCAGGAAGGTGATCACGAACAGCAGGAAACCGAGGGCGAACAGGGTGGAGAGGTGGAAGTCGGCGGCTTCGCCGAATTCGTTGGCCAGGGTCGAGGCGATCGAGGTGCCGGGCGAGAACAGCGAGGTGGGCATGCGGTTGGCGTTGCCGATCACGAAGGTGACAGCCATCGTTTCGCCCAGCGCCCGGCCCAGGCCCAGCATGATGCCGCCGATCACGCCCTTTTGCGTGTAGGGCAGCACCACGTTGCGAACCACCTCCCAGGTGGTGCAGCCAAGGCCGTAGGCCGATTCGCGCAGGATGGGGGGCACGATCTCGAACACGTCGCGCATCACCGCCGCCACGAAAGGCAGCACCATGAAGGCCAGCACGATGCCGGCAGCCAGGATGCCGAAGCCGTTGGTGCTGCCGCCAAACAGGAAACCCACCAGCGGCATGCCACCGAGCACGTTTTGCACCGGCACCTGGAAGTAGTCGGCGAACAGGGGCGCAAACACGAACAGGCCGAACATGCCATAGATGATGGACGGCACAGCCGCCAGCAACTCCACCGCCGTGCCCAGCGGCCGGCGCAGCCACACGGGGCAGGTTTCGGTGAGGAAGAGCGCAATGCCGAAGGCCAGGGGAACGGCGATCAGCATGGCGATGGAGGCGCTGGCGATGGTGCCGACGATGGCAATCGCGGCACCGAATTCTTCGTTGATGATGTCCCACTCCACGCGCCAGATGAAGTTGAAACCGAACTTCTGGAAGGTGGGCCAGGCGTTGATGAACAGCGAGACGATGATGCCCATGAGGGCGATCAGCACCAACAGCGAAAAACTCTGCGTGACTCGATGAAACAGGACGTCTTGAAAGCGTTGCCGGCGGGCAATCGACGCCATGTTGGGGTTGTCCAGTTGAACGGACACAGGTTGCGAACTCATGGTGGTTCCCAGGCTCATGTTGACTCCCATCCGGAAAAGATCCGACCCCCACAAATCAGCATCCGCCGGCCAGACTGAACCGACCGGCGGATGCGACTTGGGAGGCAGCCTAACTTACTTGGCGATCTGCGTCCAAACCTTGGAGCGGATTTGGGCGGTCAGAGCGTCCGGCAGTGCGACGTAGTCCAGTTCGGCGGCCATGCCCTTGCCGTTCTTGAAGGCCCAGTCAAAGAACTTCAGCACTTCGGCGGACTGCGCCTTGTCGGCCGGATCCTTGTACATCAGGATGAACGAGGCCGTGCTCACGGGCCAGCTGGTGGCGCCCTTGGCATTCACCATCGAGATGCCCATGCCGGGCACGCTGAACCAGTCAGCGCCGGCGGCGGCAGCAGCGAAAGCGGCATCGTCCGGGCTCACGTACTTGCCGTCAGCGTTTTGCAGCTGCAGGAAGTTCATGTTGTTCTTCTTGACGTATGCGTACTCGACATAGCCCAGCGCGCCCTTGACACGGTTCACGTTGGCGGCCACGCCTTCGTTGCCCTTGCCACCGACCGACGAAGCAGCAGGCCACTTGACGGCGGCGCCTTTGCCCACGGTATCGGCCCATTCCTTGCTGACGGCGGTCAGGTAGTCGGTCCAGTTGAAGGTCGTGCCCGAACCGTCGGCGCGGTGCACCACGGTGATGTTCTGGTCAGGCAGGGTCTTGCCGGGATTCAGGGCAGCCAGCTTGGGGTCGTTCCACTTGGAGATCTTGCCCAGGAACATTTCGGCCAGCACGGGGCCGGTCACGCGCAGTTCGCCTGGCTTGAAGCCTTCGAGGTTGATCACGGGAACCGTGCCGCCGATGATGGCGGGGAACTGGACCATGCCGTCCTTGTCGAGGTCAGCGCCGGAGACGGGCGCATCGGTTGCACCGAAGGCCACGGTCTTGGCGCGGATCTGGCGAATGCCACCGGACGAGCCGATCGACTGGTAGTTCAGGCCGGTGCCGGTTTCTTTCTTGTAGGCCTCAGCCCACTTGGCGTAGATCGGGAAGGGGAAGGTGGCGCCAGCGCCGGTGATGTCGGCAGCGATGGCGGAGCCCATGCCGGCGGTGGCCATGGCGGCGGCGGCGACGGCCTGAAGAAAGATACGTTTGTTGATCATGGAGACTCCTAGCGGTTGGGAAAAGGAACACCGACGAGTCTAGGCAGGCAATGTGACAAGACTGTGACATCCGATGAATGTCACAAAAGCGGGGCGCAACCGGGTCCGTTCAACCGCCAAGTCACAGATACCGGGCCGGGCATGCGTCACAATCCGGGCTCGCCTGCTCCTGCCGTTCCTTTCCCGGGGCCTCCCTGGTCCGCCCATCCCTTTCGCATGCAAAACGGTACCTTACTTGCCGCCATCGACCTCGGCTCCAACAGCTTTCGGCTGGAAATCGGCCGCTACCACTCGGGCCACATCGAACGCATCGAGTACCTCAAGGAAACCGTGCGCCAGGGCAACGGGCTGGACGAGGAAAAAAACCTCAGCCAGGCGGCCATGGAGCGTGGCTGGGAGTGCCTGGCGCGGTTTGCCGAGCGCTTGCACGGTTTCAAGCGCCAGCAGGTGCGCGCCGTGGCCACCCAGACGCTGCGCGAGGCAAGAAACCGCGACGATTTCGTGCGTCAGGCCCAGGCCATCCTGGGATTTCCGATCGATGTGGTTTCTGGCTATGAAGAGGCTCGGCTGATCTACCAGGGGGTCTCGCGCCTGCTGCCCCATTCCGACGAAAAACGCCTGGTGGTCGACATCGGCGGGCGCTCCACCGAGATGATCATGGGCCAGGGTTATTCGGCCCGCGCCATGGAGTCCTACCACCTGGGCAGCGTGGCCTGGTCAACACGTTACTTCCCGCGTGGACAGTTCAGTGCTGCCGCTTTCAAAACGGCCGAGGTGGCCGCCAAGGCCGTGATCGAGGATGCACTGGACCGCTTTCCGCCGGCCGGCTGGACGGTGGCCTACGGCTCGTCGGGCACCGTGAGTGCGGTGGCCGACATGCTTGCAGCCAACGGCTGGGCCTCGGGTGTGGTCACCCGCTCGGGTCTGGACTGGCTGCTCGATCGCATGATCAAGTCGGGCAGTGCCGAGCAGATGCGCCTGGAGGGCCTGAAAGACGACCGCCGCCCGGTGATCGGCGGCGGCGTGAGCGTCCTGCGTGCGATCTTCGACCTGTTCGGCATCGAACAGATGCTGCCCGCCCAGGGTGCGCTGCGCCACGGCGCGCTCTACGACCTGATCGACCGCGACAGCGACGGCGGCGACGTGCGCGAGCGCACAGTCAACTGGCTGGCGCACCGTTTCTCCGCCGACGAGGCCCAAGGCAAAAGGGTGAGCACGGTGAGCACGGCGCTGTTTGCACAGATTGCGGCGGTGGATGCGCAAAACGGGCGCTATTCGCAAAAACTGGCCTGGGCGGCCCGGCTGCACGAGATCGGCACCCATATCTCGCATGAGCGCTCGCACCACCACGGCGCCTACATCCTGGACAACGTGGATGCACGCGGCTTTTCCCTGCCCGAGTTGCACCGCATGAGCCAGCTGGTGCTGGGGCAACGCGGCAAGCTGCGCAAGCTTGAAGCGGCGATGCAGGACGAGCTCTTTGCCAAACAGCTCATGGCCCTGCGCCTGGCCGTGCTGCTGTGCCATGCGCGGCAGATGCCCGAGCACGAGTCGGTCAAGCTCGCCTACAAGCCGGGCGTCTTCCGGCTGGCGACCAATCCGGGCTGGGCCAAGCGCTACCCGCAGTCCGCGTGGTTGCTCGGTGAAGAGGTGGTGGCCTGGCAAAAATCGGCCTGGAAGTTCACCGCCGACATCCGGTGAGGTGAGCACGCTGCCGGCGACACGGCGCCGGTTCCGGGGTGCAAACCATTGCCTCGCAAGCGGTTTTTTTGCCGTCATGACACCGTCACAATCATATAAACGATTTATACGGTTTATACTGCGCTCCGTTTCAATCACTTACGGAGTCACCCATGACCAGCCAGAACAGCAAAGTCAGCCCCAAGAAGCCCAAGCTCGTGCGCGACAGTTTCACCATTCCGAAGACGGAGTTCGCCGCCATTGAAACGCTCAAGACGCGCGCCATTGCCCTGGGCACCAGCGTGAAGAAAAGCGAACTGTTGCGTGCAGGGTTGATGGCGCTGCAGGGACTGAGCGACGCCGCCTACAAGGCAGCGCTGGGCGCCGTTCCCACGCTCAAGACCGGACGCCCCACGGGCACCGATCAGAAGCCCGCAGCGGCGAAGAAGGCCACGGTCAAGCCTGCGGCCAAGGCAGCGGTGAAAGCGCCCGCCAAGGCGGCGGCCAAGCCGGTTGCCAAACAGGTCGTGAAGGTCGCGGCCACCAAGGTCGCGGTCAAGCCGGCGGCCAAAAAGGCCGCGCCGGCGAAAAAGGTCGCGGCCGGCTGAGTCCTGGCGGGAGCGCCGGGCCACGGCGCTCCGCTCAGATCAGCTCAGGGGTCTGAACCGTGACCACCACGGTCTGGTTGCCGTGGCTGCGCTCGCGGTGCCTCAGCCACCACAGGGCCCCCTTTTTCACCGAACAGTCGTCCTCGGCGAGGTTGAGCAGGCGGGCGATCACCCGTCCCAGGGTGGGCTGATGACCCACCACCACCACCGGCGATTTGCCGTGCGGCCACTGCACCAGCTCCAGCAAGGCCAGCGGATCGCCTTCGGGCAGCAGTTCCTCGCGCATCTTGAACTTGCGTCCGAGCGCCAGCGCCGTCTGTTCGCAGCGCGCGGCCGGACTGCTCCAGATGCGGGCCGCGTCGGGCAACTGGCGGTCGAGCCAGGCGGCCATGCGCGCGGCCTGTTTCTCGCCGCGCGGGGTGAGGCGCCGTGCCAGGTCTTTCGCGTCGCCGGGCAACCCGGTCAGCAGATCGGGGTGTTCATGGGCCTCGGCGTGCCGCCAGAGAATCAGGTCCATGGTGCGGCCTTCCATCGCTATCCCTTGCTGCCGTAACGCGTCATCAGACTGGCCTGCGCCGAATGCATCACGGTGCGGGTCTTGCCGCTGCCGGTGATGTTCGCCGGCAGGTAGCGGCCGTCGGGCTGGAGCAGCCAGGCGTCCTTGGTGTCGTGCAGGTAGGCCGACAGGCACTCGTCAATGACCCGGTGGCGCAGCGCGCTGTCGGTCACTGGCCAGGCCAGCTCGATGCGGCGCAGCATGTTGCGGTTCATCCAGTCGGCGCTCGACAGCCAGAGCTCTTCGACGTCGCCGATGCGGAAATAGAACACCCGGGAATGCTCCAGCAGCCGCCCGATCACCGAGCGCACCCGCACGTTGTCGGTGAACCCCGGCACCTGCGCGGGCAGGATGCAGGCGCCGCGGATGATGAGGTCGATCTTCACGCCCTGCTGCGAGGCGGTGGCCAGTGCACGGGCCAGCTGCTCGTCGGTCAGCGCGTTCATCTTCACGATCACACGGGCATCCTGCCCCGCCTTGGCGGCCGCACCGGCCGCCTCGAGCTTGTCGAGCATGGCCTTGTGCAGGTGGAAGGGCGCGATCAGCGCCTTGTTGAGCTTGGGCAGGCGGTTCTGGCTGGCCAGGTGCAGGAAGATCTGCTCGAGGTCGGCGGTCAGCGCGTCGTCGGCCGTGAGGTAACTGATGTCGGTGTAGAGCCGCGCGGTGCCGGGGTTGTAGTTGCCGGTCGACAGGTGTGCGTAACGCTTGAGGCCGCTGGCTTCGCGACGGGTGATCAGCAGCATCTTGGCGTGGGTCTTGAGACCCACCACGCCGTAGACCACCTGGGCGCCCAC
Organism: Hydrogenophaga sp.; assembly: GCF_030373225.1. Taxonomy (GTDB): domain Bacteria; phylum Pseudomonadota; class Gammaproteobacteria; order Burkholderiales; family Burkholderiaceae_C; genus Hydrogenophaga. Next base: position 73,034 of record NZ_JAUCZG010000011.1, on the reverse strand, counting down.
CGACTCCAGCCGCTCGGCATAGTTGATGTTGGCCTCTTCGTCGAAGCGCGCCTTGAGCTCCACCACGGCAGTGACTTCCTTGCCGCGGCGCACCGCTTCGCGCAGCAGGTTCATCAGCTCCGACTTGGCGCCGGTGCGGTAGATGGTCTGCTTGATGGCGAGCACATCGGGGTCTTCCACCGCCTCGCGCAAGAAGGCCAGCACGGCGTCGAAGCTCTCGTAAGGCTGGTGGATCAGCACATCGCCCTGTTGCAGCCGCTCGAAATACGACTGCCCGGGGGTGAGCTGAATCGGCCAGCCCCCGTTGTAGGACTCGAAGCGCAGCGCCGGTGCCTCCACCTTGTCGATCAGCTGGTTCAGCCGCACCAGGTTCACCGGCCCCGCCACGCGGTACAGCGCCTGGGGCGGCAGTGCGAACTGCTCCAGCAGAAAGTGGGACAGGAATTCGGAGCAACCAGCCGACACCTCCAGGCGCAGGGCCTGGCCGTAATGGCGCTGCTGCAGGCCCTTGCGCAGTGCGGTGCGCAGGTTTTTCACTTCCTCTTCGTCCACCGCCAGATCGGAATGTCGCGTGACGCGGAACTGCGAGAACTCGGTGACCTGGCGGCCCGGGAACAGGTCGCCAAGGTGCGAGCGGATCAGGCTGGAGATGGAGACGAAGTGGGTCTGCCTGGAGCCCTTGATGGGCGGCATGCGGAAGAAGCGCGGCAGGATGCGCGGCACCTTGACGATGGCGATTTCGTTCTCGCGCCCGAAGGCGTCCTTGCCCGCCAGGCGCACGATGAAATTGAGCGACTTGTTGGCCACCTGCGGGAACGGATGCGCCGGATCAAGCCCCACCGGCATCAGCAGGGGTTGCACTTCATTGACGAAGAATTCCTTCACCCAGCGCCGCTGGCGCGGGTTGCGCTCGCCGTGCGAGATGAGCTTGATGCCCTTTTTCTCCAGCAGCGGCAGCAGTTCGTCGTTGTAGATGGCGTACTGCTGGGCGACCAGCGTGTGGATCTTCTCGGTCAGCCGTTCAAACGACTGCGCCGTGTAGAGGCCACGCTGTTCGTTGGTCTGGGCCGCCGTCAGGTGGGGCGCCACGCGGACTTCGAAGAACTCGTCGAGGTTGCTGGAGACGATGCTGAGGTAACGAAGGCGCTCGAGCAGCGGAACATCGGGGCGACGCGCCCAGTCCAGGACGCGTTCGTTGAAGGCCAGGATGCTGTGGTCGCGATCGAGGAAAGGAAACTTGCTGTTGGAGTTGTTGCCGCTCATGTCTGATCTTGTTGTCGACGGATGCGTCGCCCTGCCGGCTGGCGCCACGTGCGCGGTCGCCCCCGCACGCACTGTGACGATTATTCAACGAGAGGATGACGTTTGTGTGACAGTTTCGCGAGGGTCTCGGCCTCGTGCCCCAACACCGACAGGCCGGTGCGCTGTCGCTGGCGGCGGTGGCGCGGCAGCACCACGAGGTGGGACAAAAACAGCGCACTGGCCTTGCCCCAGCCGAACTGCAGGGCGCGGTCCCGCACTTCGTGGCGCTGCAGCTTGAGCGCCTCGTGCCAGGCCTCGCGCAGGTTCTCGCGCATGGCGCCCGCGCGGCTGTTGCCCAGCACCTGCATCGGTCCGTCGACCGGGTAGGCGGCCACGGGCACCCCGCTGGCCATGGCCTCCAGCATGGTGCGGCCAAAGGTTTCGCCGCGGGCCGGAAAGACGAACACATCGGCGCTGGCGTACACCTGCGCCAGTTCGTGCCGCGGCAGCACGCCCAGCCAGTGCACGTTGGGATGGCGCGCCCGCAGGCTGGAGGCCAGTGGCCCGACACCACAGACGATCTTGCTGCCGGGCACATCGAGCGCCAGAAAGGCCTCGATGTTCTTCTCGCGCGAGATGCGGCCCACGTACAGGCTGACCGGGTGCGCCAGCGGGCCCAGCGGCGCGCTGGGCCCGCTGCTGCCGGCCAGCGCAAACAGCCGCGTGTCCACGCCGTGTGTCCACAGGCGCAGGTGGCGAAACCCGCGCGATGCCAGCATGTCGAGCACGCCCTGGCTCGGCGCCATCACACCGCTGGAGGGGCTGTGAAACCAGCGCAGCCAGGCATAACCCCAGGCCAGTGGAAGACCGAACGCACCTTTGAGGATCTCGGGGAACTTGGTGTGAAACGCGGTGGTGAACGGCCAGCGGCGACGCAGGCAATGGCGCCGGGCAGCCCAGCCCAGCGGTCCTTCGGTGGCGATGTGGATCGCATCGGCGTCGGCCGCATCCATGAGTTCTCGCAGCCGTGCACCTGGAAACCAGGCCATCTCGATGTTCGGAAATCCCGGGCCAGGACGGGTGCGGAACTGCCCGGGCTGGATCACCACCACCTCGTGCCCGCTGATCTGCAACTGGCGGACCAGTTCAGCCAGTGTGGTGGCGACCGAATTCGCCTGGGGTTGCCAGGCGTCCGTCACGATCAGAATCTTCATGTGTGTCTCCCTTCTGTGCGCCTTGTGCCGCGGCCCGTGGAGTCCAGTGGACCAGCTCCAGTCGTCCGTCCATGTGCTCGACCAGCGCGGACAGGCTCTCCACCCAGTCACCATCGTTGCAGTACAGCGTGCCGTCGATGGTGCGCATTTCGGGACGGTGGATGTGCCCGCAGACCACGCCCTGGTAACCGCGCGAGCGCGCTTCGGCGGCCACCGCGCGTTCGAAGTCGGTCACGTAGTTCAGCGCGCTCTTGACCTTGTGCTTGAGGTATTGCGAGAGCGACCAGTAGGGCAGCCCCAGGCGGGCCCGCAGCGAGTTGAGGTGGCGATTGAGCTTGAGGGTGAACTCGTAGGCGTTGTCGCCCAGGTAGGCGAGCCATTTGGCGCACTGGATCACACCATCGAAATAGTCCCCGTGCACCACCCACAGCTGGCGGCCGTCGGCGGTGGTGTGAACGGCCTCGTTGGCCACTTCGATGCCACCGAAGTTGTGGCCGTCGAACTGGCGTGCGAACTCGTCGTGGTTGCCCGGCACGAACACCACGCGGCAACCCTTGCGCGAGCGGCGCAGCAGTTTCTGGATCACATCGTTGTGCGCTTGCGGCCAATACCATTTGCGGCGCAGTTGCCAGCCATCGATGATGTCGCCCACCAGGTACAGCGTCTGGCTTGGGTATTCCTTGAGGAAATCGAGCAAGGGCCGGGCCTGGCAGCCGGCAGTGCCCAGGTGCAGGTCGGAAATGAAAACGGCCCGAAAACGGGCACGTTCGCTGGGGTCCTGGGTGGCATCGTCGCCCCCGCTCTCCGGGTTCCACGCACCGCCTTGGGTGAATCCGGGCGGCAGGCCGCTCTTCAGAGCCCAGCCACCCGGAACGTCGAGGGCTGTTCGCATCAAGCCCCCAGAAAATGTTTGCGGTATCGCACCGGCAGCTCGCTGATGCGCATGAGCATCGGCAGGTCGGCGGCGTTGAAATCCGGGTCCCAGGCCGGTGGGCCCAGCACCTTGGCACCCAGGCGCAAGTAACCCTTGATCAGCGCCGGTGGCTCCACATCGAGCGTGTCGTCGAGCCGTTCGATCGGCAGCGGCAGGCGTGGGCGCACATGAAAGTCGATCGGTGCCAGGTGCCTGTCCTTGACCTGGCGCCAGATGCTGGCCGCTGCGTGCCCGCCGCCGACCATGCCGTGCGGGCCCTCGTGCTGCATCGGGATGCTGGCGCAGCCGATCATGGTGTCGAGCCGGTTGCGCACCATGAAGCCGGCCAGGGCACCCCACAGCGCCATGATCACGCCGCCGTGCCGGTGGTCGCGGTGCACGCAGCTGCGCCCCAGCTCCACCATGCGCTCGCGCACCGCACGCAGCCGGGTGAGGTCGAATTCGGTGTCGCTGTAGGTGCTGCCCACGCGCCGGGCCTGGGCCGGGGTGAGCACCCGGTAGGTGCCGATCACCTGCCGGGTGGCTTTGTCGCGCACCAGCAGGTGCTCGCAGAAATCGTCGAACAGGTCGACGTCGTGCCCGGGCACCGCGTTGGGCAGGCGCGCACCCATCTCGAGGGCGAACACGTCGAACCGGAGTTTTTGCGCCTCGCGCACCTCGCTCTGGTGACGCGCCCACGACACCTCGATGCCGTGCGGCAGCGGCAGGGCCGGCACGGCGGCGAGGTGGGTCTCGGGCACAACGGCGTGGGGGAGAAGGACTGTATTCATGAACATGCAGTGTGAAAACCGGCCATGACCCGCCCGAGGCAATCGCGTGAAGTTTTCATGACATGCACCCGTCCGGTTTTCACTTGTATAGTTCAAGTACTATTGAATGCTTGAAGTTCCATTGAAAGCCATGAGCCTCGCCGACACCCTGAACCTGGGCTGCGCCTGCCAGACGCTGTCGCTGCCACGACTGCGCGAACAGCTCGAGACCACACCGGCGCTCGGTGGACTGGCCGCGCGACTGGCCATCAGCCACCCGCACCTGTTTTCGGCCAGCGCCGTCTTTCTCGACAGCAGCGTGGCGCTGCACATCCAGCAAGCGGTGTCGGCCATCGAGCGTGTGATCGCGCTGCCGGCCTGGCAAGCGCAGGCGCTGGCGCGGGCACCGGCGACGGCCGCGCTGAGCCACGGGCCGGCGGGCGTGTTCATGGGCTACGACTTCCACCTCACCGACACCGGTCCGCGCCTGATCGAGATCAACAGCAACGCCGGCGGCGCCCTGCTCAATGCGGCCCTGGCGCGCGCCCACAGCGCCTGTTGCGAGGCCTTCGGCGAGCTGCTCGACCCGCCCGACGCGATGCGCTCGCTCGATGCGGTGTTCGTCGGCATGTTCCGCTCGGAATGGGCGTCACAGCGCGGCGGGGCACCACTGCGCACCGTGCTGATCGTGGACGACGCGCCCGCGGACCAGTACCTCGCACCCGAGTTCGAGCTGTTCCGTGAACTGTTCGCCGCGCACGGCCTGTGCGCGCTGGTGGCCGACGCGGCCGACCTGCAGTGGCGCAACGGTGCGCTGACCCACCCCGCCCTGCCCTCCGGCATGGCGGTGGACCTGGTCTACAACCGCCTGACCGACTTCTACCTGCAGGACCCGGCCCACGAGGCCCTGCGCCTGGCCCACCAGGCCGGCGCGGTGGTCCTCACGCCGCACCCGCGCACCCATGCCCTGTTCGCCGACAAACGCAACCTGGTGCTGCTGTCCGACAACGACTGGCTCGCGCGTCAGGGTGTGAGCGAGCCCGACCGTGCGCTGCTGCAGTCGGTGGTGCCCGCCACGCAGCGGGTGGACCCGGACCATGCCGATGCGCTCTGGGCTGCGCGGCGCAGGCTGTTTTTCAAGCCGGCCGCCGGCTTCGGCGCGCGAGCGGCCTACCGCGGCGACAAGCTCACACGACGCGTCTGGAGTGAGATCCTCGCCGGTGACTACGTGGCCCAGTCCCTGGTACCACCCAGCGAGCGGCTGGTGCAGGTGCAAGGCGAGCCCCGGCTGCTCAAGCTGGACCTGCGTGCCTACACCTACCGGGCTCAGGTGCAGTTGCTCGCGGCACGAACCTGGTCGGGCCAGACCACCAACTTCCGCACCGACGGCGGTGGCTTCTCGCCGGTGGTGGTGTTGTCCGGCGCGCCCGATCCGCTGTCACAGGCCGGTCACGAAGCCGTTCAACACTTCAACGTGCATTGAAAGACCCGGGACACCCCCGACCACCACAGGAAACGATCGATGAAAGTTGGCATCAACGGCATGGGGCGCATCGGCCGCCTGGCCCTGCGAGCAGCCCTCGGCGCGGCCGAGCGCGAAATCACCGACCCACGCGCAGGCAACCGGCTGGAGGTGGTTCACCTCAACGAACTCAAGGGGGGTGCCACCGCCATCGCCCACCTGCTGGCCTTCGACAGCGTGCAAGGGAAATGGCGGGCCGACATCGCCGCCGAGGGCGAGGACACCATCCGCATCGAACAGCAGCGCCTGTCGTTCTCTTCTCACGCCGCACCGGCTGACATCCCCTGGGGCGACCTGGGTGTGGACCTGGTGCTGGAATGCACCGGCAAGTTCCTCACGCCCGAAACCATCCAGGGCCACCTGGATCGTGGCGCCAAACGGGTCATCGTGGCAGCGCCGGTGAAGACAGGCGGTGTGCTCAACATCGTTGTGGGGGTCAATGAGTCGCTGTACCAACCCGCACGCGACCGCATCGTGACCGCCGCGTCCTGCACCACCAACTGTCTGGCGCCGGTGGTGAAGGTGGTGCACGAAGCCATCGGCATCCGGCACGGACAGATCACCACGCTGCACAACCCGACCAACACCAACCTGGTGGTGGACGCCCCCCACAAGGACCTGCGCCGCGCCCGCAGTGCGCTCATGAGCCTGGCGCCCACGACCACCGGCAGCGCGACCGCCATCGCGCTGATCTACCCCGAACTCAAGGGCAAGCTCAACGGCCACGCGGTGCGTGTACCGGCGCTCAACGCCTCGCTGACCGACTGCGTGTTCGAGCTGCAGCGCGAGACCACGGCGGAAGAAGTCAACGCCCTGTTCGCCGCTGCGGCACAGGGTCCGCTGGCCGGCATCCTCGGCTACGAGACACGCCCGCTGGTGAGCGTGGACTACGCACGCGACACCCGCTCGAGCATCGTGGACGCCCCGTCCACCATGGTCACCGACGGCACGCTGCTCAAGGTCTACGCCTGGTACGACAACGAGATGGGCTACGCCTGCCGCATGGTCGACCTGGCCTGCCACATGCAGGCCCAAGGCATCTGAACACGCCGTCCGGGCTGAGCCCCTTGCCTTCGGACTGAACCCCCTCCGTTCGGGCTGAGCCTGTCGAAGCCCTCGCACACCATGAACACCGCCGAACGCAACTACGCCATCGTCACCGCCGCCTACTGGGGCTTCACGCTCACCGACGGCGCGCTGCGCATGCTGGTGCTGCTGCACTTCTACCAACTCGGCTATTCGCCGTTCACGCTGGCGTTCCTGTTCCTGCTGTACGAGGCCGCCGGCATCGTTGCCAACTTCGTCGGCGGCTGGCTGGCCACGCGCTACGGCATCACACGCATGCTCACCGTGGGCCTGGTCACGCAGATCATCGGTTTTTCCGTGCTGTCCTTCCTCGACCCGGGCTGGAGCGCGGCCATGTCGGTGGCCTGGGTGGTGTTGGCCCAGGGCATCTGCGGCGTGGCCAAGGACCTCACCAAGACCGCCAGCAAGTCGGCCATCAAGGTCACGGCCGACCAGGCGAAAAACCAGGGGTCGGGCCAGCTCTTCAAGTGGGTGGCGTTTTTCACCGGCAGCAAGAACGCGATGAAGGGTGTCGGCTTCTTCCTGGGGGGCTTGCTGCTGCAGACACTGGGTTTCCAGCACGCGCTGTGGGCCATGGCCGCGCTGCTGGCGCTGGTGCTGGTGGGCGTGGTGACCTCGCTGCCGCAAATGATGGGCAAGAACAAGGCATCGAAGTCGGCGAAGGAGCTGTTTGCCAAGAACACCGGCGTCAACGTGCTGGCCGCCGCGCGCGTGGTGCTGTTCGGTGCGCGCGACGTGTGGTTTGTGGTGGGTGTGCCGGTGTACCTGTACTCGCAGGGCTGGACCTTCACCATGGTGGGAACGTTTCTGGCGGCCTGGACCATCGGCTACGGTGCGGTGCAGGCGATGGCGCCGGCCTTTGTGAAACGCAGCAGCGACGGCCTGAGCACCGAGGTGCCGGCCGCGCGGCTGTGGTCGGCCCTGCTGGCACTGGTGCCCATGGCCCTGGCGGTGGCGGTGGCACTGGACGTGCCGCACCTGCCCTGGGTGGTGGTGGGCGGGCTGGGCGTGTTCGGCTTTGCGTTCGCGGTGAACTCGTCGGTGCACTCGTATCTTGTGCTGGCCTACGCCGGCTCCGAGAAGGCGGCCGAAGACGTGGGCTTCTACTACGCCGCCAACGCACTGGGTCGCTTCAGCGGCACGCTGCTCTCGGGTCTGCTGTACCAGTGGGGCGGGCTGCTCTACGCCCTGCTCGGCTCCGCCCTCATGCTGGTGCTGTGCTGGCTGGCCACCCTCAAGCTGCCCACCCGTGCGAGCCTGCAACGCACCACCGCCTGAAGGAAATTCCATGGACGAAACCCAAGCCGTCAGATCCCTCGGTGCGCTCGCACAGGAGACTCGCCTGCGCATCTTCCGTGCGCTGGTGGCGCAGGGGCCGGAAGGCCTCACGCCGGGTCACCTCAGCGAAACACTGGGCGTGGCCAGCACAGCGCTGTCCTTCCACCTCAAGGAACTCAGCCACGCCGGGCTGGTGACCCAGCGGCGCGATGGCCGCCACCTGATCTACCGCGCCGAATTCGGTGCCATGAACGACTTGCTTCAATTCCTCACCGCCCACTGCTGCCAGGGTGAGCCCTGCGAAGTGACGACGGGTTCTTCCGCTGTTCCCACCTGCACCACCTGCTGAAAGGCATGCCATGTCCACCAATGTCCACAACGTCCTGTTCATCTGCACCGGCAATTCGGCGCGCAGCATCATGGCCGAGGCCATCCTCAACCAGCTCGGCGCGGGACGCTTTCGGGCCTGGAGCGCAGGGAGCCACCCGGCGGGCGAGGTCAACCCCAACGCGATCGAACTGCTGGAGCGCAACCGGTTCAAGACCACCGGTCTGCGCAGCAAGAACTGGGATGAATTCGCCGGCCCCGATGCACCGCCGATGAACTTCGTGCTCACGGTGTGCGACAAGGCCGCCGGCGAGGTTTGCCCCGTCTGGCCCGGGCAACCCATGTCGGCCCACTGGGGCGTGGAGGACCCGGCCGCGGTCAAGGGCAGCAGGGAGGTCATTCAGCGTGCGTTCAACGACTGCTTCATCGTGATGAACCGCCGCATCTCACTGCTCACCGTGCTGCCGATTGAAAAGCTCGACAAGCTCGCGCTGAAAAAGGAACTCGCCGACATCGGACAGGTGAAGGCCTGATGGGACTGTTCGAACGTTATCTGACGGTGTGGGTGGCGTTGGGCATTGCCGTCGGCGTGGGCCTGGGGCTGGTTGTGCCCGCCGCCTTTCAGGCGGTGGCTGCGATGGAGGTTGCGCAGGTCAACCTGGTGGTGGCGGTGTTCATCTGGGTGATGATTTACCCGATGATGATCCAGATCGACTGGCACGCCCTGCGCGATGTGGGCAGGAAGCCGCAGGGGCTCATGCTCACGCTGGTGGTGAACTGGCTCATCAAGCCCTTCACCATGGCCGCGCTCGGCGTGCTGTTCTTCCAATACATCTTCGCGCCCTGGGTCGATCCGCAGTCGGCCAGCGAGTACATCGCCGGCATGATCCTGCTGGGCGTGGCACCGTGCACGGCCATGGTGTTTGTGTGGAGCCAGCTCGTCAAGGGTGATGCCAACTACACGCTGGTGCAGGTGTCGATCAACGACCTGATCATGGTGGTGGCGTTTGCGCCCATCGCAGCGTTTCTGCTCGGTGTGACCAACGTGATCGTGCCGTGGGAGACGCTGCTGCTCTCCACCGTGCTGTATGTGGTGCTGCCCCTGGTCGCGGGCGTGCTCACGCGTCAGATGCTGCTGCGCGGTGGCCCCGCGGCCGTGACGGCCTTCGTGGCTGCGCTCAAGCCCTGGTCGGTGGTGGGGCTGATCGCCACCGTCGTGCTGCTGTTCGGTTTTCAGGCCCAGACCATCGTGCGCCAGCCGCTGGTGATCCTGCTGATCGCGGTGCCGCTGGTGATACAGAGCTACGGCATCTTCTTCATCGCATGGTGGGGCGCGAGGTGGCTCAAGCTGCCGCACAACGTGGCGGGGCCGGCCTGCCTGATCGGCACCTCCAACTTTTTCGAACTGGCCGTTGCCGTGGCCATCTCCTTGTTCGGCCTGAACAGCGGTGCAGCACTGGCCACCGTGGTGGGTGTGCTGGTCGAGGTGCCGGTGATGCTCTCGCTGGTGGCGCTGGTCAACGCCTGGCGACCTGCCGACAGCACCCTGCCCACCTGATGCAGCCGACTCCCATGACCACTGATGCTGCCCAGCGGCTTGCCGACGACCTGCCGCCCCTGGCCAGCGAACATTTCCAGGTGCCCGACGGGCAGCGCCTGCGTCCCGGCACCGGCTCCACCCACGCGCCGCGCATCTTGCTGCTGTACGGCTCCTTGCGGCAGCGCTCCTTCAGCCGGCTGCTGGTCGAGGAATCGGTGCGCCTGCTGCAGGCCATGGGGGCAGAGCCGCGCGTGTTCCATCCGGGCGGCCTGCCGCTGCCCGACGATGCGCCCGACACCCACCCCAAGGTGGTGGAGTTGCGCGCGCTGGCGGCCTGGGCCGAAGGCATGGTGTGGTGCTCACCCGAGCGCCACGGCGCCATGACCGGCATCATGAAAGCCCAGATCGACTGGATACCGCTGTCGCTCGGCGCGGTGCGGCCCACCCAGGGCAAGACGCTGGCGCTCATGCAGGTCTGCGGCGGCTCGCAATCGTTCAATGCCGTCAACCAGATGCGGGTGCTCGGGCGCTGGATGCGCATGTTCACCATTCCCAACCAGTCGTCGATCGCCAAGGCGTTTCAGGAGTTCGACGACAAGGACCGGCTCAAACCCTCGGCCTACCTCGACCGGGTGGTGGACGTGCTGGAAGAACTGGTGAAGTTCACCTGGCTGACGCGAGACGTCGCGCCCTACCTCGTCGACCGGTACAGCGAGCGCAAGGAAACCGCCGGGGAATTGATGAAGCGCGTGAACCAGGGCGCCCTCTGAGCGGTGGCGACGCGGCCTGAGAGAATACGGCGCTGTGACGCCCGACCTCTCCAGCCCACCCCACCCACTGCACTGCCACCCGGCCACACCGGCCGGCCTGCCGCTGCGTGTGACGGTGGCGGTGGACTCGAACAGCCAGGGTCTGCAACTGCGGTACACGGTGAGCGGCAACACCGCCGCCTTGCGCCTTCCGACCGCCACCGAGCCCGGCCCGGCCGACGGCCTGTGGCAACACACCTGCCTGGAGGCCTTTGTGGCGCCCGAGGCGGGCGAGAGTTATCGCGAGTTCAACTTCTCGCCGTCGGGCCAATGGGCGGCGTACCGGTTTGCGGGCGAACGGCAACACGACCCCTCGACCAAAGCGGTCCTGCCCGCGCCCCGCATGCAACTGGCCATCACGCCTTCACAACTGACCCTCGACGTTCACCTGCCGGCAGCGGCCCTGCCCTCACCCGCGGCGACGCTGCGCCTGGCGCTGTGCGCTGTGATCGAAGAACACGACGGGCGCCTGAGCTACTGGGCACTGCAGCACCCACAAACGCGTCCCGATTTCCACCACCCCGCCGGTCGCTCCCTGCGCCTGGCCCTGCCCTGACCCCAACCCATGCAATTCGGCCTTGATCGTTTCCTGCAAGACCCGGCCCTGCGCGTGCCGCTCGCTGGCCGCCGTGTGGCCTTGCTGGCCCATCCTGCGTCGGTCACGCGCGATCTCACCCACGCGCTCGATGCGCTGGCCGCCCTGCCCGATGTGACGCTGGCGGCCGCGTTCGGACCGCAGCACGGCCTGCGCGGCGACAAGCAGGACAACATGGTCGAGTCCTCCGACTACCTCGACCCCCGCCTGGGCGTTCCGGTGTTCAGCCTGTATGGCGAGGTGCGCCGCCCGACCGACGCCATGATGGCCAGCTTCGACGTGCTGCTGGTCGACCTGCAGGACCTCGGCTGCCGCATCTACACCTTCATCACCACGCTGCGCTATGTGCTGGAGGCGGCCGCGCAGCACGGCAAGTCGGTCTGGGTGCTGGACCGACCCAACCCCGCGGGTCGGCCCATCGAAGGGCTCACCTTGCGCGCAGGCTGGGAGAGCTTTGTGGGCGCCGGCCCCATGCCCATGCGCCACGGCATGACCATGGGTGAACTCGGGCACTGGTTCATCGCCACGCTGGGGCTGACGGTGGACTACCGCGTGATCACCATGAGCGGCTGGCAGCCGGATGCGGCCCCCGGCTTTGGCTGGCCCACCGAGCGCAGCTGGGTCAACCCCAGCCCGAACGCGGCCAACCTGAGCATGGCGCGCGCGTACGCGGGCACGGTGATGCTCGAGGGCACGACCTTGTCAGAAGGCCGTGGCACCACGCGCCCACTCGAATTGTTCGGTGCGCCCGGCATCGATGTGCCGCGCCTGCTGGGCGACATGCGCCGGATCGCACCCCACTGGATGCGCGGTTGCGTCTTGCGCCCGTGCTTCTTCGAGCCCACCTTTCACAAGCACCAGGGGCAGTTGTGTGCCGGGGTGCAGATCCATGTCGAAGACCCGACCCACTACGACCACGCGGCCTTCAAGCCCTGGCGGCTGCAGGCGCTGGCGTTTCGCGCGCTGCGCCTGCAGGCCCCGGACTACCCGCTGTGGCGCGATTTCGCCTACGAGTACGAGCACGAGCGGCTGGCGATCGACCTCATCAATGGCGGGCCGCTGTTGCGCGAATGGGTGGACGATGTGGCGGCCGGGCCCGAGGTGCTGGACACAGCGGCCACCGCCGATGAAGCGGCCTGGGCCGGGGCGCGACAACCCCATCTGCTGTATTGAGAGGCGACGGGCCGTCAGCGCCGGGGGCTGGGGCGCACTCTGCTCACAGCCATTTCTGCAGGAACCGGGCGCTGCCCATGGCCGGGTCCAACTGGTAGCCGGCATAGCCGATGCGCTCGTACAGGCGCACGGCGCCGGCGTTGCCCGAGAGCACCTCCAGCGTCATCTTCACCGCGCCACGCTCGCGGGCCATCGACTCGGCCAGCACCAGCATCTGCTCGGCAATGCGTCGGCCCCGGTGGCTGGCCAGCACGGCCACATCGTGCACGTTCACCAGGGGCTTGCAGGCGAAGGTGGAGAAGCCTTCGATGCAGTTGACCAGGCCCACGGGCTGCTCCCCGTCGAAGGCCAGCACGCTGTAGGCCTGCGGCCGAGCAGCGAGTTCGCGCACGAGGTTGGCGCGGGCAAATTCAGACAAGCCCTCGCCGCCGCCGGCCGGGTCGCTGGCGTAGGCGTGCAGGAGCGTCACCAGCGCCGCCGCGTGAAGCGGATCGGCGTAGTTCGCACGCACGACCGACACCCCGCTCATGCGGGCACCTGTGCCCGCACGGCCGCCACCAGCCGCTCGGCGCAATCCAGCGCTTGCTGCGCATCGCGCGCCTCCACCATCACCCGCAACAGGGGCTCCGTGCCACTGGCGCGGATCAGCACCCGCCCGGTCGCGCCCAGCTCGGCTTCCACCGCCTGTGTCTGTTGCGCGAGAAAAGTGTTGGTCTTCCAGTCCTGGCCGGGCTGCAGCCGGACATTGATCAAGGTCTGCGGAAACAGCGTCACATCGGCCAGCAGCTGCGACATGGTCTTGCCGCTGTCCACACAGGCGTGCAGCACCTGCAGGGCCGACACCAGGCCGTCGCCGGTGGTGTGACGGTCGAGCATCAACAGGTGGCCCGAACCTTCGCCGCCCAGCATCCAGCCGTGTTTTTCGAGCTCTTCGAGCACGTAGCGGTCGCCGACCCTGGCGCGCACGAACTTCACGCCACGCGCCTTCAGCGCCACTTCCACCGCCATGTTGGTCATGAGCGTGCCGACCACGCCAGGCACGTCGTGGTCACGAGCAATGCGATCGGACACGATCAGGTAGAGCAGTTCGTCGCCGTTGTAGAGACGACCTTGCGCGTCCACCATCTGCAGGCGATCGGCATCACCGTCGAGCGCGATGCCGAAATGCGCGCCATGTTCCCTGACCGCCTCGACCATCGCCTGCGGGTGGGTCGCACCCACCCCGTGATTGATGTTGAGCCCGTCGGGCGAGCAGCCGATCTTGATCACCTCGGCACCCAGTTCGTGGAACACCGCCGGTGCGATCTGGTACGCCGCGCCGTTGGCGCCATCCACCACGATTTTCAGGCCCTTGAGCGAGAGGTTGTTCGTGCAGGTGCTCTTGCAGAACTCGATGTAGCGGCCGGCCGCGTCTTCCATCCGGCGCGACTTGCCAAGTTCGGCCGACGCCGCCCAGACCGGGGGCTCGTCCAGCGCCGCCTCGACCGCATGTTCCCAGTCGTCCGGCAGCTTGGTGCCCAGCGCACTGAAGAACTTGATGCCGTTGTCGGCAAACGGATTGTGGCTGGCCGAGATCACCACGCCGAGATCGGCGCGCTGGGCCCGGGTGAGGTAGGCCACCGCCGGCGTGGGCACGGGACCGAGCAGTACCACGTCCACACCCGCCGAGTTGAATCCCGACTCCAGCGCGGCCTCGAGCATGTAGCCGGAGATGCGCGTGTCCTTGCCGATCAGCACGGTGGGGTGCGACTCGGTGCGGCGCAGCACCCGGCCCACGGCGTGAGCCAGGCGCAGGACGAAGTCGGGTGTGATGGGCGCTTGACCGACTGTGCCGCGAATGCCGTCGGTACCAAAAAATTTGCGGGGCATGTCGTGTTCTCTGTCGTGTTCTGTGGGGAATGGGGCGGGCGCCGCGTGAAGCCGTGCGCCCTGCCAAAGGGGTACACGATTATCGCGGTGCGGGCGGCACCCACCCGGGCTGGATGGCCTGCCAGATGCGCAGCGCGTCCACCGTCTCGCGCACGTCGTGCACGCGCACCACCCGGGCGCCGCGCTCGACCGCCAGCAGCGCCGCCGCCACACTGGCACTGACCCGTTCGGCGGGCACCTCGCGGGCGGTGACCGCACCCAGTGAAGACTTGCGCGACCAGCCCGCCAGCATGGGCCAGCCCAGCGCCATGAGTTCGTTCTGACGCGCCAGCAGGCTGAAGTTCTGCGCCACGGTCTTGCCGAACCCCACGCCGGCATCGAGCACGATGCGTTCGTGCGCCACGCCGCGTTCCACGAGCGCATGGGCCCGATCGCGCAGGAAGGCGCCGACCGCCGGCAACACGTCACCTTCCATCGGCGCCACCTGCATGGTCTGCGGATCGCGGTGCATGTGCATGAGGCACACACCGCATCGCGGGTGTGTGGCCACCACGTCCAGTGCAGCGCCACGCCGCAGCGCCCAGATGTCGTTGACGATGTCGGCGCCGGCGTCGAGCACGGCCTTCATCACCTCGGGCTTGCAGGTGTCCACGGACACCGGCACACCCAGCCGGACCGCCTCCCGCACCACGGGCAGCACCCGGGCGAGCTCCTCATCGAGCGGCACCGCCGGGCTGCCGGGACGGGTCGACTCACCGCCGATGTCGAGCAGCCGGGCGCCGTCATGAATGAGCCTTTCACAGTGCGCGAGCGCGGCCGAGGTACCGGCATGCTGTCCGCCGTCCGAAAAGGAGTCCGGCGTCACATTGACGATGCCCATGACCTGCGGGGTCGAGAGATCGATGTCGAAACGGGTGGTCTGCCAGTGCATGAAGCCAACTTTGGTCGGAAACGACAACGGGGCCGAAGCCCCGTGTGTCTGGTCGGAAAGCGCGGCCGCTCAGGCGGCCGTGGGTGCCGGGTCGGTGGCCACGGCGGGTGAGCCGCCACTGCCGCCGCCGCCACCCACCGAGGGGTTGCGCGGCGTCCAGTCCTTGGGAGGACGGGGCGGTTTGCCGGCCATGATGTCGTCGATCTGCTCGGCGTCGATGGTTTCCCACTCCAGCAAGGCCTTGGCCATCGCGTGCATCTTGTCGCTGTTTTCCTCGATCAGGTCGCGGGCCAGCTTGTACTGCGCGTCGATGATGCGGCGAACCTCGGCGTCCACCTTCTGCATGGTCGACTCGCTCATGTTGGTGGTCTTGGTGACCGAGCGGCCCAGGAACACTTCACCTTCGTTCTCTGCATAGACCATCGGGCCCAGGGCGTCGGTCATGCCGTAGCGCATGACCATGTCGCGGGCGATGGTGGTGGCGCGCTCGAAGTCGTTGCTGGCGCCGGTGGTCATCTGGTTCATGAACACTTCTTCGGCGATGCGGCCGCCGAACAGCATGCTGATCTGGTTCAGCATGTAGTCCTTGTCGTAGCTGTAGCGGTCCTGCGCCGGCAGACTCATGGTCACCCCCAGCGCGCGACCGCGCGGGATGATGGTGACCTTGTGCACCGGGTCGCACTTGGGCAACAGCTTGCCGATCAGGGCGTGGCCTGACTCGTGGTAGGCCGTGTTGCGGCGCTCTTCCTCGGGCATCACCATGCTCTTGCGCTCGGGGCCCATGAAGATCTTGTCCTTGGCCTTCTCGAAGTCCTGCATCTCGACCACGCGGGCATTGCGCCGCGCCGCCATCAGGGCCGCTTCGTTGCACAGGTTGGCCAGATCGGCGCCGCTCATGCCGGGAGTACCGCGTGCGATCACGCTGGGGTTCACGTCGGTGCCCAAAGGCACCTTGCGCATGTGCACGTTCAGGATCTGCTCGCGGCCGCGGATGTCGGGCAGCGTCACATAAACCTGGCGGTCGAAACGACCCGGGCGCAACAGGGCGGCGTCCAGGATGTCCGGGCGGTTGGTGGCCGCGACCACGATCACGCCCAGGTTGGTCTCGAAGCCGTCCATCTCGACCAGCATCTGGTTGAGGGTCTGCTCGCGTTCGTCGTTGCCACCGCCCAGGCCGGCGCCACGCTGGCGACCCACCGCATCGATTTCATCGATGAAGATGATGCAGGGTGCGTTTTTCTTGGCGTTGTCGAACATGTCGCGGACCCGGGCTGCGCCCACGCCGACGAACATTTCAACGAAGTCGGAGCCCGAGATGCTGAAGAACGGCACCTTGGCTTCGCCTGCGATGCCCTTGGCCAGCAAGGTCTTGCCGGTACCGGGCGGGCCAACCAGCAGCAGTCCGCGCGGGATGCGTCCGCCGAGCTTCTGGAACTTGGCCGGGTCCTTGAGGAAGTCCACGACCTCTTTCACCTCTTCCTTGGCCTCGTCGCAGCCGGCGACATCGGCGAAGGTCACGGTGTTGTTGTTTTCGTCGAGCATGCGGGCCTTGCTCTTGCCGAAGCTGAACGCCCCGCCCTTGCCCCCGCCCTGCATCTGTCGCATGAAATAGATCCACACGCCGATCAGCAGCAGCATCGGGCCCCAGCTGACCAGCAGCGTCATGAGCAGCGAGCCTTCTTCGCGCGGGCGCACGTCGAACTTCACGTCGTTACTGATCAGGTCGCCCACCAGACCGCGGTCGAGGTAGGTGGCCGTCGTGCGCACGCGGCGATCGTCCTGCGTGATCGCAACGATCTCGGTGCCACCCTGGCCCTCCTGGATGGTGGCGCTCTTGATGCGCCGGGCCTTGACCTCGTCGAGGAACTCGGAATACCCCATGTAGCCCGAACCCGCAGCGGAGCGCGTGTCGAACTGCTTGAAGACGGTGAAAAGCACCATGGCGATGACCATCCACACGGCGATTTTCGAAAACCACTGATTGTTCAAGTGCAGCTCCTGGAAACGGTATTGGCGGTTATGCGCATCTGGGCCTCATTCTAGGACTTTCAAGCAGAACTGCCCGATATCGGTGACGAGGTTGTGTCAATGGAGGGGTTGGCTTTTCGCTATGAAGCGCCCCACCCCCGGTTACTCAGCCCCGTACCGCCGATTTGAGACCCAGACCGACGAGAAAGGTTTCAGACGATTTGTCCCGTGACGCCTTGGGTTTGACCGCCTTGACGGTGCGAAAGGTCTGGCGAAAGAGCGCCACCATCGGGTCGTAGGCGCCACCGTGAAACAGTTTGACCACCAGTGCACCGTCGGTCTTGAGGTGTTTGATCGAAAAATCGACCGCCAGCTCGACCAGATCGGTGATGCGCGCGGCGTCGGTCATGCCGATGCCCGAGAGGTTGGGCGCCATGTCGGAGAGCACCACATCGACCTGAACAACCCCGCGATCGGTCAGGGCTTGCTCCAGTTCGGCCAGCACGGCCGCCTCGCGAAAGTCGCCCAGGATGAAGTGCACGCCTTCCACGTCGTCCATGGGCAGCATGTCCAGCGCGATGATGGTGCCGTGCAATTCGCCCACGGCAGCGCCCTGAGGACTCAGGCGGCGCCGCGCGTACTGGCTCCACGCGCCGGGCGCCGACCCGAGGTCGACCACGCAGTCGCCGGGACGGATCAAGCCCAGGGTTTCGTCGAGTTCCTTGAGCTTGTAGGCGGCCCGCGCGCGGTAACCGTCTTTTTTGGCCAGGCGAACGTACGGGTCGTTCACGTGCTGGTTGAGCCAGGCCTTGTTGACCTTTTTGCTCTGGGTTTTGACTTTCATGCCCATGAGGGTCGCCTAAGGTCTGTGTAAACGATAATTGTCCCATGCCCCAGATCACACTCACTCCCGCCCAGCGCAAAGTACACCGCGCCGAGGCCCACCACCTCGATCCCGTCGTCCACATCGGAAACGACGGCTTGAGCCCCGCCGTCAAAAAAGAGATCGGGGCGGCGCTCAAGGCGCACGGCCTGATCAAGGTCCGCGTGCTCAGCGACGACCGGGCCGCCCGCGAAGCCATGCTGCACACCCTGGCCGACGAGCTCGACGCGGCCCCGATCCAGCACATCGGCAAGCTGCTGGTGCTCTGGCGCCCGGTGGCAGAAAAGGTCAAGGTGGTCGATGAAGACCGCATGCCCGGCCCGCGCGACGTGAAGGTGCTCAAGTTCAGCAAACGCGGTGGCCAGCGCCCCGAAGTCAAGGTCGTGCGTGTGCTGGGCAACCAGCGCCTCACCACCGGCGGGCAGGTCAAGCGCGCCAAGGTCATGAAAAAGAGCGTGAAGAAGAGCGCCCAGTCGCAATAAGTCCCTCGACCCTGCGTTCGTTCAAGGCCCTGCGGCTTGAACTTCACCCCCGGCGCCACATCTGAGATCGCATGAACGACCGAACCGCCCCCTTCGCCAGCAACCCGCTCCTCGATTTCAACGACCTGCCGCTGTTCGACGCCATCACCCCCGAACGGGTGGGCCCGGCGATCAACCAGTTGCTCGATGAGGCCAGCCTGGCGCTGGACACCGTGACCGCCAGCGACTTTCCAGCCAACTGGAAGCGGATCTCCGAAACCCTCGATGTGCCGGCCGAGCGTTTTTCCCGCGCCTGGGGCGCGGTGAGCCACCTCAACAGCGTGGCCGACACGCCCGAGCTGCGTGCCGCCTACAACGAAGCCCTGCCCAGGGTCACCGAGTTCTGGACCCGTCTGGGTGCCGACGAGCGCCTCTACGCCAAGTACAAGGCAATGGACCCGGCCGCCCTGAACGCCGAGCAGGCGCGCGCCCATTTCAATGCCATGCGCGGCTTCGTGCTGGGTGGTGCCGACCTGCAGGGTGACGCCAAGGCCCGCTTCGCCTGGCTGCAGGAGCGCCAGGCCGAGCTGGGCCAGAAGTTCAGCGAAAACGCACTCGATGCCACCGACGCCTTTGCCCTGTATGTCACGACAGACGAACTCGCCGGTGTGCCCGACGATGTCGTGCAGTCGACCGCAGCGGCCGCACAGGCCGAGGGCAAAACCGGCCACAAGCTCACCTTGAAGATGCCTTGCTACCTGCCGGTCATGCAGTTCGCCCACAGCAGCGCGCTGCGCGAGAAGCTCTACCGCGCTTACGCCACCCGGGCCAGCGATCAGGCCGAGGGCGACGCCGTCAGGTTCGACAACGCTGCGATCATGGGTGAGCTGCTCGCCTTGCGCCATGAAGAGGCGCAACTGCTGGGTCACCGGCATTACGCCGATGTGTCGCTGGTGCCCAAGATGGCCGAATCACCCGAACAGGTGATCGCTTTCCTGCGCGACCTCGGCACCAAGGCCCGCCCCCACGCCGAGCAAGACCTGGGCGACCTGCGTGCCTTCGCCGCCAGCGAGCTGGGCCTGGCCGATCCGCAGGCCTGGGACTGGCCCTACATCGGCGAGAAGCTCAAGGAGGCGCGCTATGCCTTCAGCGAGCAGGAAGTCAAACCCTATTTCACGGCACCCAAGGTGCTGGCCGGTCTGTTCCAGATCGTCGAGACGCTGTTTGAAGTGGCGATCCGCCGCGACCAGGCGCCCGTGTGGAACGCGGGCGTCGAGTTCTACCGCATCGAGCGCCCGGGCCCGAACGGGGCCGAACTGGTCGGCCAGTTCTACCTCGACCCGGCAGCGCGCAACGGCAAACGCGGTGGCGCCTGGATGGACGATGTGCGGGCCCGCTGGTTGCGCCCCGACACCGGCACGCTGCAAACGCCGGTGGCGCACCTGGTGTGCAACTTCGCCGAAGGCGTCAACGGCAAGCCGGCCCTGCTGACCCACGACGATGTCATCACCCTCTTTCACGAGTTCGGGCACGGCCTGCACCACATGCTCACGCAGGTCAACGAGCGCGATGTGTCCGGCATCAGCGGCGTGGAGTGGGACGCGGTCGAGTTGCCCAGCCAGTTCATGGAGAACTTCTGCTGGGAGTGGGACGTGCTCAAGCACATGACGGCGCATGTGGACACGGGTGAGCCGCTGCCGCGCGCGCTGTTCGACAAGATGCTGGCCGCCAAAAACTACCAGAGCGGCCTGCAGACGCTGCGCCAGGTGGAGTTTTCGCTGTTCGACATGCTGTTGCACAGCCAGCCGGAACCCGTCACCAGCGGTGCGGCCGTGCTTGCGCTGCAACAGCAGGTGCGCGACGAGATCGCGGTGCTGCAGCCGCCGGCCTACAGCCGCTCGCCACACACCTTCAGCCACATCTTTGCCGGCGGCTATTCGGCCGGCTACTACAGCTACAAGTGGGCCGAGGTGCTGTCGGCAGATGCCTATGCCGCGTTTGAAGAAGCCGCGCTGCAAAACGGCCACAGCACGCTGGACGTGGCCACGGGGCGCCGCTATCGTGAAGCGATCCTGGAAGCCGGCGGCAGCCGCCCGGCGATGGAGTCGTTCAAGGCCTTCCGCGGCCGCGAACCGAGCATCGAAGCCTTGCTGCGCCACCAGGGCATGGCTTGATTTCTTCCGCTGAATGCCGATAGGAGCCGACATGAACACCCCCACATCCGCTTTCGTTCCCGCCACCCCGTCCCGCATGCGCTGCGCCGCCCTGGGGCTGGTGCTGGGGCTGGTGTCTGTGTCGACCCTGGCCCAGGGCGTCTACCGCATCGTCGGACCCGACGGCCGGGTGAGCTTTTCCGACCAGCCGCCGCCCGCTGCCACCGCCCGTCCCGCGGCCTCGGGCCCGACCGGTGCGGCCGCCAACAGCAACCCCCAGCTGCCGTTCGAACTGCGGCAGGTGGTCTCACGCTATCCCGTGCTGCTCTACACCAGCAGCGAGTGCGCGCCTTGCAACAGCGGACGCAACCTGCTCAATGCGCGCGGCATTCCCTACAGCGAAAAGACCATCAGCACCAGCGAGGACGCCGAAGCCCTGCGGCGGCTCAGTGGCCAGACCTCGTTGCCGTTCCTCACCATCGGCAGCCAGCAGATCCGGGGCTACTCGGACAGCGAATGGACGCAGTTCCTCGATGCAGCGGGCTACCCGAAACAATCGGCCCTGCCATCGGGTTACCGGCGCGCTGCGGCCACGCCACTGGTGGCGGTTCAGGCCGAGGCGCCGACGCCCGCAGCGCCCGCTGCACCCGCCGCGTCTGCGCCCAGGGCGGACACCCCCGCTGCGGTGCCGGTGGCACCTCCTGCCTCCAACCCGGCCGGCATCCGCTTCTGAGCCAGGTTCCGTCTCACGAGCCCTCGAAGCTCAGGGTTTTCACGCCGTGCGGCGTGCCCAGCAGACACACGCCCGCCTTCTGGTGGGCAAACACCCCCACCGTCACCACGCCGGGCCACTGGTTGACCTGACTCTCGAACGCCAGCGGATCGGCGATCTGCAGGCCGGTCACATCCAGGATGTGCTGGCCGTTGTCGGTGACCAGGGGTGCGCCGTCTTTCAGCCGCACAACGGCCTGTCCACCCAGGGACGCGAACTGGCGCACCAGCCGTGCCGTGGCCATGGGAATCACCTCGACGGGCACGGGGAAAGCCCCCAGCCGGGTCACCAGCTTCGATTCGTCGGCAATGCAGACGAAACGGCGTGACTGGGCGGCCACGATCTTCTCGCGCGTGAGCGCAGCACCACCGCCCTTGACCATGTGGCCCTGGCCGTCGATTTCGTCGGCTCCGTCGATATAGACAGACAGTTCGCCCACCGCATTGGCTTCGAACACCGCGATGCCCAGCGCCTTGAGGCGCGCGGTGGAGGCCTCGGAACTGGAGACGGCGCCGGCGATCCGGTCCTTGAGGCTGGCCAGTGCCTCGATGAACTTGTTGACGGTGGAGCCGGTGCCCACGCCCACGATGTCGCCGGGGGTCACGTATTGCAGGGCCGCCTGGCCAACCAGTGCTTTGAGTTCGTCTTGGGTCATTTGAGAGAATCGGTGAAACAACAGCCCTGGATTATCCGATGTCGCTTCTGCCCTATGCCGCCGCCCGCCCCTTCCTGTTCGGCATGGACCCCGAAGCCGCCCACGATCTCACCCTGCACGGCCTCGCCCGGTTGCAGCACTCGCCGCTGACCTGCCTGTACAGCGAACCGCGCATCGAGGACCCCTGCAAAGTCGCCGGCATCGTGTTTCCCAACCGCGTGGGGCTGGCGGCCGGTCTCGACAAGAACGCCCGCTGCATCGACGGTCTGGCGGCCATGGGTTTCGGATTCGTCGAGGTCGGCACCGTCACGCCGCTGGGCCAGAGCGGCAATCCCAAGCCGCGCATGTTTCGCCTGCCCAGGGCCAATGCCCTGATCAACCGCCTGGGCTTCAACAACGATGGCCTGGACGCGTTCCTGGCCAACGTGCAGCGGGCGCGTTTTCGCAGCGAGAGCGGCGCCACGCCGATGGTGCTGGGCCTGAACATCGGCAAGAACGCCAGCACACCGATCGAGCGCGCCACCGACGACTACCTGACCTGCCTCGATGGGGTGTACCCGCACGCCGACTACGTGACGGTCAACATTTCCAGTCCCAACACGCAGAACCTGCGCAGCCTGCAAAGCGATCAGGCACTGGACGCACTGCTGGGCGCCGTGGCCGAACGGCGCGAGCTGCTGGCCCAGCGCCACGGCCGGCGCATCCCGGTGTTCCTGAAGATCGCACCCGATCTGGACAGCACGCAGATCGAGATCATTGCCGCCACGCTCATGCGCTATGGCGCCGACAGCCAGGGTCGCGCCAACGATGCCATGGGCGTGATCGCCACCAACACCACCCTGAGTCGCGAAGCCGTCAAAGGCATGGAACACGCCGGCGAGGCCGGCGGCCTGTCGGGCGCGCCGGTGCTGCAGATGAGCAACCAGGTGATCCGCCAGCTGCGCGCCTGCCTGGGCAGGAGCTTCCCGATCATCGGCGTGGGCGGCGTGCTCAGCGCGGCCGATGCGGTGAGCAAGATCCAGTCGGGTGCCAACCTGGTCCAGATCTACACCGGGCTGATCTACAAAGGCCCGAACCTGGTGTGGCAATCGGCCCGTGCGATCCAGGCCCACGGCAGCTGATCAGGTCAGCGCCACCACCCGGTCGGCGATGGCCAGGCAGCTGGTGAGGCCGGGCGACTCGATGCCGAACAGGTTGACCAGACCCGGCACGCCGTGATCCTGTGGCCCCTGCAGCCAGAAGTCGGCTGCGGGCTCGTGGGGGCCGCTGATCTTCGGGCGGATGCCCGCATAGCCCGGCTGCAGCGAGCCGTCGGGCAGCGCAGGCCAGTAGCGCCGCACCTCGTCATAGAACGCCTCGGCGCGCGCCGGGTTCACCTGCAGGTCGTCGGGAGACGAGGTCCACTCCACGTCGGGACCGAACCTGGCCTGCCCGCCCAGATCCAGCGTGAGGTGCACACCCAGGCCGGCCAGGTGCGCTTCGGGCTCCGGCGCCGGGTAGATCAGGTGCGAAAACGGCGAGCGCCCGGCCAGGGTGAAGTAACTGCCCTTGGCGTACCAGGGCTTGGGCACCAGGCGCGCATCGAACCCGCGGATCTTTCGGGCCAGTTCGCAGGCGTGCAGACCCGCCGCATTGATGACGGTCCGTGCGAGCAAACGTGTGCCGTCCAGGGACTCCACCTGGATGCCGTGCTCCGTCACCGCCAGCTCGCGAACGCCACTGTGGCATGCGACCAGCCCGCCGAAGTGCTCCAGATCGCCTTGCAGCGCGAGCATGAGCGCGTGGCTGTCCACGATGCCGGTGGACGGGGAATGCAGCGCGCCCAGGCAGGTCAGTTGAGGCTCCATCGCCCGGGCCTCCTGCTGGCTCAGCTGGACCAGGTCGCCCACACCGTTGGCGGCCGCCCTGGCGATGATGCCGGGCAGGCTGGCCAGCTGCGACGCCGTGTTGGCCACAATGAGCTTGCCGCAGCGCTGGTGGGCGACGCCGCGCTCGGCGCAGTAGGCGTACAAGGCCTCGCGTCCGCGCACACAGAACTGCGCCTTGAGCGAACCCGCCGGGTAATAGATGCCGGCGTGAACGACCTCGCTGTTGCGCGAACTGGTGCCGGTTCCGATCGCTGCCTCGCGCTCCAGCACGATGACCTCGCGCCCCGAGAGCGCCAGCGCACGCGCCACGGCCAGCCCGACCACGCCGGCACCCACCACCAGCGCATCGACCCGTTCGGCACCCGGACTCATGGCGTCACCGCGCCCGCTACGGCCGCGCTCAACGCTGCCGCTCCGGCATCTCGAGCACCTGCAAGCCGGGCAGGGCCTGCGAAATGCCCGCACACAGGGCTGGAGAGGACAGCGTCTTGCTGCGCAACAGGGCGAGGTCGTGGGCGGGCGTTTGGCCCGGGGCACGGAGCGTGCTTCGAATCATCGTGCCATCCTCCCGGGTTGCAGTCTTTGAAGAACCGGCGCAGCAGGTCGCGGGCCAGCAAGTTCGGCGGCATGCGCAGCCAGTGCCCCCGCAGGTACAAGGCACCCTGCAGCACCAGGTGCGTCACGGCGGGCCGCACGCCGCCATTCTGCCTCCGGGCGGTCGGGCGCGCGCGTTTGCTTCAGCGCCCGATGGCCAGGTAATCGAACCCCATGCCGCGCACCAGCGCCGGGTCGTACAGGTTGCGCCCGTCCACGATCAGCGGCTGCTTCAGGCGCTGTTTGATCAGGTCGAAGTCGGGACTGCGGAATTCTTTCCACTCGGTCACGATGACCAACGCATCCGCGTCCACCAGGGCGTCATTGGGGTTGTTGGCATAGGTGATGCGCGGCTCGTCCCCGAGCACGCGCCGGGCCTCGTGCATGGCCACCGGGTCGTACACCGTGGCGGTGGCGCCAGCGCCCAGCAGGTCGGCCAGCAGCTCCAGGCTGGGAGCTTCGCGCATGTCGTCGGTATTGGGCTTGAAGGCCAGGCCCCACACCGCAAAATGGCGGCCCTTGAGGTCGTCGCCCAGGCGCTGCTTGACCTTGCGGCCCAGCACATGTTTCTGCGCGTCGTTGGCGGCTTCAACTGCGCTGAGCACCTTCAGGTCGAGTCCATCCTGGTCGGCTGCGGTCTTGATGAGCGCCTTCACGTCCTTGGGGAAACACGAGCCGCCATAGCCTGCGCCGGGGTACAGGAAGTGGTAACCAATGCGCGGGTCGGAGCCCATGCCCTGGCGCACCATTTCAATGTCGGCGCCCAGCGCCTCGGCCAGGTTGGCCAGTTCGTTCATGAAGCTGATGCGCGTGGCCAGCATCGCGTTGGCCGCGTACTTGGTGAGTTCGGCGCTGCGCACGTCGGTGACGATGAGCCGTTCGCGGTTGCGCTGGAACGGCGCGTAAATGGCGCGCATGAGGTGCACCGCCTGTTCGTCGTTGGCGCCCACGATGATGCGGTCGGGCCGCATGAAGTCCTCCACCGCAGCGCCCTCTTTCAGGAACTCCGGGTTGGATACCACCGCGTACGGCGTCTGCACGCCACGCTGGCGCAGCTCGTCGGCAATGGCTTCGTTGACCCGGTCGGCGGTGCCCACCGGCACCGTGCTCTTGTCCACCACGACCTTGTAGTCGGTCATGAGGCGGCCGATGTTGCGCGCCGCAGCCAGCACATACTGCATGTCGGCCGAGCCGTCTTCGTCGGGCGGCGTGCCCACCGCAATGAACTGGATGGTGCCGTGGTGCACCGCGCGAGACACATCGGTGGTGAAGCGCAAGCGACCGGCCGCCACGTTGCGTTGCACCATCTCCTGCAGGCCGGGTTCGAAGATCGGAATGCCGCCCTCTTCCAGAATGCGGATCTTTTCCGGGTTCACATCAAGGCACAACACGTCGTTGCCCACCTCAGACAGACACGCGCCGCTCACCAGGCCCACGTATCCGGTTCCGACCACTGTGATTTTCATGCTGTGCTGTCTTGATGCGGCGCAGGGGCCGGTTGATCGATGCCCGCATCATAGCCATGTGCCATGACACAACAGACCCCGAGCAGCGCCAGCCCACCCGCGCGACGCTTCACCCGCTTGATCGCCTGGCTGGCGCTCCCATGGTCTTGAAAAGGGCGCGCAGGAGGGTCTCCACGAAGACGCTGCGAAGGGGTCTGAGCGAACCCGGGATGAGCGAAGAGACGAGCGAAAATAGCATGGGGGACCGGATCAGCGCAGCACGCCTTTTGTATCGATCACCACCTTGTCCTTGATCACCTGCGGGTCGATGTCGGTGAACTCGTGGTGGTCCACCAGCAGCAACAGAATGTCGGCCCTCTTCAACACGTCCTTGAGTTCGTGCAGGGGAAACGGCGCCTTGTCCCTGGCCACATTGGGGTCGCAAGCCATCACAGTGCCGATGCCCGACTTGAGCAGCAGCTTGACGATGTCCATCGACGGTGATTCGCGCAGGTCGTCGATGTTGGCCTTGAAGGTCAGGCCCAGGCAGCCGATCACCGGGTCCTTGAAGCGCTCGGCCTTGGCGCGCACTTTTTCGATGACCCAGTGCGGCTTGGCGTCATTCACCTCTCGCGCCGTGCGGATCAGACGCGCTTCCTCGGGTGCGCTGGACACGATGAACCACGGGTCAACCGCAATGCAGTGGCCACCCACGCCCGGTCCGGGTTGCAGGATGTTCACTCGCGGGTGCCGGTTGGCCAGCGCAATCGTTTCCCAGACGCTGATGCCCAGCTTGTCACAGATGACAGACAGCTCGTTGGCAAAGGCAATGTTGACGTCGCGGAACGAGTTCTCCACCAGCTTGGAGAGTTCGGCTGTTCGGCTGTCTGTCTCCAGGATGGCGCCGTTGCAGAAGGATTTGTAGAGCGTGCGAGCCTTGGTGATGGCCGCCTTGGTGGTGCCGCCAATGATGCGGTCGTTGTCGACCAGCTCGCGCAGGATGTGGCCGGGAAGCACCCGCTCGGGACAATGGGCGGTGTGCACCTTGCCCACCAGGTCGGGGCGCAGGCCGTGAATGATGTTTTCGATCACCTCGGTGGTTCCCACCGGCGAGGTGGACTCCAGGATGACCAGGTTGTCTTCGCGCAGGTAGGGCGCAATGGCCCGCGTGGCAGCCTCGACATACGACAGGTCGGGCGCCTTGGGGTTGCCGCCCTCTTCCTTGAAGGGCGTGGGCACGGCCAGGATGAAGGTGTCACCCTCCTCCGGCGTGAGCGAGGCGCGCAGGTTGCCGCTGTTCACGGCGGAGCGCACCAGGATGTCGAGGTCGGGCTCGATGATGTGGATGCGCCCCGAATTGATGGTGTTCACCGCCGACTCGTTCACGTCCACACCCAGCACGGTGTGCCCCTTGGTGGCCAGCATGGAAGCGGTGGGCAGGCCGATGTAGCCCAGGCCCATGACGACGATTTTTTGCAGTTCGTGTGCCACTTATGGTTTTCCTTTCAAGGACAGGATCGATTCAATGATGCGTTCGACGGCCTTGCCGTCGCCGTAGGGGTTGTGTGCCCGGGACATGCGCGTGTACGCCGCCTCATCGGTGAGCAGGCGGCGGGTCTCGGACACGATCTTCTCGCGCGATGTGCCCACCAGCCGCACCGTGCCGGCGTCCACGGCCTCGGGGCGCTCGGTGGTGTCACGCATCACCAGCACCGGCTTGCCCAGCGACGGCGCCTCTTCCTGCACCCCGCCCGAGTCGGTGATGATGAGAAAGGCGCGGTCCATGAGGTACACAAACGGCAGATAGTCCACCGGGTCGATGAGGTGCACGTTGTCCAGCTTTCGCGCCGCCAGAATGTCTGCCACCGGCTGGCGCACATTGGGGTTCAGGTGCACCGGGTAGAGAACCTCGACGTTGCTGTGCTCGGCGGCAATGTCGGCCAGGGCTTCGCAGATGTTCTGAAAGCCTTCGCCGAAGTTCTCGCGGCGGTGACCCGTCACCAGAATGAGCCGCTTGGCCGGGTTCAGAAAGGCGAAGCGTTCCTTCAACGCCGTTTGTGCCTCGGCGTCGTTGCGCAGTTTGTGCACCACGGCCAGCAGCGCGTCGATGACGGTGTTGCCGGTCACATGAATGCTGGCGGGCGGCACGCCTTCGCGCAGCAGGTTGGCCTCTGCCGCGCTGGTGGGTGCGTAGTGCAGGTCGGCAATGGCGCCGGTGAGCCGGCGGTTCATTTCTTCCGGGTACGGCGCCCGCTTGTTGCCGGTGCGCAAGCCGGCCTCCACATGTCCCACAGGCACCTGGGCGTAGTACGCGGCCAGGCTGGCGGCCAGCGTGGTCGTTGTGTCGCCATGGACCAGGACCAGGTCGGGCTTCTCTTGCAGAAGCACGGGCTTGAGCCCGGCCAGGATGTTGCCGGTGATGTCGAACAGGTCTTGCCCCGGTTTCATGATGTTGAGGTCATGCTCGGGCACGATGTCGAACAGCTTGAGCACCTGGTCGAGCATTTCGCGGTGTTGCGCGGTCACGCACACCACGGTTTGAATTTCGCCGCTGCGGGCCTGCAGGCCTTTCACCAAAGGCGCCATCTTGATGGCTTCCGGGCGGGTTCCGAAGACGACCATGACTTTCATTTCGATGCTTTCCTTGCAAGTGGCTCGTACTCAGGGTGGCAGCAGGCCGGGCTGTCGCGCCCGTTCCACACCGACTCGACGAAGTACCTGATTTTTCATGCTTCAGCGGCTCCCGCCGGCCGCTCATGGCGGTGGCTCGGAAAGGATGGCCTTGCGCCCTGACCATTTATGGCCGTTGGAGCCATTCATTCCTGAAGGACGGCTGGATCGGGCATGGCTCGATTGTGCTGCTTGAATCCGTGGGCTGTGAGGCAGTCATGGCTGCTGCGGGGACGCAACGTCGTGGGAAGGTGCCGCCGGGCGTCGCCCGGCTTGTCGTTCAAGCATCCGTCGGCCCCATGCCGCCGGGGCCTGCCGGGGCTGCTCAAGACGGTCGCGATGCCGTTCCCGAGGGCACCTCCACCCATCGGCGGGCGCGTTCTGGGCAACAGCAAGTCGGGCTGTCGCCGGATTCGGGTCACCTCAGCGCAGGATTTCGTCTTCCTGGAAGCTGGTGTTCCAGGGAAGGCCGGGGAGGCCGGTCCGGATCCGCACCCAACTTCGACCGGTGCGGGCGCACCAGCCGACTAAAATCACAGGCTGGCTTTCCCACCAACTTTCTGGAACCTCAGCATGTCCCTCTTCACCGCCGTCGAAATGGCGCCGCGCGACCCCATCCTGGGCTTGAACGAACAATTTGCCGCCGACACCAACCCCAACAAGGTGAACCTCGGCGTGGGCGTGTACTTCGACGACAACGGCAAACTGCCCTTGCTGCAGTGCGTGCAAAGCGCTGAGAAAACCATGATGGACAAGCCCACCGCGCGCGGCTACCTCCCCATCGACGGCATCGCCGCCTACGACGCCGCCGTCAAGGGCCTGGTGTTCGGCGTCGACTCCGAGCCGGTCAGGTCCGGCCGGGTGGCCACCGTGCAGGCCATCGGCGGCACCGGGGGTCTGAAAATCGGTGCCGATTTTCTGAAGCGCCTCAATCCGCAGGCCACGGTGCTGATCAGCGATCCAAGCTGGGAAAACCACCGCGCCCTCTTCACCAACGCCGGCTTCACGGTCGGCAGCTACGCCTACTACGACGCCGAAAAACGGGGCGTCAACTTCGACGGCATGCTGGCCAGCCTGAACGCGGCTGCGCCCGGCACCATCGTCGTGCTGCACGCCTGCTGCCACAACCCCACCGGCTACGACATCACCCCCGGGCAATGGGACCAGGTGATTGCTGTCGTCAAGGCCCGCAGCCTCACACCCTTCCTCGACATGGCCTACCAGGGGTTCGGCCACGGCATTGCCGAAGACGGTGCGGTGATCGCCAAATTCGTGGCCGCCGGCCTGGTGTTTTTTGTCTCCACCTCGTTCTCCAAAAGCTTCAGCCTGTACGGCGAGCGCGTGGGCGCCCTGTCGGTGCTGTGTGACAGCGCAGAAGAAGCGGCGCGCGTGCTGTCGCAGCTCAAGATCGCCATCCGCACCAACTACTCCAACCCGCCGATCCACGGTGGCGCGGTGGTGGCTGCCGTGCTCAACAACCCCGAGCTGCGCGCGCTCTGGGAGAAAGAGCTCGGCGAAATGCGGGTGCGCATCAAGGCCATGCGCCAGAAGCTGGTGGACGGCCTCAAGGCCGCCGGCGTGAAGCAGGACATGGGCTTCATCACCAGCCAGATCGGCATGTTCAGCTACTCCGGCCTCAACAAGGACCAGATGGTGCGACTGCGCAGCGAGTTCGGCGTCTACGGCACCGACACCGGGCGCATGTGCGTGGCTGCGCTCAACAGCAAGAACATCGACTACGTGTGCCAGTCGATCGCCAAGGTGGTCTGAGGCGCGCCTTGCCAACAGGCGCGGCAGGGATCAGGCCCAGACAACCGATCGCATCGAGATCGAGCCGCCCTGGAATCCTTCGTTGAAGAAGCGGGGCTGGTCGTCTTCCTGCACCGCGCCCGCCGCGTACAGCAGCGGCAGGTAGTGCTCCGTGGTCGGATGCGCCATCTGCGTCGAGGCGCCCCACTGCTGAAAATCGCACAGCGCCGGCAGTCGCCGTTGTGCGATGTGATCGGCGGTGGTGCGGTCGAACTCGATCGCCCAGTCCCAGGCCTGGTCGTCTGTGGCATCGCGGCGCATCGTGCGCAGGTTGTGCACCGTGTTGCCGCTGGCGACGATGAGCACACCTTTCTCGCGCAGCGGTGCCAGTTGCCGGCCCACCGCAAAGTGATCGGCGGCCGGCCGGCCGTGGTCCATGCTGAGCTGGATGACCGGGATGTCCGCCTCGGGAAACATGGGCTTGAGGATGGACCAGGCGCCGTGGTCCAGGCCCCAGTCGCCCGCATCGAGCGCCAGCGGCAGCCCGGAGCCGGGCTGGCGCACGGTGTCGCTGATGAAACGGGCGGCGGCCGGTGAACCTGGTGCCGGGTACTGCTGGTCGAACAGCGCCTGGGGGAAGCCACCGAAGTCATGGATGGTGCGCGGGCGGGCCATGGCGGTGAGCTGCCATCCTGGCGTGAGCCAGTGGGCCGATATGCACAGGATCAGCCTCGGTGGCGGCAGAAGAGCGCGCATTTCGGTGCCCAAGGCCTGCCAGCTCCGGCGCCAGCGGTTGTCTTCAATGGCATTCATCGGACTGCCATGACCAACGAACAGCACCGGCAGGCGGGCGGTGGCGGGCAGCTCCGCCCAGGAGAGGTCGACGGCGGGGGTGGAAGAGGTGTCTGGCATGGGTTCGGGCGGGGTGCGCCGCCTGGCAGGCAGCTGGAAACGGGCGTCGGGATTCTTTCACGAAGGTGACAGAACGCCCTTGAAATTAGGTGTTATCACGCTAACACTCCCCAGCGCATGCTGCTATATTGCACTGCAACATAACGAGTCGGACGCCCATGCTTTATCAGATCTACGAGACACAACGGTCCATGATGGAGCCGTTTTCGGACTTGGCCGAAGTGGCCGCCAAGCTGTTCACGAACCCTTCGCTGCCCATGGCCCAGTTGCCGCTGGCCCAGCGCATCTCGGCGGGGTACGACCTGATGCACCGCCTGGGCAAGGACTACGAGAAGCCGGTTTTCGGCATCCACACGGTGGACATCGACGGCATCGAAGTGGCGGTGCACGAGCGCATCGAGATGGACAAGCCTTTTTGCGAACTGCGCCGGTTCAAGCGCTTTTCCGACGACACCAGCACGCTGGCCAAGCTCAAGGGCGAGCCGGTCGTGCTGATCGTGGCGCCACTCTCCGGCCACTACGCCACGCTGCTGCGCGACACCGTGCGCACCATGCTCAAGGACCACAAGGTCTACATCACCGACTGGAAAAACGCCCGCCTGGTGCCGCTGTCCGAGGGTGAGTTCCACCTCGACGACTACGTGAACTACGTGCAGGAATTCATCCGCCACCTGCAAAAAGGCTACGGCAACTGCCACGTGGTCAGCGTTTGCCAGCCCACCGTGCCGGTGCTCGCCGCCGTCTCGCTGATGGCCAGCCGCGGCGAGACCACGCCACTGTCCATGACGATGATGGGCGGCCCCATCGACGCCCGCAAGTCGCCCACCTCGGTGAACAACCTGGCCACCCAGCGCGCCCACTCGTGGTTCGAGAACAACGTGATCTACCGCGTGCCCGACAACTTCCCCGGCGCCGGTCGCCGCGTGTACCCCGGCTTCCTGCAGCACACCGGGTTCGTGGCCATGAACCCCGACCGCCACGCCACCAGCCACTACGACTACTTCAAGGACCTGATCAAGGGCGACAACGAGAGCGCCGAAAGCCACCGCAAGTTCTACGACGAGTACAACGCGGTGCTCGACATGGACGCCGACTACTACCTGGAAACCATCGACACCGTGTTCCAGGACTTCAAGCTCGTCAACGGCACCTGGGATGTGAAAAACCCGCAAGGCCAGCTCGAGCGCGTGCGTCCCCAGGACATCCAGCACACTGCCCTGCTCACCATCGAAGGCGAACTCGACGACATCTCGGGCTCGGGCCAGACGGCCGCCGCACACGATCTGTGCACCGGCATTCCCCAGACGCACCGCATGCACTACGAAGCCGCCGGTGCCGGCCACTACGGCATCTTCAGCGGCCGCCGCTGGCGCGAGTACGTGCACCCGGTCGTGAAGGCCTTCCTGATGGTTCACCAGCCGCCCGCAGAGCCGCAGGCAGCGTCCGCAGCGCCCACGCCTGCGAAGGCCGCCACCCAGGCACCGGCGAAAGCGCCGGCCAGGGCTGCGGTCAAGGCAGCGGCGAAGGCACCCGTGAAAGTGCGTGCCAAACCGGCTGCGAAGACCATGGCTGCCCAGCCTGCGGCCAAGCGCGCTGCCAAGCCCACGCCACGCAAGCCGCGCCCCGCGGCCACCTGAGCGGCATTCCCTGCTCCTGCGGCGCCCACTGCGGCGCCGGTATATTGGCCGGCATGAACGACCTCGCCCGGCGCATCGACGCCGTCCTGCCGCAGACCCAGTGCACCCGCTGCGGTTATCCCGACTGCGCAAGCTATGCGCAGGCCATTGCCGACGGCTCGGCCGCCATCAACCAGTGCCCACCCGGCGGTGCCGAGGGCATTGCGCGTCTGGCGGCCATCACCGCGAAGCCCATCCAGCCCCTCAATCCGCACAACGGCATCGAAGGACCGGTCACCGTGGCCGTGATCGACGAGGACTGGTGCATCGGCTGCACGCTGTGCATCAAGGTCTGCCCCACCGATGCCATCGTGGGCAGCAACAAGCGCATGCACACCGTGATCGAGCCGGTCTGCACCGGCTGTGAGTTGTGCCTGCCGGTGTGCCCGGTGGACTGCATTTCGCTCGAGATCGTGAGCGGCGAACGAACCGGCTGGCAGGCCTGGACGGCCGAACAGGCGCGTCAGGGCAAGGCGCGTTTCGATGCCCGGCAGATCCGGCTGGCGCGTGAGAAACGGGAGCACGACGCGCAGCTGGAGGCCCGGGCGCAAGAGAAGCTGTCCGACCTCGCCGCGCATTCGCAGATCACCGACGAGGCCCTGCTGGACAAGAAGCGCGCCGTGATCGAAGCCGCGCTCGCGCGGGCCCGGGCCCGGCGCGAAGGCGCCTGAAGCCGCGTCGGGCTCAGGCCGCCTGGCGGGCGGCAGCGGTCTTGTAGACGCCGCAGCCCACGTACAGGTCGTCCACCTTCACCACATACGACATCTTGGCCTGGATGCTGCCGTTGGCCGGGTTGCCGATGTCGTACTCGACCCAGCCCGGGCCGACTTCGGCCTGCGACACGATGGCATCGAGCAGCGCCTGTCCATCGATGCCGGGGATGTCCTGCACGCGGCTGCCCACCTTCTCGGGCTTGCCACCGAAGGAGCGGTAGACGCCGCTCCTGTCGAGCGCGAACACGTACATGTCGCGGTCGTGGAATCCGTTGCTGGGCGTGGTGATCTCACGCACGAAGGCATCGCGCCCGCGCTGCTGGCGCATGAGTTGCGCCCGGTCGACCAGCAGCATGGCTTCTTCGGCCGTGCCCTGCTGCAACATGAAGGACGACACCGCCTTGGACAAATGGGCGGCGCGCTGCTCCAGCTGATCGGCCTGCGCCACGGCGCGCTCGACCATCTGGGCGTTGCGCTGCGTGATCTCGTCGAGCTGCGATACGGCCGAGGAAATCTCGCTCAGGCCCGTGCTTTGCTCGGCGCTCGACGCAGAGATCAGCGACATGTTGGCCGCCACGCCGCGCACACCGTCGGCGATCTGCTGGATGCTGCTGCCGGCCGTGCGGATCTGCGTCACGCTGGCCTCGACCTGCTGGCGCGAATTCTCGATGAGCTGGCGGATTTCCCTGGCCGAGGCGGCGGAGCGCTGGGCCAGTGAGCGCACCTCGGCGGCCACCACGGCAAAGCCCCTGCCCTGCTCTCCCGCGCGGGCGGCTTCCACCGCCGCGTTGAGCGCCAGGATGTTGGTCTGGAACGCCAGACTGTCGATCACGCCGATGATCTCGTTCATCTGCTGCGCACTTTTCTGGATGCCTTCGACCGACTCGACCGCGCGCCCCATCGACTGTGCACCCGACTCGGCCACGTCGCGCACCTGGGCGGCCTGTTGGTCCGAGTCGCCGGCGGTCTGTGCGTTTTGCTGCACCGTGCTGGAGAGCTCCTGCACGCTGGCGGCGGTCTGCTCCAGATTGGCGGCCTGCTGCTCGGTGCGGTCGGCCAGGTCGCGGTTGCCGGTGGCCAGGCTTTTCCCGGCGTGGGCCACCAGGGCCGAATTGCTGCGCACCTCGGCCACCATCGAAGAGAGGTTGCCCACCACACGGTCGAGCAGGCGGGTGAGGTCGGCGAGCTCGTCGCTGCCGCGCGCCTTGAGCACGGTGCGCAGGTTGCCCGAAGCCGTCTGCTCCAGGCTGGCGAGCACCTGCCGGAGGTCGTTCGTGAAGCTGAAGTAGAAGCAGACCATCAGGTAAACCAGCAGCACCGCTCCACCCAGTGCGGCGCCCAGCCCCCAGCCAGCCGCCGACGACTGTCCCGAGACCACCCAGCTGAGCGCCTGCGGCAACAGGGAAGCGGCGGCCATCAGCAACAACTTGCCGCGCAGGCGCAAGCGCCGCATCAGCCAGGTGCCGGGGCTCAGGGGATTCGTGCTGGACATGCGAGAGTCTCTCCTCTTGGTGTTGCTGTGGTTATCGACCGCGAGCCTGCGGTCTTGAGCCGGAAGGCAGCGGCCGCTTGTCTTCAATGGCGCGCTGGAATCCCCGACTGGCGGGCTTCAAAATGCCGGAACAGCTGCACCGCCATCGCACGCAGCGCATCGTCGGCCATGTTGTGGGCATGGGTGAGCTGCTCCAGGCCGTATCGCCGGTCGTGCTGCATCAGGGCGCAGCTCACGCACATGCCCCGACTCGACATGCGAAGGCAGAACGCCTCGAGCAGATCGTGCGGCCAGAGCTGCCCCGCGTCGGGCGCGCGACGGCTGCTCGCGAGGCGCTGTGTTGCAGGCGTTGTGCGGGTCGGTACCGTGCTCATGGCGAACTCCTGGGACGTGTGTGGGGCCAGGTGCGCAGACAGGCGGCTCCCGGACACCACAAGCGTAGGCGGGCTGCAGCCGGTGCAGTCCCCGGAACAGTGGCCAGAAACCAGGCTTGCTCGGCGTTTCGGCGGCCGCTCCCGGCACAATCCCGTCATGAACCCGCCAAGCCCACGCCTGATCAAGCTCACCGCCCAGCCCGCTGGCGCGCCCGAAACAGACCACCCCAGGCCCGATCGCCTGGTGCAGGGCAACCCGTTGCGCGAAACCTGGAACCGGGTGGATGCCGCGTTGCCGGCCGGACAGGTCTTTTGCGGCGTCTGGCGCTGCGAGCCCGGACGCTGGCGCATCGCCATGGGTGACACCGAGCGTGAACTGTTCACCGTGCTGCTGGGCCGCTGCCGCGTGCACGACGCGCTGGGCGGATTTGAAGAACTCGGGCCCGGCGAGGGCCTCTACATTGCGCCGGGTTTTGCCGGCGAGTTCGAGGTGCTGGAGCCGCTCACCAAGACCTACATGATTGCGGAGTGAGGCTCCACGTTGGCGCTCGCAAGCGTCAGACGGGCGACGCCGACAAGCGGGCAAAGGCGCTGACCACCTCGGGCGGTGCCTGCACCAGTTCGATCAGCACGCCTTCACCAGCGATCGGAAACTCGTCGCTGGCCCTGGGGTGCAGGAAGGTGATGTCGAACCCTGCCGCACCCCGGCGGATGCCGCCCGGTGCAAACCGCACGCCCTGGGCAGTGAGCCAGTCCACCGCGGCCGTCAGATCGTCGATCCAGAGACCGACATGGTTGAGCGGCGTGGTGTGCACCGCGGGCTTTTTTTCCGGGTCCAGCGGCTGCATCAGATCGACCTCGACCTTGAAAGGCCCGCTGCCGATGGCGCAGATGTCCTCATCCACGTTTTCGCGCTCGCTGCGGAAAGTGCCGGTGACCTCCAGGCCCAGCATGTCGACCCAGAGTTTCTGCAGGCGTTGCTTGTCGGTGCCGCCGATGGCGATCTGCTGGACGCCCAGCACCTTGAAAGGACGGACGGAGGGAATCGAAGGGCTCATGGGTCAGTGAACAGCGTTGTGGACGAGTGAAGGGTGGCTGGCCTGCTCCAGCGTCCAGACCGTGGCCGGCGGCAGGTTGGCCCAGATCGAGGCAGCGCGACGCCAGCGCCAGCCCACCGGGATGTCCCGGAATGGCCGCAGGTGGGGCGAGGCGTAGGTGTACTGGATGAGGCGCGAGCCCGGACGTGTTTCGATCAGCGCCACCATGGCGTCGATGCAGCCACGGGCTTCTTCGCGTGTCATCGACAGCAGGGGCAGCGAAGACACCAAGGTGACCGGGGCGTGCAGATCGATGTCCAGCGCATCGAGCCGCGTGGCGCAATGGTTGAGCACTTCCAGATCGGGAAAACTCCGGCGCAGCAGTTGCGCAAAGCCCGGGTCGCGTTCGATGACCATGAAACGCCCGACACGCCCCAGGGCGGGCAACAGGGCCCGGGTGATGGCCCCGGTGCCGGCACCCACCTCGATCAGCACCTGCGGTTCGGCCCGCAGCACCTCGTGCAGGATGGCCTGGGCCAGCGCTTTCGAGGCCGGGGCGATGGCGCCGACCCGCCTGGGATTGCGCAGGTAGCCCAGCGCAAAAGCCAAACCTTGCCGCATGCGGTCCCCTTGTGAGTTGCACTGCCCCACAGGGTATCGCAACTCCAGGTCGGCCGGCCGGGGGGCCGCGCGCGTCGCAGGCGTCATTCGAACTCGACGATCGGTTGGTCGACCACCAGCGATTCGCCCTTGGCGGCCAGCACCTTGCCCACCACGCCGTCGGCCGCAGCGAACAGCACGTTCTCCATCTTCATCGCCTCGATCACCGCCACGCGTTCGCCGGCCTGCACCTTCTGGCCCGGCTGCACAGCCACTTCAACCAGCAGGCCCGGCATGGGCGAGAGCACGTATTTGCTCATGTCGGCCGGTGCCTTGAACGGCATGAGCGCATGCAGTTCGGCCATGCGCGGGGAAACCACCATGGTCTCGATGCGCGTGCCGTTGTGCTGCACCACCAGCGCCAGCGGGTTGCGCGGCGTGCCGCGCTCGATCTGCGCGGTGAAGGGCCGGCCGTTGCATTCACCGGTGATGCAGATGTCGTTCAGGCGTGACGGGCTGCTGATGGCGTAGCGCTGGCCGGCCACCGTGACCACGGCCGAGCCAAGCTGGCCCACCACCTCGTCCACATGCACCGGCTTGTACAGGTGCCCACCCGTGGAGCCGAGCACGATCACGCGAAAATCGTGCCCCACTTTCACGCCATAGCCCGGCAACTGGCCCGACAGGCCGGCGGCACGCTCGCGCGACTTGCGCCGCACGAAGGCGGCCAGCGCCACCAGAAAATCGGGGTCGGCGTGCGGCACGTCCTCGGCGCGGAAACCCTGGCCGTATTGCTCGGCAATGAAGCCGGTGTTGAAGTCGCCCGCCACGAACTTCGGATGCGCCAGCAGCGCGGCCTGGAACGGAATGTTGCTGCTGATCCCGCGAATCACAAAGGCGTTGAGCGCTTCGCGCATCTTCGCGATCGCGTCCGTCCGGTCCCGGCCGTGCACGATCAGCTTGGCAATCATCGAGTCGTAAAACATCGGAATCTCGCCACCATCCTGCACACCGGTGTCCACACGCACGCCGAGCAGGTCGACGGTGTTGCCTTGCCACATGCTCTGCGCAGGCGGCACAAAGCGCACCAGGCGCCCGGTGCTCGGCAGGAAATTGCGGAACGGGTCCTCGGCGTTGATGCGGCACTCGATCGCCCAGCCATCGCGCCTGACCTGGTCCTGGGTCAGCGGCAGCTTCTCGCCCGCGGCCACGCGGATCATCAGCTCCACCAGGTCCAGCCCGGTGATGCATTCGGTCACCGGATGCTCCACCTGCAGACGGGTGTTCATCTCGAGAAAGTAGAAATCCTGGTTCTTGCCGACCACGAACTCCACCGTGCCCGCACTCTGGTATTTCACCGCCTTGGCCAGCGCCACGGCCTGTTCGCCCATGGCCTTGCGGGTGGCATCGCTGATGAAGGGCGACGGCGCCTCTTCGATCACCTTCTGGTGGCGGCGCTGGATCGAGCACTCGCGCTCGTTGAGGTAGATCACGTTGCCGTGCGAATCGCCCAGCACCTGGATCTCGATGTGGCGCGGCTCCTGCACAAACTTCTCGATGAAGATGCGGTCGTCGCCGAAGCTGTTGCGCGCCTCGTTCTGGCAGGCGGTGAATCCGTCGAGCGCGTCCCTGTCGTTGAAGGCCACCCGCAGCCCCTTGCCACCGCCGCCGGCACTGGCCTTGATCATGACGGGGTAGCCGATGTCCCGGGCGATCTCCACCGCGCGCTCTGCGTTTTCGATGGCGTCGTTCCAGCCCGGGATGGTGTTGACCCTGGCCGCGTTCGCCAGCTTCTTGGACGCGATCTTGTCGCCCATGGCCGCGATGCTGAAGTGCCTGGGCCCGATGAAGGCCATGCCCTCCTCTTCCACCCGCTTTGCAAACGCTTCGTTTTCCGACAGGAAGCCGTAGCCAGGGTGGATGGCCTGGGCACCGGTCTGCTTCGCCGCGGCGATGATCTTGTCGGCCACCAGGTAACTCTCGCGCGAGGGCGCCGGGCCGAGCAACACGGCCTCGTCGGCCATCTGCACATGGCGGGCCTCCTTGTCGGCCTCGGAATACACCGCCACGGTGGCGATGCCCATCTTCTTCGCGGTGGCGATCACGCGGCAGGCGATTTCGCCGCGGTTGGCAATCAGGATTTTCTTGAACATGGAAATCTCTCCTCGTCGGGAATCAATTCGTTGGGCATGCAGATGTTGCTGAGCCCGTGACGTGCACGCCGTGTCCGCCTGCGCTCATGTCCCCCGCCGGCCTGCGGCCGGCTCCTCCTTGACTTCGCTGCGGCGGACACGGCATACACGTCGCTGCGAAGGGGCGTTGATTGCAATCGGCGGTCGGCCACAAACCCGGGAGTGGGCTGGTCGGGCGTTTTGCGTAGGTAAAGGAGGAGGCCGAAGGCCGGGGGACACGGAGCAAAACGTCCGGCCAGTCCGCTCCTGCGCGAGAACACATCACAGCGGGATGTTCCCGTGCTTGCGCCACGGGTTCTCCAACTTCTTGTCCTTCAGCATCACCAGCGAACGGCAGATGCGCTTGCGTGTTTCGTGCGGCAGGATCACGTCGTCGATGAAGCCGCGCGCACCGGCCACGAAGGGGTTGGCGAAACGGGCCTTGTACTCGGCCTCGCGCTGCGCCAGCTTGGCCGGGTCCTTTTTCTCTTCACGGAAGATGATCTCCACCGCACCCTTGGCGCCCATCACCGCGATCTCGGCATTGGGCCAGGCGAAGTTCACGTCGCCACGCAGGTGCTTGGAACTCATCACGTCGTAGGCGCCGCCGTAGGCCTTGCGCGTGATCACGGTGATCTTGGGCACGGTGCACTCGGCATACGCATAGAGCAGTTTGGCGCCGTGCTTGATGATGCCGCCGTACTCCTGCGAGGTGCCGGGCATGAAGCCGGGTACGTCGACGAAGGTGATCACGGGAATGTTGAAGGCGTCGCAGAAGCGCACGAAGCGCGCGGCCTTGATGCTGCTCTTGATGTCCAGGCAACCGGCGAGCACCAGCGGCTGGTTGGCCACGATGCCCACCGTCTGGCCGTCCATGCGCGCGAAGCCGATCAGGATGTTCTTTGCGTACTCGGGCTGCAGCTCGAAGAAGTCACCGTCGTCCACCGTCTTGACGATCAGCTCCTTCATGTCGTAGGGCTTGTTCGGGTTCTCCGGCACCAGGGTGTCCAGGCTGGTGTCCATGCGGTCGATCGGGTCACCGCTGGGTCGCACCGGCGCTTTCTCCCGGTTGTTCAGCGGCAGGTAGTTGTAGAGGCGGCGCAGCATCAGCAGCGCTTCCACATCGTTCTCGAATGCGAGGTCGGCCACGCCGCTTTTCGTGGTGTGGGTGATGGCACCACCGAGTTCTTCGGCGGTCACCTCCTCGTGCGTCACGGTCTTCACCACCTCGGGGCCGGTGACGAACATGTAGGCCGAGTCCTTGACCATGAAGATGAAGTCGGTCATGGCTGGCGAGTACACCGCACCACCCGCCGACGGGCCCATGATCATGCTGATCTGCGGCACCACGCCACTGGCCATCACGTTGCGCTGGAACACGTCGGCATAACCGCCGAGCGAAGCCACGCCCTCCTGGATGCGCGCGCCGCCCGAGTCGTTGAGGCCGATCACCGGTGCGCCGACCTTCATGGCCTGGTCCATCACCTTGCAGATCTTCTCGGCATGGGCCTCGGAGAGGGCGCCGCCGAACACCGTGAAGTCCTGGCTGAACACGAACACCAGGCGGCCGTTGATCATGCCGTAGCCGGTGACCACACCGTCGCCCGGGATCTTGTTGTCCTGCATGCCGAAGTCGGTGCAGCGGTGTTCGACGAACATGTCCCACTCTTCAAAAGTGCCTTCGTCGAGCAGCACCTCCAGCCGCTCGCGTGCGCTCAGCTTGCCCTTGGCATGTTGCGCGGCAATTCGTTTTTCACCACCACCCAGTCGGGCAGCGGCGCGCTTTTCTTCGAGTTGTTGAAGGATGTCCTGCATGGTTTTGTTCTCCAGGGAAAGCTTGGGGATCAGTCAAAAAGGTCGAGAAGCTGGCGGGCTGCGGTGCTGGCCGGCAAGGTGCCGGCCAGCACGCGCTGCGTGGTGTCGTCCAGCGCGGCGCGCACCTTCGGGTGCGCGCGAAAGCGTTGCTTGAGGCCGGCGTCGATGCGCTCCCACATCCAGGCGCGCGCTTGTTGCTGGCGGCGCATGGTCAACTGGCCGTTGGCGGTCTGCAACCCACGAAAGCGCAAGACCTCGGTCCAGAAGGCATCGACACCGCGGCCGAGCAAGGCGCTGAGCTGGATCACCTGCGGGTGCCAGACCGCGGCATCGTGGTGAACATGTTCTGGATGCCCCTGCAGACCCAGCAGTCGCAACGACGAAGTGATCTGTGCCCGCGCACGTGTCGCTGCGTCAGGGTCGATATCGGCCTTGTTGATGACCACCAGGTCGGCCAGTTCCATCACGCCCTTCTTGATCGCCTGCAGATCGTCGCCCGCATTGGGCAACTGCATCAGCACGAACATGTCGGTCATGCCGCTCACCGCGGTCTCGCTCTGGCCCACGCCCACGGTTTCGACGATCACCACATCAAAGCCGGCGGCCTCGCAGACCAGCATGGCCTCGCGGGTTTTTTCGGCCACGCCGCCCAGCGTGCCGCTGCTCGGGCTCGGGCGGATGTAAGCCTGTTCGTGCACTGAGAGCTTCTCCATGCGCGTCTTGTCACCCAGGATCGAGCCGCCCGAGACGGTGCTGGACGGGTCCACGGTGAGCACCGCCACCCGGTGGCCCTTGTCGATCAGGTACAGGCCCAGCACTTCGATGAAGGTGCTCTTGCCCACGCCCGGCACGCCACTGATGCCCAGGCGGAAAGCCTTGCCGGTGTGCGGCAGCAAGGCGGTGAGCAAGCCGTCGCCCTGGGCGCGGTGGTCGGCGCGGGTGGATTCGAGCAGCGTGATGGCCTTGGCGATGGCGCGGCGCTGGGGCATGGCTTCGCCATGCACAAGGGTGTGCAGTGTTCCCACTGCGTTGATGGGGGCGGTGTTCACAGGATGTCGAAGCCTCGCCCGTCGGGCAACCGGTAGCGTGAGAAATCGCGCACATCGGTGGTCATGATGGAGGTCACACCCGAGTCGGACGCCAGCCAGAGCAGCGATGCGTCGGCCAGGTCCATCTCGGTGCGCGGTGCTTCGGTGTAACGCTGCATCAGACTGACAAACTCTTCCAGCATCTCCTGCTGAAACGGAAACACCGAGAGCGCGCCCGCCCCCACCCAGCGCAGAAAGGTGTAGCGCTGCGGCGGCGCGAGCAGGTAGCTGGCCTCCACCACGCAAGGCCAGGTGGTGGAGAGCGACCAGTTCAGGTCGGCCGCCTTCTTGAACAGGTCCAGGTAGTGCTTGGCCCGAGGCTGCTTCGCCCCGAACACTGCCACCATCGGTCCGGCGTCAACCAGCACGGCTGCCATGCTTGGCCTTGAGTTTCTTCACAATGGCTGCGCGCGAGCCGTCGGTGTCGTAGGACTGTTCTTCACCTTTGAACGCCTTGGTCACGGCCTTGTATTGAGCTTGCGCTTCTTCGGCCTTCAAGGCCACCAGCAACTCATAGGGATTCTTGCGGCCGAGCGCGCGCTCCACCGCGTCCACGATGAACTGGGACTTGGTCACGCCCTGGCGGCGAGCGGCCAGCTCCAGCTCTTTCTCCAGCAAGGGGTCCATGCGAACGGATACAGCCATGATGATCTCCCGATTAATACCGTATTACGGTATCACAATCAGGCCTTGAGCGCCTTGCGGATCTGTTCCAGCACGTCCTTCGCACTCGCCGGAATCGGCGTGCCCGGGCCGTAGATGCCCTTGACACCGGCCTCGTACAGCATCTCGTAGTCCTGGCGCGGAATCACGCCGCCCACGAACACGATGATGTCGTCGGCGCCCTGCTTCTTGAGCTCGGCGATGATGGCCGGCACCAGGGTCTTGTGACCGGCGGCCAGCGTGGACACGCCGACCGCGTGCACATCGTTCTCGATCGCCTGGCGGGCGCACTCTTCGGGTGTCTGGAACAGCGGCCCCATGTCGACGTCGAAGCCGAGGTCGGCAAACGCCGTGGCCACCACTTTTGCACCGCGGTCGTGGCCGTCCTGGCCCAGCTTGCTGATCATCACGCGCGGGCGGCGGCCCTGCTCTTCGGCAAAGGCGTTGATCTCGGTCTTGAGGGCGTCCCAGCCCTCGGCAGAATCGTAGGCAGCTGCATACACACCGGTCACCTTTTGTGTATCGGCGCGGTGGCGCCCGAAAACCTTCTCCAGCGCATCGCTCACCTCGCCCACGGTGGCGCGCAGTCGCATCGCCTTGATCGACAGGTCAAGCAGGTTGCCCTCGCCGCTCTCGGCGGCGGCAGTGAGCGCATCGAGCGCGGCCAGCACCTGTGCACCGTCGCGGGTGGCCTTGATCTTCCCGAGCCGCTCGATCTGCCCGTCGCGCACCGCCACGTTGTCGATGTCGCGCGCCTCGATCGCGTCCTCGGTCTTGAGCTTGTACTTGTTGACGCCGACGATCACGTCGCGTCCGGAGTCGATGCGCGCCTGCTTCTCGGCCGCGGCGGCTTCGATCTTGAGCTTGGCCCAGCCGCTGTCCACCGCCTTGGTCATGCCGCCCATGGCCTGCACTTCCTCGATGATGGCCCAGGCCTTGTCGGCCATCTCCTGCGTGAGGCTTTCCATCATGTAGCTGCCGGCCCAGGGGTCCAC
This sequence comes from Hydrogenophaga sp., assembly GCF_030373225.1. Taxonomy (GTDB): domain Bacteria; phylum Pseudomonadota; class Gammaproteobacteria; order Burkholderiales; family Burkholderiaceae_C; genus Hydrogenophaga. The sequence continues at coordinate 29,011 of NZ_JAUCZG010000011.1, read as the reverse complement.
CACGTTGGCGATGTGGGTCTCTTCCTGGATGATCAGCTGCGTGTTGCGCGCAATGCGCGAGCTGAACTCGGTGGGCAGCGCGATGGCTTCGTCGAAGCTGTTGGTGTGCAGGCTCTGGGTGCCGCCGAACACCGCGGCCATGGCTTCGATGGTGGTGCGCACCACGTTGTTGTAGGGATCCTGCTCGGTCAGGCTCCAGCCCGAGGTCTGGCAGTGGGTGCGCAGCATCAGGCTCTTCGGGTTCTTCGCGTTGAAGCCTTTCATGATGCGCGTCCACAGCAGGCGTGCCGCGCGCATCTTGGCGATCTCGAGGTAGAAGTTCATGCCGATCGCCCAGAAGAACGACAGGCGCCCGGCGAAGCCGTCCACGTCCATGCCCTTGGCGATGGCGGTCTTCACGTACTCCTGGCCGTCGGCCAGCGTGAAGGCGAGTTCGAGCGCCTGGTTGGCGCCGGCTTCCTGCATGTGGTAGCCCGAAATCGAGATCGAGTTGAACCTGGGCATGTGGCCCGCCGTGTACTCGATGATGTCGCCGATGATCTTCATCGACGGCTCGGGCGGGTAGATGTAGGTGTTGCGGACCATGAACTCCTTGAGGATGTCGTTCTGGATCGTTCCGCTCAACTGGTCCTGTGCCACGCCCTGCTCTTCGGCCGCCACCACATAGCCGGCGAGCACCGGCAGCACCGCGCCGTTCATGGTCATGGAGACCGACACCTTGTCCAGCGGGATCTGGTCGAACAGGATCTTCATGTCCTCCACCGAATCGATGGCCACGCCGGCCTTGCCGACATCACCGGTCACGCGCGGGTGGTCGCTGTCGTATCCGCGGTGGGTGGCCAGGTCGAACGCCACCGACACGCCCTGCCCGCCCGCGGCCAGCGCCTTGCGGTAGAAGGCGTTGCTTTCTTCGGCGGTGGAGAAGCCGGCGTACTGGCGGATCGTCCAGGGGCGCACCGCGTACATGGTGGCCTGCGGGCCGCGAATGAAGGGCTCGAAGCCGGGCAGCGTGTGGGTGTTGGGCAAACCGGCCGTGTCTTGCGCCGTGTAGAGCGGTTTCACACGAATGCCGTCGGGCGTGACCCAGTCGAGGGCGGACAGGTCGCCGCCGGGCGCCGATTTCTGTGCGGCCCGGGTCCAGGCTTCAAGAGGAACGGGAGGGAATTCGGGCGCTGTGTCGGGCGCTGTATCTGGCGTTGTGGAGCTCATGGCGGGCAATGGTTGGAATGTCGCGGGATCGGCCGGGATTTTATATCATTCATAATTATTGATGCAGAATATTCCTTGCGACTTACAATGCCGCCCATGTCCGCCCTCTCCCTTGCGCCCCGCGCCCTCTATGAAGAAGTCGCCGAACTGCTGCGCCAGCGCATCTTTCAGCGCGAGCTGGAGCCCGGCAGCTGGATCGACGAACTCAAGCTCGCCGAGGAATACGGCATCAGCCGAACCCCGCTGCGCGAAGCCCTCAAGGTGCTGGCGGCCGAAGGCCTGGTGACGATGAAGGTGCGGCGCGGTGCCTACGTGACCGAAGTGTCCGAGAAAGACCTGGCCGACGTCTACCACCTGCTGGCGCTGCTGGAATCCGACGCCGCCGGCGTGGTGGCCGAACGCGCCACCGACGCCGAACTGGTCGAGCTGCAAACCCTGCACGACGCGCTGGAAGCCGCCGCGGGCGAGCGCGACCGGTTCTTTTCGCTCAACGAGCAGTTCCACATGCGCGTGCTGGAACTCGCGCGCAACCGCTGGCGCGAGCAGATGGTGGCCGACCTGCGAAAGGTGATGAAGCTCAACCGCCACAACTCCCTGCTCAAGGCCGGGCGCATTCAGGAGTCGCTCGCCGAGCACCGCGCCATCGTCGACGCGCTGGGTCAGCGCAATGGCGCGCTGGCGGTGCAGCGCATGCGGGAGCACTTCCAGAACGGCCTGCAAGCCGCCGTCTGAGCCTTCGCCCTCAGGCGTTGAATGTGGCGCTGTGCCCCAGCGTCACGGCGTAGGTGGACGATTTCACCGTGTTCACGAAGTACCAGTCGCCGGTGGCGGCCGCCGGGGCGAAGGTCATCATCAGAAAACCCCGGCGCGACGTGTCGGTGTAGTTCAGCGTGTCGATCACCCCGGCGAAGATGCTGGCCACCTGCGCTGCAGGAATGGCCGAGAGGTACTCCTCCAGGCCGGGCGAACTCACCCCCGGCGTTGCAAACTCCTCACCCACTTTTGTGCCGTTGAGCAAGGTCAGGTCGTTGTGCCAGGCGTTGTGCGTGTCGCCGGCCAGCGTCACCAGCCGTTTGCCCTGGGCCGCTGCCGTGCCCAGCAGCACCTCACGCGCCACCGGGTATCCGTCCCAGGCGTCGAGGTTGTAGCCCAGCAATGGGTTGATCGCGGGATCGAGCAGGGCCTGTTGGGTCGGTGTGCGGGCCCCCGCCGGTGTGGCTTTGGCCGTGAGGTAGTCGGTGATCGCCTGCAGTCCGGCCGCCTGGGCCGCCGGATCGGTGTTCGCGGGGTTGAGCGCCTGCAGGATGGAGACCGGAAACGCCATGCGGCCCATCAGCACCTGCTGGCCCAGCACCTGCCAGGTGGCGCTGGACGCCGCCATCTGCTGCGACAGCCAGGTCTGCTGATCGGCGCCCAGCATCTGGCGCGTGGCTGACGTCAGGCTGGCCAGCGCCGCCGCCTGGGTCGCCGGGTTCACCAGGTCGGGCAAATCGACGCCTCTGTCGCGCCCGAGCAGGCGGGTCTCGAGCATGTGCAGCGACAGCAACTGGCCGAAGTCGAAGCTGCGGTAGATCCGGCGCAGATCGGTCATGTCGGGCGTGCGGATCGGCATCCACTCGTGCCAGACCTGCAGGGCTGCGGCCACGCGGTCGACAAACGCGCCCTCCACGCCTTCGGTGTGGTTCTCGGCACCACCCACCCAGGCGTCGTTGGCGATTTCGTGGTCGTCCCACACGGCGATCAGCGGCAGGCTGGCGTGCAGGCGCTTGAGGTCCGGGTCGCTGCGGTACTGGGCATAACGCTCGCGATAGTCGGCCAGCGTGAAGCATTCGTTGGCGGGGGTGCTCACGCGGCCCAGGGCCACCGCGTCCTGCGAGGCATAGCCGGTGGCCGGGTATTCGTAGATGTAGTCGCCCAGGTGCACCGCGTACTCGGCTCCCAGGTTCACCGCCTCGCTGTAGGCATGGAAAAAGCCGGCGGGGTAGTTGGCACAGCTGAACACCGCCAGCTTCACACTGGCCACGCCCGGGGCGGGCAAGGTGCGGGTGCGACCCACCGGCGAGTTGTTGCTGCCTTCGCGGAAGCGGTAGAAATAGCTTTGTCCTGCGCTCAGGCCGGTGGCATCCACCTTGGCAGTGAAGCCGCTCGCCAGGGTGGCCTGAACCTGACCGCTGGACACCCGCTGGGTGAAACCGGCGTCCGTGGCCACTTCCCAGCTCAGGTTCACCGCCGACAGCCCGTCTGCCGGGGCCGCGTGGGTCCAGAGCACCACCCGGTCGGCCAGCGGGTCGCCGCTGGCCACGCCGAAATCGAACCGGGCTGGTGTCGTTGCGGCGACCGTGTCGTCATCGCCCCCGCCGCAGGCCGAGAGCAGGCCTCCCGCCGCCACGGCGGCAGACGCGGAAGCCACACGGATGATGAAACTGCGCCGATTGGAAAACGCCATGACGGATCCTGTTACCCAACCCGGAGCAGGCTGGCTGGGTGCAGCTTGGCGGCCGAATTTGACAGGGCCGTGAATGGCCCGTGAGGCCCTTGGGCTCGGCAGCGGCGGGAAGTCCGTCGGCGCCTAGGCCCAGAACGGATCGAGGCGGTCGGTGAAGGCGGCCAGGTCTTCGAAATACGGCAAGGCCCCGCCTTCAATGGCGTGGAACTGCCAGTTCGGGCGCTGCTCCACCGTCACCTTGCCCTGGTAATCGGTGAAGTCGCCCAGCGTGGCCATGCTCACCCACACCGGGCAGGTGACCGCCTCGTACAAGGTGTTGATGTCGCGGCTGAACAAGCCCGCCGAGACAAAGTGCAGCGGCGCAAAACGCGCGCCGGGCTGGCGCGTGGTGAGCACGTCGTAGCGCCACAGCGCTTCGTCGATGCGTTTGGAGCCCCAGGTGCGCTCCAGAAAGTAGCGGATCACGCCGGGACGGGTGAGGTTGCGGTAGATGCCCCGGGTCCAGAACGGCCAGGACAGGATCCTGAACAGCCAGGCCTGGAACAAGGTGCTGCCCGCTGGCCCGTGGCGCCGCTTGGGACCGCTGAAACCGGTGGGGCTGACCAGCGCCATGCGCCGAACCGTGTGGGGCGCCTCCTGCTGCGCGCGCACCACGAACTCGCTGGCCAGCGACACACCGAGCACGTCGATCGCCTCCACGCCGTGGGCCTGGCGCATGTGCGCGAGCAGCGCATGGATCGCGTCCGTCATCAGGCGCGGCGTGTAGACGCGGTCGCTGCGATCGGAGAAGCCGAAGCCCGGCAGGTCCAGCGCATACACCGCCCGGCGCCGGCGGCAGTGCTCGAACAGCGGCGCCACCTCGGCCGCCGAGCCGGAGGCGTTGACGCTGTGCACCAGCAGCACCGGCGGCAGGTTGGCCGCGCCCGACGCGGGCCAGGCCCGGTAGGCGCTCACGCGGCCGGCCGCCGTGTCGATCTCGAAACGTTCGGCGTCGAGCGCCGGGGGCAAATCAGACATGGTGACCTTGTGGGAGGGAAGGTGTCACGCCAGCGTGGCGGGCGCGGGCCGGGATTCGACGTCGATGCTGTCCCGTGCCATCGCCCAGACCTCGCGCGGCGGCAGGGGTTTGAGGCGGTGGTCGCTCCAGATCTGGCGCCAGCGCCGCGCGCCGCGCAAGCCGTGGCGCAGGCCCAGCATGTGGCGTGCGATCGCGTACCAGGGGCAGCCGTCTTCAGCGAAGGCGCGCTCCATGTAGGCCACCATCCGTTCTTCCACCTCCTCGCGCGAGATCGCACCGGGTGCAGCGCCAAAGAAGGTTTCGTCCCACGAGGTGAGCAGCCAGGGGTTGTGGTAGGCCTCGCGCCCCACCATCACGCCGTCGACCTGCTGCAGGTGTTCGGCGATCTGCGCGTTGGTCGTGATGCCGCCGTTGATGCCGATCGTGAGCCCGGGAAAGTCGCGCTTGAGGCGGTAGGCCAGTTCGTAGCGCAGCGGCGGCACCTCGCGGTTTTCCTTGGGCGAGAGGCCGTCGAGCCACGCGTTTCGTGCGTGCACCAGGAACACCTTGCAACCCGCCTCGCTCACCGTGCCCACGAAGTCGCGCACGAAGTCGTAGCTCTCCACCCGGTCGATGCCGATGCGGTGCTTCACTGTGACGGGGATGGACACCGCATCCACCATCGCCTTCACACCGTCGGCCACCGTCTGCGGCTCGGCCATGAGGCAGGCACCGAAGGCGCCACGCTGAACGCGGTCGCTCGGGCAGCCACAGTTGAGGTTGATCTCGTCATAGCCCCACTGCTCGCCCAGCCGGGCGGCAAAGGCCAGCTCGGCCGCGTCGCTGCCACCGAGCTGCAGGGCCACAGGGTGCTCCTCGGCGTTGAAGCGCAGGTGCCGCTGAACGCTGCCGTGCGCCAGCGCACCGGTGGTCACCATCTCGGTGTAGAGCAGGGTCTGCTTCGTCAGCAGGCGGTGGAAGTAGCGGCAATGCCGATCCGTCCAGTCCATCATCGGCGCGACAGAGAGGCGCCAGGGGCTCGATGGAGCGGTTTCTCCTATGAAAACAGGTTGATTTGGCTCTATCTGATTCACGCTGGTTTGCTCACTTTTCGCCCCATTTTGTTCTATGAGTGCTACATTGAGTGCTACAAAACTTCAATGTAGCACTCCCATGGGAACGATTCTCTCACGCAAGCGCCAAGACGGCACCGTCGGCCACACAGCGCAAATCCGGCTCAAAGCAGACAGCAAGGTCATCTTCACTGAGTCCAAGACCTTCGATCGAAAGCCCGCTGCGCAGGCCTGGCTGAAGAAAAGGGAAACCGAACTGGCGCAGCCCGGCGCTCTGACCAAGCCTATCGACCCCCTGCTCAGGGACGTGATCGACCAGTACAACCGGGAGAAGCAGAAGGCGCACGGCAAGACCAAGGCCCAGGTACTCAACACGATCAAGGATGCCGAGATCGGCGCCCTGCACTGCTCTCAGATTACCAGTCAGGAATTGGTGAGATTCGCACAAAGCCTCGACGCAGAGCCGTCCACGCGTGGCAACTACATTTCCCACTTGGCATCGATCTTCAGCGTGGCCAAGCCAGCATGGGGCTACCCACTGGAGAAGCAGTCCATTGATGATGCGCGGATAGTGCTCGGCAAGCTGGGACTCATAGGTAAGTCTAGGGAGCGCAACCGCCGCCCTACCCTGGTGGAGCTTGACAAGCTCATGGGCCACTACACCGTTGCCGAGGCCAAGCGAAAAGACATCATCCCCATGACCAGGCTGATCCTGTTCGCCATCTTCAGCACCCGGCGCCAAGAGGAAATCACGCGTCTGGAGGGCAAGGTTCTCGACAGGACCAATCTAGAGATTGTTGTACGAGACATGAAAAACCCAGGTGAGAAGATCGGCAACGATGTCACAACAACGCTCACGCCAGAGGCCTTGAAGCTGATTGAGCTGCAGCCAGCGACCGAGGGAGTCATCTGGCCCTATAACGCCCAGTCGGTGAGCGCATCATTCACGCGAGCCTGCGTTTTGCTCGGCATTGATGACCTGCACTTCCACGACTTGCGCCACGAGGGCATCAGCCGCCTGTTTGAGTTGGGCTGGAGCATCCCCCGTGTCGCATGTGTCTCTGGTCATCGGTCGTGGACCAGTCTGAAGCGTTACACGCACCTGCGGCAAGTCGGCGACAAATACGCAAACTGGCCGTGGTTGAAGACAATTCTCGGGAAAACCGCGAGCGGGCTTCAAACGTCAAACACCAAATCCAAGTCACGCAACATTGCAAAGTAAAAGCTGATTGGTGTTGCAGCCACCCGAGGACGGTTTTTCAGACCATGACTGTTGGCGCCGTCGCCAAATTGAGCCACCTGCCGACCGTCGACTGAGCAAGAGCAAACGAGTTGCAAGTGGCGTCAAGCTTGGATTTAGGTGCGCTCAATCCGGCTCACCGCAAAGCCGGCGCATGGCTCAATTCAACGTCGGCGACAACAATCCCGGACAAGGGCAGGTTGATGGACGCGCTGGATGGTCTGAATCGCCGGTATGGACGGGGCACGATCCTGCTCGCCAGCACGGGGCTGCAGGGCGAGCGCAGACAGTGGTCAATGAAGCAGGAACGCCGCACGCCGCAGTACACGACCCGCTGGGAAGACATGCCTGTGGTGCGCGCTTGACCCACCCAAAAAGAGGGGCGCCGCTGGGCATCTGGTGCAGTTTTTTGTGGACGTTTGGAGCCACCTGAATCCATAATGCGCCAGGGTCGATTTGAACAGTCGGCCTCTTCAGTGAAAAGTCGTGTGACAGCGCTTTTTCCATTTGCCCGGTCCTCGCGCCGGGCTTTCTTTTTTCTGGGGTTTTTAGCTCAAGGCAGGATTCGCCATAGAAACGGGAGGGGTCACGGATTCAGAAGCATTGATAGCGCGACCCCTTCCCTCAACTTAATCCACCAGGGCCTTCATCAAGGCGTCTCGTGCGTCTTGGTAGAACTCAATGTCCAGCTTGGTCGCCATATCGTCTGACAAATCAAACAACTGTTTGCGACAGGCCACTGGGAGCAACAGCGATTTAGCGCCCTTTTCTATCGCCATTTCCGCCAAGCTTACGGCGTTGTGGATTGGCTCAATGGTGCCTCCAACAGTCACTTCACCGGTCACGATGAGGCCGCCACGCACGGACTTTCGCAGCAATGCGCCACACAAGGCAATGAGCGAAGCGACACCGGTTTTCGCACCGGACTTGGCCGCATCGAATCCACGCAACTGCACAGAAAACTCATGGGCACGCGGATCGCGGTCGCCCACCAGGGTCATGGCTCGGGCATACAGATTTTGCTCTGCGCATCGGATCGACTCCTGGAATGCCTGGGGCACCGGTTTGTTCAACACCCGAACACCACTGCCCGGCCCTTCGGTCACCTCCAGCCGGAACAGACCAGGATGTTCCTCAGGCCCCCCTGGGCTAAGCGTCCAGATCTGACCCGCTTCAAGGGGTTCGTCTCCAATGCCGTTTTGGCTTTGCAGCTCTGGCGTGGTGATGAATTTTTCGATTCCTTCACTGCCCAATGTGTAGCTGAAGTGGGTGTTGCGAAACTCAGCCGCTCCAATGCGCTTTTGCTGCTCCTTCACGCGCCTGCGCACCTCCAGCGCCAGCCGAACCGCCCACTCCAAGTCTTCGTCACTTGGCGTCGCGTCGGCGCTGGGTGAAATCAGTTTGAGCAGGCCACTGGTGGTCTTGTTCACGCCGTTGATGTCACGCCCTGACAGCGCTCCGCCAAAGAACACCCTGCCCTGCAACGCTGCCACTCTGCTCTGATTGCGCAGGTTGGTGAAACACTCCGATAGAAAATCGCTCACCAAACCAAAGTGGTCGGTGAACAACGTGGGCTTGAGCTTGGGAACGTCCCAGCCAGGCAGGTAGCAGTGAATACGGTCCATGAAGGCCGTGTCGTCGCGCATTTCTGGCGGTAGCGGGCTGAACAGATGGCCAACGCGCTGCTGGGTTTCAATGTCTACATCGAAGTTGCCCACCATCACGATCGACCCATCGGCGCGAATGCTCTCTTTGCCGCGCGAGAACTCGCCGCTCTCCATGTAACCCTTCATGATGTTCACGCCGTCCTTCTGGTCAAAGGACACGCCTGACACCTCGTCAAAACACACCACGTCGTATTGGCAAACCAGGCCCCGCTGGCCATTGGCGTTGTTCACGAACATGCGGGCCACACTCGCCTTGCCGCCGGACACCAAATGGGCGTAGGGCGACACCTGCTGGAACAGGTGCGATTTGCCGGTGCCACGCGGCCCGATTTCCACCATGTTGTAGTTGCGTTCCACAAACGGAACCATGCGCAGGAGCATCGCGTCTTTGGCCCGCTCTGTCAGCTCGGCAGGCTCCAGGCCCACCGATCTCAACAACAGGTCTTTCCATTCGGCCGAGCTGAACTTTTCGCGCGCACCCGCCAAGGTCTCCAACACATCGTTTTTAGACAGCTGAATGGCGCGCAAGCCTTCCACGGCAAAAGGACGCCCGCTTTTCTCCAGCGCAATCGTCGGGTCATAGCCCAGCGTGACTTCGGCGTAAAAGCCCCCGGTCAGCATGCGCTGATGTTCGCGTACCTTGTCAGCATCAATGCGCACGTCCTTGAGCTTCAGGCTGGGCAACTCCGCCACATAAGAGTCCGTCTTGGAGTCCAGCCGCGCGGAAACAATGTCAATGATCTTGACCTGCCCCTTCTCTCGTGCGGTGGACTTGATCAGCTCTTCATTGCCAGCGCGCACGGTGCGCTCGGACAACTGCCGCTGGACGATGCTCAAGCCCTCGGCAATCTCGGCCTCATCGGTGGTGGCGCAATACCTTCCCAGCAGGAACTCCACCACATAGGTTGGCACCGGGAACTGGCGAGCGAACTGCCGCACCAGGTCTTTGCGTACCAAAAAGCCTTCAAACGCCTGCGCCGCCTTGCGATCCAAATCATCGAGCTGCATGCCATACCTCACCAAATTTGAGCTGTTCTTCTGCCACCCTCTGGCCATCACGCCGCAGTACCAGGTTGACCGCCTCACCCAGCAAGTCATCCACCTCATCGAAAACCACCTGTGCCTTGCCCTCCGGGCCAACGACACCAGGCTCGCCGACACTGCTGCCCAATCTCTCTAGCGTCAAGGTGGCCCCTTGCGCAAACGCGGCATCCACCTTGCAGATGGTCTTGCGGCTGTTCCATGCCACGGCAACGATCGCGGGGCGCCCTTGCGCCGGGGGGTTGGCCACGATATCCACTAGCGGCACCACACACTCTTGCAGAGTCAACCCACCATGGTCGTACACCTGCCCGGCCCTGAAAGCTCCAATGCCGGGCGCCAAGGCAATGCGTACCTGCGGCCCATAGCTCCAGGGCAGCGTCATGGCCTCCACACCCACTGCGGCCTCTTTCACCACGGCACAGCGTGCCCACTTGGTTTCCGCCAGCTTGGCGTGCAGCTCCACCTTGGGCAGCCCCCCCGGCAAGAGCAGCCAGCCGTGGTCGGTCACCACACGCACCCGTTGCCAGCCTGCATTGAGCAGGCGCTCCACCGTCTTGGCCAGTTTGGCCACATGGCGGGGCGCCTCTTGTGCCAGGCGCAGGCCTTTGTTGTGGCCATCCGAGTCAATGTCGTCCAAAAACTCTGCCCAACCACGGCCACCGGCAATGCCGGGTGATTCAGGGTCCACCAGCGTGAAACCTTCGGCTTGGATGGTCCGCCGCAACCGCTCTGCGGTGTAGTCGCCATCAGCACCGGCGAGCCGCAATACTGGCTCAAACCCCGTGGCCGTATTCGTCTGCTGCGCCGACGCATAGCCTGGAGAACACCACACCTTGCCCGAGCTGGTCACCGACGGCACGCTGGTGAAGCGGTGCTGCAAATCGACCGCCAGGCCAACGCCTTGCAGCGTTGCCTCCAACTGGCGCGCCAGGTCCAGCCGCAAACCATCCACGAACACCACCACCGTGCCATCGGGCACGGCATCGGTGGATTTGGCCGGGTAGCCCTCAGCCGCCACCCGTTGCTGAAACGACTCAGCCGAACGCTGCAGCCAGGGCCGGTACACCGCTGCCAATGCTGGCCCCACCTGTGCCAGGCAATCGGCTTCCTGTGCAATAGCCAGGGCCTGCAGGGCGGCTGCGTCCACGGCCCAGCCCTCTTGTGCCCAGGTGGCCGCCTGGTGCGCCACGCTGCCACCCACTGCAGGCTGCAGGGCGGCACGCGCGATGGTGACCAATGGCAGCAGCGCCTGCGCCAAGGGCGCCTTGCCCAGGCTTGCCCACACGGTGGCGCGGCGTTTGCCATGCTGAGCTTCAAGCGCGATCAGCTCAGCGGCTGCAGACGCAGTATCCAGCAGCGCCAGCGTCTCAAATGCCTTGGACAACTCGGCTTCTTCCGACTCATTGGCGCGCGGGTAGCGATCGGCTTCTGACCACAGCGCCGGCTTTGGAACCGCCTTGAAGACGTCGTAAAGGTCCGTCTGCGCATCGGGCCGCAGTACAAATTTCTGCCACAGCAGATAGGCCGCGTCCGACTCGCGCGCCTCCAGCACCACGGCAGCCGCGTCCAGCGGGCTCTTGGCCAGGTCCAGGCCATAGCGCTGGCGGGTCGAGGCCACGAAGCTGGGCCAGGCATCACCCTTGTCCAGGCGCAACTGCTCTGGCTCAGCGAGCCAGCGCAGCACGTCGTCCGCCGGGTTGGGGTTGAGCACTTCGTCCAAAAACGCCAGGTCGATGGTGCGCCCTTCCAGGGTCGCCAACGAGCGGCTCAACAGCTTGGGCAGCGCCTGCTTGAGCGCCGCCAGCGTCTGCTGGTCGCCCTTGGTCACCAGCCCCAGGCCATTGCGCTTGCTCTCAAAGAAGGCTCGCAAGGTCCAGTCTTTGGTGTTGTCCTGTCGCCAGAAAACACCGCGGTACTGCAGCTCGGCTATCGGAGCCAGTTGCGGGTCGTCCTTCACCGCACGCAAGTCGGTGCGCAAGCTGCTGTTGGCCACGCCGGGCAGGTACAAAACTGGCACGGTGCTCGGTGGCAAGCCGCCTGCCTGCCCGTCGGCCACCATGCGCAGCCAGGCTCCGGGGCCGGTGCGCTCCAGGGGCTTGTAGTCGCCCAGCGAGAACAGCTCGGGCATTGCCGACTTCAGCTGGGGCAGCACCCCAGCCCAGTCACTGCGGTCATCGGCCCACAGCACCGCCACCGGGGCGGTCTCCAAACCCGGGTTGAAGCGCTGCGCCTGTTCGCGCAGCTTGTGTAACAGCGTATCAATGACGGATTGTTTGGGGTTTTTCATGTATCGCATTCACCGCGTTTTTCACGGCGTCTTTCACCTGGGCAATCGGTCTGTTCATGGGGCTCCGGGGCGCTCACGGGCCGCGCTGAACTTTTCTGTCCAATCGCCCAGCCGCTTGCGCACGGGTGCGGGCAAAGCCTTGCTGACCTTGGCGCGGAAGTCGGCGCTTTGGGTTTGCTCGTAGGTCACGTCTTTGTAAACCAATGCCAGCGTGGGCGCTTCGCCCTTGGCACGCTCTAGACCCTTGCTGAGTTCTTCCCGGATCGCCTGGGCATTGAGCGTCTGCGGCTTCTCACCAGGCTTGGCCTGTGCCATGGTGCTTCTGGCCATGATCAGGTCCACGGCCTCGTCCAAGATCTGCTCGGCCTTGTCGTTCAGCAGCTTTCTCACGGCCTCCGAATGCGACAGCAGCTGCGTTTTGTACGCTTCAAGCTGATGGGCAAATTCCGTTTTTCGCGCCTTCTCTATCAGCCGGCCAAATTTGGCAATGTCGTAGACGAAGTGCTTTTCCAGATCGTGGCGCTTGCGCTCAAGGCTGGACTCACTCACATGCTCCATCAACGGCTCGTTGTGCGCGTCGCACGCCGCATTGCCATTGACAAACGCAGGCACCTCCACCGGTTCGTCGCGCAAATCGGCAAAGGCATGCAGCTTGGATTCGATCAGGCCCTTCAGGTCGCCACTCACATCCACGTTGAGCAAATGGTTGGGCACCTTCAGCTGGGACTTCGACAACTTGGCCCGCGTCACCTTCAGCTCCACAAACTGCAGTTTGCTGCTGAACACCCGGGTCACTTGGGCCAGGTCCACAGGAATGGGCGGGTTGTCCTGATGGGCTTGCACGGTGGCCTTCACCTGCTCGGGCGTGATGGCGCTGCGCCCAATCTCGGCCTGGTCAGGCCCGGAGTCGGTGCCTTCTGCGGCCACCGCGTGGGCCAATTGCTCGCCCGGGTCGGCGCCAAGCATCAAACCGTTGGGTGCCAGTGGTGCGGGCTCCTCCAGCAGGTCGGCACCGGCAGTGGGGCTGGAGCTGGGTTGCTCTTCTACAGAGCGCGCCGTGGGCGACCACACCAGCGTCTGTTCATCGGCCAGCAGCACCCCCACCCGCAAGCCAGGCTGCGATTTCAGCCAAAACCCTTGCCTTTGCGCCAGGGCATGCAAGTGCTGCAGAGCAGCCACCTCGCCATAACCAATGCGGCAGACGTCTTCGTCGGGGTCCAGCACCACCGTCACATCCAAATCATCGATCTCGTCAAACCGCTGGCCCAGGGCGTGCGCCACCGGCAGATTGAGCCCCGGCGCAATAAAAACGATGCGGCGCCTCGCCTGACCCAGCAGCTGGATCAACGCAGCATCGTCTACCGCACAAAATGTTTTCATTTGGTGCGCCCAGCCGCAGCCTTCTCCCGCGCCGCCTGCTTCTCCGCCAAGCTCAAATGGTGGTCATTGATGCGGGTGCCCTCTGGCTCGCCATAAGCTGGCCCCAGCTTGAACCAGGGCGCACTAGCCACGTCCTTTCCGCGGTCGGCGCGCCAGTGAACGCCCAACTTTGACTCGTTAATCCGCAGAACTCCCGCTTGAACGAAAGGGCGAATGTTCATACGCACACCGTCGTTCAGGTCGGGCTCCCAGCCAATGGGTTGTTGGCTCAACGGCTTCCAGCGCACAAAAATGTCAAAGGGCTTTTCGCCTTGGGCTATTGCCTCTAGCTGCACTTTCAGCGCTTCGGCCTTGGCCAGCTTAAGCGTGGCCTCGCCCGCCTGGGCGCCACCGGCATCCACGGTGCGGCGCTGCTGGGTGATCCAGTCGCCGAGGTAGGTGTGGATCAGTGTTTGCAGCTTGGCGCGGGTGAGTGTGTGGTAGTTCAATAGCGCAGAGAAGCCGTCTTTGTGGCCGTCCCACACATGCCAAATGAAGGGGCGCTTTTGGAAGCGGGCCACATGCTGCTCAAAAAACTTGTCGCGCAGCCATTGCGAGAGCGGCAGGCCATCGCAACCGGCGTCTTTTAAGAGCTTGGCCTCACTGGCTGCCGTCCAGTCTTCGCCGAACGCTTTGACCAGCATTGCACGTAGCCGGTCCACCGCCGCCGCCTCGCCACGCACTGCGGGTAGGCAAAGGATGCCGTCGTCATCCACCAGGCTGTCCAGGTCTCTGCAACGGGCGCTCAGGGCGCGGGCGTCATCCGAGAGTTCCATCGCAGCATCAGACTCTGCAGGCCAGCGGTAGCCCAGCAGGCGGGCGACTGCCACTTGCAGCGGGTCGGTAGCAGGCTGGGGGTGGCCGTGGAAGATCCATTGGGTGGGGTCGTCGGAATAGGGTTTGGGTAGACCGTTGGGGTAGCGGTCCGCGGCGACTTGCTGCCAGTGGGCCAGGTCGAAGGGAACTTTGGTAAATGAAGACTCGGTGATGCTCAGTGCTTGGTCAACTTGCCTTAATTCCTTCTCGAAGGAATCTGATTCCATGTAAGAAACGATTGCTGTGAGCTGTGGTTCCTGTTTTGCAATCAAGACTGCGTTTGTGCAATCGAATCTAGTCCCGGTAAAAGCACAGATGTATGGGGTTCTTGTAACGGCGATAGCGACACCGTTTTGGCCGAGAGCCTTTTTCCCCTTATGTGCGGTACCAATCTGCGCGAGCGCTCCTAGTCCTCTTTCCCACTTAAGAAAAGATGTCATGCCGGAAATGCCGTTGCCGGTTGGCGCTAAGTGGTAGTAATCCCAAGTGTCCTCGGGTGCTGCCACCTCCCAAAATCTGACAACAAAGCGCGGGGTGTCGGTCGTGCCTACACCTTGAATAACTTCGGCATATTGTCCGAGGCGAGGAATATCCTGACGAAGATCTTCGAGAGAAATTGTTCCATCCGGATTCCCCAACTGCCCCGCCTGACTCACCTCCACCACATCCCCGCCCGTCAATACCACCGCTTTCTCCCCCGGCGACTTCAGAGCACTGGCTTCGAGTCCGCGTAAGGGCTGGTCTGCAGCCGGTTTGGCGTGAGTCATAGTCAGCAAGATGATGAACGCACCGGCTGCGTCGGAACTCTCAAAGCCATGCTCACCCAGCCGCGCCAACAAATTCCAAGTCGCGTACCGCAGCAAATGCTCGCGCTGTTTCTGGTAACTCTTCAAAAACAGCCAGTTTTGCGGCATCACAAACGACACCACGCCGCCTGGCACACACAGCTTCAAGCAGCGCTCCAAAAACACATTGGCAAGGTCAGCTTTGGCAGTCTTGTAATGTTCCTCACAAAAGTCTTTTAGTGTCTGCCCATGCTGCCCTGCGCCCAGGTACGGTGGATTGGTCATCACCAGGTGGTAGCGCCGGGTGAGGATGCGCGAGGCATGCACCATGCCACGGGCGGTGACGCGGGCCTCCAGAGCGGCAGATGTGGCCTCCGTGTCTTGCGCATCGTCAGCAACACCTTCTTTGGCGGCCAGCGCCAAATCCAACTTAGCGGCCAGCTCGTCCCAGTGAGCACTAATAAGGTCGCCCTGGGTAGCGGCCTTGGGGTCGATCAGGCTGCCCAATTCGGGCGCCTTTTGAAACAGGTCGTACAGAGCAGCCATGCCGGTTTCCAGCCGAGCGTCGCCCTCGGCCAACTTGAGCCAATCCACTTTTCTGCTGCGCGGCGCCACACCCACACAAGCAATGTTCAGGCGAGGCAACGCTCGGTAGCCCAAGGCGTTGCCTTTCTCGTCCGGGTAGCGCCAGGCGGCCAAAGCCAGGGCGAAAGCGGCAATCTCCACGCAGCGGGCATCCAGCTCCAGGCCATACAGGTTGTCCGCCAATACACGGTCTACCACCTCGCGCACGCTTAACTTTTCAGTAGCGCAGCGCAGGGGCACCAAGTAGTGAAAGGCGGACACCAAAAAATGGCCGGAACCCAAGCAGGGGTCCAACAACGTGAAGGTGGCCAGGCTGTCGGGCCAGGCGGGGAAGGTGCCTGCGGCGGGAGAGCCATCGGGCATTTTGCGAAAGTACGGCATGTCCACCGGCACCGCCATGCGGGGGTGGCGGCTGTGCATCCAGGCACCCAGGGCGTTTTCCAGCTGAAAGGCCACCATGTATTGCTCGGTAAACAGCTGGGTGACAGCGGGCAGCTCGTCCGCCCCCACCTTGGTGCCGGCCTGCTTCATTTGCCGCTGGACGTCTTCTTTCTTTTGGGCTTGCCAGAACTGGTAGCTCCAGCCCAGGCTATCGTCGGCCTTGAATACCGTTTCGGGCAATTTGGCCAGCAGTGCTTCAAGCGCCTGCTCGGTTTCCAGCGGCAACTCCAGAGCCAGCACGGGGCTATCTACCCGGAAAACGTTAGGCAGCATGGCGCTGGCGTAGCGCCCTGCCACCTCCCACTCGCTGCGGGCCGGTGGCTTGATGGTCGCGGCGTCTTCTTTGCAGTCGGCCAGGCTCACGGGGTAGCCGTCGGGGTGCATCAGCAGGTTGCTCTCGGCCAGAAAGCGGGCAAACAACATGCGGTGCCAGTGCTCGTAGGCAATCTCGGTGACCAGATGGGCGGTGGCCTGGGTGCCGTCTGCAGCGGCCACATCGCCCAATGCACGGCCATGGCCGCGAAGTTGCACGCGCAGCTTTTTTTGTTCGGCGGTGGCGTGGGTTTGCGGCTCTTTGGCACCTATGGCTAGGGCTTTAAGGGCTTTGGCAGCACCGTCTTCCGCCTGGGTGCGGGCCTGGGCGACGGTGGTCTCCAGGATGCGGCGGTGTTCGCGGGGGAGCGCGGTTTTCATGGGTGGGATCCGTGGTGGGTGGTGCGGCTGTGGTGGCGCGGCCATCAACCGAAATGTTATTGATAGCTGCCTGCGCTGGCTTTATTGAGAACGCTGGCTACAACTGCACCGGCCCGGACTGAAGCTTGGCTTTGACGGCCTGGCGCACTTCATCGAGCCAGGCCTCCAGCTCGGGCTCGCTGCGCACCATGCGGGCGGGGGCGGCGTAGGGTTGCACGGTGGGCTCCAGCTTTTTGGCGCAGGCGCTGGCGGCTTGCTGCACTTTGCCTGCCACGGCATGCATGCGCTCTGCCCAGCGCTGGGGGGTGCAATGCGCCAGCGCTTGCAACAGCTCCTGCAGGGTGCCCACGCTGGGTGCGGCCTCAGGGACATCAAGCCCATGATGCGAGAGGATGGCGGCTTGTTCGGCGGGCTGGAGCCGTGCCCAATCGGCCTGGGACTGAAGGGACTGCACGCTTTGCGCAAACTGCTGGGCGTAGGCCGCGTAAGACTGGTGGAGGGCGTTGCGCAACAAGTCTGATGCTTGGCTGATGAGCGGCGGCACAGGGTCTGGCTGGGCCAGCAACAGCCTGCCGTCCGCAATGGACTGGCGTTCGGCGCGGATAGCAGCGGCTTGCGCTTCGCCCCCGGCCTCTGGGCCCAGGTAGGCTGCGAGTTTTGACAGGTTGTCCCAGCTCGGTTCGCGCAACTGCACCATGGCGGCCTGTGCGGTGATGTCGTCGCCGAGCTGTTTGACGGCTTTCTCGTGCTGGGCAATGTGTTTGACCAGATCTTTGCCACCCAGCTTGTCCAGCGTGTCCAGCAGATCGGGCAACGCCGCCGCGGGGCGCGGGGCGGCACCGCAGATCTGTGCATAGGCTTGCGTCAAAGCCGCCACATACTTGGGCGCTTCGATTTCAGCCTCGTCGGGCTTGCATCGGGTCAGGCGGGCAATGGCGCGCTTTTCATCGACCGACAAAGGTGTGTTTTCCCGCTCGAAGGCGTATTGGTTGGCGTCCCGCTCCAAAAACTTGGCCGGAGCCAGGGGTTGTCCGCTGGCGGCCGAGATCTTAAGTTGCCCAGCAGCAAACAGCACGGCCAACAAGGCGAGAACGGCCTCGTTGCTCCAACCATACGGTGCGCCGGTGAACCGATCTTTGAGCTTGGCACCGCGCTGGGAGCTGGCGCCGATGTGGGCCAACATTTCTTGCGCCCCGGGGTGCGTTTCGGCCGCTTGCATGTGGCCCACGCGCTCCAGGGCATTGACCAGGCCCTTGGCCGCGTCGGCAAAGGCCTGGGGCCAGCCGGTGGCGTCTGCCGATGCGAATTTGGGGAACAAGCGGGTGGCGCCGTCGGCTGCGGATTTCCTCAACCGCTCTTCCAGCGAGGCGCCCTCTTCCACCGCTTGGCCACCGCCTTGGAACACCTGGGCGTTGGCAATGGCTTCGGCAAGGAGGTCTTTTACGCGGCCTTCAGCGCCCGCCTGTTGCTTGGCCAGTGCGTTACGGGCTTCCTGGCCCTCAGCGGTTTTGGGCTGTCCAAAATGCTCCAGGGTGCGCTTGGCCGCTTCGCGCGCAATCAGCGCTTTGACCAGTTCGTCTTTTCTCGTCAACCCAACGTGGACGAAAGTGACCGATGAGCCCAGGCCTGCACGCCCAGCGTCTTGCTCCACTTCCTTGGCGCGGGTGCCGTCAATGTCTGAGCGCAACCACACACAAAGGCCGTCCTGCTCTTTGGGGGAGGTGACGGGGTCGGTGTGTAGGCTCAAGCGGCGCACTTGTTTGCTCACGCCTTGCGGAACCGAGATTCTTCGAACCACATCGGCTGCGCATGCGGAAAGCTCTTCGCGCAGTTTGGATTCGTAACTGTTGGGGTCGCTGCGCTGGCCAATTTCTTCGTTGCTGCAGTAAGAGAACCACTCGGCACTTTCTTTGGTCTGCAGGCGGTACTCTTCAATGCCGCCCGCTGCACTGGCCACGCGCATGAGCTTGCGGTGCACATCGACCAGCTCTTCCAGGGCCAGTTTGACGCTGGCGCGCAGGGTGGAGTTGTCTGCCTTGAGGTCTTCGACCAGCAGGTCGGCCACGGTCTGCGCGTCTGTTTTGAGCCCCGTATCAGCGGCAGAGCTGCTGATGACGCGGCTCAACAGGAACACAGCCTTCAGGGAACGGGCCTTCAGATCTTGGCCATCGCGTTGCATTGCATCGATGCTGTCGGCGATCTCGGCGCTGATCTGATTGGATTGGCGCAGGCGCTGGCGAATTTCGTCGTAAATAAAGTCGCCACCCACGATGGCACCCAGGTCCCGCTGGGCAGTTTTCTTGACCGCTTCAAAGGCCAGGCGCAGCTGGGATCGCAATTGAACGCCGGTGCCGGTGGTGTCTGTGCTGCCCAGCACGCGCTCCCACAGGCGCTGGCGTGTGGGAAGAATGGGGTAAGAGGCGCTGAGCACGGGCTCGTCTTCACGACGGTGCTCGTAGCTGCTTTGGCGCAGATGGGAGGAGACTTCGCCCAAACAGCCGCTGGGGCTGAACAATTCCGACAGTGCAGATGTTGCAGAGGGCTTCTTTTTCAATACCGTCTCGCGCAAGACCTCTTCCACGTCGGAGGTGGACAGAAGAATGGGGATGGAGAATCGCCCCATCAGGCGGGACAGGTTTGGCGTGTCTGCCAAAGCGGCTTGGCCTGTGGCAACCACCAAAACACGGCCTTCCATACTCTTGGCGAGGCTTTCAACTACCTCTTGCACCCGTATGGCACGGTCCGCACTGTCCGCGATATATTGCTGCAGTTCGTCCAGCACCAGCAGGAAAATCGGGGCAGCACCATCTTGCTGGGTGGCGTCTTTGAATGCGCGTAAAAAGTCGTCTTGGCTGATGTCGCCCTTTGCGGTGAACTGGGCCTCCAAGCGATCACCCAGTTCAAAACTATCGCGGGCAAGACCGGGCTTTGCAGCGAGGATTGCCTCATGTAAAGGCGTGGAGACAGTCAAATCGGTCAGGGTGCGCTCCAGCACCTTGCCTTGCTGACTCAGGGCCTGACGCACGGCTTCTTCAATGCCTTCACTGCGCAGCCACATCAAGGCGCGGGCTTCGCTGTAGTTGCTGGGCAGGCCACAGGCCTTGAAAACGATGGCCAAAACGGCTTTGCGGATGCTGTCGCTGTCGCCCTGGCTCAGGGTGCCCGAAGCGGCAAGAAGACGGGTCTTCTTTTGCCGCGCCAGGGTGTCCAGCTCTTTCAGCGCATCGGCTACTGATGAAGGAAGCTTCGCAATGTCGCGCGGGGTGCGGTGGTCTGCAAACGGTGTGTTGGTCCACAGCGCGCGCAGCATCTTGACCATGTGGGATTTGCCGCTGCCGAAGAAGCCGGAAACCCAGGCAGCCGGAGACTCTGAACCACGGGCCAGGGTGTCCACGTAGGTTTCGAGGATGCGCTTGAGCCCCTCTTCGTAGTGGCCTTTACAAACAAAGGTTTCGAGCTCGAAGCGCAGGGTTTGCTGCTGCTGGGCATCCATGGCCTCGTCCACTTTGGCGACGCCTTGGTTTTCCAAGGAGAAGGTGTCGATGTTCTTTTCAAAAACGTCCCTGTTTTTCACTTTAAATGCCTTGCTGTTGGTGTGCGTGTTTGTATCTGTCAAGCGGTGATGGTGGTGGCCAGATAACCCCAGCCGTCTTTGGCGCCGAGCAGGCGGTAGCTGTTGTGCTCTGCATCGTGTTCCCCCGGGAAAAAAGCGACGATCCGGCCAGGGACCTTCTCGCACACTTTGCCAATGAGCTGTGACACGCTGAACAGCCCAAACAAGCCACCACAACCCACCAGCGCGAACACGGTGTTGGCGTCGTCGTTGGCGGCCGCTTGGGTAATGCGTTCGACCAGGTAGTCCTCAAGCCCTTTGACATTGCCTTTGTCATCCCACAAGCGGGACGGCCTTTGCAACAGGCGCTCGCCGTTTTCATGGGCTGCCAACCATTGCGAAAACGCGGTAGAAAGATCCAGCGACGACCAGCCGTGATGGAGGGCGCGAATTTCGGCGGCAAATTCACCGCTATCGATCAACCGGCGAATGCGGCGCTCCTCACTGGGCGGATAAACCGCCATGAGCACGCGCTCCTGGCCGGAAACGTTGGTTGGCCACGGCAGAGCCAAATGGGCTTTCAACTTGTCGAGAATGGTTTGGGCGTAGCTCATCAGATGGCTTTATTGCACGGTTAATCGGATTTCGCCGGGTTGCAACCAGGCAGAAAAGTCCAGCTGCAGAACACCCCCCGCATGGGCTACGCGCATGAGGCCTTGCTGACCTGCTGCGGAGAGCAGGCTGAGGTGTTCGTCCTTTGACAGCTCGAGGGTTCTGGACAACGCACCAGACAGCAACGACAACCCATTGAGGCCCGTGAGCCAATCAAGGAAGGCGGCGTAGGCGACTGAGACTGGCCGTACATCGCGGCGTGTGCGGATGCGGGCTTTACCAGCTGCTTCACTCAAAAATCCCAGCTGGAAAAATGAGGCGTAGAGGTTGTGGCTGAAGCTGACATACATTGCCTGCGAGTAGCGCCCGGGCGCGTGTTCGCGCACCCAGGCTTCAAAGTCTTCACGCCTCAAAGGGTTTCCCATCGGAACCGCCAAAACCATGTCGCAACAGGCCCGCAGAACCGGCTCGCGCGCAAATGCCAAGGTTCCTGCCAATACCTGGGTGTCCGCCGGGGACAGATGGCAAAGACGTGTGAACTCCCGGTAGGCGGGAAGCTGGACGCTCAGTCCATACAGGCGACGGAGGAATGCAAATGTCTTGACTCTGTTGGCCGCGGAAGGCTTGTGCAATGCATCTTCTTCCATCGCCAACCGCTGAAGTGTCGCGGTATCAGCGGCTGGCGGTGCGACGGCCAGGAGCGCGGCAAGCTCAGGCAACATGACCGAACGGGAACTGAGCACACCGCCTTCAGCTAAGCCAAGTCTGGTTTTTTGATCCACTCGATTCGAGTCCAATGCTGAAACTTTCTTAGAGGGTGTACGCCCGCTCGCATGGGCGGTACAGCCCACTTGGACTTCGAACAACAAACCCTTGGTGGGCGAGCCACACGCAGCCATGAGCGTTGCGGCTGAATGGGAATGTTTCAATGTACAACAAAGCTCAGATCAGTCCGATGGCGTCCATCCCCCGCTTGGTGCTCATGGTGATTTCACCGTCCAGCATGGAGTAGTCATGGCCCGTGATCACTCAACCCGAGATTTTTTCGGCAAATTCCCAACGCGCTGCTGAACCGCTATTTTGCTGCGCGCGCAGTGTTGGGCGATCTGGACTTTGCCACCACGTCCGAGAGCCAGCAAGACGCGGTGTGCTTGATGGCCGCAACCAGCAGCAACTGCATGACGACCTCCTGTTCCCGCTGGGCCAGCATGACCAAGCCAGCTTCGTCGAGCGTGAGCAGGCGCTTGCGGATCAAGGTGGCTTGGCGCCGGGCAGTGGCCCGGGTTTTTTTCTGCAGGATGTTCTCGTCTTCAATGGCGTGCCCCCAGGCGTTTTTGTCTGGTTGTGACAGCAGCAGCAATGCGATGCGCTTGCTTTCGAGCGAAAGCAGGGAGCCGGCAGAAATTTCCGCGTTGTACAAAGCCATGGCCTTCGGTTGCGACTACCGACTACGAGCAGCCGTGCTATCTGCATCGGCCTGGTCGACTGGCTTCTTGGCGCGAGTACGCGGAGCCGGCGGATCAGATGGAACGTACTCAACGAGGTCCTGAATCTGGCAGCCGAAGTAGTGACACAAACGATCTAGATTGTCTGTCGAAGTGTTGCATCCCCGGGGGCTGCTCAATGCAGAAAGCGTGGCGCGGTGTATTCCTGTGGCGGTAGCCACCTCTTCAAGCCGTATGCGCTCGCCTTTGCGAAAACTCGCACTAGCCAACAGTTCTTTGAGCTTCAACCTGATCATCGTTGGATCATATATATCGCTGTTGAGCTATGGAAGTTGCTAAATAACCACAATAGTCGCCTAGCGTCGATATATCGCAACACAGCGACTTTTATCGCTATTAGACTTCACTCATCGACAAACAAGGAGCAATCGATGAACACAAACACCCACGGCGAACAGCCATCAGCATCTGTACCGACGCTCATCGAGAACGGGCGGCAGCTGGCAAACAACCAGGTAGACCGGGCCTCTGGCAACGAGACGCCCAGCACCACTAACGCTGCAGAGCTGCAGCTGGGCTACGCCTGGGCTGCGGGATTCTTGGACGGAGAGGGTTGCATCAGCCTTGCTCGGATCAAACGCAACTGCGGCAACCGGATCAACTACCGAGCACGAGTCCATGTGCCTCAAAACTGTGCGGCAACCCTTGATCGCTTTAGGTCCGTCGCTGGCGAAAACTGCTGTCTGACACAGTTGCCTGACAGAGAGTCATACACACGGCCCATCTACCAACTCAACTACGACGGCATCCATGCATCCAGGCTGCTGCACAAGCTGAGGCCTTACCTGGTCAGAAAAGCCGCCGAAGCCGATGTGATTTTTGAGTATTACCGTGACGGGCAGCCAACGCGGCACTTTGGCCCAAAGGGTGTTCCAGCTGCAATCTGGTATTTCCGAGAGCGCTGCTTTGACGCACTGCGCTGCCTCAAGTAAACCCACCGACCACGACAACACCAAAAACCAAGAATTGGAGACTCTCCATGCCTCAGTTCGCACACAACCCGATGGTCCAACCGCCCAAAGGCCGGCGCGCTTGTAGACGTGCCGCAGAAGCTCAGCGCGTGACACGGGAACTGCACCAGC
This sequence comes from Hydrogenophaga sp., assembly GCF_030373225.1. GTDB lineage: Bacteria > Pseudomonadota > Gammaproteobacteria > Burkholderiales > Burkholderiaceae_C > Hydrogenophaga. The sequence goes on along the minus strand of NZ_JAUCZG010000011.1, from coordinate 5,557 downwards.
GGTTCGAGCGCCTTGCAGCCGCCGAGCACAAACCGAGTCCAGATGAGACGCGGCACCCATTCTTCGACGTTGTTGAACTCGATGAAAAAATTGCTGCGCTTCAAAACTTGCCTGGCGACAACCAGCAAGCGCTGCTCAGGGCCTATGGCAAGCTGCATTTGAAAGGCCCCTTGCGCAAAGTTGACCGGGCACCCCACCCCGGGGTGCTGGAAGACCTGGTGCTGGATTTTCCGAACTTTGCGGAGGTCACCCGATGGGTTCAGGATCAACTGCATCTGTGCCGCCTCTCGGCACAACAGTCAATCAAGCTGCCCCCCATCCTGCTCGACGGACCGCCCGGGGTGGGCAAGACAGCCTACTGCCAACAGCTTGCCAGACGGCTGGGGGTGCGCTTCGAAAGCGTCGACCTCTCTGCAGCCAGATCCTCGCTCAGTTTGCTTGGACTGGACTCGGGCTACAGCTCGAGTCATCCCGGACGGATTTGGCAGTCCTTGCAGCACGACAGCCTCTCGGTGACTTGGGCGTTGGATGAAATCGACAAGATCACCACGGAAGGCTCGGACAGTGGGTCCCAGTATTTGCTGGGCCTGCTTGAACCTGTGTCAGCCGCAAAGTTCACGGACAACTGGTCGGCATTGCCGATCGATGCGTCCTGGATTTTCTATGTGGCGACATCTAACCGCAAAGCCCTTATCGATGGGCCGTTGCTGAGTCGGTTCACCGTCTTCGACATCCCTCTCCCACACGCAAGCGATCTGCGCAGGATCGTCCGAAGCATCTATCAGAGCTTTCTGCGTGATGAGCCTTGGGGATCTTCGTTTCAGCCGGAACTGGATGCCAAGGTAGTCGACGCGCTTGAGGGTTTTTCACCACGAGACATTCGGCGCTTGCTGCGCGCGGGTTTTGCCCGGGCAGCATCACAAGAGCGCGATCGAGTCGATGTCCGCGACATTCCAGACTCGGTACAGAAGCATCCAAAAAGTACGCGCATTGGCTTTGTCTGATGCAAAAAACACCACCGAACAACCTGACCAACCATTTGGAGATCACACACTATGGGACACGCCAACATCATCTGCGGCCAGCTCGTCAACGACGATTTTGAGTCCACGGCTGGGCCAGAATTTGAGGCGCCCACGCCTCGCACATTTGCGGACCAGATCAGCCGTCTCTTGGAGCAGCGCGACTACGTCAGCCCTGGCTGGCTGCGCATCTTTGATCAGACTGTCACACGACTGAAAGCGGTGAACTGTACAAAGCGCGACGGCATTGAGATCGGAGGTATCGCGTTTGGCAGGGGCGAGATGCTCATGGAGGCATACGGCGCCGGCAGTGACCGGGTCGTGCATGGCATCTTGAACCGCATGCGTCAATCCAGTGGATCGACCTGCGCGTGTTGTGGCCGCCGGTACGGCGCCAGCTACAGGCGCGACTGCGTGCAGACGCTGTGTGAGCGCTGTCATGTCTACACCCAGCTGGAGCATGCCCTGCAAGACATTCTGGAGGGGGCATCCAACTACGCGCAGGTGCCCCTGATCGAGTGGGACGCCCTTCCGGTCAACATCCAATTGATCATTCCCTTGGAAAAGATCAAGGTGGTGCATCTGCAGACGCTGGATCTGAACATGCGCTACGTGGAGCCCGAGACGCTGCAGCAGCAAAGACACGAACTGGTCTTGATGAAACAGGCGTTGAATGCGGCGCGGGGTTGGTAAACCTGTCATCCCCGCAGCACATCCGATGAAGCCTCATCTGCGAGCAGGTGCTGCAGATCACACCTTGGCTCAGGGGCGTCTTGAAAGCGTTGTGTCTTCAATTCTCCGCCTTGGGCTGTACGTCGAGGGGCTCATTCGAAAGAGCACATGGCTTGCCCTCGCGGTGCGTACCAACCTCCTCCACCCCTCCACCCCTCCTCCCAATCCGGCGCCACCCGTGCGCAGGCACGGACGCCTGGCTGAGCCGCGTCAATCATCCCCAGCAATTCCACGAGATCGGTCTATCAAGCGACGACTCCATCTCCTTCGGCACACTGTGCGCCGTAGCGACGCGCACTGCGCCACGGCGGCGCGCTGTGAGCCGTAGCGGCGCGCACTGCGGCGTGGTGGCGCGCTGTGTGCCGAAGATCCACGAACCCGTACTCTGAATCGGTGTCGATATTCGCGACTTCAGTCGCGGGCACATTGTTCCCAGCGCATGTAAACGCACCAAGATACTGGGAACAATGTGCGCGCAGGAGGGATAAGTTCGCCCTTAATGGCTTCCCTCCTGCGCGCTCGACACCGCGGTGGGGCACGGGTTCGTGATGGGGATCGACACCGGACAATTCGGTGCCGCAAAGAGGTCGTCAACGCGAATGGAAATCCGCCATCGTGAACGGCGAAACCGTGAATCCGTGAATCAAGGCACGCCACCTTGGCAGGCGACGCGCTCGATCTGGGGTTTTGGTTGGTGGGGGACGTCGACGCGTCAGTAGCACGTCACCGGGTGTTCAATGGTGACGCTTACATCGTTGTCGGAATGACCGGTGCCGTGATGGAGCGCGACCGCATGTTGTGCATGCAGCCGTGACTCAGGGTGTTAGCGCTATGGCTTCTTGCGCCGCGAGCGTCCGATCGGAGTGGACCGCGAGCGCACCAATGGCCAGCTCGGCGGGGCCGAGTGCTTGATGCGCACTTGTCCGCGGGCACCGCCGGACCGAATCGGCAAAGATTTTGGGCGCATCAATACGCCACGGCTGCGATCCGCGTAACCGTAATGCTCGGCCGTTCGGGTGGACGCATGAGACAGGATCCGGGCGAACTCGACCTCGTCGAGATCGGCCACATTGATGTCTGTCGCGAGTTGATGTCGAAACGAATACGGAGCCACTTTGTAGCCATGACGGGGAAACGCACGCTTGCCCACCGCAGACACAGCAGCATGCAGGGCCTTGGCCCCACACTTCACATCCAGGCGCTGACGGGGTTGATGACGGAGTTGTGTCACCAGGTGAGCCACTGCTTCGGCCCGGTTGGGGTCGTTCAAAGCGGCCCGCACGTCGACAAAGATACGGCGCCAAGCGAGGCCGGTCGTGTCTGAAAGTTTGCGGCCGCGGATCAGGAAAACCAATCGTTCGCCTCCGGGTGATGACTCGTAGCGCACGCGAATGCCTTCTTCGAACTCGCAAGGGCGCGCGCCGGTCAGTACGAGGGCCGCCATGTGCGTGCGGTAGCGAGCGGCAGGCTTGACGTTTTTCCAAAACCTGGCGCGCCAGGAACGTCTCAAGCTCGCCAGACCCACACGTTTGCTGGTCGACTGGGCGAACTTCGCGGGACGCGGCACTTGCACAGCGGGCATTGGCTTAGCATTGATCTTGGCTTTGCTCTGACTTTGGGACGAGGCCAACGTCGAATGGAGGGCACCGATCTTGATGCCCGGTGGGGCGACCTGAAGGACCTGGTTGAGTCGCCGCAACCATTCAATGCACTCGGCTTTGGGCTCGTAGTCGCGAACGAAGGCCTCTTGTTGCACTTCAGCCGGTGTGTTCAACCAGGCCAGAAGGTCAGTGGCAATCCCAAATTGCAGAGAGGCCCGGTTGTAGTACCAACCCCGGCGGGTAGGCGGGAGTCCATTGGGCGTGGCGGCAGGGTCGAGCATGCCGGCTTTGCAGCGGCGTCGGTAGCAGCGCCAGTAGGCCTGTCGGGTTTTATCGGCCACCTCAGTTCTCAACAGGGTCAGCGCGCAGCGCTTGAGCAGACGCACATTTTTCTCGACCAGCCTTTGACTCAAGCCGGAAGAGTTCAGTACGGCGCGCAAACGGTGCACGCGACGGCGTATGTGATCTTCACTTTTACGTGGGCTACTCATCACCAAACTCCATAGGTTTTTCAGCAACCATCCACGGCGGGCTTTGACGCTCACATACCGCTGTTTACACAGTCTGGTCACATGCTTCCATGGTGCCCATTTCTTTGCCCTGTGTCTTGCTGATAACCGCGTTTTGGGCGAATTGGTTTAGGAGAATTCGGGCAAAGCGATGACCAAAATGGGTTTCAGATGATCGTCACGCAACTCAAATAATCTAATTCCACACTTAGCGCCCGATTCGCTGACTTCTGTCAAGGTCAAAGCAGCGCTTTGGCCGATTTCATTTCAGGCCACCTGGCCACTCAAATCGCTACGATGTGACTCAGATCACCACCATCTCAACCTAATCAAGTGATGTCATGGATGAAGATCCAGCGGAACACGGTGTCTTTCAAACGGGCGGCAGCTCAAAAACCAAAAATGCAGATTTCTAAATCAAACAAACTGACCGAGATCGGCAGAAAAAAGCACTCAACTCTGTTCAAATTGTTCCAAATGTTTGGTCTAGGCGGACCGAACGGGTGCTCGCACCCCCGCACCAAGCGGTAGCGAGGAGGTCTAGCCTGCAAAAAATCCGCAGGCCTTCAGTGCATGATTAGGTCGTAATGCGCGCTGAGCCAACAAGCCCAGAAAAGAAGACGCCGGATCCGCACAGAAATCCTCTGTGAGTCATCTCGAACGATGTCCAGAATGAACACCGTCTTTTTGCTTATGGCCCAGTACAACGCCCAAGCCATCATCCCTGTGGCTACGGTTGTTAAAGATTATTTCCCCCATCTCACCACTGAAAATTTTGTTCGAAAAGTGTCGATGGGTGACATCAACATACCCATGGTCAGGATCGAGCCGAAGTCACAAAAATCGGCAAAGGGTGTGCACGTCAATGATCTTGCTCAGTACCTGGATGCCCGACGCGCTGCTGCCGTGAAAGAGGCGTTGCAACTCTGCAGTCGCTGAATGTTGACTTCTTCATGGGCGGTGCTATCGGTTGGCACCCTGTGATTTCGACTGGAACTGGTTTTAGAGGTGGTTTGACTGTGTAATGGTCATATCTATGCACTACACCAACGCATCAACAGTGACATGTCACAAAAAAAGGTTGAGGTCAAGAAGCGCAGGAAAATCTTCGCCTGCTTTGACGTCTGGGCTGCTGCCTTATTAAAAACAGCCATCAGCCAATGGCGATGGCAGATTCTCCAGCTGGAAAATTCAGCTCAATAGTGATCCCTGAGGGATCTTCAACGAAGACCTGGTGGAGACCTAGGCTCGGCACCGTCCGCTCGCGAAATGGCAGCCCCGCTGCCTTGAGTCGCCGGTACATTTCTTGCAAATCGGTGGCTGAGAAGGCCACATGGTCTAGGACGCCGCTACCGCTCAGAGCCTCTTCAGCCCGTTCACCCAGATACTCCGCGAGGCCCGACGAGTCGTTGGTATCGACGCCAATGATGTGGACGACACCATAGTCGGATTCATCTCCGCCAATGTAGAGCCACAGTCCCGGAAAGTTGAAGGGGGGGCGAAACCCCTCCTTGAATCCCATTACGTCGACGTAGAAGCGCCTTGACGACTCCATGTCAGTGGTTCGAACTGAGAAATGCGCAAGCTTACTAACGACCATAGGTTTTTCTCTTGTTAATGCTCGGATGACGAATAGAGCTAGGGATGGTGTTCAAAACCGGCGCAGCGAAGCCTGCTGAGCGCATGAATTTCG